>NZ_CP079818.1:600000-1200000 GCF_019334725.1 Neisseria perflava | reverse complement strand
GCCCCGAACAACTGGTTACCGAACAACTCGTCGGCCTGCTCAACTACACCAGCTCATTGCAGGTACTCAGTTTTGCCAACGATAAAGTGCGTATGGTGATTGTTCAAGCCCGCAAAGGCGGTTTGCTGATCGGCCGTGAAATTGCCGACATCAACCAACACCTGCTCGAAGGCGTGGACTGCCAAATCTGCGCCATCTACCGCAACAACCGCCTTATCGTCCCCACGCCGCAAACCGTCATCATCGAAGGCGACGAGGTACTTTTTGCCGCCGACATCAGCAGCGTTGAAGCCATCATGCGCGAACTGCGCCCCAAAGAAGCGCGTACCCGCCGCATCATGATTGCCGGCGGTGGTAACATCGGCTACCGCCTCGCCAAACAGCTCGAATCCAAATACGACATCAAAATCATCGAATACAAACCCCACCGCGCCGAATGGCTAGCCGAGAATCTGGACAACACCCTCGTCCTGCAAGGTTCCGCCACCGACGAAACCCTACTGGATGAAGAATACATCGACGAAATCGACGTCTTCTGCGCACTGACCAATGATGACGAAAACAACATCATGTCCAGTCTGTTGGCGAAAAACCTTGGCGCCAAACGCGTGATTACCATCGTCAACCGCTCAAGCTACGTCGATTTGCTCGAAGGCAACAAAATCGATATCGTCGTTTCCCCCCACCTGATTACCATCGGCTCCATCCTCGCCCACATCCGCCGCGGCGACGTCGTTGCCGTCCATCCTTTGCGCCGCGGTACGGCCGAAGCCATTGAAGTGGTGGTACACGGCGATAAAAATACTTCCGCCATCGTCGGCCGCCGCATCAGCGGCATCAAATGGCCAAGCGACTGCTACATCGCCGCCATCGTCCGCGGCGCAACCGGCGAGGTCATCATGGGACACCACACCGAAACCATCCTCCAAGACGGCGACCACATTATCTTCTTCGTCTCACGCCGCCGCGTCCTGCCGGAGTTGGAAAAACTCATTCAAGTCAAAATGGGCTTTTTCGGTTAAGCCCAAAATCCGTTTGCTTGAAGCCATAAAAAGGCCGTCTGAAAACCTTTTCAGACGGCCTTTATTCTTGTTTTATTTACGCTTTGGCAACACTGTTTTTACGGCCAAACCAAACGAAACCAATCACGCCCAATACAATCATCGGCACGCTCAACCATTGACCCATGGACAAGCCCAAAGTCAATAGGCCGAGATAGTCGTCAGGCTGGCGGGCAAATTCGGCAATAAAGCGGAACAATCCGTAACCACCCAAGAACAATGCTGCCGTTTGTCCGGCCGGACGTGGTTTTTTCGAGAAAATCCAAACAATGACAAACAGACAAATGCCTTCAAGGGCAAACTGGTAAAGCTGAGACGGATGGCGCGGCAGCATGCCGTATTGTTGCAGCCATTCTGCCCACAAAGGATTGTGCGCCGCAGCTTCCGCATCTTCGTAACGCGCTTGCGGAAAACCCATTGCCCAGAAAGCATTGAGTTCGGTCACGCGTCCCCAAAGTTCGCCGTTGATAAAGTTGCCGATACGGCCGGAAGCCAAGCCCAGCGGTACGAGCGGCGCAACGGTATCCATCAATTTCAAGATACTGATGTTGTGCTTACGGCCAAACAGCCACATGGCAACGACCACACCCAAAAAGCCGCCGTGAAACGACATGCCGCCTTCCCACACTTTGAAAATATCCAACGGGTTGGCCAGATAGTCGGAAAATTTATAAAACAAAACGTAGCCGATACGGCCGCCCAAGATGACACCCAAGATACCCCAAGTCAGGAAATCGTCGAGTGTTTCTTTGGTAAACACAGAATTGCCCTGCGCGATACGGCGGCGGCCCAAAATCGTAAACAGGATAAAGCCGACAATATAGCTCAAGGCATACCAGCGGATGGCAAGCGGGCCGATGCTGATCAGCACCGGATCAAACTGGGGATGTATCATCATAATGTGTGTTCCTTATCTCAAAGGCCGTCTGAAAGCCTGAACTTTCAGACGGCCTGTATGCAGTGTCGGACGGTTTAACGCAAATCGTCAACCACATTCAAAATAGCAGACAACATGGCCTCGCCCAAGCGCAGCGAGCGTTGGCCGTTCCAGCCGAAATCGTCGTCCGGCAGGTTGGCATTGTCTTTAAACGGCATTTCCAAAGTATAGGCAAGGCAGTTGAAATGATTGCCGACCCAGTTGGTCGCCAAAGTCATGTTTGCCTGACCCGGCGCATCTTTGTCATAGCCGTAATCGTCTTGGAAATCTGGGCTGGCATTGAGCAGCGCGAGTTTGAATTGGTCTTCCAAGGCTTCGATGCGCTCGTTGTAGTTCGGCACGCCTTCGGTACCGGCCACAAAGACAAACGGCAGACCTTCATCGCCGTGAATATCCAAGAACAAATCCACGCCGGTTTCCATCATTTTCTCGCGGACGGTAAAGACTTCGGGGCTTCGCTCCAAAGTCGGGGTTTCCCATTCGCGGTTGAGGTTGGCGCCGGCGGCATTGGTGCGCAGATTACCCAAAACCGAACCGTCCGGATTCATATTCGGCACAATGTAGAAAGTCGCACGGTCAAGCAGCATGCGCGCGGTCGGATCTTGCGGATCAAGCAGACGGCCCAGCAAACCTTCGACAAACCATTCCGCCATGGTTTCGCCCGGATGCTGTCGGGCGATAATCCAGACTTTCATGTCGCTTTCGACTTGGTTGCCGATGGTCAACAGATTAATATCGCGGCCTTGAACAGTGCTGCCCAAATCGTCGATACGGCACAAGCCACTGCCCTGCGCATCGCCCAAAAGGTTCAAATGCTGATCGTTGGAATAAGGCTCGAAATAAGCGTAGTAAACGCTGTTGGACAAAGGCGTATGATTGATGGTCAACACGCCGTTTTCGTAGCTGGTCGGCACGCGGAACCAATTTTGGCGGTCGTAAGAGGCGCAAGCCTGATAGTCCTCCCAGCCCAAAGGATACGCAGCGTCCGCCGCATTTTCAAAATGCATCACGCAGTTTTGATAGGCCGCACCCTGCAAACGGAAGTAAAACCATTGGGCAAACTCCGAAGCATTGTCGGGACGCAGGGCGAGGCGGATATCGGCAGGGTTGCTCAAGTCTTTGACAACGACCGAACCGGCATCGAATTGGGTGCTGATTTTCATCATGGGTATCCTTAGTAATCGGCGAAGAGGCCGAAGCAAACCGTCATTTTACCGTTTGCATGAGGCTGGTTTCAACCATTTAACTGATTTAACAGGATTTCAAGCGCCTGGAAATATTGTTTCAGACGGCCTTTGGGATTAAGATAAAGGCCGAAATCATGAAACAAGGTAGAAACCATGACCCAGCAACAATCTGTCTCCCCTGCCATCAAAGCGCGCGTCCTTGCCGAATCTTTACCATATATCCGCCGTTTTTCCGGCTCCATCATCGTCATCAAATACGGCGGCAATGCCATGACCGAACCTGCCTTAAAAGAGGGTTTCGCACGCGATGTCGTCCTGCTCAAACTAATCGGCCTGCATCCCGTCATCGTTCACGGCGGCGGTCCACAAATCAATGAAATGTTGGAAAAAGTCGGCAAAAAAGGGGAATTTGTTCAAGGCATGCGCGTGACCGACAGCGAAACCATGGACATCGTAGAAATGGTTTTGGGCGGACACGTCAATAAAGAAATCGTTTCTATGATTACCACCTTCGGCGGTCGCGCCGTCGGCATTACCGGCCGGGACAACCACTTCATCAAAGCGGAAAAACTCCTGATCGATACGCCCGAACAAAAAGGTGTGGACATCGGTCAAGTCGGCACCGTGGCCGACATCGACACCCGTTTGGTGGAAGGTTTGGTTGAGCGCGGCTGCATTCCGGTCATCGCCCCCATCGGCGTAGGCCAAAACGGCGAAGCGTTCAACATTAATGCCGACTTAGTTGCCGGCAAACTGGCGGAAAAACTTCAAGCTGAAAAACTGCTGATGATGACCAATATCCCCGGCGTACTGGATAAAGAAGGCAAATTATTGACCACCCTGACGCCAAGCCGCATTGACGAACTGATTGAAGACGGTACGCTGTACGGCGGCATGCTGCCTAAAATTGCCTCTGCCGTCGAAGCCGCCAAAAGCGGTGTCAAAGCCACGCATATCATAGACGGCCGCGTTCCCAACGCCCTGCTCTTGGAAGTGCTGACCGATGACGGTGTAGGCTCGATGATTTTGGGAGCAGGCTAATCCGCTTTTCAGACGGCCTTATGCCTTATTTAATCAGCTTTTCACCCTAAAAAGGGTAAAAAATGTTACACTATACGGCTTATATTTGTTTGAGCGATATTGACGTGAAACAAACTTACAGTCGGTTTCATGCCGACTCCGATGCCATACTTGGCAAAGACGGTATAATGTCTGCATTCATCAGACTTTGGCAATCATCCTTAAGGCCGTCTGAAACGTAACAAAGCTACTTTTCTTTTACCATCCTATTTGGAGATATTCATGAGCGCAATCGTTGATATTTTTGCACGCGAAATTTTGGACTCCCGCGGCAACCCTACCGTAGAGTGTGACGTATTGTTGGAATCCGGCGTTATGGGACGCGCGGCCGTACCTAGCGGCGCATCAACCGGCCAAAAAGAAGCTTTGGAACTGCGTGACGGCGACAAATCCCGTTACTTAGGCAAAGGCGTATTGAAAGCCGTTGACCACGTCAACAACCAAATCGCGCAAGCCCTCATCGGTATCGATGCCAACGAACAATCTTATATCGACCAAATCATGATCGAATTGGACGGTACTGAAAACAAAGGCAACTTGGGTGCCAACGCCACTTTGGCCGTTTCTATGGCCGTAGCACGCGCAGCCGCTGAAGATGCAGGCCTGCCTCTGTATCGTTACTTGGGCGGCGCAGGCCCAATGGCTCTGCCTGTTCCAATGATGAACGTTATCAACGGCGGCGAACATGCCAACAACAGCCTGAACATCCAAGAATTCATGATTATGCCTGTCGGCGCAAAATCTTTCCGCGAAGCCCTGCGTTGCGGCGCCGAAATTTTCCACGCACTGAAAAAACTGTGTGATGCCAAAGGCTTCCCAACTACCGTGGGCGACGAAGGCGGTTTCGCACCTAACCTGAACAGCCACAAAGAAGCCCTGCAACTGATCGTAGAAGCAACCGAAGCCGCAGGCTACAAAGCAGGCGAAGACGTATTGTTCGCCCTGGACTGCGCATCCAGCGAGTTCTACAAAGACGGCCAATACCATCTGGAAGCCGAAGGCCGCTCTTACACCAGCGCAGAATTTGCCGAATACTTGGAAGGCCTGGTTAACGAATTCCCAATCGTTTCTATCGAAGACGGTATGGACGAAAACGACTGGGAAGGCTGGAAACTGTTGACCGAAAAATTGGGCGGCCGAGTTCAATTGGTCGGCGACGACTTGTTCGTAACCAATCCAAAAATCTTGGCTGAAGGCATCGAAAAAGGCGTGGCAAACGCATTGCTGGTTAAAGTAAACCAAATCGGTACTTTGAGCGAAACCCTGAAAGCCGTTGACTTGGCCAAACGCAACCGCTACACCAGCGTAATGAGCCACCGTTCCGGCGAAACCGAAGACAGCACCATTGCCGACTTGGCAGTTGCCACCAACTGTATGCAAATCAAAACCGGCTCCCTGTCCCGTTCTGACCGCATGGCGAAATACAACCAATTGTTGCGCATCGAAGAAGAATTGGCCGAAGCCGCTTACTACCCTGGCAAAGCCGCATTCTACCAATTGGGCAAATAAGCAGAATATAGGATATTGATTGTATGAAGTGGGTGACTTTTGTTTTAACCTTCGCACTTTTGTGCTGTCAGTACAGCCTTTGGTTTGGTAAAGGCAGCGTCGGGCATACGGAAGAATTGCAGGAGCAGCTCGTCCGTCAGGAGGAAAAAAACCAAACGCTCACTTTGCGCAACAATTTCCTCAATGCGGAAGTTGAAGATTTGGCACACGGACAAGAGGCTATCGCCGAAATTGCCCGCGTCGAATTGGGCTATGTCCAAGACGGCGAAGTGTATTACCGAATCATCGACCGCCGCTAAACCCTGCAAAACAAAGGCCGTCTGAAAACATATTTTTCAGACGGCCTTTTTTATCGCAATCGCTATATAATCACATATCCCAAAATCAAATCACACCCATCATGTATGACGTAAACACCCACGATGTCCGCCGATTCTTTGCCAACGTCTGGCAACACAGGCTCGCACCGCTCCAATTGGACGGCCTGCAACAAAAAGCTTTGCGCATTATCGAAGCCCATCCCGAATACGGACACTATCTCGAAGACATCGAACAATATTTAGATAAAGAATGGTTGCCCGAAGACGGCGAAAGCAACCCATTCCTGCACATGTCTCTACACCTTTCCCTGCAAGAGCAAAGCACCATCAACCAGCCCCCGGGCATCCGTGCTATCCACCACCAACTTTGCGCCCGTTACAACGGCGACTGGGTCAAAGCCGAACACGATATGATGGAAGCCTTGGCAGAAACCATCTGGGAAGCACAACGCTACGGACGGGGCCTTGACGTCAATGCCTACATGACCCGCTTGCGGAAATTGGTCGGCTTAGGCCAAGAAGAAAAAGCCCGCCTCAATCCCCATGAAGTCGGCCTGATGGATACAAAATAACTTCTTTTCAGACGGCCTCACCCCATACAAATCCTTACGCTTGCCAAAGCCAACGTTTCCATCTTTCATGCTAAATTACTTTTTTAAAATCCGCATCACAAGGAAAACCAAAATGCTCCGCCCAGCCCTTACCGCCCTACTGCTAGCTGCCTCCCTACCCGTAGCAGCAGAAAGCCTCAACTACAACATCGTTGAATTTTCCGAATCCGCCAACATGGAAGTGCCGCGGGATACCATGACCGCGCATTTCAGCGTCAACGCAGAAGGCAAAGACCGTCAAGCCGTCAACCAAGTCTTCATGAAAAAATTTAACCAGTTCAACAAAATCTCTCAAAACAACAAATTTAAAGCCGAGTTGATGGAACGCAACGCATCCCCGCGCTATCAATATACCAACGGCAAACGCACCCAAACCGGCTGGGAAGAACACGCCTACTTCAAAGTAGAAAGCAAAGACTTTGAAGCACTCAACCGCCTGATTGCCGACAGCATCAATATCGCCGTTTTGGAGAACTCCTCATTTTCCGTATCCAAAGAAAAACGCGAAGAAACCGTCGACCAACTGAGCAAGGCCGTCATCCTGCGCTTCAAAGACCGCGCCCAAAACCTCGCCCAAACACTCGGCTTCTCCAGCTACAAAATCGTTAAACTCAACCTGGGCCACATCGGCAACCGCCAAGTCGGCGGCGACTTTGCACACGCCAAAATGTTGCGTGCAATCCCTGCTGCAGAAGTAGCTGCAGGAATAGAAGATGGCGTACCAGCCTCTCCGGGTTCAGAAGAAATCAGCCTGACCGTCAGCGGCTCGGTGCAAATGTAGGATTTTCTTTGAAATCATTTTAAAGGCCGTCTGAAAGTATATTTTTCAGACGGCCTTTTTATTTGCTCAATAATTAGAACGGTTGTTTCTATATAAAGAAAGAATGAAAAAATAAAACTCTAATTATTTCAACTTGTTGCAATCAAATATTGATAACTTCCTTAAAAATACGTAAAAATAACCCCGATAACAGAGTAATTGTATCATTATATTTTACAATATTAACGTAAAATTTTTACACATTGCTTTCAAGAGCCAACCATTTATGTTCTCTGTTTTACTTTTTGAAAATAAAAACAGAGGACTTCTAATACTTTGGTAATTCTCTTGAATAAATTTCTGTTCTATAGCTATGCTCTATTTTTGAGTTTCAAATATAGTATGGAGCTATCAAAATTGACAACTACATAAATAATATTCTTATTCTTTGTTTAATCTAACAAGAAAATGCTTAAATTGTTCTTCGTCGTTATCCAACTTTCCGAAAAATAACTCATCAATTTGCTCAATTAACGGAACAGCTGTTTGTAATATTTCTTCTCCTTTTGAGACCTTTGCAAAATCCCCCCAAAATCCCCTAAATTCCCACCAAGACATTTAGGGGATTTCTCATGAGCACCTTCTTCCGGCAAACCGCACAAGCCATGATTGCCAAACACATCGACCGCTTCCCACTATTGAAGTTGGATCAGGTGATTGATTGGCAGCCGATCGAACAATACCTGAACCGTCAAAGAACCCGTTACCTTAGAGACCACCGCGGCCGTCCCGCCTATCCCCTGTTGTCCATGTTCAAAGCCGTCCTGCTCGGACAATGGCACAGCCTCTCCGATCCCGAGCTCGAACACAGCCTCATCACCCGCATCGACTTCAACCTGTTTTGCCGCTTTGACGAACTGAGCATCCCCGATTACAGCACCCTATGCCGCTACCGCAACTGGCTGGCGCAAGACGACACCCTGCCCGAATTGCTGGAATTGATTAACCGACAACTGACCGAAAAAGGCCTAAAAGTAGAGAAAGCATCCGCCGCCGTCATTGACACCACCATTATTCAGACCGCCGGCAGCAAACAGCGCCAGGCCATAGAAGTCGATGACGAAGGACAAGTCAGCGGCCAAACCACACCGAGTAAAGACAGCGATGCCCGTTGGATAAAGAAAAACGGGTTATACAGACTCGGTTACAAACAACATACCCGTACCGATGCGGAAGGCTATATTGAGAAACTGCACATTACCCCCGCCAATGCCCATGAGTGCAAACACCTGTCGCCTTTGTTGGAAGGACTGCCCAAAGGTACGACCGTCTATGCCGATAAAGGCTATGACAGTAAGGAAAACCGGCAACATCTGAAAGAGCGTCGACTGCAGGACGGCATTATGCGCAAAGCACACCGCAACCGTCCGCTGACGGAAGCGCAAACCAAACGCAACCGATATTTGTCGAAGACCCGTTATGTGGTCGAACAAAGCTTCGGTACACTGCACCGTAAATTCCGCTATGCCCGGGCAGCCTATTTCGGTCTGCTCAAAGTAAGTGCGCAAAGCCATCTGAAGGCGATGTGTTTGAACCTTTTGAAAGCGGCTAACAGGCTAAGTGTGCCTGTTGCTGCTTAAAAGGCGGCCGGATGCCTGATTATCAGGTATCCAAGGGGGATTATGGGGGTATTTGAGTAGAATCAGTAGATATTTGAAACAAAAACAGCCGAAAACCTGTGTTAGGTTTCGGCTGTCGGAGGAAAAGGAATTTTGCAAAGGTCTCAGCCGGAGAGTTTGAATATATATACCAAACTGATCATCTTGGGCGGTTAAAAACATGGGAAGCACAAGAGCTTCAGTTAACCAAACGTTCCGACAGGCTTCATCATAACCCTAATACTCCGGGAAAACTCAGTGGTGATCATGCTGGTCATTTGGCGGGAGATAGATTTGGCGGGTCTCCAAAGTTGGATAATCTGGTATCCCAGCTTAGCGGAGTTAATTTAAGCAATTATAAAATTCTAGAAAATGAATGGGCAAATGCATTAATGGAAAAGAAACGCGTAACGGTAAATGTTGATATACAATACAAGGGAAATAGTTTAAGGCCAGATCATTTTGTTATTCAATATGAAATTGATGGCATTAAAAAAGTTGAAAAGATTTACAACACAGGAAAGTAAAAATGAAATTTGAAGATAAGATATCAGAAATACAAAAACGTATGCTTAGCTTGGCACTTGAATTTTCAGGAGAGGGGGTTACCGCTGTCTATATATATGGTGCAAGGGAAAGAAACGTATTGTCTTTTGATGCTTTTTTTAAAGTGGATAATAAAATTATGAGAAAGGAGTCTTTTAATACAAAAGAGATTCAATGGCAGTTTCTTAATCTTGGAATGGAAGATTATTCGGAACTATGCTCTGTCTTTGCCGAGAATCATCAGGAAATTCCAACTCAGTTGAAACTCATATATGACAATGTAAATCAGAAAGCATCCGCTAATTATTCATATGAAAAATTTTTCTCGCATAGAGATGATTTAACACCGGGTAATATTTTTGAACAATGGTTTAAAGAAGAAAAGCAAAAAACAGAAAACCCGTATGGCTAATCATGATTCCATAATGCAGATTAAAGGCAGCCCGAAACCCCATTCAGGCTGTCGTTTGCATTTGGGCACGCTGGCTTTCAGCCTGCTGCTCGGTTTCGGTTCGACTCTGATTGTGCCCGCCGCCGCCGCAGCAGCACGCAGGTGCAGGATGGCAGCAGCGCCGAAGCCGTCGGCAGCTCGCTGACAGCCGGCCGCCATCTCAGCATCCGTGCCACCGAAGGCAACATCGAAGCCAAAGGCGCACAAATCTCCGCCGAAGGCGATGCCCTGCTGTATGCCCGCGACGACATCCGACTGCTGGCCGCGGCCGACAGCCGCCGGCAAACCGGCAGCAGCAAGCGCAGCGGTTTCTCCATCGACAACCGCGACCATATCACCCCCTTCGGCACCTTTAACGATCAGGGGCAGGCTGCGGGCGAGATCGGCAGCATCAGCGGCAGCACCCTGTCCGTGGGCGGTAAAACCCGTCTGCTTGCCGAAAAAGGCAATATCGCCGTCAGCGGCAGCAGTCTGGTCTCCCAAGACGACCTGCTGCTTAAAGCCGGCGGCGACATCGACATCCGTGCTGCCGAACACCGCCAAAGCCAGAGCGAGCGCCAAGTTTCTTCCGGCATCGGCAGTGCCGTTATTTCCGACACCGAGCACTTTAGCGGCTGGATGAAAAACCGCCGCGAGAACGAGGGCGAAAAGGAACAACCGTTACCTTGGCACAGGAACAACGCCTGACCCAACATTAAATAACTTAAATATTAATTTAAAAGGCAAGCCAACAGAGTTAAAATTTAAATTCCCTGCTAGATAAGGATGTTTTAATGAATTTAGAGACAGCAGAAAATATTCAATGCGAATTTGAGTATTTAGCATTAGATGGTTATTTTCCAATGCATTTTGCATCGCATGGTCAAGGAAACAAAGATTGGCAATTTGCAGTTGAATTCATATATAGATTATTAATATGTCAATTAGCAACTCTTGAACCTATCAACTTTGAAACGAAAAATGATATTTTAGACTTTTGCCATAATTTAGCAAAACAAAGTCCTTTTAATAATGATAATGAGGTGTGGTATCAGGGGGAAATTGTATTAACAAAAAAAGGGATAGATTTAATAAAGGAATATATTCCAGAGGCGTTTGAAGAGTGGAATGGAAAGAAATTTGAATTAAACATTCCTTTCATTAAAACATTAAAAAATATATTTGTTAATTATGAGGTAGCATGGGATGAGAATAATCCACTATTCCCCATTATATCTTTTAAATCAGGTGTTGGAGTCACAGCTCAGGGGGTGCGAGAAATACATAATAAAGCAAAAGAACTATATGACCAAACAAGAAAGGATAGATGATGGGTTACCATATTAGGATAATAAATACCAGCAAAAAAATTTCAGACGAAAATAAAATATTAAAAAACAAGGAGAACTTGTCAATATTTTTAAGAGAAAAATTTAATTATCATGAAGGTTGCAACGAGATGGGTGAAGTATATTTTTATGACCCAAACGATGAGGAAAGCATTCTTTTTTATGATGGGGAAGAATTGCTTGCAATTACCACAAGCAATGATCTACTATCATCAATGATAAAAATTGCAAGGTCGTTTAAGGATGGTTCCAGAGTTGTTGGTGATGAAAATGAGACTTACAAGGATATAAATAATGCATATCTACATGAGGATGATTATGAGCAGACGCAACAAAAAGAAGATAACTACATTAAAAAAATTAAGGACGCCATTATTCCAATAATAGTTCCTATTTTACTTGGGATAATTGCATTAATATTAAAAATATTAAAAATATTAAAAATTAATTAATCTTAAAGCAAAGCCGACGACCGCACCCGCGCCCTGCAGGGTCTAGCCGCTGGTGCCCAAGCCTACCAACTGGCCGATGGCGTCGGCAAAGTAGCCGACGCCCTTAAAAACCAAACCGGACAGCAAGGCGCCGTCCTCTTGTCCGTCGAAGCCGGCTTCGGCTTTAAAACCGCCGGCAAGGAACAAAACCAACACTACCGCCAAAGCCAGCAAAGCAGCCTGAAAGCTGGCGGCGACATCAATATCCGCAGCCGCGAGGGCGACATTACCGTCCAAGGCAGCAACATTACCGCGGGCGACACCATCCGCCTCGATTCCGCACGCGATATCCGGCTGCAGTCGGCCCAAGACAGCCAACATCAGGACGGCAAAAACCGCAATGCCGGCGTACAGGTCGGAGTCGGGGTTTCCGTCGGTGCGCAAACCGGTGTCTATATCTACGCCGAAGCCGCCTACGGCAAAGGCAAAAACCGCACCGACAGCCAAACCCATCAAAACACCCTGCTGCAATCGGACAAACTGCAGCTCAGCAGCAAGGGCAATACCGTACTGAACGGTGCCCAAGCCCATGCAAAACGCATCGACGCCGATGTCGGCGGCACATTGCACATCGAAAGCCCGCAGGACACTGTCGAACAGGAGAGCAAACAAAGCGGCGGCGGCATCCGCGCCCAAGTCGCCCTCGGTACCGCATGGAGCGTATCCGGCAACTACAACCAAAGCAAAGCCAACGGCCACAGCCGCAGCGTCGGCAGCCAGAGCGGCCTCTTTGCCGGCGAAGGCGGCTACCACATCACCGCCGACAGCGTCCGGCTTAAAGGCGGCGCCATCGCTTCTGCCGCAGATAAAGATCACAACGAGCTCACCGCCCGCAGTTTCAGCTTTGAAGACATCCGCAACGAAAGCAGCTACAGTGCCCAAAGCATGGGTATCGGTGCCGGTTACGGCGGCAGCCTGAAAGGCAGCGACGGCTTCAATCAAAGCGCCTTTGGTCGTGCGTCCCAAACCGCCGGCCAGAACATGAACAAAGGCCTCAACTACAGCCCCACCCTGCCCCAGCATGAAAGCGGCAACAGCCAAGGCTATACCCGCTCCGTACTCAGCGAAGGCAACATCACCATCGGCGGCAAAAAAACCAGTGCCCGCGCTCTCGGCATCCATACCGATTCGGCCACTGCCCATCACGGTGCCGACAGCGTTCCCGATCTGCAAAATCTACTCGACAAACAGCAAACCGTCGCCCAATCGACTGCCGCCATCCACAGTGCCGTCGGCACCTATAGGGGCAACCGTGCCAAAGCGGCAGCCGAAGAGCTGGAAAAACAACAAGCCGCCCACGAAGGCCGTCTGAAAGAACAAAACGACGGCAGCTACGAACACTACCTCAGCCTAAGCAACGCACAACGGCAGCAGGAGATGCTGGCCCATTCCCCCGCCTACGCCCAAGCCTACCAAGAAGCCCGAAGCTGGGGCATAGGTGGTAGCAAAAGCCGTGCGCTTAGCGCCGCCGAAACCCTGATTACCGGCGCCCTGGGCGGACAGGGTGATTTACAGCTGGCGGCCAATACGTTGGCGCCGTATGCTGCAGCCGCCATCGGCAAGCGCTTCGGCCACGGTGAAAACAAAAACGAAGCCGCACAAGCAATCAGCCACTTTATGCTCGGCGCGGCCTTGGCCTACGCCAACGGCGCCGACCCGCTTGCCGGCGGCAGCGCTGCCGTTGCCGCCGAACGTGCGGCCGGGTATCTGGTCAAACAATACGACGACGGCAAGACCGCCATCGACCCGATAACGGGGAAATTCAATCCCAACCTGTTACCCGAACACATCAAAGAAGAGATCAAAGCGCAGACCGGGGCGATTGCTTCGGTAGTCGGTGCCGCCGGAGGCATCCTGAACGGCACCAACGGTGCAAACACCAATTCCCTGTTCAACGCACAGGTAGGGGGCGTGCTGGGGCAGAATGCGGTGGAGAATAACTGGTCAGGAAGTCAGAAGTATCGAAACGATTTATTAAATAGAGCCAGACAAGATGAAGATAAAGCGAAAAAATTGCTTATTATTGATAAAAAACTCCAAAAACTAGGTGTGATCGATGTTGAACCGGTTGCCATATACTATGAACAATGTAATGGATGTGCGGATGCTGATCATAAATATGGAGCAATACGCAAGCGTAACGACCAAATCGTTAGCCATGCCATACAATCTGGTACTTTGAATGATTCGGAGTTAAGCCTGATACAAGAAGATGCTGAAAATAGAGTGAAGTCGCTCCGATCGCTAGGCTTTTCGAATTACCCGCTTACTGCGGAAGTACATGCCCAAGCGAATATCTTGGACTTTATTCTTGAAGAAAGGATGAAGCGAGATCGTATTAGTTTGTCTCCAACAGAGCAAGTTAGTTACATACTACTTAAATCAGGAATGGGTAGCTCTCCCAAAGGAATAAGAGGTAGTAACTTTGGAAACTTGAGAAGGGTCACGCCCCAAAAAAGTGGAAAACCATCTGAGAATTATGGAACACCAACCCCTCCCCAAAACTACAAAGCCGACAATATCGGAAAAAGCAATCTGCCACCTACGACATCAAAGGCGCCTGTTCCCATTGTCCGCAAGGCCGAGGCTCCGTCCGGAAAGGCCGTGCCTGTGGGCGAAGTCCGCATTCCTTCAAATCCAAAAGCGGTAAAAGGAACAACCGTTACCCTGTCGCAGGAGCAACGCCTGGCCAACGGAGAGCTGATACCGAAAGGCTCTGTGGTAACGTGGTCGGACAATGCGGTAAAAGTGGTACGGCCCGACGGAATTAAAAAAATATTTAACTCTAAAATTTTAGAGGGAAGTACAGCATCGGTTTATGAATCCAAGCAGCTAATAAACTCTCAACAATTAATTTCTATTTGGCAAAATAACCCTCAATCCATTTGGGGATTATCAGCCGTAAGGATTGCAGAGCATTTTAACAATGCTGGATATAAAGCAACTGTTAGACAAAGCACACAAGGAAGTGGAAAGGCACTTATTGTAAAAATAGAAGGTCATAAAACAATCACTCAAATTCAAGTTCATCCAGGAGGAGGAAGACATGGTGGTGAATACTATAAAATATCTACAACAGATAAAGGGAAAATTAAAATAGTTAACCCTAAAACGTATAATAAAACAAATGAAAAAGCAACTATCTTATATAAATGAAAGGATTATTTATGGATGAGTTATCAAATTTGCGTTGGTCTGTTGTTGCCATGACTCAAGATCCTGATACTCAGAAAAAAATTACAGGATCTAGGCATACTGCTGGGGAGGAAATTGTTTTGGAATTCACTGATGCATTTGAAGAGTGTTTAGATAAAGGAAGTATCTTGACAACTAGACAAAAAGAAATGCTATTAAATTTAAATGCATATATATCTAGCATTAGTGGAGATGGATTCGATTTCATTTGGCTTGATGAATCAGGATTATATAGTCAGGAATGGGGAAATATACGTACATTAGCCAAGCAGGTGCTTAAAGAGTTTGGTTGGGAAAATATTTGTGCTTCTCCCTTGTATGAGAAAATATATATAAAATAAAAATTAGAGCTTAATTGCAAAAACGAAGAAACATCATAGGCCAAAAGCTAAATCGACAGCCTGAAAGCCGGCGGCGACATCAATATCCGCAGCCGCGAGGGCGACATTACCGTCCAAGGCAGCAACATTACTGCGGGCGACACCATCCGCCTCGATTCCGCGCGCGACATCCTGCTGCAGTCGGCCCAAGACAGCCAACATCAGGACGGCAAAAACCGCAATGCCGGCGTACAGGTCGGCGTCGGGGTTTCCGTTGGTGCCCAAACCGGCGTCTATATCTACGCCGAAGCCGCCTACGGCAAAGGCAAAAACCGCACCGACAGCCAAACCCATCAAAACACCCTGCTGCAATCGGACAAACTGCAGCTCAGCAGCAAGGGCAATACCGTACTGAACGGTGCCCAAGCCCATGCAAAACGCATCGACGCTGAAGTCGGCGGCACACTGCACATCGAAAGCCCGCAGGACACTGTCGAACAGGAGAGCAAACAAAGCGGCGGCGGCATCCGCGCCCAAGTCGCACTCGGTACTGCATGGAGCGTATCCGGCAACTACAACCAAAGCAAAGCCAACGGCCACAGCCGCAGCGTCGGCAGCCAAAGCGGTCTCTTTGCCGGCGAAGGCGGCTACCACATCACAGCCGACAGCGTCCGGCTTAAAGGCGGCGCCATCGCTTCTGCCGCAGACAAAGACCACAACGAACTCACCGCCCGCAGTTTCAGCTTTGAAGACATCCGCAACGAAAGCAGCTACAGTGCCCAAAGCATGGGTATCGGTGCCGGTTATGGCGGCAGCCTGAAAGGAAGCGACGGCTTCAATCAAAGCGCCTTTGGTCGTGCGTCCCAAACCGCCGGCCAGAACATGAATAAAGGCCTCAACTACAGCCCCACCCTGCCGCAGCATGAAAGCGGCGGCAGCCAAGGCTATACCCGCTCCGTACTCAGCGAAGGCAACATCACCATCGGCGGCAAAAAAACCAGTGCCCGCGCCCTCGGCATCCATACCGATTCGGCCACTGCCCATCACGGTGCCGACAGCGTTCCCGATCTGCAAAACCTACTCGACAAACAGCAAACCGTCGCCCAATCGACTGCCGCCATCCACAGTGCCGTCGGCACCTATAGGAGCAACCGTGCCAAAGCGGCAGCCGAAGAGCTGGAAAAACAACAAGCCGCCCACGAAGGCCGTCTGAAAGAACAAAACGACGGCAGCTACGAACACTATCTCAGCCTAAGCGACGCACAACGGCAGCAGGAGATGCTGGCCCATTCCCCCGCCTACGCCCAAGCCTACCAAGAAGCCCGAAGCTGGGGCATAGGCGGCAGCAAAAGCCGTGCGCTTAGCGCCGCTGAAACCCTGATTACCGGTGCCCTGGGCGGCCAGGGTGATTTACAGCTGGCGGCCAATACGTTGGCGCTGTATGCCGCAGCCGCCATCGGCAAGCGCTTCGGCCACGGTGAAAACAAAAACGAAGCCGCCCAAGCAATCGGCCACTTTATGCTCGGCGCCGCCTTGGCCTACGCCAACGGCACCGACCCGCTGGCCGGCGGCAGCGCTGCCGTTGCCGCCGAACGTGCGGCCGGGTATCTGGCCAAACAATACGACGACGGCCATACCGCGATTGACCCGACAACGGGAAAATTCAATCCCAACCTGTTACCCGAGCACATTAAAGAAGAGATTAAAGCGCAGACCGGTGCGGTTGCTTCGGTGGTGGGTGCGGCCGGAGGCCGTCTGAAAGGGGGAAGCGGCACAAACAACGGCAGCGGCAGTGCCCTGTTCAATGCACAGGTAGGGGGTGTGCTTGGGCAGAATGCGGTGGAGAATAATCTGCTTAACAACGAAGACAGAAAAAAATACGATCTTTTAACAGAGAAAATTCTCAACCATACAGCAAGTAATGAGGAAAAGGCCGAATTTGAGCGGCTGGCTGCTAAAGACCAAGTAAGCAATGAGTTATATAGAAAATATTATTCAGACCTTCATCGAAAAGATGGAAAAAAAGACCTGACAACCCAAGAAGCAGCTAGTTTGCGATCCTATCTAGACATCATCTATGATGATCAGAAAATTCTTGATAGAAAAATTAAGAATGATCTCTATCAAGGTAAAGAAATCTTGAGAAATGGAGAACCTTATTATCCGTTTTGGCTAGCCAAAAGAGATAGAAAAGTCAGAGAACATTGGAATAACTCTTGGAAAGAAATCCAGGATGCCCGAGGAAAGTATAAAACCGGTTTGGCTACTGTTAAGCATTTCTTTTTATCGGAAGGTCGTCCGATAGGGAAATACGAGAAAGCTTGGAATATCCTTGAAAGGGATAAAGCTTATGCCGATAGTTTTGAAGGCAGAGCAGCAGCCTCCACCGCACAAGGCATTGCTTTAGGTTTGGAATTTACCACTCGAGGACGTTATCTGATGATGGCTATTGGTGGAGCACAAGCCAGTTACGGAACTTATCAAATCACACAGGGAAACCTTGAGCACGGGAAAGCCAATTTCTTTTTAGGTGCCGGAACAATGTTGGGTAGTGTCAGTCTTGGTGGGGCTTCGGTTAAGAAATCTCCGTTGGCAATCCACGAACCGATTCCGGCCGGATATAACCGACCGCCGACCAGCTTGGATGTTAATGCTGGGCGTATGGCTAATCAATTTTCAACTGCACATCAGAAAGTTACGGATTTAAATATCTTATTTGCCAAACCAAGTAAAACCGTTTCTAATTCAAAAGTAGGTATCCAATGGAATAATGGTATTGGAAAGCAAGGTATGCCATGGGAGAATTATGTTGGTAAAAGCCTTCCCTCGGATGCTCGACTACCAAAAAATTTTAAAACTTTTGATTATTATGACTCCCGTGATGGCTTAGCCATTAGTGCTAAGACATTGGATACACAAACAGCATCAAGGATGCTCAAACCAAGGCAAATTTATGGTACTTTAAAAAATTATATTGACAAAGCTACCAATTTTAAAACTTACTCTCTTTCTAGTGTTAAGTTAAATGCTGATACAATTACTCGGAGAGAGATACATTTAGCTATTCCAGCCCAAACCACTAAAGAACAATGGCAGCAAATCAACAAAGCGATAGAATATGGAAAGACTCATGGTATTAATGTTAAAGTAACGGAGATTAAATAATGGAAGATAAGTGCGAAAATAAATATTTTGCAAGTTTGTATGCAAATGAAAAAGCGTTCATTGTGCAAACAGAATCCGGATTTAGGTTGTTAATGTTAGACACCTTATTCCCACCTCATATTTTGTTTCCGGATGTCGATAACAATCTGCTTGGTCAAGCTGTTTTCCAGGCATTAAAAAATAGTCGAACTTTTGAATATGGGAGTAAAGAATATAAAAATTTTTTCGATCCGGTACAAAGAGTTCAACGCTATAACCAATGGGTTGATCATATACGAGAAACACTGGGGTATAAAACCAAATCAGCTCTTTTTAGAAGGATGATGATGTGCGGCATTACCATGAATAGCAAAGAAATCATAATTTCCCCCAACAAACATATCAGATCAGATGCGTGGGAAGGTATTGATGAAAAAGACATAATCATGCCTGCCGACAGTAACTATGTGGAAATTGGACAAGGAGCAAAACAAGCTCTAAGTTATTGTAAGTAGGTATATACGTAGTGCATAGGCTTGTTCCCACAACATACTTTTAGTGGCCGACGCCGTCAAAAACCAAACCGGACAGCAGGGCGCCGTCCTCTTGTCCGTTGAAGCCGGTTTCGGCTTTAAAACCGCCGGCAAAGAGCAAAACCAACACTACCGCCAAAGCCGGCAAAGCAGCCTGAAAGCCGGCGGCGACATCAATATCCGCAGCCGCGAGGGCGACATTACCGTCCAAGGCAGCAACATTACTGCGGACGACACCATCCGCCTCGATTCCGCGCGCGACATCCTGCTGCAGTCGGCCCAAGACAGCCAACATCAGGACGGCAAAAACCGCAATGCCGGCGTACAGGTCGGCGTCGGGGTTTCCGTCGGTGCGCAAACCGGTGTCTATATCTATGCCGAAGCCGCCTACGGCAAAGGCAAAAACCGCACCGACAGCCAAACCCATCAAAACACCCTGCTGCAATCGGACAAACTGCAGCTCAGCAGCAAGGGCAATACCGTGCTGAATGGTGCCCAAGCCCATGCCCGACGCATCGACGCCGATGTCGGCGGCACCCTTTATATCGAAAGCCCGCAGGACACTGTCGAACAGGAGAGCAAACAAAGCGGCGGCGGCATCCGCGCCTAAGTCGCGCTCGGTACCGCATGGAGCGTATCCGGCAACTACAACCAAAGCAAAGCCAGCGGCCACAGCCGCAGCGAAAGATATTAGGATCAACCAACAGCAGGTAAACAACCAAATGTGCCGTGTAGGGATCTGCCGTCCGGATGTTCAAGCCACTCTACCAAATTCCAATAAACGAATTTATATCGAATACGATCGCACCAGCTCAAACCGTGGAGCCGGACATGCATCGAGAGCATTGAGTAATGATCCGGATGCTATTGTAATTTTAAGGACTGTGGATTAAATTATGAATGTAAACAAAGATTTTTTTCTTGCAAGAGACGGCCATCCGAGCCTGAAACAGTTTTATTTTATTGGCGCGCCATTTGAAAAAGCACTGGATCTTTATCTAAAAAGACGTATGGATTTAAGTGATTTTTATCAAAATCTAAAACCGAAACTATCGTATTTGGATGAGGAGTATACCCTCAGTCAGAAATTGGATTTCTTGAATCCGCTTGAGATTACCGGATCATCCAAATATTTATTGTTGGAAACGCAGTCTGATTGGTCATTGCTAATAGGTAATAACCGGAACGGCACAGACTTTTCAAGTGTGCCGTATGAAGCCTTGCTGTGGAAAATCAGATTATTGACTATGTATTTACGTCCATATTTTGGCAAAGACGAATTCGGTGCGGTCTCATTTACCCTGTATGAGGGCAGCAAACAGGTTTCCCGTCATGACTGCGAAACCAGAAATGTTATGCTGCATAAAGAAACCAGTCGTGTCGAGTTTATGGAATATGGCACGCCGCTGCCGTTTGAACAGACAGAAAAATATACCGAAAGACTCAAAAAAAACAGGCTGACTGTGGAGATGATCGAAGAATATTGCAAACATTTAGGCATTTCATTATTTGATTTGGACTTCTACCAGTCCAAAGCCGCCCTTATTGAGATATTGAGAAACAAATAACTTTCATCTCTTCAAAAAGACAGTCTGAAAAATATCCAGGCTGTCTTTTAACGTCGGCAGCCAAAGCGGTCTCTTTGCCGGCGAAGGCGGTTATCACATCACCGCCGACAGCGTCCGGCTCAAAGGCGGCGCCATCGCTTCTGCCGCAGACAAAGACCACAACGAACTCACCGCCCGCAGTTTCAGCTTTGAAGACATCCGCAACGAAAGCAGCTACAGTGCCCAAAGCATGGGTATCGGTGCCGGTTACGGCGGCAGCCTGAAAGGCAGCGACGGCTTCAATCAAAGCGCCTTTGGTCGTGCGTCCCAAACCGCCGGCCAGAACATGAATAAAGGCTTCAACTACAGCCCCACCCTGCCGCAACATGAAAGCGGCAACAGCCAAGGCTATACCCGCTCGCTGCTCAGCGAAGGCAACATCACCATCGGCGGCAAAAAAACCAGTGCCCGCGCCCTAGGCATCCATACCGATTCGGCCACTGCCCATCACGGTGCCGACAGCGTTCCCGATCTGCAAAACCTACTCGACAAACAGCAAACCATTGCCCAATCGACTGCCGCCATCCACAGTGCCGTCGGCACCTATAGGGGCAACCGTGCCAAAGCGGCAGCCGAAGAGCTGGAAAAACAACAGGCCGCCCACGAAGGCAGCCTGAAAGAGCGTAACGACGGCAGCTACGAACACTACCTCAGCCTAAGCGACGCACAGCGGCAGCAGGAGATGCTGGCCCATTCCCCCGCCTACGCCCAAGCCTACCAAGAAGCCCGAAGCTGGGGCATAGGCGGCAGCAAAAGCCGTGCGCTTAGCGCCGCCGAAACCCTGATTACCGGCACCCTGGGCGGCCAGGGTGATTTACAGCTGGCGGCCAATACGTTGGCACCGTATGCTGCAGCCGCCATCGGCAAGCGCTTCGGCCACGGTGAAAACAAAAACGAAGCCGCGCAAGCAATCGGCCACTTTATGCTCGGTGCCGCCTTGGCCTACGCCAACGGCGCCGACCCGCTTGCCGGCGACAGCGCTGCTGTTGCTGCCGAACGTGCGGCCGGGTATCTGGCCAAACAATACGACGACGGCCATACCGCGATTGACCCGACAACGGGAAAATTCAATCCCAACCTGTTACCCGAGCACATTAAAGAAGAGATTAAAGCGCAGACCGGGGCGATTGCTTCGGTGGTGGGTGCGGCGGGCGGCAGTCTGAACGGCACAAACGGCGGCAACGGAGCGTTGTTTGATGCGCCGCTGCCTGAAGGCGAATACCAAGATCCCTTCGACTTTATGCGTGCCTACGATTTGGACTTCCCTTACGAATACCTGCAAAACTGGGTGGATTACTACACCGGCCAAACAGATACTTTGGGTTTGCCGCCGCTTGCGAATGACGAATAGAGTTTAGGATTAAGTTGCTGTGTGTTTACATCGCAGGCAGCCTGCCCCCTTTTCTCGTTTTCAGGCTGCCTTTCCCCACCCCCGCACACACTACGGATACCCCCGCCATGAACAAACACCGCCATAAAACCGTCTTCAACCGCACCCGCGGCATCCTGATGGCCGTAGCCGAGACTGCCATCGGGCAGGGCAAAAGTTCCGGCGAGCGCTCAAGCGGAGAAGCCGGTGGCGGTAACGGCAGCCTAAAAACCCATTCAAGCAGAGACCTTTGCAAAAAAGCCCTTCCCTCGACAGCCGGAACCTAAACAAAGATTTTCGGCTGTTTCTCTCCCCCAATACCTCCTGATTCTACCCAAATACCCCCTTAATCCTCCCCGAACGCCCCATAATCAGGCATCCGGGCCGCCTTTTAGGCGCAAACAGGCACACTTAGCCTGTTGGCGGCTTTCAACAGGTTCAAACGCATCGCCTTCAGATGGCTTTGCGCACTCACTTTAATCAGCCCGAAATAGGCTGCCCGGGCATAGCGGAATTTACGGTGCAGCGTACCGAAGCTTTGTTCGACCACATAACGGGTTTTTGACAAATATCGGTTACGTTTGGTTTGCGCTTCCGTCAGCGGACGGTTGCGGTGGGCTTTGCGCATAATGCCGTCCAACAACTGATGTTCTTTCAGATGTTGCCGGTTTTCCTTGCTGTCGTATCCTTTGTCGGCATAGATGGTCGTACCTTCGGTTATCCCTTTCAGTAAAGGCGACAGGTGGTTGTACTCATGGGTATTGGCGGGAGTGATGTGCAGTTTCTCGATATAGCCTTCCTCATCGGTGCGGGTATGTTGTTTGTAACCAAGTTTGTAGAGGCCGTTTTTCTTTGTCCAACGGGCATCTTTGTCTTTACTAGGTGTGGTTTGTCCACTGACTTGTCCCTCCTCATCAACTTCTATAGCCTGACGCTGTTTGCTGCCGGCGGTCTGAAAAATGGTGGCGTCAATGACGGCGGCGGATGCTTTCTCTACTTTTAGTTTTTTTTCGGTCAGTTGACGGTTGATCAGTTCCAGCAATTCGGACAGGGTGTCGTCTTGCGCCGCCGGTTGCGGTAGCGGCATAAGGTGCTGTAATCGGGGATACTCAGTTCGTCAAAACGGCAAAACAGGTTGAAATCGATGCGGGTGATGAGGCTGTGTTCGAGCTCGGGATCGGAGAGGCTGTGCCATTGGCCGAGCAGGACGGCTTTAAACATGGACAACAGGGGATAGGCGGGACGGCCGCGGTGGTCTCTAAGGTAACGGGTTCTTTGACGGTTCAGGTACTGTTCGATCGGTTGCCAATCAATCACTTGATCCAATTTCAATAGTGGGAAGCGGTCGATGTGTTTGGCAATCATGGCTTGGGCGGTTTGCTGGAAGAAGGTACTCATGGAAAATCCCCTAAATGTCTTAGTAGGAATTTAGGGGATTTTGGGGAATTTTGCAAAGGTCTCAGGCCGTCTGAAAGTATATTTTTCAGACGGCCTTTTGTATTGTTCAATGATTAGAAGGGAATATCGTCGTCGATATCATCAACCGGAGCAGTCGGTTGTACCGGAGCAGGACGACGGGCTGGGGCGGCTGGGGGTTCTTGAGCTGGAGCAGATTGGTATTGCTGTTGTGGCGCTTGTTGGTAACTGCTTTGGCTTGAATGACCGCCTTGGTTGTAGCCGTCATCGTATGGTGCGCCGCCGCTGTTGTCGTTGCGGCCGCCGAGCATTTTCATTTCGTTGGCGATGATGTCGTAAGCGGTGCGCTCGATGCCGTCTTTTCCTTGGTATTTACGGCTTTGGATACGGCCTTCCAGGTACACTTGGCTGCCTTTACGCAGGTATTGACCGGCGATCTCGGCGAGTTTGCGGTACATGGTGATATTGTGCCATTCGGTACGTTCTACGCGTTGGCCATTACGGTCGTTCCACGTTTCACTGGTGGCAACGCTGAAGTTACAGACGGCCTCGCCGTTGGGCATATAGCGGACTTCCGGGTCGCGGCCGAGGCGGCCGATGAGGATAACTTTATTCAATGACATTTTACACTCCTGTGATAATTTTTTCGGCGGCCTCTTGGTCGAATCCTTTTTGCAAGGCCTTGATATAAATGGTTTGTTTGTCTGCGCTAAAGCTGATGCTTTCAACGCCTTCAATTTCGGTCAATTTTTGGTAGAGCAAATCCGGATTTTGTTGCCATTCGGCGTTAAGCGGATAGCTGAGGTTTTTGACAGGTTTTGGTGCCGGCGAAATGACTGCCAATACCAGCCACAGCAACATCAATACGCTACAAAAGGCAAATACGCCTACAAAACCGTATTTTTGGAACAATAAACCACCGGTTGCGCCGCCGACAAATAAGCCGACCGACTGCATGGTGTTATACACGCCCATCGCGGTGCCTTTCAAATCGGACGGAGCAATTTTTGACACCATAGACGGCAGGCTGGCTTCCAATACATTGAAACCAATAAAGTAAACAATCAGATAAGCGGTAATCAACCAGACCGAGTGCATTCCAAACAGCAGACCGATTTGCGCCGTGGCAATGCAGACGATACCAAGGATAAACACTTGTTTGAGTTTGTTGCGCGTTTCGCCGACGATAATCAGCGGCACCATAATAATCAGACCGGTAATGGTTGACGGCAGATAGACTTGCCAGTGATGGATTTTTTCCAAACCCAACTGCGTCATGGCAAACGGCAATGCGGTAAATAAAGCCATTTGCGCCGCATGCAAGGCAAAAATACCGAAGTCGAGATTGAGCAGTTGGCGGTTTTTCAATACCTCGCCCATACGCGAAGGCTGCGCCTGCGTGTCTTCGTGCATTTTTGACACTTCGGGATCAGGAGTCATCCAGGCAACTACGCCGATACTGATTACAGTCAGAATACCGGTCAGCGCAAACAGGCCGGATACGCCGATAAAGCTGGCAATCATCGGCGCAAGCACCAGGCTGACGGAAAAGGTCAAGCCGATACTCAGGCCGATCATCGCCATCGCACGCGTCCGCACTTCATTACGGGTCAAATCCGCCAGCAAAGCCGTTACCGCCGCACTGACGGCACCCGCACCTTGAATGGCACGCGCGGCAACCAACATCTGCAGGCTGTCGGCAACTGCGGCCAAAAAACTACCCGCCGCAAATACAATCAGGCCGGCATAAATCACTTTTTTACGGCCGAACTTATCAGAAGCCATGCCCAAAGGCAGCTGCAGCAAAGCCTGTGTCAGCCCATAAATACCCATCGCCATACCGACCAGCGCTTTATTGTTTTCTGCGCCGGGCAACGAAGCGGCATACATCGCCAAAACAGGCAATACCAAAAACATCCCCAACATACGCAGTGCGTAAACGCCGGAAAGTGTGGTACTGGCACGCCACTCGTGCGGAAACATTTGAATGCGGTTATCTCTTGCCATAAATAATGTTTCAGACGGCCTTAAGTTTGCGAAAGGCCGTCTGAAAGTGTGAATTAACAGATTTTCTGATTATACAGGATTCAAAGGAATTGCATGGGGTCAAATCGCAAGCCGTTTATCGCAAACCTGCTTCATCGGTATAAAACGGTTTTAACAAAAAACAACGTCACGCAAGATCTGCCCTATCCCATTATCCCCAATCAACCCCACTGCCATCTATTTCGCCACGCGCCTAACACGGCATTCGGATATTTGTTACTGCCCAAGCTGCCGTTAAACCTTGCCAAAGCGCGGACAATATTGCCTTTCTCGATATTGTTGTAATGGCGCAGAATAGTGCAGCCATAGCGCAGATTGGTGCGAATGTCGAAAAGGTTGTGCGACGGATTGCCGATATAGTTTTTCCAAAACGGCATCACCTGCATCAAACCGCGCGCGCCCACTCCGCTGATGGCATATTGGCGAAACGCGCTTTCCACTTCAATCAAACCCAGAATCACTTGGGTGTTGAGTCCGGCGCGACTGCTTTCGTATTGAATATTGACCAACAAACGGCGGCGCTCGCCCTCATCGGGAATAAAGCGTGCCAATCGGGAAGACATCGCCGCCAACCAACGTTCCCCTTCCCTCGAATCGGCAAACACCAGCCGTGCAGGGCTGGCACTATTAATCGAACTGCGCATCACGGAAGCCACATCATCGGCCAGCGTTTCTTCACGTTGCGCCCCCGCCCATGCGGTCGCAGGCGTCAAAAGCATGGCTCCGCCGACTTGCAACAGGCGGCGGCGCGATAAAAATAAGAAATCTTGGTTTTCCGATTTCATGTGTTTCTCTTTTTAGGCCGTCTGAAAAGTTCAGACGGCCTTTGATATATTTGCTTAAAATCAGCATTATAAAATACATCTATGAGCAGAATCAAAGAGCTGTATTCCTTTTATTGTCAAGTGATACCGCCTCAAGTAACATTTAGGTTTTTCTAATCAAGCGGTATTTTTTATGACCACCACTCCCGCCAACGTTTTAGCCTCCGTCGACTTGGGTTCCAACAGTTTCCGCCTGCAAATTTGTGAAAACAACAACGGCCAGCTGAAAGTCATCGACTCCTTCAAACAAATGGTACGCTTTGCCGCCGGCTTGGACGAACAAAAAAACCTGAGCGAAGCCTCTCAAGAACAAGCCTTGGAATGTTTGGCAAAATTTGGCGAACGCCTGCGCGGATTCCAACCTGAAAACGTGCGCGTGGTGGCCACCAACACTTTCCGCGTCGCCAAAAATATCGCCCAATTCCTGCCCCGTGCCGAAGCGGCGCTGGGTTTCCCCATCGAAGTCATTGCCGGCCGCGAAGAAGCGCGTCTTATTTATACCGGCGTAGTGCATACCCTGCCGCCTAAAGGCGACAAAATGCTGGTTATCGACATCGGCGGCGGTTCGACCGAATTTGTCATCGGCTCGGATTTGCAACCGCTGACCACAGAAAGCCTGCCTTTGGGCTGCGTAACATACAGCATGCGCTTCTTCCAAAACAAAGTGACCGCCAAAGATTTCCAAGCCGCCGTTTCCGCCGCGCGTATCGAAATCCAGCGCATCAGCAAACTGATGAAGCGTACCGGCTGGGATTTCGCCATCGGCACGTCCGGTTCGGCCAAATCCATACGCGACGTTTTGGCGGCCGAATTGCCGCAAGAAGCCGACATTACCGCCCAAGGCATGCGTTATCTTGCCGATAGGATTATCGAAGCCGGTTCGGTTAAAAAAGCCAAATTTGAAAACCTCAAACCCGAACGAATCGAAGTTTTTGCAGGCGGATTGGCCGTGATGATGGCCGCTTTTGAAGAGCTTTCGCTGACCAAAATGACCGTTACCGAGGCTGCCCTCCGCGACGGCGTGTTCTACGACTTAATCGGCCGCAGCCTCAATGTCGATATGCGCGAACAGACAACGGCGGAGTTCCAAAAACGCTACCACGTCAGCCTCAACCAAGCCAAACGCGTTGCCGATACCGCGCAAGCCTTCATGAACAGCCTGTGCCACGCCAAAAACGTAACCGTTCAAGAACTTGCCCTGTGGAACCAATACCTCAGCCGCGCAGGCCGTCTGCATGAAATCGGCTTGGATATTGCCCATACCGGTTATCACAAACACTCCGCCTACATTCTCGAAAACGCCGATATGCCGGGCTTCTCACGCAAAGAGCAAACCATTTTGGCGCAACTGGTTATCGGCCATCGCGGCGACCTTAAGAAAATGGCAGACATTATCGGTAACAACGAAATCATGTGGTGTGCCGTATTGTCCCTGCGCCTGGCAGCCCTCTTCTGCCGCTCGCGCCTGCCGCTTGATTTGCCGCCGCAAACCCAGCTTCGCATCGATGAAAACAACCACAGCTTCATCTTGCGCATCAACGCCCAATGGCTGGAGCAACACCCCCTCATCGCCGATGCGCTGGACTACGAAAGCGCGCAATGGCAAAAAATCGATATGCCTTTCTCGGTTCAAGCACAATAAACCGCGCTCCGTTATAATAGGCAGCTGTTCAAAATCCAAACCGCAGGCCGTCTGAAAACGACAGCCTGCCATACATCAAGGAAAACCATGAGAAAACCCCAACGTGGCTATGCCCGCCAAGACCGTGTCAAAGAACAAATCATGCGCGAGCTTGCCGAACTCGTCCGCACCGGCCTGAAAGACCCGCGCGCAGGCTTCATCACCATCAACGAAGTCGAAGTTACCCGCGATTACAGCCACGCAACCGTGTTCTACACCGTCCTCGACGACAGCACACGCGACATTACCGAAGAAGCTTTGGAACACGCCAAAGGTCATTTGCGCAGCGAATTGGCCAAACGCATCAAACTCTTCAAAACGCCTGAGCTGCACTTCAAATACGACGAATCACTCGAACGCGGCATGAGTATTTCCAGCCTGATCGACCAAGTAGCGGCGGAAAAACCGGTTGAAGACTGATTGATTAAAACACACAGGCCGTCTGAACCCTTTCAGACGGCCTAAACATTAACACTCCCCCAACTTAATATGACAGCCAAACCCACCAAACGCCCTGTCAACGGCGTTCTTCTCCTCGACAAACCTGAAAGCCTTTCCAGCAATACCGCCCTGCAAAAGGCGCGGCGCTTGTTCCGTGCCGAAAAAGCCGGGCATACCGGCGTACTTGATCCTTTGGCTACAGGGCTTCTACCTGTTTGTTTCGGTGAAGCGACCAAGTTTGCCCAATATCTGATTGATGCCGACAAAGCCTATACGGCCACGCTGAAACTGGGCGAAGCCAGCAGTACAGGCGACGCCGAAGGCGAAATCATTGCCACCGCACGCGCCGATATTTCATTGTCCGAATTTCAGACGGCCTGCCAAGCCTTAACGGGCGATATCCGCCAAGTGCCGCCGATGTTTTCCGCCCTCAAACACGAAGGCAAACCGCTGTACGAATACGCGCGCAAAGGCATCGTTATCGAACGCAAAGCGCGCGACATCACCATTTACTCCATTGATATCACTGAGTTTAATGCACCCAAAGCCGTGATAGACGTACGTTGCAGCAAAGGCACTTACATCCGCACCCTCAGCGAAGACATCGCCAAACACATCGGCACATTCGCCCACCTGACCGCCCTGCGCCGTACTGAAACCGCCGGCTTTACCATTGCCCAAAGCCACACGCTCAAAGCCTTGGCAGAATTGGACGAAGCCGAACGCGATGCCCTGCTGCTGCCTTGCGATGTCTTGGTGCAACATTTTCCCAAACTCGAGCTGAACGACTACGCCGTTACCATGCTCAAACACGGCCAACGCCCCCAGTTTACCGAAGACATTTCCGCCGAGCAGCCCATCCGTGTGTACAGCCAAGACAGCACATTTATCGGACTGGTGGAATATCAAAAAGAAATAGGCCGTCTGAAAGCCTTGCGCCTGATGAATACTGCCGACAAATAACTTCCTGCAAAGAGAGCCGATCATGAAAGTCTATACCGCCGCCCAGATGCGCGAACGCGAGCAAGCAGCCGTCGATAAAGGCACAAGCTTCGACCAACTGATGGAAAATGCCGGCAGCTCTGCCGCCCGAAACCTCATGCAGCGTCATCCTCAAGCCGGACGCGCCCTGATCGTTTGCGGCAAAGGCAACAACGGCGGCGACGGCTTAGTCATGGCAAGATATATGCAAGCGCAAGGTTGGCACATCGACATTCTGTTTTCACTCGGAGAAAACCTCTCCCCTTTAGCTCAAACCAATCGCGAACGCCTCAACGGTTTGCCCTATATTGAATTTATTACCAAGCAAGAGCTGGAAGGCCGTCTGAAAAACGGCTACGACATCATTATCGAAGGCATATTCGGCACAGGCTTCAGCGGCGCGCTTCCAGCAGAAATCGCTGCCCTCTGCCGCCAACTCAATCATTCAGACGGCCTGAAAGTCGCCCTCGATATTCCCACCGGCCTCAACTGCGACACCGCCGAAGCTGATCCCGACACATTCCGCGCAGACCTTACCTACACCTTTGCCGCCTACAAACCGGCACACTTAAGCGAGTCCGGCCAAACCTATTGTCAAGAAACCGTCTGTTTGCCTATTGGCATTGATTAAATGTCTATAAAAAATAACAGGGTGCAATTTTGCACCCTGTTATTTTTGTTCACTTCCAAATCTGCGCCAATTTAATCCCCAGCGCCGTCAAACCAAACGAACCAAAAACATGCAGACAGGTTGCCATCGCAGCCATGCCCCAACGTTGCGCCTGCATCAAACCCACCATCTCCACTGAAAAACCTGAAAATGTGGTCAAGCTGCCGAGAAAGCCGGTAATCCAAAGCAAACGCCATTGCGGATCGGTTAAGAGTTCTGCCAATACGCCGATTAGCAGCGCACCCAGCCAGTTTGCCGCCAATGTACCGATAGAAAAAGGCGCAGAAGACACCAGCACCAAGCCAAACAGCCAACGCAATACAGCCCCGACGGCGGCACCGCAAACAATGGGAAAAATATAAGCAAACATAACAAGTTAAACATTCAATTCAACAAACAGGCCATCCGGTCATTAGGCCGTCTGAAAACCAAGCAAGGATGCCTTCATATCTTATTGCCAAATCTTAGGCGCGGATTTCAAATACCTGTCGTCATCGAAAGTACAAATCCATTGCGGCTTAAGTGCGATAAAAATAGCTGTTGAAATACCGCTCAAAAATGCCTCTGCCCAAGCGATTAAGAAGAAAACAGGAAAAGCAGTTTTCCACAATACCGACGTATCAAATACATCCACCCAGTCCAACAAACCGACCAAAATTACGCCGGTAAACACCATGCCGACCGCCGCAGCCCAAAAACCATTCAGAAAAATAAAGATAAAGATATTGGCAGGCAAACGCGACACCCAATAGCGAAAACCCAAGTTCACCAACAAAGGCGGAAGCAATACAGACAAGGCATTAATGGGGAACATATGCCAATCGCCCCAAAGCCACAAATATGGAAGAAAAAACAATACGCCAAGGCAGAACGCAGCAGAAGTGCCCAGCATTAAAGCCGTCAGGTTTAAAGCAAGCAAATGATAGCTCATGCCGGCCAGTTGTCCGCTTTCCGGGGAGGCATTCAAACTCCAAGCCAGCGGCAACATCACGGCAGCCACCAAGAATGCGGAACGATGCTGCGATACCGACACCCATGCCTGCTTTGCACACAAAGCAAAAATCACCAGCAACACAGGCCATGCCGCCATCACGACACCGATGGGAAACCATCCGTTTTGAAAAATCATCATCTCATCCGCAAAATGTTCAGACGGCCTATTATACGCGTCTCAAGCCACAGCTTTGACAATCCTGTCTGCCTTTGCCGTTAAAGCTTGTTTCGGCTGGTTTTGTTTACCCGAAAAAAGCGTTAGAATAACGGACTTTGCCGTTTAATTAAGGGGATGGACGCATGCTTTGGACAATATTGGCTTTAATTCTGCTGGCTGTCATAGCCGGCTTGTTCTGGTGGCGCCAGAAACAAGAGCAAAAGTGGCGCCAAGAATTGGCCCGACTCAGTGGCGACGAACAAGAAATAAACGAAGAAGACAGCCCGGTCGGTTTTTCCGACCAACTGGACAGCCTGAAACGTTTGTTCAGCATGAACAAGCACACTGCCGACAACCATAAAATCGCCCGCATCCGCCTGCTTTCTGCGCTCGAACACAATAAAACGCAACGCGCCGAAACAAACGAAGAGCATGCAGCAGAGCCGTTTGCCGAAGAGCCGGAACACATCGCAGCTACCGAAGAAGAAATCAAAGTTGCGCCTAAAACCCGTAAATCTGCCAAACCGGAACGTATTCCTAAAATCACGCCGTTTGCACAAATGGAAACTCCCGAATACAGCCCGTCTTTGGTGCAAAACAGCAATTTTGAAGAAATCACATTAGAAGAAGCCACCCGTTCCCTGCATGAAGCAGCGGTTGAGGAATGGAACGAGCATTTGGCCGAAAAAAATGCACCAATTTACAAAGACGAAGTTGAAACTCCATTATTGCGCGCTTCATCCCTGCCGATGACCGGCATGGAAATCATCGACTATAACGACCCTATCTTGCGCCGCACACGCGAGCGTGCCTTGGCGCGTGCCAATAATGTCCGCGTGGCAGAAGCCAATGCGCCGCATATCGAAACCGTTCAGACGGCCTTAAGAACTGCCGAAAAAGAAGCCATACTCCCCTATACTTCCATGCAGGCATTCCCTTCTGAAATCCAAGCGGAAGATATTCACGACAACCTTGCCCGCCGTACCGCCGCACGCCACAAACTGGCCGCGGCCGTCGCCCCATTGCGCGACTACTCTCCGCGCACCATCGAAAATGACGAAATTCTGGCCAACTTGGGACAAATCAGCCGTCCTGCCAGCCTGCGCCGTCAAGTTCGCCATACCGAAGCGGCCGCCGAAAGATGGGCGCGCAAACAAGCTGCTACGGAAGCTATTGCACCACAACCTCCCGCACCGGCAACGCCGTCCCATCCGAAACCGGCTGCGCCTGTTAAAAAATCCCCTTATATCTCCCGACCTGCCGCACCAAACGCAACCGTAGTCGAGCCACCTGCCGTACCGGTTGTCCCTATGGCTAAAACCGATATTCCCGAACCACCTGTTTTCCAAACCTCGATTGCGCCGATTGATATCCCCGAGCCGCCTGCTTTTGAACATAAAATCCAAGTGCCGATTTTTGATGCACAAGTCAATGCGCATGTCAGCAATCAGCCTGAACGCAGTATCCACGATTATTTAATCAGCGAATCTGCCGTCGAAGAAACGGAATTCGATAATGAGCCGGAAGCTCCTGTACAACCGGAAACGGAAGCTATTCAAGCGGTTAAAACCATTGAACCCGTTGAATCTGTTGAAACAATCGCAAGGCCGTCTGAATATACACAGACAGTCGTTGAAACACCTGTTCAAACCGTAGAACCAAGCGTTCAAGAGAGTACGCCAAGCATAGCTATTCCAACTTCGGCAACACTGACCGATGCGCTTCTACCGACCACTGCCCTGCTCCTGCCGCCGCAGTTTGACCCAAGCGCCTCGCAAACTGAAGAACAGCTGCTGGAAAACAGCATTACCATCGAAGAAAAACTGGCCGAGTTCAAAGTTAAAGTCAAAGTGATGGACTCCTATTCCGGCCCGGTCATTACGCGCTACGAAATCGAGCCTGATGTCGGCGTACGCGGCAGTGCCGTTTTGAACCTTGAAAAAGACTTGGCGCGCTCGCTTGGCGTGGCTTCCATCCGCGTGGTGGAAACTATCCCAGGCAAAACCTGCATGGGCTTGGAATTACCTAATCCGAAACGCCAAATGATCCGCCTGAGCGAAATCTTCAATTCGCCTGCGTTTACCGAGTCCAAATCCAAACTAACCCTCGCGCTCGGCCAAGACATCACCGGCCAGCCTGTCGTCACCGACTTGGCCAAAGCGCCGCATCTGCTGGTTGCCGGCACGACCGGTTCGGGTAAATCCGTAGGCGTGAACGCCATGATTCTGTCCATGCTCTTCAAAGCAACGCCGGAAGACGTGCGCATGATTATGATTGACCCGAAAATGCTGGAGCTGAGCATTTACGAAGGCATTCCGCACCTGCTCGCCCCTGTCGTGACCGATATGAAATTGGCTGCAAACGCCCTGAACTGGTGCGTCAACGAAATGGAAAAACGCTATCGCCTGATGAGCTTTATGGGCGTGCGCAACCTTGCCGGTTTCAACCAAAAAATTGCCGAAGCCGCCGCGCGTGGCGAAAAAATCGGCAGCCCGTTCAGCCTCACGCCTGAAAATCCTGAGCCATTGGAAAAACTGCCGTTTATCGTGGTCGTGGTAGATGAGTTTGCCGACTTGATGATGACCGCAGGCAAGAAAATTGAAGAACTGATTGCCCGTCTTGCCCAAAAAGCGCGTGCAGCCGGTATCCATTTGATTCTTGCCACCCAACGCCCAAGCGTGGATGTCATTACCGGCCTGATTAAAGCCAATATTCCGACACGCATTGCATTCCAAGTGTCCAGCAAAATCGACAGCCGCACGATTCTTGACCAAATGGGTGCAGAAAACTTGCTCGGCCAAGGCGATATGCTGTTCCTGCCGCCCGGCACCGGCTATCCGCAACGCGTACACGGAGCGTTCGCATCTGATAATGAAGTACACCGCGTAGTGGAATACCTGAAACAATTCGGCGCGCCTGATTATATCGACGATATTTTAAGCAGCGGTTCGAACGAGGACTTTACCGGTACCAGCCGCAGCAACGACAGCGACCTCGACCCCATGTATGATGAAGCCGTTTCCGTTGTCTTGAAATCGCGTAAGGCCAGCATTTCCAATATCCAACGCCAACTGCGCATCGGCTACAACCGCGCTGCCCGCCTGATTGACCAAATGGAAGCCGACGGTATTGTTTCCCCGGCGGAAAACAACGGCAACCGCACCATCTTGGCGCAAAGCAGCGACCATCTGGATTAATTTATCTTTGTTTAAAATTAAGGCCGTCTGAAAACTTTTCAGACGGCCTTTTTTATCAGATAATCAGTTCAAAGATTCCGATCAAATTAATAATCTGTAAATAATATTACCTACGAAACCAAATGCTTTTGCATTAACGGCATTTGCTTCGTTATTAAATAAACCCAGCCTCAATAAACAAAATTCGACCTGCAAGATATATCCCTATCCATTTGTCACCATTTTCAGACGGCCTTTTGTCAAGACCGGAAAAAACAGGTAAATCCGTTTTTCGATTAAAAGCAATATTATTATGATTCATGCCTTCGGCAACACCCCACCCTTTACGAGGAAAAACAAATGAAAAAATATTTTGCAGAATTTTTCGGCACTTTCTGGCTGGTATTCGGCGGCTGCGGCAGCGCAGTTTTGGCAGCAACCTATCCTGAACTTGGCATTGGCTTTGCCGGTGTCGCTTTAGCATTCGGTTTGACCGTACTGACCATGGCTTACGCCGTTGGCCACATTTCCGGCGGCCACTTCAACCCTGCCGTTTCCGTCGGCCTTTTCATCGGCGGCCGTTTTAACGGTAAAGACCTGTTGCCTTACATCGTATCCCAAGTGATCGGTGCGATTGCCGCTGCGGGCGTTCTGTATCTGATTGCTTCCGGTAAAACCGGTTTTGATGCTGTTGCTTCCGGCTTTGCCAGCAACGGTTTCGGCGAACACTCTCCTAACGGTTACGACATGATGGCTGCTTTGCTGATCGAATTCGTACTGACCGCATTCTTCCTAATCATTATCATGGGTTCTACCGACAAACTAGCTCCGGCCGGCTTTGCTCCTATCGCCATCGGCCTTGGTCTGACCCTGATTCACTTGATCAGCATTCCTGTAACCAATACTTCCGTCAACCCTGCACGTTCTACCGGCGTTGCCTTGTTCCAAGGCGGCTGGGCTGTTGAACAATTGTGGTTGTTCTGGTTGGCTCCTATTGCCGGCGCAGCAGTTGGCGCGGCTATTTACCGCTTCGTTTTGGCTAACGACGACAAATAATCTTGACGGAATGACATTCCCGGGGCGGCTGATACTCTAAACTGACCGCACCCAAGTTGCCGAGATACAAACGCACCGCCTGACTCAGACGGTGCGTTTGTTTTCGCCATGTTACAATACTTTCTTTTCTCACATTCTCAAACCATCATGCAAACCTTACCTTTTCAAACCGATATCACCGCCAGAATGCTGGTCAATACCGAAAACGAAACCATCCATCCCGATGCCGTATTCGTACAAACACAAAACGGCTATTGGATTGCTTGGCACGACCAGCAAGCCGCCCTGCTTGCCCCCGGCACGCCGCCCGATATTCCCTGCTTTTGGGTAGAAGGTGCAGAAAGCTTGGAAGAGCTGGTAAGCATGGTAGAAAACGGTGAATTTGACGAAGTCGAAGAATTTGACGGCGATGATGATGCTTGGCAAGAAGCACTCGGATGCGGCCATCATCACGAAGGACACTGCGGATGCAGCCATTGAGATGCACAAAACGCCTGCTTCCGGTACTTGCCCTTTGTCTGACGCTTAACGGCTGCGTTGTAGGCGCGGCTGTCGATTTGGCTGCTACAACCGTCCTGACTGCCGGAAAATTGGTTGTCAAAGGAACGGGGGCAGTGATTGATGCCGCCATTCCTGACGGTAAAAAAGAAAAGAGCAAAGAAAAAGAAAAGAGCAAAGAAAAGCCAAAATCGGAAGAAATCATCCACAAAGAAGATTCCTCCGATGAAGTAACGCAATAATCCTTCAGACGGCCTCAGTAAGGTAACCAATCCTACTGAGGCCGTCTGAACATTCATCCTTACATATAGCCCTGTTCGCGCAAAGAGCAGGTTTCTTTTGCCGTCACGATAAAATGATCCAACAGCGTAATATCGACCAAACTTAAAGCCTGTTTCAAACGCTCTGTAAACTGCACATCAGATTCAGACGGCCTTGCCGAACCGCCCGGATGATTGTGTGCCAAAATCAAACTGTCGGCATATTCATCCAATGCCAATTTAACGATTTCACGGATATAAACCGTATTTTCCGCCACCGTACCGCGCGACAATTCCCGTACCGCAATCAATTGATTTTGACGGTTAAGCAGCAAAGCAACGCTGACCTCAATTTTTTCATGTCCAAGATGCAGGCGCAGATAATCCGCAACCGATTTCGGGTTTGACAGAACAATCTGCTCCTGCAAATCTTCACCCAAAATCCGCCGCCCGATTTCTTTGACCACTGCAAACTGAGTATAGCTCGCCAAGCCCATGCCCTTATAAGCAGCGAGTGTTTTGGCATCCGCACTCATCAGCGTCCCCAAGCTGCCAAACTCACTCAACAAATAACGCGCCAAATCAACCGCGCTTATACCTCGCGTTCCGACACGCAGCAAAATCGCCAGCAACTCCGCATCACTCAACGCAGCCGCACCGTGCGCCAAGAGCTTCTCGCGCGGCCGCTCCCCTTCGGGCCATTCTTTGATACTCATGTTTTCCCTTTTATTTATATAGCGGATTTAGTTTTAATTCCGAGTAAAACCGCCTCGCCCGATATAAAACGTAATCCATTATGGTTTTAGTAAATAAATGTAATTTGCGTATTTTATTCTATTTTGAATAATTATTTAAGACATATAGATAATAATTACCCCCTTTTGTGCAGAAAAACAACGTTACCCATTTTTACTATCTTGTTTCCCTGCCTGCCTTTCCTTTCATATTTGTTTCAAATCAGCCGATACAAGCAATTTCATATTGCCCCTATGAGGCTTAGGCTAATATAATATTGAGTTTGCCGAAAGCAAAAGCTTAGGCTTAAACTGCTTTCTATCCACGCTGCCCGTGCGCTTTACAAGAGTTTCAGACGGCCTCCGTCCGACTCCCGCCAGCAATCAAACAGCTTTTTATCACCCATTCGAAAATCCGTTTTGCCGGTACTCGTCTTTCTTTTTGGAGTATTGCCATTATGACCGCAACCACTGCGTCTTCAGCCAAACCTTATTTGCAAATCCAAGGCTTGGTGAAAAAGTTTGGTGACAATTACGCTGTCGATAACATCGACTTGGACATTTACCAACATGAAATCTTTGCCCTTTTGGGCAGCTCAGGCAGTGGCAAATCCACGCTGCTGCGCATGTTGGCAGGCATGGAAAGCCCAAATCAGGGCAAAATCATTCTCGACGGCCAGGACATTACCAAACTTGCCCCGTACGAGCGCCCAATCAACATGATGTTCCAAAGCTATGCCCTGTTCCCACACATGAGTGTTGAACAAAACATCGCTTTCGGTCTGAAACAAGACAAAATGCCTAAAGGCGAAATCGACGCCCGCGTCGAAGAAATGTTGCGCCTGGTGCAAATGACCAAATACGCCAAACGCAAGCCGCACCAACTCTCCGGCGGCCAGCAACAGCGTATCGCTTTAGCGCGCAGCCTGGCAAAACGTCCTAAAATCCTGCTGCTTGACGAACCTTTGGGCGCACTCGATAAAAAACTGCGCCAACAAACCCAACTGGAATTGGTCAACACGCTGGAACAAGTCGGCGTAACCTGCATCATGGTTACCCACGACCAAGAAGAAGCGATGACGATGGCTACCCGTATCGCCATTATGTCCGACGGCCAATTGCGCCAAGTCGGTACGCCTAGCGACGTGTACGACTATCCTAACAGCCGCTTTACTGCCGAATTTATCGGCGAAACCAATATTTTTGACGGCGTCGTCATTGATGACCGCGCCGATTTCTCCATCGTCAAATGTGACGGCTTGGAAAACCACGTCCGCATCGACCATGGTTTGGGCGTTCCGAACGACCATGAAATTTGGATCAGCATCCGCCCTGAAGACATTGATTTGCACAAAGAGAAACCGGAACACTTAGGCGCACACAACTGGGCTCAAGGCACAGTCAAAGAGATTGCCTATCTGGGCAGCTTTGCGATTTACCATATCAAACTCGCCAACGGCCGTGTCGTCAAAAGCCAAGTTCCCGCACCTTATTGGTATGTGCGCAACATTACGCCGCCGACTTGGGACGAGACTGTCTACATCAGCTGGCCTGAAAACCAACCGACACCTCTGTTCAGTTAATTTGAGGGAAATACAATGAACCTTAAAAAACTGAAAAACAAACTGTTCCGCCGCCCCGGCCAGCGTGCAGTGATTGCCGTGCCGTATATTTGGCTTTTGATTCTGTTTCTGATTCCGTTCGCCATCGTATTGAAAATCAGCTTTGCCGAACAAGAAATTGCCATTCCGCCATTTACGCCGTTGACGACGATTGATGAAGACTTAGGCCGTCTGAACATTGCCATCAGCTATCAGAACTACGCCGACATCTTCCAAAACTTTTGGAATACGCTCAATCCGTTTGGCGATAGTGAAAACAGCAATATCTATCTGATGACCTACTGGTCTTCGATTAAGACGGCGCTGACGACGACCATCATCTGCCTGTTGATCGGTTACCCCACCGCTTATGCCATTTCACGCGCCAATCCGGCTGTGCGCAACGGCCTGCTGTTGGCAATCATGCTGCCTTTCTGGACCTCTTTCCTGCTGCGTGTTTACGCATGGATGGGTTTATTGGGTCACAACGGCATCATCAACAATTTCTTAATCAAATACGGAATCATCAGCGAGCCTTTAGACTTGTTCTACAATGCTTTTTCGCTGAATTTGGTGATGGTTTACGCCTATTTGCCGTTTATGATTTTGCCGCTGTACACACAATTGGTAAAACTGGACAACCGTCTGCTCGAAGCCGCTTCCGACTTGGGCGCAGGTCCGATCAAATCGTTCTTTACCATTACCCTGCCTTTGTCCAAAACCGGCATCATCGCAGGCTCTATGTTGGTCTTCGTCCCGGCTGTCGGTGAATTTGTGATTCCTGAATTGGTGGGCGGTTCTGAAAACCTGATGATCGGTAAAGTATTGTGGCAGGCATTCTTCGACCAAAACAACTGGCCGCTGGCTTCTGCCGTCGCCGTCGTCATGGTTGCCCTGCTGGTTGTACCGATTGCCCTGTTCCAACACTATGAAAACCGCGAATTGGAAGAAGGAGGCAAATAATGCAGAAAACCAAATTATCCTGGTTCTTGAAACTGATGCTCCTGCTCTCGCTGGCATTCCTCTATATTCCGCTGGTGGTTTTGGTCATCTATTCTTTCAATGAATCCAAGCTGGTTACCGTTTGGGGCGGTTTCTCAACCAAATGGTACGGCGCATTAATGGAAAACGACACCATCTTGGAAGCGGCCTGGCTGTCATTGCGTATCGCCATCGTTTCCTCGCTTGCCGCCGTAGCACTCGGCACATTGGCTGGTTACGCCATGGCGCGTATCAAACGCTTCCGCGGCAGCACCCTGTTTGCCGGTATGATTTCCGCGCCCATGGTGATGCCTGATGTGATTACCGGTTTGTCCATGCTGCTGTTGATTATTCAGGTGCAAATGTTCCTGCAAGGCAGTGAATTGTTGCAATCGCTCTACTTCGATCGCGGCTTCTTCACCATCTTCCTCGGCCACACCACGCTTTGCATGGCGTACATTACCGTCGTTATCCGCTCGCGCCTGGTGGAATTGGATCAATCCTTGGAAGAAGCCGCTATGGACTTGGGTGCCCGTCCGCTGAAGATTTTCTTCGTGATTACCCTGCCGCTGATTGCCCCTGCGATTGCTTCCGGCTTCCTCTTGGGCATTACCCTGTCTTTGGACGACTTAGTGATTACCTCCTTCCTGTCAGGCCCGGGCTCATCGACATTGCCGCAAGTGATTTTCTCCAAAATCAAACTCGGCCTTGACCCTCAGATGAACGTTTTGGCAACCATCCTGATCGGTATCATCGGTACGCTGGTTATTGTCGTTAACTACTGGATGATGCGTCAGGCAACCAAACGGGAACGCGAGGCTGCCGAAGCCTACCGCCAAGAAAAATTGGCAGCCGAGAAAGCCGCCTAATATGCAGACAGGCTGTCCGATAAAGTGTCGGAACAGCCTGTTTTATTAACTGCATCTTATCCTTTCAGACGGCCTGAATCTAAGCCCGCATTTAAGGCCGTCTGAAAACCAATTTCAATGAAGTGAAAACCAACTTAAAGCTCAAATCATGATCAATCCCAGCTTCAAAGAATACCTTCCTTCCTACTATGTCAGCACGGCTAATCCCCATCCGTCTTATCCGACGCTCGAAGGCCGTCTGAAAACTGAAACCTGCGTCATCGGCGGCGGCTTGACCGGTTTATGCACCGCCCTACCGCTTGCCGAAAACGGCAATGAAGTCATCGTACTCGAAGCCGCACGTATCGGTTTCGGCGCATCAGGCCGAAGCGGCGGACAAGTCATCAGTGATTTTGCCTGCGGCATGGAAGAGATCGAAAAACAAGTCGGCTTAGAACAGGCCCAATGGTTCTGGCAGCAATCCCTGCAAGCCGTTGAACTGGTTGACTCGCGCATTCAAAAATACAACATCCAATGCGATTGGCAACGCGGCTACGCGACCGTCGCCGTCCGTCCTCAGCATTGGGAAGAATTGCAACAATGGCACGAACACGCCCAAAAACATTATGGCGCAAGCCATTACCAGCTTTGGGATAAAACCATGCTGAAGCAACAACTTGCCAGCGATATGTATCAAGGCGCGCAATTTGATCCTTTATCCGGCCACTTGCACCCGCTCAATTACACCCTAGGCATTGCCAAAGCGGCAGCCGATGCAGGTGCACAACTTTTTGAGCAGTCCCCGATGACGCGTATCGAGCCATGCAATAACGGCTGGTTGGTTCATACACCCAATGGCAGCGTTGAGTGCAAAAACCTCGTTTATGCCGTCAATACTTATGCCGGTTTGCACCCGAAATTCAAAGTATTGGAACAAAAAGCCATTGCCGTCAGCACCTTTATCATCGCCACCGAGCCTCTAGGCGAGCGTGCCAAAGACCTGATCCGCAACAATATGGCCATCTGCGACAACCGCCACGTCCTCGACTACTACCGCCTCAGCGCCGACGGCCGCCTTCTCTTCGGCGGCAAAGACAACGAGTTTATCGATGACCCTGACCGCATGACTGAACTCGTCCGCCAAGACATGCTAAAAGTTTTCCCACAACTTGCCGATGTCAGAATCGAGCATTCTTGGGGCGGCGAATGCGACATTACGCGCAACCTCGCTCCACATTTCGGCCGCCTCGCCCCTACCGTTTTCTTTGCACAAGGCTATTCCGGACACGGCATGGCAATTACCGGCATTGCCGGTTTGGCGATTGCCGAAGCCATCATGGGTGATGACGGCCGTCTGAAACCTTTCGAGCAACTGCGCCACAGCAACATTATTACCCAGCCGTTCCTACGCAAACTCGGCTCTTACCTCGGTTCAAAATACTATCAATGGAAAGACAGCCACTAAACCCAAACGACAAACATATTTCAGACGGCGGCAGATTCAAGTAGAATTTAGGCCGTCTGAAAGCGTAGATATGACAAAATTCAATCATTTATCAGCAAGGAAACCATCATGAGCAACCATCACAAACTCATCATCCTCGGCTCCGGCCCTGCCGGCTATACTGCCGCTGTCTATGCCGCCCGCGCCAACCTTAACCCTGTGATCATTACCGGCGTTGAGCAAGGCGGACAACTGATGACCACCACCGAAGTGGACAACTGGCCTGCCGACGCAGAAGGCGTACAAGGTCCGGAACTGATGGCCCGTTTCCAAGCTCATGCCGAACGCTTCGGCACTGAAATGATTTTCGACCAAATCCACACCGTTGATTTGCAAAACCGTCCGTTTACCCTCAAAGGCGATATGGGCGAATACACCTGCGATGCGCTCATCGTTGCCACTGGCGCATCCGCCAAATATTTAGGTTTGCCAAGCGAAGAAACCTTTGCCGGCAAAGGCGTTTCCGCCTGCGCAACTTGTGATGGTTTCTTCTATAAAAAACAAGATGTTGCCGTAGTAGGCGGTGGCAATACCGCTGTGGAAGAAGCCCTCTACCTTGCCAATATCGCCAACACCGTTACCCTGATTCACCGCCGCGACAGCTTCCGCGCCGAGAAAATCATGGTGGACAAACTGATGCAACGCGTCGAAGAAGGCAAAATCATCCTCAAGCTCAACAGCTCGGTTGATGAAATCTTGGGCGACGAAAGCGGCGTTACCGGTGCGCGCCTGAAACACAATGACGGCAGCACTGAAGAAATCGCTGTCAAAGGCGTTTTCATCGCCATCGGCCACAAACCTAATACCGATATCTTCAAAGGCCAACTCGATATGGATGAAACCGGCTACCTGAAAACCAAAGGCGGTACCGGCGACAATGTCGGCGCAACCAATATCGAAGGCGTATGGGCGGCAGGCGACGTCAAAGACCATACCTACCGTCAAGCCATCACCAGCGCAGCTTCCGGCTGCCAAGCTGCGCTTGATGCCGAACGTTGGCTCGACCGCCACGGCGTATGAGCCTCTAAGCTACGTCCTATTCTTTAAAACATAATCAAAAGGCCATCTGAAATTTCAGACGGCCTGAGACCTTTGCAAAATTCCTTTCCCCCAACAGCCGAAACCTAAACACAGGTTTTCGGCTGTTTTTGTTTCGAATATCCACTGATTCTACTCAAATACCCCCCATAATCCCCCTTGGATACCCGATAATCAGGCATCCGGGCCGCCTTTTAGGCGCAAACAGGCACACTTAGCCTGTTAGCCGCTTTCAAAAGGTTCAAACACATCGCCTTCAGATGGCTTTGTGCACTTACTTTGAGCAGACCAAAATAGACTGCCCGGGCATAGCGGAATTTACGGTGCAGCGTACCGAAGCTTTGTTCGACCACATAACGGGTTTTTGATAAATATCGGTTACGTTTGGTTTGTGCTTCCGACAGCGGATGTTTGCGGTGGGCTTTGCGCATCAGCCGATGCTCTTTCAGATGTTGCCTGTTTTCCTTACTGTCGTAGCCTTTGTCGGCATAGACGGTCGTACCTTTGGATAGGCCTTCCAACAAAGGCGACAGGTGTTTGCATTCATGGGCATTGGCAGGGGTAATGTGCAGTTTCTCAATATAGCCTTCCGCATCGGTACGGGTATGTTGTTTGTAACCGAGTTTGTAGAGGCGTTTTTCTTTATCCAACGGGCATCGCTGTCTTTACTCGGTGTGGTTTGGCCGCTGACTTGTCCTTCTTCATCGACTTCTATGGCCTGACGCTGTTTGCTGCCGGCGGTCTGAATAATGGTGGCGTCAACGACAGCGGCGGATGCTTTCTCTATTTTTAGGCCTTTTTCGGTCAGTTGTCGGTTAATCAGTTCCAGCAGTTCGGACAGGGTGTTGTCTTGCGCCAGCCAGTTGCGGTAGCGGCATAAGGTGCTGTAATCGGGGATGCTCAGTTCGTCAAAACGGCAAAACAGGTTGAAATCGATGCGGGTGATGAGGCTGTGTTTGAGTTCGGGATCGGAGAGGCTGTGCCATTGTCCGAGCAGGACGGCTTTGAACATGGACAACAGGGGATAGGCGGGACGGCCGCGGTGATCTCTAAGGTAACGGGTTCTTTGACGATTCAGGTACTGTTCGATCGGTTGCCAATCAATTACCTGATCCAACTTCAATAGTGGGAAGCGGTCGATGTGTTTGACGATCATGGCTTGGACGGTTTGCTGAAAGAAGGTGGTCATGGAAAATCCCCTAAATGTCTTAGTAGGAATTTAGGGGATTTTGGGGAATTTTGCAAAGGTCTCAGATTATCTGGAAATAAGATTCAAGGTTTTCAGACGACCTTTTAGCGGGTAAATTGCTCTCTAGATTGTTGTTACCGTAAAAGGTCGTCTGAAAATCCTATCCGATCAAAAACAAACCGCCCTTTCGAGCGGTTTGTTTTCAGCTTAAACAGACAGTTATTGTTTTTTGCCGCCGAATACACCGAAGGCATTGTTACTTTTATCTTCTTTGTCATGATAACTGTATCGTCCCGCCATTTCGGCAGCTTTGTCACCGTAGAATCCGCCAGTTACAGAGCCTTGTGCATCTGAAGAAGTCCATTTACCGTTAAAGCTGCTGCCTGTAATATCTGCAGTAAAGGCTCGTTCATTCATGAACCATCTGTCACCACTATTGATTTTACCTGCGATAGTCTTGGTATCGAAGTTGACATCTGCGGTAAACGAACCGGTAGTACGGTAGCCTCCTGTATCACCCACCCAGTTTTCCTTATTATCCAAGTTGCGGGCACGGAAATTCAACACATCGCCGGCATACTTGGCTGTCCCTGACGGTAGAGAGGCACTCATTACCCCCTGAACAAACAAGGAGTAGGCATTATCGGCAAGTTTTGCCGCACCGAAGACAACATTGCTCAAATTGCCTGAAGCAACAAACGATTTGTAGTCCGAACCCAATTCAGTTCGATAGAGCTTGTTGGTAACAGGTGACAAAGCGATTGTCGTACCGTTGATAACGACTTTGGTCAAATCGGCGATATTCGATAAGAAGTATTGCTCGCCTGTTTCACCTTTTTTCAATTCAGCTGCGGCGGCATCATCTTTAGGTTTGGTTACGGGCGCATCAGGTTTGGCAACCGGCGCATCAGGCTGTCCGCCTGCTTGAGCTGCCGCATCTTGGCGTTTTGCACCAAACACACCGCGCGCCACTACGTCTTCATCACGTTGGTTTTTGCCTGCCGCACTATATGTACCGGCAAGTTGGTCTGCCTTCGCGCCAAAGAATCCGCCTTGCATCGTACCTTGCTTGTTGGAGAAGGTGTTGCCGTGCAAATCGCCATTGAAAGACAAATTTTCCGCCATATCGCGCGCATTGGATTTGACGACACCTGCAATCCTATCGCCACCGCTACCACCGCCAACCGTTTGATCGGAATAGCGGTTGATGCCGACATTGATGGTTTTTTGGTCGAAATTGACTCTTGCGGTAACATCGGTTGCTTTGGCGGCAGAATACAGATTGGCCAGCTTGGCTTGCGAACCGGTTTCAAAAATTTCTTGCAGACCTCTTGTATCGATCGGCAGTCCGTTTGGGAAATGCAGGCCGATGCCTTTATAGGTTGCATCCCCTCTTTGGGCTGCAACGGTATCGCTGCCTGATGGCGTGCCTTGGACAAACAACGCCTGTTTCACATCACGCAGATCGCTGACATCGGCAACACCGCCGTAACGAACGTCAGGCAGCAGGTCGCCGCTGTGTACCGCATATTGTGCTGCATCGGCTTTACCGCCGTTCGTACTTCTTTCGCCCAACGTGAACTCACCTGCTTTAACGTCTTTGGTATTAATGGCGACACCATCAAGTACGACGCTGTTTTTATCCGAAGCAGTCGGAGCTTCGGTTTTGGCATATTCCAAATCGCCGGTTTCACGCTTTTTCGCTACCAAGACACCGCCATCCAAAGCCTTGCTCATTACTTTGCCTTCACCGCCAAAACCTTGACCTGAATTGGCCTCATTGGCTTTCTTAGCTTCCTCAGCTTTCTTGGCCTCTTCAGCTTTCTTAGCGTCTTCAGCTTTCTTGGCTTCTTCAGCTTTCTTGGCTTCTTCAGCTTTCTTGGCTTCTTCAGCTTTCTTGGCTTCTTCAGCTTTCTTGGCTTCTTCAGCTTTCTTGGCTTCTTCAGCTTTCTTGGCTTCTTCAGCTTTCTTGGCTTCTTCAGCTTTCTTGGCTTCTTCAGCTTTCTTGGCTTCTTCAGCTTTCTTGGCTTCTTCAGCTTTCTTGGCTTCTTCAGCTTTCTTGGCTTCTTCAGCTTTCTTGGCTTCTTCAGCTTTCTTGGCTTCTTCAGCTTTCTTGGCTTCTTCAGCTTTCTTAGCGTCTTCTGTTTGTTTTGAATCACCTCCTCCGCCCGAGCCGGAATTATTGCCCGGCTGTTGCGGGGTCGGTGCAGACTGTGCAGACGGCGTGCCACCACCGCTTGAACCGCATGCACTCAATGCGATGCTGCAGGCAATCGCCAACATACTTAATTTAAATGATTCCTTCATGGTCAAACTCCTGAATGTGATAATGGTATTTTGGAATGATGGTGATAAAATATTTGATAATTATTTACATCAAACCAATTAAAATATACCGCAAATGCGGATAACCAAATGGTACTAAACTTGCATCAGTATGAAGGTCGTCTGAAAACAGAATTTATGAATCCGCGTATACAGATGTGTTTCAGACGACCTCTACTTATATCGTCAAACCATTAATGACGGTGCGGAACAAAGCCTTCCGGAGCTTCCGCACCTGCAGGCAGGTCAAATGTTTCGCGCAGAACGACTTTGTAGAACGCAAATGCATCTTTTGCACCTTGAATCGCTTCGGCTTCAGCTTCAGGACTTAAACCCAAAGCATTCAGATGCTCGACAAACGCACGCCAATGTTTGCCGCGGCCGTTCGGATGGGGGGCGAGGTGGCGCGCGCCGTGTTCGCCGGTGTAATCCAGTTTTTGCGCGTGTTTAAACAAAAATGCTGCGCCCAAATTGGAACCTTCGGCGCAATACAGCCAACCGATGGCTTTGTTGCCGGTTTCATGTGGCAACGGTTTACCGTATTCGTAAGGTTTGTCGCCCAAATCAGCCAAGTCTTGCGTTACCGCGTCGTAACGCGCCATGTATTCCAGCTCAGGAATGGCTTTGTTCAACTCGGAGTCTTTATAAATATGATCGACCGCTTTGTGGAACACTGATTGCAGTTTCAAAAATTTGATGTAATTCTCTTTGTTGGTAAACGGCTCGACAGACATAACCAAGTTGTCCACGCTATCGTGAATAGTTGTAGTTTGCTCTTTCAGCCGTTTGGCAAAAGTCAGCTCTTGTGTTTCGCTCATGTGAATATCCTTCATACAGTTTCAGACGACCTTCCGGCCGCCTTTATTTAAACAAGGTGGATTGGATAGATTTGAAAACGGACACGGGATGGAAGCCAAGGTTTGTGGGATTGGAAACCCACCAAACCTGGTTGAAAACAAACCATCGGGTTTCGTTATTTTATGAAATATTTTTTAAAAATATATATCATTCCAATTCAAATGGCAAGAGAATGGTTTGCAGCTACTTGCAACTACAAGATAATAACGGACAATTTTCCACCTTCGGCAAACAAGAGAGGCAGGCTTAACGGAAAATGATTCCTTAACCATAAAAAATATTGTTTACAAAGACATGACAACATCTCGGTAGACGCCGTCCTTGCCTCACCTGCGTCAAAACGGCATACTTTCGCCATACCGAGCCGCAGGTCGTCTGAAACCTGCCACACTGTCAAAAAGGAAGAAACAACATGAACCCTATCCGCCCCTTCTTAGACCATACTCCGCAAATTCACGAATCCTGCCTCATCGACGAAACCTCCGTCATCATCGGCGAAGTATCGCTTGCCGAAGACGTATCCGTTTGGCCGTATGCCGTGTTGCACGGCGACGTGAACAGCATCAGCATCGGCGCGCGCAGCAATGTACAGGACGGCAGTGTCTTGCACGTTTCGCACAAAAACGCGGAAAAGCCCGAAGGCTCACCCCTTATCATCGGCGAAGACGTAACCGTCGGACACAAAGTCATGCTGCACGGCTGCCGCATCGGCGATCGTGTGTTGATTGGGATGGGTACGATTATTCTGGACGATACCGTCATCGAAGACGACGTGATGATAGGTGCAGGCAGTTTGGTGCCGCCACGCAAACGTTTGGAAAGCGGCTATCTCTATGTCGGTTCGCCCGTCAAACAAGTCCGCCCGCTGACCGAAAAAGAAAAAGAATTTTTGAAATATTCTTCCGCGCATTATGTGCGGCTGGCAGGCCAACACAAGCAGTCAAAATAATTTTCAGGCGACCTTATATCCCTTAAAAAAGAAAGTTTTATGCACACACTCTACCTAGCCTCCGGCAGCCCGCGCCGCCGCGAAATTTTGGAAAACCTAGGATTCAAAGTTATCCGTATCCCTGCCGACATCGACGAAACGCCGCATTCCGACGAAAAAGCCGCCGATTATGTGCAACGTATGGCGCAGGAAAAAAATGCCGCCGCTGTCGAGCAATGGTTTGCCGCACACGACGCGTCGCCCGAATATCCGATTCTGACTGCCGACACTACGGTCGCCTATCAAAACCACATCCTCGGCAAACCGGAAACCGAAGCCCAAGCAGCCGAAATGCTCGCCCGGCGTTCAGGGCAGACGCATCAGGTGCTGACTGCCGTATGCGTATATTGGCAAGGGAGAGCGCACGGCGTTTTGCAAACCAGCGATGTACGTTTCAAAACCTTGTCTGCCGAAGAAATATCCGCCTATATCCGAAGTGGCGAACCGATGGACAAAGCGGGCGCGTATGGCATTCAGGGTTTGGGCGGCGTGTTTGTCGAGCATTTGCAAGGCAGCTTTACAGGCGTGATGGGCCTGCCCGTTTACGAAACGGTCGGCTTGTTGGAACAATTCGGATTGAGTATTCCCCCATTTGCCTGATTTTAAATACCTTCAAACAAACATTATGAAAACATACGTCTTCCCCTTTTTATCCGCAGTATTCCTTCTCGCTGGCTGCACCACTTTTTCAGACGACGGTACAACCGCCATCCGCAAAGGCAACGACAGTATCCTCTCTTTCGGGAAGCTTGGCTCCGCTATAGAAGATGCGCCCGCAGGCGGCTGGGTCATGCTCGGCGATCAATACACCTATGAGACCTTTGCAAAAAAGCCCTTCCTTCGACAGCTGAAACTCCAAACACAGGTTTTCGTCTATTTCCGCTCCTAATTACTCCTGATTTTACCCAAATACCCCCTTAATCCTCCCCGGACACCCGATAATCAGGCATCCGGCCGCCTTTTAGGCGGCAGCAGGCGCACTTAGCCTGTTAGCGGCTTTCAATAGGTTCAAACACATCGCCTTCAGATGGCTTTGTGCACTCACTTTAATCAGTCCAAAATAGGCTGCCCGCGCATAGCGGAACTTCCGGTGTAACGTACCGAAGCTTTGTTCGACCACATAACGGGTTTTCGACAAATATCGGTTGCGTTTGGTTTGCGCTTCCGACAGCGGATGGTTACTGTGTGCTTTGCGCATAATGCCGTCCTGCAGCCGATGCTCTTTCAGATGTTGCTGGTTTTCCTTACTGTCGTAGCCTTTGTCGGCATAGACGGTCGTACCTTTGGATAGGCCTTCCAACAAAGGCAACAGGTGTTTGCATTCATGGGCATTGGCAGGGGTAATGTGCAGTTTCTCAATATAGCCTTCCGCATCGGTACGGGTATGTTGTTTGTACCCGAGTTTGTAGAGGCCGTTTTTCTTTATCCAACGGGCATCGCTGTCTTTACTCGGCGTGGTTTGGCCGCTGATTTGCCCTTCTTCATCGACTTCTATAGCCTGGCGTTGTTTGCTGCCGGCGGTCTGAATAATGATGGCGTCAATGACGGCGACGGATGCTTTCTCTACTTTTAAGCCTTTTTCAGTCAGTTGGCGGTTGATCAGTTCCAGCAGTTCGGATAGGGTGTCGTCTTGCGCCAGCCAGTTGCGGTAGCGACATAAGGTGCTGTAATCGGGGATGCTCAGTTCGTCAAAACGGCAAAACAGGTTGAAATCGATGCGGGTGATGAGGCTGTGTTCGAGTTCGGGATCGGAAAGGCTGTGCCATTGGCCGAGCAGGACGGCTTTGAACATGGACAACAGGGGATAGGCGGGACGGCCGCGGTGGTCTCGGAGGTAACGGGTTTTTTGACGATTCAGGTATTGTTCGATCGGTTGCCAATCAATCACTTGATCCAACTTCAATAGTGGGAAACGGTCGATGTGTTTGGCGATCATGGCTTGGGCGGTTTGCTGAAAGAAGGTACTCATGGAAAATCCCCTAAATGTCTTGGTGGGAATTTAGGGGATTTTGGGGAATTTTGCAAAGGTCTCGGCCTATAATCTATCTGCCACACTCAAATATTCATTTTAAAAGCAAATTTATATCAAATAAGTACTTTTGCTTTATAATAACAACAAATACCCAACAAACAGGGAACAAACATGAAAAAAACACTAATGACACTTATCCTTTGCGCACTGACTCCTGCCGCCCTAGCTGCCGATACTTACGGCTACCTGGCCATGTGGCAAAACCCTGCCGACAGCAATGAAGCGCTGCAAATCAAAACCACCAAAGAAAATGCCACACAACTGGATGCAACAGCCGAGCTCGAAACATTCTGTAAAGGCCAAGATGCCTTAGCCGGTATCGGCGCAGGCCAAGCAACAGGCTGCAAAACGGTTGTCCCACTGCACAATACCTGTATCGCTGTTGCCTACCCTAAAGCCATGGGCAAATTGACTGCTCAAAACGTGGTGGCCATTACCTCCCCGCGTTTCAAAACCGTGCATCAAATTGCCTTGAACCAGTGTATCAAAAAATACGGCTCACAAGGACAATGTGCTTTAGAAACAGTCTATTGTACTTCTGAAACCTACTATCAAGGTACGGTCAAAACCCTCTGGGAAAAAATCAAATCCATTTAAGGTCGTCTGAAAATAAAACTGGGTTGCCCGATATTCTCCATATCACGGCAAGCCGGTTTTTTATTCTGGCTTTTATTTGCTGTTTTTTTCCAACAATTTGGCCACAACGCCTTCAGCCTGTTTCACCAAATCAGGATTGGTTCGGAAGTGGTTTTCATCGTTCAAAGAGTAGCTGACCGTAGAAACCGCATACTTCGTGCTTCTCAACACAAATACGCCTTTACGCAAGATTTCGTTATTGCCTTTGGTTTTGTAACGCAGGTTATACGGGCAAGAAGAATCATACAGTTTGCCACGGTTGTCTGCGGTTACAATAGTGCTGCCAATGCCGCGTTTTGCCAAAGCTTTAGACAAAGCACGATCCAAATCATGCGGTCTTACTTTTGCATTTTGAATGATGCAGACATGTTTGATACTGGTTAGCTCTTCAGGTTTCAATACTCTTTGTTCCGTAGTGGAACAAGCGCCCAGCAACAATACGGCTGAAGCCGCCGCTAAAATCATGGTTTTCATCTGTTTTCCTTTTTAAAGTTTTCAAACAATAAATATTCAGACGGCCTTTCTGCAAAGGCCGTCTGAAAAAATCAACGTACGTTTTTCATCAAACGCTGTTTCTCACGCTTCCAATCTGCTTCTTTCAGGCTTTGGCGTTTGTCATGCTGTTTCTTACCCTTGGCCAAACCGATTTCCACTTTGATTCTACCGCGGGTGTAATGCAGGTTTAAGGGCACAATCGTATAACCGGCACGTTCGGTTTTACCGATTAACTTGTTGATTTCCGATTGTTTCAACAACAACTTACGCGGACGGACAGGGTCGGGTTTGACGTGTGTCGAGGCAGTAGGCAATGCGGTAATGTGGCAGCCCACCAAATAAAATGCGTCTTTTTTCCAGTAGATATAGCTTTCTTTTAATTGCACGCGTGCAGCGCGGATGGCTTTGACTTCCCATCCTTCCAATACTATACCGGCTTCGATTTGGTCTTCGATAAAGAAATCGTGAAAGGCTTTTTTATTATTGGCAATACTCATTGTGCTGATTCTTTACAAACTTTTCAGACGGCCTATTTTATCAGGCATGCTTAAAAAAATAAAACGGCAAACAATTTTGAAACGTTTATTCGCTTAAAACATGGCGGCGGTAAAAGCGGTCTATATCGGCAATGGCTTTTTCATCTTCAGGGCGCAAATCCAGTTTCAAATCGGCAAGGCGGATCAAGATTTGGTCTTCACGCTCGGCAACGGCGCAGCTGACCTCACCTTCGCTGCGAAAATGACGGATAAGCTCGTCCAACTGGTTTAAAGCATTTTGATAAGATGAATTTTGATTCATAATTTTTGACCCGAACGCCCATAAAAAATGGCGGGAAACCCCGCCATGATTTTACGGCTTACGCCGCGCATTTGATTAAGCAGCTTGAATATTAGCAGCTTGTTTGCCTTTAGGGCCGGTGGTTACGTCGAAAGATACGCGTTGACCTTCTTTCAGGGTTTTGAAACCATCCATGTTGATCGCTGAGAAGTGAGCGAACAAATCTTCGCCACCTTCATCAGGAGTGATGAAACCAAAACCTTTAGCGTCGTTAAACCATTTTACGATACCGGTTGCCATTAGAAACTTCCTATACTTAAAAATTAACAAAATCAGCAAAACAAGGCATACAGCAAACTAAAACGTTCAGCGTTTCTCCCGCGTATTGCATACGCGGTCGAGTGCCAACTTCTGCTTAACCGTCTTTTTACATTTGTTAAGACAAAACGTCAAGCTATGTTTTCAAAAAAGTGGGAAAATAGAAAAAAATTGCCGAAATACAACAGAAAACTGTTTACACTCTAAAACAGGCCGTCTGAAAACTGAAACCTAAGATTATGAACCATCCGAATACTGACCACCAATCCGATACCCTGCTCAGCGATATCAATACACAGCCGCCGAAACGTTACGGCGTATTTTTATTGAACGACGATTACACCACCATGGAGTTTGTCGTCGAAATCCTGACCGAAGTCTTTATGCTTGCACAGGAACAGGCAGTGGCCGTCATGCTGCTGGTGCACCACGAAGGCAAAGGCCTGTGCGGCACCTACACGCGCGATATTGCCCAGACTAAGCAACATCAGGTCATGGAACGTGCCAAAGCTGAAGGGCATCCGCTCAAATGTATAGTCGAAGAGGTTTAAACCATGCTTTCACCCGAATTGGAACACATCCTGCAACTGCTCTACCGTGAAGCACGCAACGCCCGTTATGAATTTATCAGCTTGGAACACCTGCTTTTGGTGCTGATAGAAGAAGATGCGGCTGTGCCGAACGTCTTGAAACTGTGTGGTGCGGATTTGAAAGTCCTGTCCGAGCAGCTTGCCGCCAGCGTTGCTGAAAATACGCCGCAAATTCCCGATCATCTTCTGGATACGGTCGAAACCCAGCCGACATTGGGCTTCCAACGCGTCATCCAACGGGCGATGGTGCATACCCAGTCTGCCGGTAAAGCCGCAGTAGAACCTTTGGATATTTTGGTTGCCATGATGAGCGAATCCGAAAGCCATGCCGTCTATTTCCTCAAATTGCAATCCATTACGCGCTTTGAAGTCTTGCGTTGCATTGCCCATGGCTCGCCTGATGACGAAGACTGCAATGATTCAGACGGCCTGGGACGCGAGGGCGAAGAAGCGGAACAGAAAACCGGCTCTCTTTCCGACTACACCGTCAACCTCAACGCCGAAGTCAAAGCCGGCCGTATCGACCCTTTGATTGGTCGCAAACACGAAATGGAAAGGCTGGTACAAATCCTGTGCCGCCGCCGCAAAAACAATCCGCTTTTGGTCGGCGAGGCTGGTGTGGGCAAAACCGCGCTGGCGGAAGGCTTAGCACACCAAATCGTCAACGGCGATATTCCCGACGTGCTGAAAGAAGCCGAAGTATACGCACTGGATATGGGTTCGCTTTTGGCGGGCACGAAATACCGCGGCGACTTTGAAGCACGGGTCAAATCCGTCTTGAAACAGCTCGAAAAAATCCCGCACGCCATTTTATTCATCGACGAAATCCACACCATCATCGGCGCGGGCAGCACCAGCGGCGGCACAATGGATGCGTCTAACCTGCTCAAACCTGCGCTGGCAAAAGGCTCGCTGCGCTGCATCGGTGCGACCACTTATGACGAATACCGTACCATTTTCGACAAAGACCACGCCTTAAGCCGCCGTTTCCAAAAAATTGACGTGGTCGAGCCTACCATTTCCGAAACCGTACAAATCCTGCGCGGCTTGAAACCGATGTTTGAAGATTTCCACCAAGTCCGCTATACGCAAGGCGCACTTGAAGCCGCAGCCGAACTTTCCGCCCGCTACATCAACGAACGTTTCCTGCCCGACAAAGCCATCGACGTGATGGACGAAGCAGGCGCGGCGCAACGGATTCTGCCCAAATCCAAACAGAAAAAAGTCATCGGCAAAGCGCAAATCGAAACCGTCATCGCCAAAGTCGCACGGATTCCCGAAAAAACCGTGTCGCACGACGACAAACAAGTGCTGCAATTCCTCGGCCGCGATTTGAAAAACATGGTTTACGGTCAGGAAAACGCCATCGACGCGCTGGTTGCCGCCGTTAAAATGTCGCGCTCCGGCCTCGCCCTGCCCGACAAACCGATAGGCTGCTTCCTCTTCTCCGGCCCGACCGGCGTCGGCAAAACCGAAGTCGCCAAACAGCTTGCCTACTCGATGGGCGTACCGCTGCAACGCTTTGATATGTCCGAATACATGGAACGCCATGCCGTATCGCGCCTCATCGGCGCGCCGCCTGGCTACGTCGGCTTTGAACAAGGTGGCCTTTTGACCGAAGCCGTCAACAAACAGCCGCATTGCGTGTTGCTCTTGGACGAAATCGAAAAAGCTCACCCCGATATTTTCAACGTCCTCCTACAAGTCATGGATGCAGGCAAACTGACCGACAACAACGGCAAGAGTGCCGACTTCCGCAACGTCATCCTGATTATGACCACCAACGCCGGCGCGGAAAGCCTCAGCCGCCCCAGCCTCGGCTTTACCGCCAAACGCGAGCGCGGCGATGAAATGCAGGCCATCAACAAGCTCTTCACGCCCGAGTTCCGCAACCGCTTAGACGCGATTATCCCATTTGCGCCCTTGTCCGAGCCTATTATCGTTAAAGTCGTGGACAAATTCCTGCTCCAGCTCGAACACCAGCTCCTCGACAAAAAAGTCGAAGCCGAATTCACGCCGGCATTGCGTAAATATCTGGCGGAAAAAGGTTTCGACCCGCAAATGGGCGCACGCCCAATGAACCGCCTGATTCAGGAAAAAATCCGCAAACCGCTCGCCGACGAACTCCTGTTCGGCAAACTCGCCGAAGGCGGCTTTGTGCTGATAGACTGGGATGCAGCGAAAGAAGAAGCCGTGTTGAAGTTTAAGAAAAGCAAGGTCAAACCTGAAACAGAAACTGTTTAACCGACTAAAAAATAAAAGGCCGTCTGAAATTTCAGACGGCCTTTTTATCTCAATCAAAAATCTGATTTACAAAACGGATTTAACAGTGGCAACCACATTGTCTACGGTAAATCCGAATTCTTTGAACAGCAAGTCAGCAGGTGCAGACTCGCCAAAGCGGTTGATACCGACCACGGCGCCGTTCAAACCGACGTATTTATACCAACCGTCGGCATGTCCGGCTTCTACGGCTACGCGTGGCAAGCCTTCCGGCAGAACCGCGGCTTTATAGGCGGCATCTTGGCGGTCGAATACATTGGTAGAAGGCATGGAAACAACGCGCACGGCAATACCTTGTTCTGCCAATACTTTTTGCGCTTCCAGAGCCAATTCAACTTCAGAACCGGTAGCAATTACAACAGCCTGTGCATTGCCTTGAGCTTCACTGATTACATAAGCACCGCGTTTGATGTCGTTTAGCTGTTGCTCATCACGCGCTTGGAATTTCAGGTTTTGACGGCTGAAAATCAGGCTGGACGGATGATCGGCCGCTTTAACAGCTTCAGACCACGCTACCAAAGATTCAACGGTATCGCATGGACGCCATACATCCATATTTGGAATCAGGCGCAGAGTGGCAGTTTGCTCGATAGGTTGGTGGGTCGGACCGTCTTCGCCCAAACCGATGGAATCGTGGGTGAACACAAATACAGGGTTGATTTTCATCAGCGAAGCCATACGTAAGGCGTTACGCTCGTATTCGCTGAACATCAGGAAAGTCGCGCCGAATGGTTTAACACCGCCATGCAGGGTAAGGCCATTCATCACCGCGCCCATACCGAATTCACGCACGCCGTAGTGAATATAGTTGCCGCCGTGTTCGCGGGTAACGGAAACGCTGTTTGACCAGTCAGTCAGGTTGGACGGGGTCAAGTCGGCAGAACCGCCCACCAATTCAGGCAGCTCTTTTGCCAAGATTTCGATGCTGTTTTGGCTGGCTTTACGGGTCGCGATGGTTTCTGCTTTGGCACACACTTCTTTCAATGCGGCTTGAACGTAAGCATCGAAATTTTCAGGCAGTTTTTTATCCATGCGGCGCACGAATTCTGCAGCTTCGGCAGGATATTTGGCTTGATATTGAGCGAAGAGTTCGTTCCATTCGGCCTCAAGTTTCGCGCCTTTTTCTTTTGCATCCCATGCTGCATAGATTTCTTGAGGGATTTCAAACGCAGGATAAGCCCAACCCAAATGTTTGCGCGTGGCTTCGATCTCATCCGCACCCAAAGGCGCACCGTGGGTTTTGTGACTGCCTTCTTTGTTGGCACTGCCTTTACCGATTAAGGTTTTGCAGCAAATCAGGGAAGGTTTGCCGGTTTCGGCTTTGGCCGCTTCAATGGCCGTCTGAATGGCATCAGTGTCATGACCGTTTACATTTGGAATCACATGCCAGCCGTAGCTTTCAAAGCGTTGCGGAATATTTTCGGTAAACCAACCGTCCACTTTACCATCGATGGAAATATTGTTGTCATCATATAAAACAATCAGTTTGCCCAAGCCCAAAGTACCGGCAAGCGAGCAGGCTTCATGCGATACGCCTTCCATCATGCAGCCGTCGCCCATGAAAACGTAGGTGTAGTGGTCAACGATATTCAAACCGTCTTTATTGAATTCGGCAGCCAAGATTTTTTCGGCCAAAGCCATGCCCACAGCGTTGGCAATACCTTGTCCCAATGGACCGGTCGTGGTTTCCACACCGTCGGTGTAGCCATATTCAGGATGGCCGGGGGTTTTGCTGTGCAGTTGGCGGAAGTTTTTCAGATCATCAATGGAAACGTTGTAGCCGGTCAGGTGCAACAGGCTGTAAAGAATCATGGAAGCATGACCATTGGAGAGGACAAAACGGTCGCGGTTGTAGAATTTCGGGTTGGCTGGATTATGATTGAGGAACTTCGTCCACAATACTTCCGCCATTTCCGCCATACCCATAGGCGCACCCGGGTGGCCAGAGTTGGCTTTTTGTACGGCATCGACTGAGAGGAAACGGATTGCGTTTGCCAGTTGAGACATGGTTTGACCTTCCTTGGACAAGATTGGAAATATGAAAAAAGTGTGCCGATTATCGCCTGAATCAGCCGTGCTTTCAAGAATAGCCTTTGATATTTGCATTGTCAGACGGCATGATTTCCAATAGGCCGTCTGAAACGGACGGGATAGATGATATTAACTGTTATTTCGTTTTGAAACAGTATGTTGTAAATTTTTTATCGGATAAATAGGAAATCGCTATAAGTATAAACCTACACTTATTCCGTAAGTCTTTGAATACTGCTCTTTTCAGACGGCCTTGTATGAGACAGGAGTACCGCAACTATTGTTAAGGGCAAACCCTGCTTTTGCTTTGCATAGAGCCAAATGTTATGATTTTATATGCACGCCTAAGGCCGTCTGAAAATACTCACATCAAACTACTACCATGACAAAAGGCTTGTGTGCACTTCATTAAGGAACACTGATTATGTCACCCGAAAACCAAGCTGAAAACACTCCCTCCTCAACAGATAAACCTGCCAAAACCGCTCCTCCTAAAACATTCAATCCAAGAGCCAGCGTTATCCAGATCCACCCTGAAGGCGAACGCATCCATCCGAAAAAAGCAGAAGGCCGGTTTGCCAAATTGCGTATTGCCGCCGTATTGGCCACGCAATTTGTGTTTTATGTGATTCCATGGTTTAACTGGAGTGGCCGTCAGGCAGTTTTATTCAATATCCCTGACCGTCATTTTTTCATTTTCGGCCTGTCACTGGGCATGGGCGATTTGATTTACCTTGCCCTGCTGCTGATGATTTGTGCCTTCGGCCTGTTTTGGTGGACAACCATTGCCGGTCGTTTGTGGTGCGGCTATTCTTGCCCGCAAACGGTTTACACCGAAATCATGCTTTGGATCGACAACTTGGTTGAAGGCGACCGCAACAAACGTTTAAAACTGGAAAAATCGCCTTGGAACTTTACTAAAATCCGCATTAAAGCCACCAAAGCCCTGTTGATTTTCCTCTTCTGCGCATGGACAGGTATTACTTTCGCAGGCTGGTTTAATCCAATCCGTGAATTTGTTCCAGCCCTGTTTACCGGCGCGGCAGGCGGTGGCGCAATGTTTGCCGCAGCGTTTTACGGATTCATGACCTTCTTTTTTGCCCACATCATGCGCGAAAAAGTGTGTCTGCATATGTGCCCGTATGCACGCTTCCAAAGTGCGATGTTTGACAAAGACACACTGATTATTTCCTACGATACCGAACGCGGCGAACCTCGCGGTGCACGCAAAAAAACCGCCAACAAAGAAGACAGCGGCTTGGGTGACTGTATCAACTGTGCCATGTGTGTACAGGTCTGCCCTGTCGGCATCGACATCCGCAACGGTTTGCAATACCAATGTATCGGTTGTGCAGCCTGTATCGACGCTTGTGACGAAATCATGGACAAAATGGGTTATCCGCGCGGCCTGATCCGTTACACCACAGAAGGCGCAATGGAGCATGAATACCCTGAAAGCGACATCAAAAAACGCCTGAAACGCCCTCGCGTTGCAGGTTATGGTGCAGTATTGTTTGTGGTTATTATTGCTTTCTTAACCGGTATTGCCACTCGTAAAATGGTCGAAGTGGATATTCTGAAAGACCGCGGCGTGATGGTGCGCGAAAACAGCCAAGGCTGGGTGGAAAATGCCTACAACCTGCGCATCATTAATAAGAGTGAACATGAACAGACCGTTACTGCCACAGTCAAAGGTTTTGATGATATCGCCTTGACCGGCTTGCCTGAAAACGGTATTAAAATTGCGCCACGCGAAACCGTGACCATTCCGGTTCAAGTGTCCACCATCCCTGAGTACGCCGAAAAAGGCAGCCAGCCGATTGAATTTACTTTCACATATCGTGAAACCGATGACGCTGATGCCGAACCGACTGTCTTGAATGAAAAAGCAACCTTTATTGGAGAATAACAACGGTGTCCAAACCCAATTCCACTAAGCCTTGGTATAAACACACTTGGCCTTGGGTGCTGATGGCAGGTCCAATCTTTGTCGTTATCGCCAGCGTGTCTATGTTCTTCGTCGCAAAAGAACATACGACAGACTTAGTTTCCGACGATTACTATAAAGACGGCAAACACATCGAAATCCAGCTTCACCGCGATGAAGAAGCCGTTAAACGACAGATTCAGGTGCAGGTTTTAATCAGTCCGGACATGAATGCCGCCAAAGTATTCGTCAGCGGACAATTCGATCCCAAACAGCCATTAAACCTGCTGCTGATGCACCCTACACGCAAAGCTGACGACCAAACCGTCAAGCTACGCGCCGTAACTGCCGAACCGCAAAACGGCCGTATGGAATACGAAGCCGTCTTTAAGCCTTTACGCCAAACCAACCATTGGTACTTGCGAGTTGAAGATACCTCAGGCGTGTGGCGTGTTGAAAACAAATGGATAGTCAGCCAAGGCAATGCAGTCAATCTGACGCCTATGGACAAATTGTTCGACAACGGCAAACAAGCCGCTTCAGAAGAACAATAAATCCAATGGTCAGGCCGTCTGAAACTTTCAGACGGCCTGAAAATCTTTATATCCTATATTCTTCTTTAAAATATGATTTTTTCCAATTGGCGCAGACTGACTGAAAACGAAGTCCGTATGGCAAAACAGGTTTTTGCCGACAGCATAGACTTCAACCGCATTAAAATATATCGCGGCATCCCCTTCCTGCCCAACCCCAATACCGCCATTGCCCCCAATGGAAATATATATTTCCCGCGCAAACACTGCCCTGATGATTTCACTCAAGCCGGCATCGCCTACAAAATCTGGCTGATTCATGAGCTTACACACGTCTGGCAACACCAGCGCGGTCACAAAGTTTGGTTGTCCGGTTTATTCATTATGCTCAAAGGCGGATATAGGAAACGCGAAGCTTACGCCTATCCCATACCTTTGCCTCACTTCAACCAACTCAATATCGAGCAGCAAGCCGACCTCGTTGCCCACTATTTTGCAGCCACTTACCTGCCCAAAAACATTTACACCCCTCAACAACCCATTTTTCAGACGGCCTTAACAGGCTTTCTTCACAACCCGAATAACAAAGCCCTTTGCCCACGTTACTTGTCGGCAAAAAAACAACACTCAAAAAAGCCCAGTGAGCAAATAAGCTATAATGGACAATCCGACACATCATCCAAAAGGTCACAAACCATGCCTTGGAACATACCTATTTTACTTACCTGGATGCGCGTCCTATTAATCCCCGTGTTCACCATCCTATTCTATTTACCGAACACATGGATTCAACTACAAACCGTCAACTGGACAGCCGCCATCATCTTTGCACTTGCAGCTATTACAGACTGGTTTGACGGCTTTTTAGCACGTCGCTGGAAACAAACCTCCGACTTTGGCGCATTCCTCGACCCCGTTGCCGACAAACTCATGGTTGCCGTTGCCCTACTCCTGCTCGTCAGCCTTGGCAGAACATACGCTATCTTCGCCATGATTATTATCGGCCGAGAAATCACCATTTCCGCCTTACGCGAATGGATGGCACAAATGGGCAAACGCGGCAGTGTCGCCGTAGCCACTATCGGCAAATTCAAAACTACTGCCCAAATGATCGCCATCTTCCTTTTACTTATCGGCACAGACAAATATAACGATCCTTTCTATCTCATTGGTAACATATTGATGTTTATAGCATCTGTATTGACCATCTGGTCCATGTGCTACTACCTAAAAATGGCATGGAAAGAATTCAAATAAAATTTTTAAAAAAATAAAAACAAAACACTTGACGCACACGATTAAATCCATAATAATTGCGTCTTCTTCGATATACGAAGCAACAAGCTGTCAGAGCGGGAATAGCTCAGTTGGTAGAGCGCAACCTTGCCAAGGTTGAGGTCGCGAGTTCGAGACTCGTTTCCCGCTCCATTCTGATTACTTGTTGATTGTTCTTTTTCAATATGCGGGAATAGCTCAGTTGGTAGAGCGCAACCTTGCCAAGGTTGAGGTCGCGAGTTCGAGACTCGTTTCCCGCTCCAGTTTAATTTCAGATGCACTCAAATGCGGGAATAGCTCAGTTGGTAGAGCGCAACCTTGCCAAGGTTGAGGTCGCGAGTTCGAGACTCGTTTCCCGCTCCATTAAATCATGCATCCGAATACGCGGGAATAGCTCAGTTGGTAGAGCGCAACCTTGCCAAGGTTGAGGTCGCGAGTTCGAGACTCGTTTCCCGCTCCAGTTTCAATACTACCAACACTCCAAAGTAGTTTATTTGGCGAGATAGCAAAGTGGTTATGCAGCGGATTGCAAATCCGTCTACGCCGGTTCGATTCCGACTCTCGCCTCCATCCATTTCATGGCGGGGTGGCAGAGTGTTTATGCTATAAGGGGTGCAACCCTTATATAGGCCGGTTCAAATCCGCGCCCCCGCCTCCAATCTATCAATTTATTGTCTACGCCCGGGTGGTGAAATAGGTAGACACAACGGACTTAAAATCCGTCGGCCCTAAACCGGCCGTGCCGGTTCGATTCCGGCTCCGGGCACCAATAAATATCTGAATTTATTGAAAAACCTAAGATTCTAAATTTCTAATTGACAGCTTATTTGTAAGGCTGTCTTTTCTGTTTGTGCCTGATTTGTGTCTAACTTGCGCCATTTGTGTCAAATGTGACAAGCTCATGCAAAACTTGAGCATGTTGATGAAGATGCCCAGGAGCCAAATGTGCGTATCTCTGCACCATCCTTAACGTCTTCCAACCACCCATTTCTTGCAACACTCTCAATGGTACGCCACGCTGAACTAACCAACTTGCCCAAGTGTGCCTTAAATCGTGCCAAATAAAGTCTTCTATTTCTGCCAGTTCTAACGTCTTCTTCCAATATCGGCTGTTAATGCCGCTAATTGGTTTATTCCACTTATTCACAAAAACAAATTTCTTATGCTTGCCTATCTGCCGCTTTAATACTTCAACAGCAGTATCATTCAAAGCAACACCCAGTGCATTTCCAGCTTTCATTTCATCAGGATGATACCAACAGACCTTCCTATCTAAATCAACCTGATTCCATGTCAAACCCAAACCATTTGCCTGTCGCAAGCCGGTATTTATACTAAATAATTAATTATCATATCAATACTCAAAATTGAAAATGTTTGAAGGTAGTAAAATTGACTTTTCCTCCTTTTTATATTTGCCTATCAATATACCTTTTTGGACAACTACGCTTTATGGCCCGCTGGCTCGATGGCATTAAACAAAGGTCGTCTGAAACGGTTTTGCTGTTTTCAGACGGCCTTTTGAATTCATACAAGCTATGGCTTGGCTTGCTTATATTTATAATTGGCTAAATTTCCAATAATCTCGTCCTTCAATTTTCCAGTAACAGAATTCGTCCGGTATTAAATACCCAAAATCCATTGCCTTTGAAAACCAGCCATCATAGACATAATCTTCATGACATCTGTCCCAATCCATATGTAGATACACTTCCGTATCAAAATTGATATAGAACAAAGGCAGCCTCGAAGAAATCTGATTGATTTTTAAGAAATCACTTTGCTGGCCAGAGTCTGAGATAGGATCATTGTACGACAGCTTGTTCTCAACAACGGAATATAACCTTACTGCTTCAGCAGAAGTAAACCCCTGAAACATCAGTTCCTTCAATTCATCTTTTTTTAATACAATGACTGAATCTGATTGAAGATAGCTTTCGAAATTGTCCTTAGTTAACTGCCAGATGCCATTACGGTAATTTTTATAATCATAATTATATTGTTCTTTAGTTATAATTCCTTCTCTTAGGTAAATGTCAAAAGATATTTTTGCATTTAATTCAAAATTTTCCTTATAATCAATCAAATAATATATCTTTTTCTTATAGACAAAAATAGATATGCATTGAGTATATTGAAAGATGGCATTTAATAATTCAGATTTAAATTTCTCAATTTTTTCCATATTTGACAAATTCCTTAATAACTTTATCTTCAGCAAGTCGTAGCCCACATTAAATCTGCAGCGAAGGTGTGCGCGGTACGCACGCACGCGAGCTTGAGTCTAATAAAAAGGTCGTCTGAAACATTTTTCCAGCTTTCAGACGACCTTTTGTCAAATGTTATCGGCAGCGGCTCAATACCAACCTTAAACCTGCTCCGATTTCTTCAGGGCTGTTATCCAATGATAAAATAACATCGTCTGCATCAATGGCATCCCACGCTTCCAGCTTGACATGGCGGCTCGGGCTGATTTTCAGGCAACCGTTGTGCAGCCAAATATCCCCGCTCATCATGTTTTTAAATAAAGCGCGTCTGGTTTTATAGCCCAAGTTCCCGCATAGGTTGGCAACCCAATCCTCATAGCGTTGCCGAAATTTTTCGGTATCAAAAAAATCTTGGTCTTCCGAACTGTCATAAACGAAAGTCCTGCTGTTTGCCAACGCTTGCAAAACCGTCGTGCCTAAAGTTCCATTGTCGGTATCCAACGGCAGGATATGAGGGGGATATAGGTGGTCTGGAGCATATCGCCCAAATCCTGACCATGTTTGAATAATCAAGGCTCTTTCATTTGCCTTATAGCCAGCCCAATAATCTTGTTCTTGATTAAAAGTCATTTATTTGATCTCCGTAATTTTGACTGTAATGTTTCGATTTTTGCCATACTCTACCACACGTTGCAACTGCAATCTTTGCTCCTTATTAGTTTGTGCGGGTATGGCCAGATGGATTTCGCGCTGTTTGATCATGTCGGCCCTTAATGTCATACCCGAAAGGCTATGACGTTCAAAATTTGCCGTCTTAGAGTTGTCTTTACACTGCTGCGGATAATGGTTTTGCTGGCCGTGCTGCCGATATGGGTGTGGCGGCGGGTTGCTTTTGTCTGATTACTGTGGTGGCTTGTTGAAAGAAAGGTCGTCTGAAACCGTATTTGTTGTTTCAGACGGCCTCTTAGCTCAAACCTTGAGAACCGCATGCGTGCGTTCCGCACACATCCTACTTGTTGAGTTTAGGTTTCATATGGGCTACAGCTTGCACATAAACTCTACGTGAAGGATTCGTGTAGCAGCTATTTGCGTTATGGGTGTTTTATGTAGGTTAGGGTTTACTGTATTTAGACTTTATACAGACAATGGTTTGTTGAATAGCCAATAGTTCAATCTCATTATGTGTATTAATAGTTAAATTAATTTTAATATTATTAACAAAATAATTAATATTTCTTCCATTATTCAGGATTTCCTTCTTATCATATAATTTACTTTCTTCAATTTTCTTTATACCATCATGAATAGATATGAAATTAAAAGGTGATAAATCAGTTTTTTTGAAACCATCTTTTTCTTTCATGAAAAAAAATATTGTATCTAATTTATTATTAATAAATAAAATACTAATTCCAAAATCAAAGAACTCGTGATAAATATAACCTAGGTCTCTCTCCCATTCAGTATTTACGTAACAATTAGATGAGGGTAACCCTAATATTTCCCAAATAGTTTTGTTATTTTGTTCTATATACCAAATATTTTCCAATTCTGGTTTCATAATTACCATAACTTAATACCTCTTATCTCATTTTTTTCTTTAATGTCTTTAATTGCTTGTTCAATTTCAGATTTTGTATATTTTCCAGATTTTTCAAGATTCTTTTCAAGTACAGCCAAGTCTTTACATTGAGCTGCACAAAGATTTTGAGCATCTTCTTGAATTTGTTCCTGAGTGTTTCTGCCCTTATATGTCCTACTCTGCTTATGAAATTCATGTGGCAGTGTTATAGCTGTAGATTCATTTTTTAATTGCCTCAATTCTGATGCAGTTAAAGAACGACCCAGTATTGTTTCATTTGCTGCTACTAAAGCTGCAAAAGAAGGAATATGGTCATGTTCTAAATTATCTCCTTTAACATCTCCTTTTTTCGCTTCGCCATAACTCTTGACATCCAATTCGTTTGCACGAATTTTGGTTAGCCGAGGAGGGTTGATACTCCCCATTTGCTGCAGCTTCAAGGAAGATGTTGTCGGCAGTCCGCCCCAATCAATCCGATATGCTGTGTTTCCCACCGTCTTAGCAAGAACAAATGAACTGCCCAATCCAGCCAAGCTCGACCCTAGCTGTTCAGGATTGTTATTCGCGATGCTGTCGCCCACTCCCCATGAGGCAAGTCCTACTGCAACCGGCGGATATACACTGACTGCATTGATTCCCGCATCAATGATCAACTCACCCGAACCTGCACCATGCTTGGCTTTTTGTCCCATAATGCTTCTGGAAACAGGGAGATCTGTATCAAATATAACATTGATGCCCGCGCTGCTAACGTCCGCAATCTGTGAACAAAATTATTTGTTACCGCCCCATCGGCCGCCATCCCGCCCTGCACGGTATCCGCAGACGAATTTCCCGCAGCCGCCCCGGCGGCCGTACCCAGTATCCTCGTGATGGCCGAAATGGTCTCTTTTTCCTCCGCGCTCAGGCTGCCGCCGTCGCCTTTTCCGTACAGCCATCTGCCGATGACGGATGCGGCCGCTTCCGCGCCTCCCGATGCCAGCGCGCCGGTTAAAGCGTCGCTGCCGCCCGCTGCGGATACCGCCGCCCCGAGTACGCCGTGGGCGAGGATGTGGGCAGTTTCCTGACCCGCCGTCAGCCTGCCGTCCGGATTTTCCTGCGCCAGCCCTTTGAAGTATTGTCCGATTTGGTAGGACAGGGCGGGACTCGCGGTGGCGGCCGTTATGCCCACCACGCTATCGGTCGGGGCGGACAAGCCCGCGCCTATCATGTTGAGCAGGACTTTGCCCCGCTGCCTTACTTTGAGGCCGTCTTCGTATTCATTCCGGCTGATTTCGCCTTTTTCCCATTTTTCCTTCAGCCCGTCCAGGCTGCGTTCGATTTCGGTATTGAGGCCTTGCAGTGTCCCGCCGAACTCCTGCGTTACTTCCCTTTGCAGGTTGATTTTTTTGGCCACCGCGTCTTTGTCGAAGCTGTTTTTCAGACGGCCCGAGTGTTGATCTGCAGTTTCGGTGTCGATGCCGGTGTGGATACGCGCTTCGGTTTCTTTGGTAGTCCTGCCTGTTCGGGCAAGTTGTCCCGCTTTGTCGGTGATGTGTATGTTGCGGGTGTTGATGCCGCTGCGGGTGGTGCTGTTTTTGCTGTCTCCGTCGCTGCCGTAGCCTACTGATGAACTTGCGCCGTTTTTATCGGCTACGCTTGTCAGGTGTTTGTCTTGAGGCTTATTTTGTGCGCTCTGCCCCAGTGTTTTGCCGCTTACGGCAACGTTGGCACCCAATCCAAAACTTTCGCCTTCGTATCGGCTGTAGTTTTGAATGTCGCTATGGGTGAGGGTGGCCGTCTGAAAGCGGTTTTTGCCTTCGTCTTCTGCGCTTTGGCCAGACGTGATGATGCCGCCTGTTAGCCGGGTGTGCCCGCCTACTTGCACATCAAAGCCATCATCACCCGCAAACAATCCGCTTTGTTCGCTCACGCTGCGGTGTTCGGCGTTGATTTTGCTTTGGCTGTAATCGCCTGAGGCGGATGCGCCATAGCCTACGGTTACTTGGGCGCTGATGTTTTGTTGGCGGCTGCGGTAGTCGGCGGTGTCTTGTAGGCTTTCTATATTGAAGTTGGTGGCGCGTACGGTGATGCCTTTGCCTGTTACTTGTGCGCCTTTGATGTTGGTGTCGCCACCGCTCACAATAACGGTGGGACTGCCTGCGCTGCCGACATGGCTGTGGCGGTAGGTGGTTTGTTCGGCACAGGTTAAAACCATATCGGCAGATTATTTCAGGCTGCGTAAACTGCTGGATAGACGCATTTATGAGCTATGTGCCAAACATTGCGGGAAGCAAAATGAATGGCACATTTCTCTGGAAATACTGCATAGAAAATCGGGCAGCATGGCAACGCTGCGCCGTTTTAGGCAGGCGATTAAGGAGTTGGTAGCCAGTAATGATTTGCCCGATTACCGACTGACTTATGATGATAAGAAAGATATGTTGAAAGTGCGAAATCGGGATTTGTCTAAATTTCTCAAAAAATCACCATAGGCAGCCTGAAAGCATAAATTGAGGTTTTTCAAGCTGCCTAAATGTGTTTTTTGAAGCACCTATTTTTTATGGGTTGTAAATAATGCTGCACGTCCTTTATAAAAATCCAAGTTAAACAAATCAATATTAAAATGTTTGCAATATTCAGCAACCATATCAACCGTTAATCGCTCCTTTTTGATTCTTTTTTCATAACTAGCTAAATCCTCAAATACAAAAGGTTTTCCGCTTTGTTCAAAAGTTGTTTTACTGGTTTCTTTATACACCATAATCGTTCTGCGTTCTACTGAATATTCTGAGATTTTATTTGCACCATTTCGCCAATGAAACATTACCGCACCAAATTCATCTTTCTTAAAATCTGGTTCAAGATATAAACAGATATTCTGTATCCCCCATGTTTCGGATAGATAACTAGGTTGGCTAAATACGTCTGTACCACGATATCCATTTTCCATATATAAGCACCATTCAGAAGCAGTCTCTAAAATAATATATTTATTGGGGTATCTTTGCGCAAAAGGTTCCAACATTTTAATTTTATCTGACAAACTTAATTCATCAGATACTTTTTGATGATGTACTGTCCACTCCCATATTAGACCAAGCTCTTGCAATCTTTGCTCAAAATGTAACACCATTTCATTAAATGGTATTTTTAAAAAGCTCAAACGGGTGGTATGGGGTTTATGATCTTGTAAAAAAAACTGTGGGTTATTCATAATCAATCTAACGTCCTTAAAATAACAATAGCATCTTTATCATTGCTGAATATTCTATCTGCGTGTGGTATCCCGCGCGATGAAGTGCTTCGATCGTATTCAATATACACTCTTTTACCTGATGGGAGGGTTGCTTGCAAGTCTGGGCGGCATATTCCTACGCGACAAAGATTTCCATTAACCTGTTGCTGATTAATTCTAATATCTGTCGCACCTAAATTTTTTAAATAAATTGCATCAGCTTGTACAGCTTGGTTTTGTGCCAAAGTCCTGCTAATAGTCCTTCCTTCTGGTTCCTTTGCCGCTATTGGTATAGGATTAACTGTCTTATCCCTTGCAGTTCTCGCAATTGCTGGTCTTTGGTTGGAAGTTAATACGGTACCATCTTTTGCTAAATGATTAATGATTGCTTGGTCTGATTTGGATAAACCATTTAACGAACTACTTAATGATGGACTACGTGGTGCAGGCAACGCTCTTTGCTCAGTTACCCCTGCATAACTAACATTTTTACCATTGGGCAAAGTTGCTTCTACTCCCTTGCCTGTTAGTCGCGCAATTGTCCCTGCTGGCAGGGTTGTTCCATTGGACAGATTCTGTGCCTGTGTGAGCTTAACGGTTTGATTAGGTATCAATGCCCCGCTGGTAAAATCAAATGCTTTCCCATTGGGAACAATTGGTGCTTGTTTTTTTATTTCTGCTGCCAGTTGTGCAGCAGATAACTTACCTTCGCGGTACAGTTTATATTTGTTAGCCAATTTACTAGGGATACGTCCTGCTAGCTCCATTACTGGCAATTGATACCACATTAACCGTTGTTGGGTTGCATGGTTGTATTCATATATTCTACCTGCTTCAAAATCTCTCCCTTGTAATTGTAATAATTTTCTATGATATTCCTCCATTTGTTGATCATCTAGTGGACCCACTTCATCACTGGTAGACGAATCATAGACGTATCTCGGCAAGGAAATTATGCCTTTCCCAATTATCTTCGGATCATTATGTGCATCGTTACTGCTATCTTTATAGCCTTGTTCCATCCCTCTTCTAAAATCCGTTGAGGCATTACGGTTTTCAATCCGAATACTATGCAAGAATTTATTTATTTCGTTTTTATCGGTATAAGCACTAAATAATGCTTTTAAATTTCTGTCTGAATCTAAATATTCACGATTAGTAGCTGTAAAGAATTGATGACTTGCACCAAAATTATCTACATAATGGAATCTAGATGTGTTTTGAGATAAAAACTGTTCTGCAAGTTCATTGCGTCCATGCAGTATTGCCCATTCGCTGTCCACCATCGCGGCAGCTGCGCGGTCTAGCTGAATTTGAGCCTCTCGGGGAGTTAAATTTAATCCTTTGTTTTTTAAATAGTTAATATATTTTTGTAGTGTATCTTTACTGTGTAACTACTTCACTTCATCAGGATGCAACTGGCGATTGAACCAATCCGCATTCGCCCCCGCAACCGCCGCACCCGTGCTTCCACCCGTCAGCGTACCAATCGCTGCGCCTCCTAGGGTGTCTACCAGTAATTGCCCTGCGCCACCAAATTTGTCGCCTACTTGGTTTAAATAGGGTGCTGCTAGCGATGAGGTGCCTGCTCCTACTGCGCCTTGTGCATCACCTGTTAAGAGTGCTCCTACCCCTGCGTGGAGCGCAGCTCGCCCTAATCCGCCTTCCTTCCATGTGTTGTACTCTGTTTGATGGTCGGATAGGTATTGGTCTGCAAGGACGATTTGTTGTTGCAGTTGGGCAATTTGCTCAGGGTTTTGCGCGTCTTTTAATTGCTCTTGTAAATTTGCTTTGGCGATTTGAATGCGCTCGTAGTTCTGTATATTGCCCAGTTTATCTGCTGTCCATGCAACAGTTTGAGCGGCAACGGGGGCAAATTGTTGTGAGACATTGCGCTGCAAATCCAGCTCGCTTTGCACTTTGTCCGCATCAAATCGGTTTTTCAGGCTGCCTGATTGTTGGCCGGCATCCTCGGTGCGGATGTCGGTGTACGCCAGTTGCGCGGCTTTGTCTGTGCCGTAGCCTGTTTTGGCGAGCTGTCCTGCCTCATCGGTGAGGATGATGTTGCGGGTGTTGATGCCGCTTTTTGTGATGTTGCTTTGACTGTCGCTATCGCTGCCGTAGCCTACTGATGAACTTGCGCCGTTTTTATCGGCCACGCTTGTCAGGTGTTTGTTTTGAGGCTTATTTTGTGCTCCCTGCCCCAGTGTTTTGCCGCTTACGGCAACGTTGGCACCCAATCCAAAACTTTCGCCTTCGTAGTGGCTGTGGTTTTGAATGTCGCTGGCAGTGAGGGTGGCCGTCTGAAAGCGGTTTTTGCCTTCGTCTTCTGCGCTTTGGCTAGACGTGATGATGCCGCCTTTGAGGTCTGTATGGTTTCCGACCTTGATTTGATAGCCGTCTTCTCCGGCATAAATACCGCTTTGCTCGGTTACGGAGGCATGGTCTGCTTTGATTTTGCTTTGGCTGTAACTGCCGCCTGCACTGAATCCGTAACCGACGGTAACTTGGACGTTGCCGTTTTGCTGTTTGCTCTGATAGGTTTCAGTATCTTGAACACTTTCTATATGCAGGTTGCGCGTATCTGCCTGTACGCCTTTGCCGATAAGCTGCGCACCTTTGAGGGTGGTATCCCCGCCGCTTCGGATGGTGGTTTGTCCGGCCGTGCTGCCGATATGGGTGTGGTGGTGGGCTGCTTTTGTCTGATTGCTATAGCTACTTGTTGAAAGAAAGGTCGTCTGAAACCGTATTTGTTGTTTCAGACGACCTTTTGGCTCAAACCCTGAGAACCCCATGCGTGCGTTCCGCACACATGCTACTTGTTGAGTTTAGATTTCATATGGGCTACGGCTTGCTTAATTGGCTCTGGGGAGTTTTAAGCCTGTGTACGTAATGTAATTAGGGTTTACTTACTCTAAAATATAATTAAATTTTTCTTCGAATCCATAATCCTCATCTTGTTTCTTAACTCTTTCTAGAACCTTTACTATTTCAATAAATATATTTTCTAATTGATTTTTTGAGAACATAGCATCTTTCCATACCAAAGTAATCGGTCGTTCTACATTTGTGCTTAATAAATCCCACAGAGCATCAAGATTGTTCCCATAATAATCATGTATAGAAAATATTTTTGAAATTTGATTATGAAAATCTTGTTCCGTATAAATTTTACTACCGATAATCTCTAATTGCATAAGTTATACTCCTATTTCCAAGTTCCAATTTGTGTTGCAGAGATATAACGATCAGTTGTTATATAGCAATCCATCATTGGAATACAACAATCTAGTACCAGCCTGATTCGATCTTGACATAGTGTTTATTAAGCCAATGTTCGCTTCATACCATATCCTACCCTGTTTAGCAGGTAAAATATTTGTAGAATTTACAAAATATCTCCCCTATGTTGCCTATATGGATGTGGCAGCGGGCTGCTTTTGTCTAATTACTGTGGCTACTTCTTGAAAGAAAGGTCGTCTGAAACCGTATTTGTTGTTTCAGACGACCTCTTGGCTCAAACTCTGAGAACCGCATGCGTGCGTTCCGCACGCATCCTACTTGTTGAGTTTAGGTTTCATATGGGCTACGGCTTACTAAATTTCATTTAAAAAATCAGGATTTTCAAATAACTTGTAAATAAAACTCTCTATTGAGTCAGCTAACGGATTTTCCATATCCCATATCCAATAGACAGGTTGTTTAGGCTTATTTAAATTTCGCCTATCAAAACAAATAAAATATTCACTAAATCTTTCGAAAAATGGTACTTGATATGGTTCAATAACAAAATCAGAAGAAACTTGTTCTGATTCCCCAATCAATATATCTAAAATAGATAAAGGATCCATAATTCGATTATCGGACTCTGATCGAATACTTCCACTTTCATTTACAGTAAGAAAACCATAACCAATTTCTTTCCAAAAGCAGAATAAATCATATGGGATTTGGATATGCTTTTCTAACTCTAGAAAATCACTATCTGGTAATTTAAAAAATAGATTTTTCTCTTGGCATAATGAATATTCGTCGAAATTATTCACAATAATAGAAGAATTTTTTATTCGTTCAAACATATTATCTATCCAAATGTTTTTGAAGATTTCTTAAAGTGCTGTACTAGATTAGCAGATATGCTACCCTCGAAATACCAAGATAACATACTAAAAATTAAAGAAAAAAGTAAAGATGGATAATCTAGTACAGTCCCTAAATATAAATAGACTAAAAAACTTCCAGTCATTTTTATTTTACTGGTTATAGCATCGTCTCATTTCATCTATTCACACCTATAATATCTCAACAGCTTTTACAAATACTCCAGCAGATCCACTGCTACCCTACTAAGCCTTTTTGAAACCTTTGTTGTAAAAAACGCTATTTCCATTCTTATCGAATAAAGGCAAATTTATAATTTTAAAGCCTCCCAAAATGATGAGGCCGTCTGAAAATCCTTTTTCAGACGGCCTCATCATTTAAGCAAAGGGATTAGACCAAGTTCTCCAGCATCCATTTAACGTAACGGCTGACGCCTTGTTTTACATCCAAGAATTCTTCTTTATACCCGGCTTCGCGCAGCTTGGTGATATCCGCTTGAGTAAAGCTCTGATATTTGCCTTTAAGCGCATCTGGGAATGGGATATAACGAATAAGTTCTTCTTCAACCAACTCTTTCAAACTCATTTCAGGCTTGCCTTCGGCTGCACGGCAAGCGTTGACGGTGGCGGCGGCAAGATCGTTAAACTGTTGGCTGCGGCCTGTGCCAAGATTGAAGATGCCTGAAAGCTCGGGATGATCAAAGAAGTAAAGGTTAACTTTGGCAACGTCTTCTACGCTGATAAAATCGCGTGTTTGCTCGCCGTTGCCGTAGCCGTCATTGGCGCCGAATAGGTTGACATAACCATGCTCGCGGTATTGGTGGAAATGATGGAAGGCGACGGATGCCATTCGGCCTTTGTGTTGTTCCTGTTGTCCGTAAACATTGAAGTAGCGGAAGCCGACAACTTGGGCAGTCAAGCCTTCTTCCATTCGACGACGCAATACTTGGTCAAACAAGAATTTAGAGTAGCCATATACATTGAGTGGTTTTTCCAGTTCGCGCTCTTCTCGGAAGATTTCGCCCTTGCCATATACGGCAGCGCTGGAAGCATAAAGGAACGGGATACGTTCATCCTGACACCAGTCCAAGAGATCAAGCGTGTATTGGTAGTTGTTGTCCATCATGTAAAGGCCGTCATGATTCATGGTATCAGAACATGCGCCTTGATGGAAAACGGCTTCGATATCGTCGTAAGGCAGAAGATGGCCGCGCACTTGGCGGATAAATTCGTGTTTATCGAGATAGTGGGCAATTTCACACTCGGCAAGGTTTTTAAATTTTTCGCCTTTGCTCAAATTATCGACGGCAACAATGTCGGTAATACCGCGTTGGTTAAGTGCTTTGACGATATTGCTGCCGATAAAGCCGGCCGCGCCTGTTACGATAATGGTCATAATGAATTTCCTTTATTTTGATTTTTCAGACGGCCTTGAAGAAATCATGCTGTCTGAAAATAAAAACTTGTCTGTCTGGATTATTTTCCAACTCTATTTTCAGACGGCATTTAGATTTTAAGGCCGTCTGAAACAGCAATTACTGCTCTTCCAATGCCTTGGTCAATTCGGCAAACGAGCAAACCGCCGTACCAAGTTTCGCCACGACAACACCTGCCGCAGTATTGGCAAGGTGCATGGCTTCAGGCATGGTATAACCAGCGGCCAACCCTAAGCCTACTCCGGCAATAACGGTATCGCCCGCACCGGATACATCATAGACTTCTTGGGCCCGTGTAGGCTGATAAATCGGCTCACCCTCATTGAACAGGGTCATACCCTCTTCGCTTCGGGTTAGCAAAATAGCGGTCAAGTCGAGATGGCGGCGCAGATTTTGGGCTTTCTCGGTCAAATCGTTTTCGTTTTTCCAGCTGCCCACCACTTCTTTCAACTCTGCACGGTTAGGCGTAATCAGCGTAGCACCGGCATATTTTTCGTAATCATCGCCTTTAGGATCGATTAAAACGGGTTTACCGGCCTGTTTCGCCCAATCAATCATATCGGAAATATGCGACAAACCGCCCTTGCCGTAATCTGAAAAAATAATGGCATCGTATTCAGGCAACACTTCTCGATATTGATGTTTGATTTGTTCCAACACCTCACGATGAGGCAATTCTTCAAAGTCAAGTCGGATAAGCTGCTGGTTGCGGGCAACGACACGCAATTTGACAGTAGTCGCAATTTGCTTATCGCGCATCAGATAGGAAGAAACGCCGTCTTGCATCATCAATGCGTCCAACGCATCTGCAGCTTCATCATCGCCGGTCACGGACAACAGCCCTACTTTACCGCCCAATGAGGCGATATTGCGCGCAACGTTCGCCGCCCCACCCGCTCGTTGGTCGATACGGGCGATTTTCGCCACCGGCACTGGGGCTTCAGGAGAAATACGGGACACATCGCCAAACCAATAGCGGTCGAGCATCACATCGCCGACGACAAGGACTTTGGCTTGTGCAAAACGTGATTTTAGGGTTTCTTGTTGGAACTTGGTTACCATACTGGCTCCATTAAAATCTCTGTGTAAGGCTTGTTATCAGTTTATTGATCTAACAGCCTAAAAATATCTTGAGGCTCATATACCTGCATATGGTTTTTCGAGTACGACGCCTGTTCATGAGATGACAACAACGCTGCTTTCAGCATGGCTTGCGCCAATTTTTCGACAGCAAGCGGACGTTGGTTTTTCAGCATGCCGATGCGGTTGAGTACGCGAGAAATCCGTTCTGCTATTTTTTCGCCCAAGCGGTCGCTGTTCGGACGAATCAGCAATGGCGGGCGGAAAATAATAAGGTGCGGAAAATTCAAAGCGATAATTGCTTGCTCCAATTCGCCCTTCATCCGTTGATAAAACAGGCTCGAAGCAGAATTTGCACCGGAAGCGGAAATCAAAACCAAAGTATTGACGCCGTTTTCTCGTGCGGCTTTGGCAAATTCAAGATTTGCCTCATAATCAATTGCCCATTGCGCTTCTTTACTGCCAGCCGCTTTCAAGGTAGTTCCCAAGCAGGCAAACAATACATCGCCCTGCACTTTTTCACGCCAATCATCAGGCTTAGAAAAATCAATCTGATGGCTATTTAGCTTTTGGTGAGTAAAATCAGGATGTCTGCGACCAAAACAGTCGATGGACTCAACCTCTGAACTGGTTGCAAGTAAAGGCAACAAGGATTTTCCTGTTGCGCCTGTCGCGCCAATCACAATCGCCTTCATACTTCAGACGGCCTTAAGCGTTTGCCACGCGGTTCACTTCGCGCAATACAGCTACCGGATCGGCAGCTTTAGTTACCGGACGGCCCATTACCAAATAGGTTGAACCGGCAGCCAAGGCTTCGGCCGGCGTCATAATACGGCGCTGGTCATCATTATTGCCTGCAACATCTAAGCGGATGCCCGGTGTGACCAAGACAAAATCCTGTCCCAATTCGCGGCGCAATGGTACGGCTTCTTGAGCGGAACATACTACGCCGTCCAAGCCCGAACTTTGCGCCAGTTTCGCCAAGCGGATGACTTGTTCTTCAGGGGCGATGTTCAAACCGATTTCTGCCAAGTCGCTTTGTTCCATGCTGGTCAACACGGTTACGCCGATCAAAAGCGGCTTGGTTTGATATCCGGCAACGGCTTCTGCTGCTGCTTCCATCATGCGGCGACCGCCCGATGCGTGCATATCGACCATCCACACGCCCATATCGGCGGCAACTTTACAGGCCTGAGCAACTGTGTGGGGAATATCGTGGTATTTCAAATCGAGGAAAAGTTTGAAACCTTGATTGATTAAGCTTTCTGCCAAATTGCGGCCGGTTGCGGTGAACAGCTCTTTACCGATTTTGATTTGACACAGTGTCGGGTCAAGATTGCGGACAAATCCGAGCGTATCTTTTTCGTTGGCAAAATCGAGGGCGACGATGACGGGAGTACGTTGTTGCTGAGTTTGGAAGTCGGAGATCAAGGGATTCATAAGATACCTGCGGATAAACGGTTATAGCTTCGATTTTAACAGCTTTTGTACACAAAAGGCCGTCTGAAAATATTTTTTCAGACGGCCTCATGATTTTACTTTGGCAAAACTTATTTGCCCAAACCTTTCAATACTTCGGCTTTCACGGCTTCTACTGCTTGGGTGCCGTCAACTTTGATGTATTTCGGCGCGTGTTCGCCTTCCAGTTTGCTGTAAAAATCAACCAAAACTTCGGTTTGCTCGTGGTAAACGGCAAGGCGTTTTTTCACGGTTTCTTCTTTGTCGTCGTCGCGTTGAATCAAATCTTCGCCGGTTACGTCGTCTTTGCCTTCGACTTTAGGCGGATTGTAGGTAACGTGGTAAGTACGGCCGGAGGCCAAATGCACGCGGCGGCCGCTCATGCGGTCGACAATCACGCTGTCAGGCACATCGATTTCAACCACGGCATCCAAATCCACACCGGCTTCAACCATGGCTTCGGCTTGTGCCAATGTGCGTGGGAAACCGTCAAACAGGAAACCGTTTTTGCAGTCGTCTTGAGCGATGCGTTCTTTCACCATGCCGATGATGATGTCGTCGCGCACCAAACCGCCTTCATCAATAATTTTTTTTGCTTCCAAACCCAGCGGGGTGCCTGCTTTGATGGCCGCGCGGAGCATGTCGCCGGTAGAAATTTGAGGAATGCCGAATGCGGCGGTGATGAATTGGGCCTGAGTGCCTTTGCCTGCGCCAGGTGCGCCCAACAATAATACTTTCATGATGAGTCCTTCTTGGTTTATGGATTTAATATTCAGATAATTTTACACGGCTTGTGTTTATCGTTCAAAACTTCAGACGGCCTCTTTCGGGCCGAAATGCTTCCATGCATCGTCGCGCATTTCGATAAACCATGCGTCTTCGGGGAATCGCTCTATCGCATCTTTCAAAGTGGAAAGCAAGTTTTGCGATAAGGCTTTCGCCAAATATTCTTCCTCGTTGGCTTCGGCCGCTTTGTCAGGTTGCTGCGCCAAACCGATTGCACGGGTTTGATGACCATGAGCCAAATAGTTGAGCGCAATGATTTTTTGTGCCCAAAGCTGCGGAACATCCGGATTGTCTTGCAGCAATACCGACAAAATCGATACAGCAACGGTCAAGCGTCCGCCGTTCATACGCAAGTCCAACGACTGGTTGGGCGGCAAAGTGCTGAGCATTTCTGCCATGCGGAACCAAAACTCGCCGCTGGCCTGCTCCGGCGCTTCTATTTTCAGCATGTCATAGTTGAATTCTTGCTCGTCTTCTCTTACCAGCTTCGCCACGTCGGCAAGCAATTTTTGTTCTTCACGGCTCAAATGGCGTAAATCATTCATATTTTTTCCTTTCAGACGGCCTCGAACACAGCCCTTACCCTGTCCAAATCTTCCTGCGTATCCACACCGGTAGCAGGCGCTTCTTGGGTGATTTCAACAGCAATCGGATAACCGTGCCACAGAACGCGCAACTGTTCCAGCGATTCGATGGTTTCCAAAGGAGAAACATCCATTTCCGAATAGCGTTGCAGGAAGCCTGCGCGGTAGGCATAAATGCCGATGTGGCGTAAAACGGCTGTTTCGGAAGGCAATTCGCGTTTTTCGGCGCGCATGGTGTCGCGCGGATAAGGAATCGGAGCGCGGCTGAAATAGATGGCGTTGCGGTTTTTGTCGAGGACGGCTTTGACGACGTTGGGATTCATAAACTCGTCAAAATCGTGCAATTCGTGGGCGGCCGTCGCCATTTGCACATTGTTTTCAACCAAAACTTCAGCCGTACGGTTGATGAGTTCAGGGTCGATTAAAGGCTCGTCGCCTTGTACGTTCACAACAATCAGATGCTGCGGCAGTTTCAGCGTATTGGCCGCTTCGGCAAGGCGCGTTGTACCGCTTTCGTGTTGATTGGAAGTCATGACCACTTCGACGCCATGCGCCTGACAGGCCGTCTGAATATCGGGATGATCGGTGGCAACAACAACACGCGCAGCCTTACTTTTCGCCGCCTGTTCGGCGACGCGTACAACCATCGGTTTACCGTGAATATCGGCCAAAGCCTTTCCCGGCAAACGTGAAGAATCCAATCGCGCCGGAATCAATACGACAAATTCGGTCATGCTTTCAGTTCCTCTTCGCTCAACGGGCGCGCTTCGTTTTCCAACATATAAGGGATGCCGTCACGAATCGGATAAGCGAGCTTTGCCTGACGGCTCCACAATTCCTGTTTGTCTTGATGGTATTCGAGTTTGCCTTTAGTCACAGGACAAACGAGGATGTCTAAGAATTTTTTTTCCATGGGGTTACTTTCGGGTTTGATGGTTTAGCAGAACTTGCTGCGCTCACTTTGACGAAAATTGCTGCGCTCGTTTTCAGACGGCCTCAAGCGGCATCATTTTTTCCGTGCTGTTTTCTTTGTTTGCTTTGTTTGCCGTGTACAGACTTGGTCAGGATTTTTGCCACCACACATAATCTGATGAATTTCTCGAATTAAGTCTTTGTTATAACCTGATTTTTCATATTTTTCATTAATGATGTTTATCATCGGGCCCATCGTTGCCTCAAGATAGCGCGGCATTTTATCGAGTATCGATTGCCCTACTGTCGTACCATAAAAGTCAATCAATGCATTGACTTCTTCCTGAGTATAAACCGTCTTTATGCCGTCTAACGTCGCTTTATGTAATTGGGCACGCACTTGCGGTGTATTAATTGCAGCAATCCATTGAGTTGTATATTTCTTTAAGACCGCTTCCAACTGAGGACGTTTGTCTTCCGGCGCATTTTTCAAAAAATCCTGTACCTTTGGATCAGAGAGCACAATACCCTCGACACTTTGGAAGGTCTGATCTAACAGAGCATCCATCTTCTGTACTTGATACAAACGCTCCAGCGACTCATCGCTAGGTGTAGCGGCAAACGCATTGGCACACAAGGCCAGCGCGGCGAAGGGCAATAATAAGGTTTTCAGCTTCATCTTTTGCTACCTTTCAACAAAAAATAAATATTTTCAGATAGTCGGAAAATTATTTGGCACACTTCGGCAAATGTTGGTTGCCTTTGCATAAAATACCATGTGTTTGCTCCTCAAAAGCAGGCGTATATTTATTGCTTGCATTGAGGTAGTTTTGACTCATGGTTTTGTGGATAATCTCATCACTTAGCTTATCGAAATGTTTAACTTTTTCGAGCGCAGACTTACCGACACCATGCCCAAATGCTTCAGTCATCTTTTCTATATCCGATTGGCTCAACATATCCTCAAGATTTCCACCGTGCTGTTGGAAACTTCTTATCTTTTTCAAAATATTTTTTCCCTGAGCCGAAGAGAAAAAACGGTTGGTTACATCGACTTCTTCTTGTGTAAATACTTTCTGCACGGCACGCTTTTCTTCATCCAGCCATTGTTTTTTCAACTCAGGGCGGCTCAAATCGTCTTGCATGTTTTTCATATAACGGCTGATGACTGCCTTCATCTGCGCTTTTTGAGCTTTGGGCGTCATCGTTAACAAGCGTTCATTGTCTTCTTTATTCACCATCTCCAAAGAACGTTGTACTTTCTCGCTATAATTATTGCTTATCCCTTGAATATCCAACCATTTCATTGCAGATTCATCACTTGGTTTAGCAGCCAGGCTTTGAGTGGATACAAATAAAGCTGCGCAAGCGACCAACAAATATTTTAACTTCATGATTTACTCCTATCGCGTAGTTTGAAGATCATCTTAAAACATCTGTGAAACATCTATAAGCATTTAGATTGAAACATTCGCGGATACAAACGCCGCCAAATCCGGCTCAATTATCGCATAAACAGGCAAGACCCACACATGATTCAGGCCGTGGCCGTCTGAAAATTTGACCGCATCCTTTTCCGTGATAATCACCACATCTGCATCCGGCAAATCCGCTGCCGTAATATCTGCATGATCAGGCAAGGCAACGGTTTGTTTTAAAGCGATATTCATCTTTTGCAACGTATTGAAAAAACGCTCTGGCTTAGCGATACCGGCGACGGCGGCGACGGTTTGATTTCCCAAACCCGCCAAATCCAATTTTTCAGACGGCTTATTCAAACGGTAAATCTGCCCTGTTTCAATATGGCTGGCAAACATATTTTCAGACGGCCTAAATGCCGTATCTGCTTGCCCCCCGCTGACGACAACCGCATCAACGGAAGCCAATCGAGACAAAGGTTCGCGCAAGCTGCCGTTGGGCAGTAAATCCAAATTGGTGCGTCCTGTATCTGCCGCCGGGAAGACGGCAATTTCCATATCGCGTTGCAAGGCATAATGTTGCAAGCCGTCGTCGGCCACAATCAATTCAAGCTCCGGATACGCCGCAAGCAATGCCCTGCCTGCTTCTGCACGGCTGCTGCCTACCGCCGTCGGCGCACTGGTTTGGCGAAACAGCAATAAAGGCTCGTCGCCTGCATCTGCCGCACTGCTGGCTGTATTCAATACATGAACCGCCTTGCTCTTGCGCCCGTAACCTCGGCTGATGATGCCGACCTTAACGCCCTTTTCCTGCAAACCCGACACCAGCGCGGCGACTATCGGCGTTTTCCCTGTCCCACCTGCATGGATATTGCCGACCATCACCACAGGCACTGGCAATTTTTCGCTTTTCAGACGGCCTGAAACAAAATCATCGCGCCGTTTCGCAGCAATTTTGGCAAACAGCTTGGACAATGGTTTTAACAGAAAAGACAAAAACGGATTGGGGGATTGCCAATGGCGTTCGATAATTTGGTGGAGTTTGGGCATACGCACGGCTTTTGAAGCGAAAATCAAACGATAATATAACACAAGCCCGCCCAGACAAGGCTGCCTGAACATGCGGCTTTGATAATATTAAAACAAAGGGCGAAAGTTTCATAAAAACGAATACAACGAATCGCTCTAAAACCCTTATAATTCAACTTTCCCAAATTTTTCCCGTTTCGCAATGTCCGAACTCTTCGCGCCCTCCTCCATTTCCGTATCCGAACTTAACGCCCTCGCCAAAGCCTTGCTGGAAGACCATCTTGCCGGTTTGTGGATTGCGGGCGAAGTGTCCAACCTGATCCGTGCCGCCAGCGGACATTATTATTTCTCGCTCAAAGACAGCCGCGCGCAGGTGCGTTGCGCCATGTTTAAGGGTGCGGCCATGCGCTTGGCGAAGCCTTTGAAAGAAGGCGACCATATCGAAGTATCAGGGAAAATCAGTATTTACGAAGCGCGGGGCGAATTTCAGATTACCGTAAACGAAGTACGGCTCAAAGGCTTGGGGCAGCTTTACGAAGCCTATGAGCGATTGAAGGCGCAGTTACAGGCGGAAGGCGCGTTTGCGGCGGAACGCAAGAAACCTTTACCTGCCCGTCCGCAATGTATCGGCATCGTAACCAGTCTGGCGGCGGCGGCTTTGCGCGATGTCGTGACCACCTTAAACCGCCGCGCACCCGAAATCCCCGTTATCGTTTATCCGACGCCCGTACAAGGCACAGGCAGCGAGTTGCAAATTGCCCAAGCGATTAAAACCGCTTCGCAACGCGCCGAATGTGACGTGCTGATTGTCTGCCGTGGCGGCGGCAGCATTGAAGACTTATGGGCGTTTAATGAAGAGCCGGTCGTACGCGCCATTGAGGCCTGCGCAATTCCCGTTGTCAGCGGCGTAGGACACGAAACCGATTTCACACTCGCCGATTTCGTCGCCGACGTACGCGCACCGACACCGACCGGCGCAGCAGAATTGGTCAGCCCCAACCGCCAAGAATCGCTACTTCGTCTAGCCCAAGCGCAAGGCCGTCTGAAAACTGTTTTGGAACAACGCTATTTCGATGCCAGCCAAAAACTCGACTGGCTCGCACGGCAAATCCGTCATCCGCGCCAAAAACTTGACGATCAGCGCGCTTCAATCAGCAAGCTGGCGCAAATGCTGTCTTACTCGATGACGCAAAACATCCGCGCCCATACCGCCCGTTTTGAACGCCAAACCCAAACCCTGAAACATTGCCGTCCTGATGTTTCCGTTTACAAAAACAACATAACCCACTTTCAGACGGCCTTGTCGCATTCCTTCCGCCAGCTGCTTGCCCACCGCCGTCAAAGCCTGACCGCCCAAGCCGCATTGCTCGAAGCCGTATCTCCACAGCATATTCTGGAGCGAGGTTTCTCCGTCGTCAAAAACACACGCGGACAAGTCATCCGCAATGCCGATACATTGAAACAAGGACAGAAACTGCACATCACTTTTGCCGACGGCGAAACCGACGTACGCGTGACCAAAGAGCAGGCGCAGGGTGAGTTGTTTGACTGATGGAATAAAGGCCGTCTGAAACTTTATGCCGATAAAGTGAAACTATGCCTGCCTTTTAAAAATCCTTAACCTGCCAATGCGGTATAATGCCTCATCTGCACACGCAGCATATACGGAAACATTATGGACAACGCACAAAATACAGAAAATCCGATTCCTCCACGCAACTCCATCCGCAAAAACAGCATTTACCTGCTGCCCAATTCCTTTACCATCGCCGCGCTGTTTTGCGCGTTCTTCGCCATTACCCAGTCCATGCACGGACGTTATGAAACAGCGGCGATTGCAGTTTTCCTTTCCATGCTACTCGACGGCATGGACGGACGCGTAGCGCGGCTGACCAACAGCCAAAGCGCGTTCGGCGAACAGCTCGACAGCCTTGCCGATATGGTCAGCTTCGGCGTGGCACCTGCCCTAATTGCCTACAAATGGCAACTTTGGCAGTTTGGCAAAATCGGCTATTCCGTCGCCTTTATCTACTGCGCCTGCGCCGCCCTGCGTTTGGCGCTGTTCAACACGCTTATCGGCAAAGTCGATAAACGCTGGTTTATCGGCGTTCCAAGCCCGACCGCCGCTGCGTTGATTGTCGGCCTGATTTGGGTCAATCACAGCATCGAACGTTTCCCCGGCGTGCATTGGTGGGCATTGGGTATCACCCTGTTTGCCGGCATTTCCATGATTGTGCAGATTCCGTTTTGGAGCTTCAAAGAAATCAACATCCGCCGCCAAGTGCCGTTTATGGGCATGGTGTTGGCCGTGTTGGTATTACTGCTCATCAACTGGAAGCCTTCGCTCGTCCTCTTCCTGTTTTTCCTCGGTTACAGCCTGTCCGGTTATGTGATGGCAGTCATCCGTTGGTTTAAAAAACGCCATAAAACTCACAAACACGACAAGGCCGTCTGAAATGTGGTCTTGGGACATCATCCTTTCCCTGCTCGCCGTTGGCAGCGCGGCGGGCTTTATTGCCGGACTATTTGGCGTAGGCGGTGGTACGTTGATCGTCCCCGTCGTCTTATGGGCATTGCAACTGCAAGGCATAGGCGGCCACCCCTATGCCCAGCATCTTGCCATCGGCACTTCCTTTGCCGTAATGGTGTTTACCACCTTCTCCAGTATGTACGCCCAGCATAAAAAACACGCCATCGATTGGGCAACCGTCCGCCAGATGACGCCGGGCATGATACTCGGCGTACTCCTCGGCGCGGCAACGGCAAAATATATGCCGACGCTGGCTTTGCAGGTTTTCTTTATTGCATTTCTTGCCTTTATCGCCCTCAAAACCCTACGCGATTCCAAACCCAAACCTTCACGCACCCTGCCTGCCCTCCACGGCCTGACAGCCGTCGGCACGCTTTTTGGGGCGGCTTCGAGTTGGGTCGGTATCGGGGGCGGTTCGCTATCCGTTCCATTCCTGCTGTATTGCAACTTTCCGGCGCACCGTGCCATCGGCACATCTTCAGGTCTGGCATGGCCGATTGCGATTGCCGGCACCATCGGCTATTTTGCCAACGGTTTGCATATTGCCAACCTGCCTGAAGGCGCGGCAGGCTTTATCTATCTTCCGGCTGTGGCCATATTGAGCATTGCCACCATCCTCTTTGCTCCGCTCGGCGTAAAAACGGCGCACAAGCTGCCCGCCCGAAAACTCAAAATCGCTTTCGGCATTATGTTGCTGCTGATTGCCGCCAAGATGACTTGGAATTTGATACATTAAATCTTTCTTGTGAAAAGGCCGTCTGAAAATCTTTCAGACGGCCTTTTTGATTGCAAAGCAACAAACTAAATAAAACCTTTTTACCTTACCCGATTTGCCCCATCGCAAATACAGCCAAGCGCCATATCGCCCATCCTGCCACCAACAATCCGGCGCACAAACGAACCATGCGTTTTTGCAGAAAGGTTTTCAACTGCGCGGCAAATATGCCCATCGCAAGCAGGTTCGGCAAGGTCCCCAATGCAAACGCCAGCATATACAGCCCGCCGTGCAAAGCATTACCGCTGCCCAAGGCATACAAAGACGCGCTGTATACCAAACCGCAAGGCAGCCAGCCCCAAAGCACGCCCACGCCAAAACAGGCTGGCACAGATTTAATCGGCAGCAATTTGTTCAGTAAAGGATTCAGGCGTTTCCATATCGGTTTGCCGATGCCTTCGATTTTGGTTGCGGCAGTCGAAATACCGGCAAGATACAGACCGAGCAAAAGCAGCAAGACATTGGCAGCAATATACAAACCGTTTTGAACCGCGCGCGTATCGTCTAAGGAAATGCCGACCTGCCCGACCAAGCCGACCAACAGGCCAATGACGACATAGCTGCTGATGCGCCCCAAGTTCAACAATACAATCAGCCCGATTCGGTTTAAATGTGGCGGTAGCTGCAAAGCAAATGCGCTGCTCAATCCGCCGCACATGCCGACGCAATGCGTTCCGCCGAAAAAGCCGAGTAGAAAAAGAGTAAGAAATGTGATTTCTTGATTCATGATTTTTAATGATTCAAACGAATGGATGAGGCCGTCTGAAACTTTTCAGACGGCCCTAAGAATGCAGGACAGGCTTTGCCGCCCATCCTTTTCACGCTTTAGAAAAGCAATTAACTGCGTGCGCGTACGTCAAATGCCTGACGCAAACCTTCGCCGATCATGACCAGCAAAAGCAGCATTACCGTCAGTGTAGCAACGGCAGACATGCCAATCCACCATGCGTCCAAGTTGTCTTTGCCTTGCGCCAGCAACTCACCCAAACTTGCCTGTGAGGCAGGTACGCCCAAGCCCAAGAAGTCCAAACTGGTCAGGGCAAGTACGGCGCCAGAAATACGGAAAGGCAGGAAGGCCAATACCGGCGTCAAGCTGTTGGGCAGGATATGGCGCCACATGATTTCACGGTTGCCCACACCCATCGCGCGCGCCGCCAAAACATAATCGGCCTGACGGTTTTTCAAAAACTCGGCGCGGACATAGTCGGACAAGCCCATCCAGCCGAAAAGCGACAGCAACACCAGCAAAATCAACAGTCCCGGATTAAAGAACGAAGACAGGATAATCAGGAGGTACAGCTCCGGCATACCGCCCCAAACCTCGATAAAACGCTGCATCAGAAGGTCGGTTTTACCGCCGAAATAACCCTGCACCGCGCCTGCAACCACGCCAATAACGGTAGTCACCACGGTCAACACCAAGGCAAACAACAGCGAATCACGGAAACCGTAAACCAAGCGCGCCAGCAGGTCGCGGCCACGGTCGTCCGTTCCCAAGATATGCCGTTCGGACGGTTTGGCCGGATCGGGTACCGTATCAAAATCGTTCAAGGTATCGGCATCGTAAGGATTGGGCAGGTAAAAGGCAAAATTGCCGTCTGAAGTAATGTTGTGGCGGATAAGCGGATCCAGATAATCCGCCGGCGTATCGAAATCGCCGCCAAATGTGGCTTCGTTGTATTCGTTTACCAAGGGGAAGAAATACTCGCCCTGATAACGTATCCACAAAGGTTTGTCGTTGCTCCACAAAGGTGCAAGCAAAGTGACGACAAACAAAACGGCCAAAATCCGCAAAGCCAACCAACCGCGCTTATGCTGTTTAAAGGCTTGCCAAGTAGGGTTTGAAGTAGATTTTTTCTTTTTCATGGTTCGAAACATTCTTTAATAATAGATTGAAGATATTTTCAGACGGCCTTATTTCTGTCCGCCAAAGTGAATGCGCGGATCGACCCACGAATACGAAATATCTGACACCAATTTAGCCAACAACCCCATCAGCGTGAACACGTACAGCGTACCCATTACGACAGGATAATCACGTTTCATCACTGCCTCGTAAGACAGCAAACCCAACCCGTCCAGCGAGAACAACGTTTCAATCAACAGGCTTCCGGTAAAGAATGCGCCGATAAATGCGGCCGGGAAACCGGTAATCAGAGGAATCATGGCGTTGCGGAAAATATGTTTCCACAAAATCTGCTTCTCAGGCAAGCCCTTGGCTCGCGCGGTATAAACATATTGACGGCGGATTTCTTCAAGGAATACGTTTTTCGTCAATACGGTCATTACCGCCAAGTTGCCTGCTACCGAAGCGGTAATCGGCAAGGCCATATGCCACAAATAATCTTTGACTTTACCTGCCCAAGAGAGTGTATCGAAATCATCGCCGACCAAGCCGCCCTGTGGGAACCAGGCAAAAAAGCTGCCACCGCCAAACAACACCAGCAACACCAAGCCCAAGACAAACGGCGGTACGGTATAGCCGACCAAAATGATCATACCCGTAACCGTATCAAACCGGCTGCCATCCCTGACCGCCTTGGCAATACCCAACGGAATACATATCAAATAAGTTAGGAAGAATGTCCACAAACCCAAACTCATCGATACCGGCATTTTCTCTTTTACCAACTCAAATACGGTTTGGTGGTGGAAAAAGCTCTCGCCCAAATCAAAACGGGCGAATTTCCATACCATATCGACAAAACGCGTCACAGGCGGCTTGTCGAAACCGTATAAAGCATTCAGAGCAGCCAAATCTTCCGCACTGATGCGGTTGCCGTTTTTAGCCAAAGTTCCAGGCATACTGCGTCCTGCTGTTTCGCCGCCAACCGCGCCCTGCGTCAGCTGCTGAACCATCTGTTCCACCGGACCGCCGGGAACAAACTGAATGACGGCGAAGGTAATCGCCAAAATCCCCAACAACGTGGGAATCAAAAGGAGCAAACGATGAAAGATATAACGCCACATGATAAAGTGTTCCTCTATTTTTTGATTTGAAGGCCGTCTGAAACCACTGACCTCAGACAGCATATAGTAACGGATTAATAAGCGTTTGGCCGATTATTTACTTCTCTAAGGCCTCCTGCAATTTCTTCTCAATTAAATCCGCGTCAAACGATTTGGCAATCAGCTCAAAGCGCGAGTCACGGCGCCACGAAACTTGGTTTGCGCCCCATTGACCGTCCACCCAGTTGAGCCATACCCATGTACCGAGCACTTGGAACACGCCTTTGGCGCGCACAAGGCCGTCTGTAAATTTAGGCAGGTCGTTGAAGAAATCGGTCAGTTTTTCACCGTCGAAATCACGTCCGGCAGGAAACGTGAAGCCTTGAGACTGGAAGCCCATGGTGTTGTCCGGCAGGGCTTTAAGGCGGTAGCGCGATTTTTCGACAACGGGAATATCAAGCCATTGGATGTCGAGTTGCGCATTTTGAACTTCAACCACTTTGGCTTTAGGCGGGAACAGCTTGGCCGCTTTATCGTGAAACTCGGCCAGCTGCTCGGGCGTGCACAAGTCTGTTTTGCTGGCGACCAATACGTCGCAAATGCCGATTTGGTCTTTATACAAGGCTTGTTGAGCGTAATCGGGATTAATGAATTGGCGTGGATCGACAACGGTAAAAACAGCGCCGATTTCCAACATGCTGTCGAGTGGCTTGGCTTTCAATTCGTCGATAACACTGGCGGCGTGCGCCAGGCCGCTGGCTTCAATCATCAAGCGGTCGGGTTGGGCATCGCGCAGCATTTTTTGTACGGTCGTACCCATTTGTGCGCCGGCAGTACAGCACAAACAGCCGCCGGCGATTTCTGCGACGGGAATGCCGTTGTCGCTCAAGACAGCGCCGTCAATGCCGATTTCGCCAAATTCGTTGACGATGATGACCCATTTTTCATTCGGATCTTTTTGCGCCATCAGACTTTTGAGTGCGGTGGTTTTGCCTGTTCCGAGGAAGCCTGAAATCAGGTGGACTTTAGTCTTTTTTACTTCTGACATTTTTTACAAATTCCTGTTAAAACAACATGTTCTTCTTTTAATGAGAAACCGGTTTCGGCCACGCCTGCACGCAATGCCGCCCATTCTTGGCTCAAGGTCTGCTCATCTGCCGTACCGCATTCGGTACAAACCAAAATAAACGCGCTGTGGTGCGCTTCGGCTTCTTCGTGGTCATGGCAATGGTCGTCGCACTCGTGCTGCGCGTGGCTACACAGAATATAGCCGTTGACCGCCGCCACTTTGTGCAAAACGCCCTGCTCCGCCCAAAAATCAAGGGCGCGGTAGGCCGTCGGCGGCGCAACCACGCCCTCGCTTTGCTGCTGCATCTGCGACAGAACGTTGTAGGCTTTAATCACGCCGCTTTGTTTCAAAACAATATCAAGCACTTGCTCGCGCAAAGCGGTTACCTGCACACCATCGCGCTGCGCTTGTTCTAAGATTTTTTGTTTGATTGCGTTCATAACTGAAACAGCCTTTCAGACGGCCTTGTTAATAAAAAATTACATTATAACGTGTTTGTTCAATTTCAGATAACAAAGAGGCCGTCTGAAATGTTCAGACGGCCTGATGCCGATTACTTAAACCAAGATTTAATTTTTCCAAACAAAGACATACTTTGTTTTTCAAACGTTTCTGCCTTCACTGGAGCAGGCGCGTCACGGTAAACTTTCATGCCTGCAAAGGTCTGGGCAACCGGCATGATTTCGATGGAATTGACGTTCATCCGCGCAGGACGTTGATAGAGCCATAAAGCGGTATCGGCAATATCTTGCGGCTGGATAAACTCGACATTCTCATAAACCTCGGCCGCACGCTGATCGTCACCTTTGAAACGGACGTTGGAAAACTCGGTATCGCCGCATAAACCCGGTTCGATATTGGTAATGCGGATGTTTTTGTCTGCCAATTCGGCGCGCAGGTTCATACTGAATTGGCGCACAAAAGCCTTGGTCGCGCCATAGACATTACTGCCGGAATAAGCATAACTGCCGGCAATCGAACCCAAATTGATGATGTAGCCCTGTTTGCGCGCTACCATCTGCGGCAAAATCTGGCGGGTCAGAAAAGTCAGGCCGATGATATTGGTTTGAATCATGGTTTCCCAATCGCCAAAATCGGCTTTATCGGCAGAATCCAAACCTAGAGCCAAACCGGCGTTGTTGATCAGGCAATCGATTTCAGCTAAATGCTCGGGCAGGCTGTTCAAAGCGTTTTGAATCGACTCCGTACGCGAAACATCCATTTCCAACGGGTAAAACTGCTCGCCCAATTCCTCTGCCAACTGCTGCAATTTGTCTTCACGCCTTGCCGCGCCGATGACATGATAGCCTGCCGCAACAAAGGTGCGGCACATCGCCGCGCCGAATCCTGCCGATGTCCCGGTAATCAAAATTGCCATATCGTTTCCTTTCTATACTCGTTTCAGACTTGGGTTTAAGGTATGATAACGCCTCATCAGACGGCCTGAGTGTTTGGCCGGCTGATTTTAAATTTAACGATAATCATATCATTACAATAGGACACACTCCATATGAAAACCCGTTTTCTCCCTGTTGCTTTGGCAGCAGTGGCGCTTACCCTTTCCGCCTGCGGCGGCAGCGGCGCGCCTTCCCAGCCTAAAGGCCCTATTTCCGAAGACCGTACGGCCGCGTTCAAATCCATGATGCCCGAGTTTACCCGCATGGGCAAAATGGTCAAAGACGAAGAGCCTTACGACGTAGAAAAATTCAAACAAGCCGCCGTAACCTTCGCCGAAAACAGCAAAAAACCGTTTACCCTGTTTGAATCCGACCCTCAAGGCAACGGCCGCGCCCTGCCTGCCATCTGGACAGACACGGCAACCTTCAAAGCCGAAGAAGAAAAATTCGTTGCTGCGGTTGAAAAACTCAACGCCGCCGCCCAAACCGGCAAATTGGAAGAAATCAAAGCCGCTTACGGCGAAACCGGTGCAACCTGTAAATCCTGCCACGACACATTCCGCGGTCCGGAATAAGGCTTAAAACAATAAAGGCCGTCTGAAATATCATTTTCAGACGGCCTTTTCTTCAACTACCTTCAAACCTTTCTATATCGACTTTATATTTTGCATTTCATGTTTTTTACCGGTTTCATTTGAAACCGACGGCTCAATTCACATAGCGCAATCAAATTTTCTTCTTCCAGCTGTTTAAATTCAATTAAATCTCCCTTCTTCTCAACCACCCAAATTCAAATTCAGACCTGCTTTATCTTTTCAGCCAGATTAATCATATGCGGGTGGATTATCTTCTAAAACAAAATTTTACTTTATTTTTTAATAAATAAAAACCATTATTAAAATATTTGTAAAGTTTAATAATATGTTATAAAGTAGCGGCTTCGTTTCTGAGGTAACTATCATGAATCCGAATTTCAAATTAAATCTACTAACATTATCTTTACTGGCTATAACAAATATCGCACACGCAGAAGAAGAGGTTTCAACTCAAGAGCTTGATGAAATTCAAGTCAAAAGCAAACACATTGCCAAAGAGAAAAAAGTTTTTACCGAAGGCCAAGCCAAAAGTTCGCGTGAACGCGTTTATCAATCCAGCGAAAACATCGATACCATCGTGCGGAGCATGCCCGGCGTTTTCACCCAACAAGACAAGGGATCGGGGGTATTGGCGGTCAATATCCGTGGCGATAGCGGTTTGGGACGTGTCAATACGATGGTTGACGGCGTCACCCAAACCTTCTATTCCACTTCTGCCGATGCCGGACGCAGTGGCAGCTCCTCCCAATTCGGTACGGCACTGGATCCCAATTTTATTGCCGGCGTGGATGTAACCAAAGGCAGTTTCTCGGGTGCCAACGGCATCAATACCTTATCCGGTACAGCCAATTTCCGTACTTTACGAGTAGACGATGTGGTACACGGAAACAATACCTTCGGCCTCTTAACCAAAGGATTGACCGGCACAAACAGCACCAAAAGCAACTTTATGGCAACCGGAGCAGTACAAAAATGGTTTGACAGCGGTGCGCGCCTTGGCGCTTTATATGGCTACAGCCACCGTAATGTCGAGCAAAACTATAAAGTAGGCGGCGGCGGTCAGCGTATCGGCAATTTTGGCGAAGAATATTTGGACCGTAAAAAACAAGAATATTTTGAACGCAACTTATTAAAATTCGACCAAGGGCAAAATCGTTGGGTTCGCGACTTTTCCAAGCGCAATGCGGTCGGTAAAAGCTATTGGGACTACCCTTTCTCCAAAAAATATAACGATCCTGAAGTTTTACAAAGAGATTATGTCGATGACTTGGAAAGAGGCTGGAAAGAGAATTTGGCACCGCAATGGGATCTGACTCCAATCGACCCGACCAGCCTGCAACAACGCTCAAACAGCCATTTGGTCAAAGTGGAATACGAAAACGACAACAACAAGCTCGACCTTCAGCTTCGTACCATGAACAACCGTATCGGCAGCCGCAAAGTAGAAAACCGCAACTACCAAGCCAATTACAACTTAAACATTGGCGATTATGTCGATTTAAACGTGTTGGCCGCCCATAATTTGGGAAAACAAAAATATCCGAAAAACTCACGTTTTTCAGGATGGGGACTGCTTGATTATTTGGAAACCAAAAATACGGCCAATCTTTTGGATATCAACAACAGCTTTTCTTTCAAACTTCCCCAAAAAACAGATTTAAAAACTACTGTCGGTTTCAATTTCTTTAAAAACCAATACAGTAAAAACCGCTTTCCGGAAGAGCTGAGCCTGTTTTACGACGGCCCGGATCAAGATGCCGGCCTGTACAGCTTTTTAGGCCGCTTCAAAGGAGACAAAGGAATATTTCCTCAAAAATCAACCATATTGCAACCTTCAGGCCAGCAAAAATTCAATACGTTCTATTTTGATACTTCCTTGAAAAAAGGCATTTATCAATTGAATTACAGCGCCAATATGGTCAACTACCGCTACAAGGGCGAATATACCGACTACTTCAATACCCAAGAAGACTTTAAAAAAGCATTTGGAGAAGATTCTGAAATTTATAAACAGCATTGCACGCCAAGCTGCGACCTTTACGAACCAGTTTATACCAAATCCGGTAAAAAGCATGCGGTAAACCATTCGGTGGCATTAAACATCAATGTCAACGACTACTTTATGCCGTTTATCAGCTATTCGCGTACGCATAGAATGCCGAATATTCAAGAAATGTATTTTTCACAAATCGGCGACTCGGGCGTTAATACAGCCCTTAAGCCGGAACAGGCCAATACTTACCAAATAGGCTTCAATACCTTCAAAAAAGGGATTTTCAAGCCGGACGATGTATTGGGTTTCAAACTGGTCGCCTACCGCAGCAGAATAAACAACTATATCCACAATGTTTATGGCAAATGGTGGGATTTGGATAAAGCACCCAGCTGGGTAACCAGTACCGGCCTGCAATACTCCATCCAGCATCGAAACTATGCCAAACCTGTCCATAAAAACGGTTTGGAAGTGGAAATGAACTATGATTTCGGCCGCTTTTTTACCACCCTGTCTTACGCCTATCAAAAAACCAACCAGCCGACCAATTATAGCGATGCCAGCGAATCGCCCCGCAACTCTTCTAAAGAAGACCAAATCAAACAAGGCTACGGCTTAAGCAAAATTTCCCGCTTGCCCCGAGATTACGGTCGGTTTGAATTAGGGTCCCGATGGTTGGGCAACAAATTGACCATCGGCGGCATTATGCGCTATTACGGCAAAAGTACACGGGCAACGACTGAGGAGGAATTTGTTGACGGTACAACCGGTGCTAATACCTACTCTTCACATCAAATGGGCAGAAGGGTGATCAAAAAAACAGAAAGCATCAACAGACAGCCGATGATTTTTGATTTCTATGCCAATTATGAACCGAAGAAAAACCTTATCCTTCGTTTCGACATTCAAAATGCGTTCAATAAACGCTATGTCGATCCTTTGGATGCCGCAAACGATGCCGCAACCCAGCGCTATTTCAGCGTATTTGAAAGAAAAGGCGGTTGGGATGATGAAGAGGTCGAATGCGATGCCAACGGTTTATGCAATGGCAAATATGGCGGTACGACACGCTCCGTCTTAAACAACTACGCACGAGGCAGGACTTTGCTGTTTACCATCAGTTATAAGTTCTAAACCTATCTATCAGCGTTCTTAATATTACACTGATTAAAAAGCCGGTAAACGCAATGTTTGCCGGCTTTTTTCAATATATTCTCAAAATTTTTTTCATCTATACACAACAAAAAACCTACCCTTGCGGGCAGGTTTTCAATAATGACGGAGATTACAGGCCGCTCAGACGGGCTGTATCGTGTGCAATCATCAATTCTTCGTTAGTAGGAATCACAACGGCAACAGCTTTGCTGTCGGCAGTGGTAATCACACCAGCATTACCGAAGCGGGCTTTCAGGTTAGCTTCTTGGTCGATGTACAGACCGAGGAAGCCCAAGTAGCCCAATACGCGTTCGCGGATGATGTCGGAGTTTTCACCGATACCGCCGGTGAAGACCAATGCGTCCAAACCGCCTGCCGCTACTGTCATGCTGCCGATGTATTTAGCCAAGCGGTAGATGAACATTTCCAGAGCCAGTTTGGCGCCCGGATGACCTTTGGCAGCTTCTTCTTCAATGGTACGGCAGTCGTTGGACAAACCGGAGATACCGAGCAGGCCGGATTTTTTGTTCAGCATTTCGGTAATTTGGGAAATGGTCATGTTGGCGTTTTCAGCCAAGAAACTGAAAACTGAAGGGTCGATATCGCCGCTGCGTGTACCCATTACCAAACCTTCCAGCGGAGTCAGGCCCATGCTGGTATCTTTACATTCGCCGTTGGCAACTGCCGCAATAGATGCGCCGTTACCCAAGTGGGCAATAACCATGCGCAAATCTTTTTTGTCTTTGCCGAGGAAGCGTGCAGTTTCGTCAGAAACGAAGCGGTAGCTGGTACCGTGTGCACCGTAACGGCGCAAGCCGTATTTTTCGTACAATTCATGTGGAACAGCGTATTTGTAAGCATGTTCAGGCATGGTTTGATGGAATGCAGTGTCGAATACGACAACGTTCGGCAGGCCTTTGAAAATGGTTTGTGCAGCGCGCAGGCCCAAAAGGTGTGCCGGGTTGTGCAGAGGAGCAAGTGGAATACATTTTTCGATACCGTCGATAACTTCGTCGGTAACCAAAATGGATTCGCTGTACAATTCGCCGCCGCTTACCACGCGGTGGCCGATCGCACCGATACGGGTGTCGAGGCCGTGGGCTTTGAGCTCGTCCATCAGTGCTTCTACCGCGCCGGTATGGTCTGGCTTGGCGGCCAATTCAACTTTATGTTTTTCGCCGTTGAATTTGAAGGTGATGTAGGCATCAGGCAGATTGAGTTTTTCTGCCAGGCAGCTCAGTAATACTTCGCCGCTGTCGTTATCCAATACGGCACCTTTGAGGGAAGAGCTGCCGCAGTTCAAAACCAAGATTAATTTTTGTGTCATTTTATGCTCCTTGAGGTTTCAGACGGCATTTTTGTCGGGACCTTACTGCTGCTCCGGCTATGTTGCACCCCTTGTGGGACGTAGTGGGTAGCGGTCTGAACAGATTAACAAAGTAAACGCCGTATTCTAACAAAAAATGTAATCGGCTGCTTGACTTAATATTTGATGTAAAATGGACGGAATTTTATTTTAGGCCGTCTGAAAAAATGACGGCGGTTTTGAAGATTTCCCGATATGCATTATTTCAGTATCCACACTCAAGACGGCGAACATGCCGGATTTTTTATTATGTTAGCAGACGATGAATCGCAAAATCCGCCGCAAAGCGGACGCTTTGTAGTCAAACTGCAAAGCGAAGATGCAACCGAAGCAGCGGTATTGTCGCCTTTCGAGCAAACCGATATCCCTCAATACTGGCGCGTGGTTAAAGACCGTATCGAATTGTTTTTTGACGATAAAAATATCGGTGCGTTGCGCAACGAATACCTGACAGTCAGCGGCAAAACCTTTATCCTGAGCGATTTGACCGGAGCGATGTAATGGAAAGTATGTTTATCCTTGTCCCCATCAGCATTATTTTGGCCTTTATCATCGGTTGGTTTTTCTGGTGGTCGGGTAAAAACGGACAGTTTGACGACCTTGAAGGACCTGCGCACCGCATTTTGATGGACGACGACTCCACTGAAAAACTGATCGAAAAAGACGAAGACAAAGAATCCAAATAATGAGCCTTAAAAAAGACAATCTGAATTTCCACACGACCCGCCGTTTTGCGCCGCTCTTTGGGACGCAGTTTTTAGGCGCGTTTAACGATAATGTGTTTAAAACCGCATTATTCGTGATGATCAGTTTTTACGGTTTGGGCAAAAACGACTTTCTGCCGTCCAGCCAAATGCTGAACTTGGGCGCGATGCTGTTTATCCTGCCCTATTTCCTGTTTTCCGCGCTGTCAGGGCAGCTGAGCAACAAATTCGACAAAGCCGTTTTGGCGCGTTGGATCAAGCTGTTGGAAATCATCATCATGGCAGTAGCGGCATATGGCTTCTATATTCAATCCGCGCCTTTGCTTTTAATCTGCCTGTTTTGCATGGGTACGCAATCGACTTTGTTCGGCCCGCTGAAATACGCCATTTTGCCCGATTACCTCAACGACAAAGAGCTGATTATGGGCAACAGTCTGATTGAATCAGGTACGTTTATCGCCATTTTGCTCGGCCAGATTTTGGGCACCGCAGTCGCAGGCGTTCCGCCGTATATTGTTGGCGGTTTGGTGTTATTGGTCGCTATCGGCGGCACGATGACCAGCCTGTTTATGCCGTCTGTACCCGCTAAAATGCCGGACACAAAAATCGAATGGAACATCATCAAAGGCACGAATTCACTGATTCGTGAAGCGGCGGCCGACCGACCCGTATTCACTTCCATCATCGGTATTTCATGGTTTTGGTTTGTCGGCTCGGTTTATACCACCCAACTGCCGACGTTCACGCAAATCCATTTGGGCGGCAACGATAATGTGTTCAACCTGATGTTGGCGCTGTTCTCCATCGGTATCGCCATCGGCTCGGTATTATGCGCCAAACTCAGCCACGAGCGCCTGATTTTGGGCTTGGTTACCATCGGCACTCTGGGGCTAACGGTCTGTGGATTATTGCTGGTGTGGCTGACCCAAGGCCAACGCTTTACCGAATTAAACGGCATTATTTGGTTTTTATCGCAAGCTAAAGCGTATCCGATTATGCTCGTGATGTCGGCCATCGGCTTTTTCGGCGGCTTCTTCTCCGTACCGCTCTACACTTGGCTGCAAACCGCCAGCAGTGAAACCTTCCGCGCCCACGCCGTCGCTGCCAACAACATCATCAACGGCGTATTTATGGTGTCGGCCGCTATTTTGAGCGCGGTTTTGCTGATGTTGTTTGACAGCATCACGCTGCTGTATTTGATTGTTGCCGTGGGTAATCTTCCGTTAATTGTTTACCTCATCAAACGGGAACCGAAATTTATCGGGGATTTGACCGCTTTGTTGAAAAGCAGCAAATAAGGCCGTCTGAAATATATCCCCACCATGCACATTTTCACTGTTCAATCGCGTGGACAGCTTGTGCATAAATCAGATTACTGTCTGATTTAAAATTAAAAAACACATCTGCCTAAATTTTAAGCACAACTTTACTCCCAAACAAAATGCACATTTCCCCCAAACAAGCGTGTGCAAAGGCTGTGAATAAGTCAGCTTAATCATTGATATTTCAAAGCAAAACAATATTTGGTTAATTTTTGGGCAGTTTATTAAAGGCCGTCTGAAACCTTTTTCAGACGGCCTGAGAGTATAATAACCACCTACCTTATAGTTCCCAAACGATATGATTTACCCATGGCATGAAACCCAATGGCAACAGCTCGCCGCCCATTGGCAAAACCGTCCCAACGCTTGGCTGTTTACCGGCAAAGAAAATACCGGCAAAACCGAGTTTGCCCGCTTTGTCGCGCAAGCATTGCTGTGCGAATCGCCCAAGTCCAGTCATGAACCATGCGGCGAGTGCGCTTCGTGCCATTTGTTCAGCCAAAACACCCATCCCGACTTTTACGAACTCACGCCGGAAATGCCCGAAGGCGAGGCAACGGGACGCAAACTCCTGCAAATCAAAATCGATGCCGTGCGCGATATTGTGGAAAACATTTACCTGACCGCTGTCCGCGGCGGCCTGCGCGTGGTATTGGTACATCCGGCCGAAAGCATGAATACACAGGCGGCAAACGGTTTGTTGAAAGCTCTGGAAGAGCCGCCGCAACACGTCGTTTTCCTGCTCGTTACCCATGCACGCGATAAACTCCTGCCCACCATCAAAAGCCGTTGCCGCCAGATGGTGTTGCCCTCGCCGACCCATGAGCAGGCTGCGGCATACCTGCGCCAACAGGGCGTGGAAAATGCCGAAGCCTTGTTGGCATTCCACAGCGGCGCGCCTTTATTCACGCCGACTCCCGAATTGGATGCATTACGCGAAGAGTTGCTGATGTTGCTGGCCGCCCCGCGCCTGTTGGCCATACTCGACTACGCCGCCACGTTCGACAAACAAAAGCAACCGCTGGCCGTTTTCATCGACTGGCTGCAAAAGTGGCTGATGGATGTCGGCTTAGCACAACAAAATATGGTGCCGCTTTATTATCCGCACCATGCCCAAGCCCTGCTTCAGACAGCCTCTAAAACCGATTCACGCAAGCTGTTTGCCCTATTGGGCCGTCTGAACGCGCTCAACCCTTACGGATATCATACCTTGAGTGTTAAAATGCAGCTTGAGTATCTGCTTATCGAATATTTGGATTTTTGGCAAAACAAACCCTAACAGGTAATCAATGATGAATAAAAAAGACATTCCGGCGAAGATGTTGGCTTTGCAACTCAAAGACCCCAATTTGTTGTACAACTGCTATATGCCGTTTTTAGAACACGGCGGCCTGTTCGTGCCGACCGATGACGTATTCTCCCTAGGCGAAGACATCCTCTTGGCCGTCGAAATCGCCGACTATCCCAAACGCTTCCTGCCAACCAAAGTCGTTTGGATCAATCCGGCGCGCACCTCGGCCCACCGCCCCAAAGGCGTAGGCCTTGCCTTTTCCGAACACGAAAGCTGCCAGCAGGCAAAAAACCTGATCGAAGCCGAGCTCGGTCCGCGCCTGCGCAGCGACCGTACTACTTTTACCCTGTAATACCATGCATTTAATCGATTCACATTGCCATCTCAACTTTGACGGCCTAAAAGACCGCCTGCCCGAAGTCTTTGCCAATATGGAAGCGCAAAGCGTCAAACAGGCGCTTGCCATCAGCGTCAGCAAACAAAGTTTTGCCGAAGTCTTCGACATTGCCCAGGCACACGACCACATCTACTGCACCATCGGCGTACATCCCGACAGCCAAGAAGCAGAAGAATTTACCATTGCCGAAATGGTAGAAGCGGCCAAACATCCCAAAATCGTCGGCATCGGCGAAACCGGTTTGGACTATTACTGGTGCAAAGGCGATTTGTCATGGCAACATCAACGCTTTGCCGACCATATCCAAGCCGCCAACGAAAGCGGCCTGCCCGTTATCGTCCATACGCGCGATGCGGCCGAAGACACGTTGCGGATTTTGAAAGAGTGCCACACCAACTCCGGCGTGATTCACTGCTTCTCTGAAGACATCGCCTTTGCCAAAGCCGCTTTGGATTTAGGGTTATATATCTCCTTCTCCGGCATTGTGACGTTTAAAAACGCACCGCTGATACAGGAAGCCGCCAAATACGTCCCTGCCGATAGAATCTTGGTAGAAACCGATGCGCCTTTCCTCGCGCCGGTTCCCAAACGCGGCAAACAAAACGAGCCGTCCTACGTCCGCTATACAGCCGAGTTCTTAGCCAATCTGCGCGGCGAGAGCTTGGAAACATTGGCACAAAACACCAGCGACAATTTCTATCGCCTGTTTAAGAAAGTACCCGATGGCCGTCTGAACAACGGCTAGGTCTAAAGCCTCTACCATCGGCTCTGCCTACCTGTCATCTAGATCCTGCCTCAAACTCAACGGTAAACTCGAAATGACCCGAGACAGAAACACAATCGGCTTGCGCTATCTTCCGAACGGCCAGCCTTTTGAAGAATGGGAATTTTCCCATCAACACAATAAATAAGTTTAAATTCAAAATATTGCTTTCCTAAGCCCGACAAAGCAAGAGGCCGTCTGAAAGTATTTTCAGACGGCCTCTTGCTTATTTTACCGATAGGATGTAAAACCTATCCTTCGAAATAAACGGCTCATCGAAACCGTACATCAATCGACACAATATGGACACAAACTCCGAAATGCACACCCACTCTAATTTTTACGCTATGCTGACTGCAGCCTGCCAAAAAAACAGTAAAGGCACGGTCATTTTCAACGACAAAGAAAAAATCAGCTATTCCTCCCTCAAGCGCGAAGTAGAAACCGTCGCCGCCTATCTGCAACACGAAGGCGTACAATATGGCGACAAGGTCGCCCTGGTCGTTTCCAACTCTCCCGAATTTATTACTGCCTATTTCGCCATTACTTCCATCGGAGCGGTAGCCGTCCCACTCAATGTCTTTTTGAAAAGCGAAGAATTTTCCTACATCCTCAATGACTGCGGCGCACGCTTTATGTTCGCCTCAGCGTCGTTGGCCAAAGAACTCAAAAACATCAAAGCCAAAACCAAAGTCAATAAAATCATCTGGATTGGCGAAACCAAAGCTGCCAGTAGTGATGACAGCTATTTCGATGCCGCGCGAACATTCCCCGGCAAGCCGAATCTGAGCCGTCAGCCGTCTGCCAACGATTTGGCGCACATTATCTACACCTCCGGCACAACCGGCCACCCCAAAGGCGCATTAATCAGTTATAGCAACCTGTTTTCCAACCTTTCAGGCATCGAACAAATTTTCCAAATTTCGCAAAAAGACCGCTTCGTTGTCTTCTTGCCCATGTTCCACAGCTTTACGCTGACCGCCATGGTTTTGCTGCCGATATATCAAGCCTGCTCGATTATTTTGGTCAAATCCGTCTTCCCGTTCTCCAACGTGTTAAAACAGGTTTTACTCAAACGCGCTACCATTTTCCTCGGCGTACCGGCCATTTACACCGCCATGAGTAAAACTAAAATCCCTTGGTATTTCAGATGGTTCAACCGCGTCCGTCTGTTTATCAGTGGCGGAGCACCTCTGGCCGGACAAACCATTGACGACTTTAAAGCCAAATTCCCGCGCGCCAAATTGTTAGAAGGCTACGGCTTGAGCGAATGTTCGCCCGTTGTGGCCGTCAATACACCCGACCGCCAAAAAACCGCCAGCGTCGGCGTTGCCCTGCCCGGCCTGACCGTGAAAGCCGTCGATGACGAATTGATCGAAGTGCCGCGCGGCGAAGTGGGCGAACTCATCGTCAAAGGCGACTCGGTGATGCAAGGCTACCTCAATATGCCTGACGCTACAGATGAAACCATTGTCAACGGTTGGCTGAAAACCGGAGACTTCGTCACCATAGACGAAGACGGCTTCATCTTCATCGTTGACCGCAAAAAAGACCTGATTATCTCCAAAGGCCAAAACGTCTATCCGCGTGAAATCGAAGAAGCCATTTACAAACTCGAAGCTGTGGAAGCCACTGCTGTAATCGGCGTGAGGGACCAATACGCCGATGAAGAAATCATTGCCTTTATCCAACTCAAAGAAGGCATGAAGCTGGAAGAAGCCGAAGTCCGCAGCCACCTGCGCGGCCTGTTGGCAAACTTTAAAATCCCAAAACAAGTCATCTTCCAAGACGAGCTGCCGCGCAATGCCACCGGCAAAGTGTTAAAACGCAAACTCAAAGAACAGTTTCAAGACTAAACCTCTGTTTCAGACGGCCCCTTGATTCATGCAGGCCGTCTGAAAACCTGTCATCAACAAACTTTTCAGACGGCCACGACCATGACTACACCTATACTCGAAATCGAAAACCTAAACGGCTCCTTTCCGAGCAAACAAGTTTTGTACGATATCAACCTTACCCTGCAACCTGGCCGCAAACTGGCATTGGTCGGCGAGAGCGGCAGCGGCAAAACCGTATTGTCGCAAGGCATTATGCGCCTTAATCCAATGGTTACCTTTGAAGGCAGTCTGAAATATTGCGGAACCAATCTGCTGACCCAGCCCGAACGCGCCCTGCAAAAACTGCGCGGCCGCGAAATCGGCATGGTGTTTCAAGAACCCATGACCGCCCTCAACCCCGTCATGCGCGTCGGCGAACAAATCGCCGAAGTCCTGTCCCTGCATTTGGGTTTGGATAAAAAACAGGCATGGACGCGCGCTATCGAACTCTTGGACGAAACCGGCATCCACCAGCCCGAGCAAAAAGCCCAGGCATACCCTTTCCAACTTTCCGGCGGCCAACGCCAACGCGCCATGATTGCCATGGCCGTATCAGCCCAGCCCAAGCTCCTGATTGCCGACGAACCGACCACCGCTTTGGACGTTGCCGTCCAAGCCCAAATCCTCGACCTGCTCTCACGCCTGCAAGAAGACCACGGCATGACCATGCTCTACATTACGCACGACTTGAACCTTGTACGCCGTTTTGCCGATGATGTCGCCGTTATGCGTAACGGCCGTATTCTTGAAACCGGCAAAGCAGCCGAAGTCTTCGCCAATCCGCAGCACGAATACACCAAAATGCTGCTCAACGCCGGCACAATGCGCAAAGTGGCTCCTTTACCTGCAAACCCGGCCACCGTCCTTAAGGCCGAACAAATCGCCTTTTCCATCAAAGAATCAGACGGCTGGTTTAAAAAACGCGACAAAACCATCCTCAACCCCATTTCTTTCGATCTCAAATCGGGGGAGACATTGGGCATCATTGGCGAAAGCGGTTGCGGCAAAACCACGCTGGCGAAAGCCGTTATGCACCTTATCGATTCCGAAGGCAGCCTGATTGTCAACGGCGAGCCATGGAAACGCGAATTGAGACGCGAAATCCAAATGGTGTTCCAAGACCCGTTCGGCGCATTCAATCCGCGCATGAACGTCTTCGATACCGTTTCCGAGGCCTTACGCGTACACGAACCTGAAATGCCGCACGAAGAAATGCGCCGCCGCGTCGAGGAAGTCCTCAAACAAGTCGGCCTGCCCGAAGACGCACTCGAACGCTATCCGCACGCATTCTCCGGCGGCCAGCGCCAACGCCTCGCCATCGCCCGCGCCATCATTGTCCGCCCAAAAATCCTCGTATTGGATGAACCAACCAGCGCGCTTGATGTCCAATGGCAACAACAAATCCTTGAATTGCTCAGCAGCCTGCAAAAAGAATACGGCCTCGCCTTCATCATCATCAGCCACGACCTCGCCGTCATCCGCGCCATTTCCCACCGCGTGATGGTGTTGAAAGACGGCAAAGTCGTTGAGGAAGGCGAATGCGAAAACGTGTTTGCCAATCCAAGCAGCGACTACACGCGCCATTTGATTGCCCACTCCGGCCACATGGTTCAAGAGGCCGTCTGAATCTTTAAGGATTACGATAGACGCATTTCAAAAAAACTATTACCGGACGGCGGCACTTGAAATTTTCCCTGTCTGCCACTATTCTGAACAACGTATTCATTAATCCCGATTTAAAAGGAAACAAACATGAGCAGCGAATTGATTATCCACGCCAGCGATGCCAGCTTCGAACAAGACGTTTTGAAATCCGACGTACCTGTATTGCTGGACTTCTGGGCACCATGGTGCGGCCCTTGCAAAATGATTGCCCCAATCTTGGACGACATCGCCTCCGAATTCCAAGGCCGTCTGAAAGTCGTTAAAATCAACATCGACGACAATGAAGCCACTCCTGCCAAATTTGGCGTTCGCGGCATCCCTACCCTGATGGTGTTCAAAAACGGCGAAAACGTTGCCACTAAAGTCGGCGCATTGGCTAAAGGTCAACTGACTGCATTCGTTGAAGCTTCTATCGCTTAAGGCTTTAAGCATATAAAAAGGCCGTCTGAAAATTGTTTTCAGACGGCCTTTTTTGTATTCATTAAGCAGCCAATGGTTTCAAAGTCAGGCTGATATTGTCAGCTTTCACTTTAAACAGCAAATCAATATTTGGATGTTTACCCGGATTGGCTTCGGCATCGGCAACATGTTCGGCAAACCATGCCAGGCCGCGTTCTGCTGCCGCTGCGTCCAGCTTGCTGTCAAACTCTTGTGCCAAAGCATAGTAAAGCTTGAGCGAGCCTTGTTTGCCGGGCGCATTGGGAATGTGATGAACCACATTGTCCTCTTTATCGAGAATATCCAAGCCGCTCAAATGGTCGATGGCAGGCATGGTGGCCAGATTATCTTGGAAGCTCATGATTGTCCTTTCTGATGTGGGTTTTAAAGCAAACCATATAACAAGGCCGTCTGAAAGTTGATGTTTGACACTTTTCAGACGGCCTTAAACATTTCAATTAACGTGTACCGAAAATCTTATCGCCGGCATCGCCCAAGCCTGGGATGATGTAGCCGTGTTCGTTCAAGTGGCTGTCGAGCGCGGCAGTGTAGATGGTTACATCAGGATGCGCGTCATTGACGGCTTTCACGCCTTCCGGAGCGGCAACCAATACCAATGCTTTGATGTTACGGCAACCTTTGGCTTTCAAAAGGTCGATGGTGGCAACCATAGAGCCGCCGGTCGCCAACATTGGGTCGATAATCAGAGCTGGACGTTCGTCCATGCTGTCAACAAATTTTTCAAAATAAGAAACTGGTTTCAAAGTTTCTTCATCGCGCTGCAAGCCGACAACGCTGATTTTGGCAGTTGGAATCAGGTCGAGTACGCCGTCGAGCATACCCAAACCGGCACGCAAAATCGGGACGACGGTCAGCGTTTTGCCTTTGATGCGGTCGCCTTCAATAGAGCCGCACCAGCCGTCAATAATGTATTTTTCAATTTCAAAATCACGGCTGGCCTCATATGCCATCAGACGTGCCAACTCGGTAGTAAGCGTGCGGAATTTGTAAGTGCTGCAATCCGCTTCACGCATCAGCGTGAGTTTGTGGCGGACTAAAGGGTGGTTGATAACGGTAACGTTCATGTTGATTTTCCGAATTGCGTTGATGGAGGGGGATTATACTTTTTTTCGCATGGCGCGCAAAGTGCGTATTCATGCGAAAGGCCGTCTGAATCAGGGTTTCAGACGGCCTTTGTCAACAATTTTACATTACGGAATATTGTAGATGATTAAGCTTTCAGCAATTCTTGCAGTTCGCCGGCTTCGTACATTTCCATCAAAATGTCAGAACCGCCGACAAATTCGCCGTTGACGTACAGTTGAGGAATAGTCGGCCAGTCGCTGTATTCTTTAATGCCTTGGCGTACGGCATCGTTTTCCAATACGTTGACAGTCACATAGTCGGTGCAACCTGCCGCATTCAGGATTTGTACGGCGCGGGAAGAGAAGCCGCATTGAGGGAATTGCTTCGTGCCTTTCATGAACAATACGACGCGGTGCGTGGTAACGACTTCTTTGATTTGATCGTGGATAGAGGACATGGTGTGTTCCTTTTTACTAAATCGGTTGTTCGGGGAAAATCAAATTTCCCGCCATTATACGCAAATTGATGAAGTTGAGGGGCGTTTCTCAACGTCGGATCTGACCGTTGCCATTGATATAGAATTTGGTCGAAGTCAGCGCTTCCAAACCCATCGGGCCACGGGCGTGCATTTTTTGGGTGGAAATACCGATTTCCGCGCCCAATCCGAAAACAAAGCCGTCGGTAAACCGAGTAGACGCATTGACATAAACCGCCGCCGCATCAATGCTTTCTTGGAAAAACTCGGCATGGGCAATGCTTTGGGTCACAATCGCTTCCGAGTGATGCGTCGTATGGCCATTAATCCAATCGACGGCTTCTTCCACTGATTTTACCGTTTTGACCGACATAATATAGTCAAGAAACTCGGTACTGTAATCTTCCTCGGTTGCCAAAACAGCATTTTTAAACATACGCAGTGCTTCCTGATCGGCTCTAAATTCGACCGGATGCACTTTGGCAACTGCTTCTTCCAGTTTGGGCAAAAACGCCTCCGCTATCTTTTCGTGGACAACCAAAGATTCAGCTGCATTGCACACGCTCGGACGCTGCGTTTTGGCGTTCACGACGATATCGACTGCCATCTCCAAATCGGCACTGTCGTCCACATAAATATGGCAATTACCGACTCCGGTTTCAATGACGGGAACTTTCGATTTCTCTTTCACCGTCTGAATCAAGCGCGCACCGCCGCGCGGAATCAGCACATCAATATAATCGACTGCCTGCATCAATTCCTCGGCAGCGGCATGACTGGTATCTTCAACCAGCTGCACCACATCGGCATCCATTCCCGCTTTTACCAAAGTCTGCCTGATGACGGCAATCAATGCGGTGTTGGAATGGATGGCATCGCGACCGCCGCGCAAAATAATGGCATTGCCGGTTTTAAAGGCCAGAGAAAACGCATCGACTGAAACATTCGGGCGGCTTTCAAAAATCATGGCGACCACGCCCAAAGGCACGCGTTTTTGAACAATCTTCAAACCGTCCAGATTGGTATAACCACGGACAACCTGCCCAATCGGGTCCTGCAAATCGGCAACCTGCCCAATGCCTTCCGCAATGCCTTTGATGCGTTCGTAATTCAAGCGCAGCCTGTCGAGCATAATGTCCGAAATGCCGTTTTCTTTTGCAGCGGCCAAATCGCGGGCATTTTCCGCCAAAATCATCTCAGCCTGTTCAACCAATGCTGCCGCAACCTGACGCAACAGATTGTTTTTTTCCACGCTTCCCAAGCTGATTAACTTTTTACTGGCTTTTTGAGCATTCTTGCCCAACTGTTCGATATAGCTCATCAAACCTCCCTATTTCTCTTGTGCAAACCACGTTCCGATAGGCGCGCCATCTAAAACCTGAAGGATATCGCGCGGATTGGCGCTGTTCATCAACACCATCTGGCCGTGATGTTCAAACATCATCTGCGCGCTCTTAATCTTACTGAGCATGCCGCCCGTACCAAACTTACTGCCCGAGCCGCCGGCAGAAGCAATAATTTCTTCAGTAATATCGACCACATGGCTGCGCAGCTTGGCATCAGTGTGAACAGCCGGATTTTTATCAAACAAACCGTCAATATCGGACAGCATAATCAGCAAATCAGCTTTAACGATTTTCGCCACGACTGCCGACAAACGGTCGTTATCGCCAAACTTGGTCGCATGGTCCATCTCGTCCACGCTGACCGCGTCGTTCTCATTGACAATAGGGATGACACCGATGGAAAGCAGGGATTCAAAAGCATTGGTAACATTTGCCAAACTTTCCGGATATTCGACCACATCACGCGTCAGCAGGATTTGCGATACCGTCATCCGATAATGGGAAAAAATCTGCGAGTAAAGGCTCATCATGGCCACTTGACCGACGCTGGAAACAGCCTGTTGCTGCGCCATTTCCGCCGGACGTTTTTCCATGTTGAGGACATTCAGCCCAAAGCCCATCGCGCCGGAAGACACCAGCACAATTTCTTTGTCCTTACTGACCAAGCTGGAAATGACAAAGGCCAGTTGGTCGATTTTTGCCAAATTGATTTTGCCGTTTGGCAACACCAAAGAACTGGTTCCGATCTTAATGACAATGCGTTTTACTGCTTCAAAATCTCGTTTCATTATTCTCCTCTGCTTTCTATTTTTATGATTGCACGCGGCATTATTTCAGCCAAGCTAATCCACATCATAACTGCGAAGCAATAGAAAATACAGACAAAATTAAAAATGCTCCCTTTAAAAGCCGTATTTTCAGCTCTTATCCGAATCCGTTAACAACAAAACAAAAGGCCGTCTGAAACCCTATTTCAGGTTTCAGACGGCCTTTTACCGATTGTTGAGAATCCGGCCTGCCACGAAAAATACAGGCCGTGCCCTACAAACGCTTATTGGTGTTCAGAAATAATTTTCAGCATTTGCGCCAATACTTTAGGATTGGCCGCAACGATGTCGCCGCTTTCCAACCAGCCTTCATTACCGGACATATCGGTAACGATGCCGCCTGCTTCTTGGACAATCAATGCACCGGCGGCAATATCCCAAGGTTTGAGGTTAAACTCGAAGAAACCGTCCAAACGGCCGGCCGCAACGGCACACAAATCCAAAGAAGCCGCGCCTTCACGACGGCCGCCGGCGGTTTTTGCCAAGAAGTCTCTCAAAATCGCCAGATACTTGTCCATCATGCTTTGATCGACAACAGGGAAGCCGGTACCGATCAGGCAGCGGTTCAATTCGATGCGGTTGGAAACGCGGATGCGGCGGTCGTTGAGCAACGCGCCTTTGCCGCGGGATGCCATGTACACGTCGTTGCGCTCAGGTGCGTACACCAAAGCTTCTTGCAACACGCCTTTGTGCAGGAGTGCCATAGAGATGGCGTATTGAGGATGGCCGTGGAGGAAGTTGGTTGTGCCGTCGAGCGGGTCGATAATCCATTCGTACTCGGCGGTGGCTTTACCGTGGGAGCCGCCTTCTTCGCAAGTGATTTTATGATGCGGATAGGCTTCTTTGAGCGCTTCCACCAAAATCATCTCGGAGCTGCGGTCAACATCGGAAACGAAGTCGTTGAATGCTTTGCTGTCTACTTTGACGGCATCCAGATTGCCGGCGGCGCGAATCATCATTTGCCCTGCTTTACGGGCGGCTTTGAAAGCGGTATTTAAAAACGGATTCATGGTTTTCTTCCTAATTCAGGTAAAATACGCCCTAATGCGCCGAACAAGGCACACAAGAGGCTGTTAATCGTTTCCGATGCTGTTAAAGAACATTTCAGACGGCATGGAAAAAGGCCGTCTGAAAACAAAAAGATGGCGCATTATACCTGATTCCCGTACAAACAGAAAATAAAACATGACTTCCGAAAAACCTGCCCTGCCCGCTTATCTGGACAACATCCGCATCATCCTCACGCGCACCAGCCATCCCGCCAATATCGGCTCCGCCGCGCGCGCCATGAAAACAATGGGCCTGCACAAATTGACCATCGTCGCCCCCAATCTGATGGCAACGCCGATGACGGAAAATCCGCCCGTATTCGATCCGGAGCATCCGCAATCATTTAAATTACCGGAAGAAAGTTTCATCCTTGCCTCCGGCGCGGCAGACGTTTTGGAAAATGCCACCATTGCCGCTTCTTTGGACGAAGCCCTTGCCGACACCACCATCGCCTGCGCCCTAACCAGCCGCCGCCGTGAAATCACTGCGCCGCTGCAAACGCCGCGCGAATTGGTGCCTGAATTACTACAGGCCGCCAACCGTGGCGAGAAAGTGGCGCTGGTTTTCGGTAACGAAACTTTCGGCTTGAGCATCGAAGAAGTCCAAGCCTGCAACCGACTGATGACCATCAACGGCAACCCCGACTATTTCTCGCTCAACCTCGCCCAAGCAGTGCAAGTTGTATGCTACGAAATCTTCAGCCAAACCGATTCACCCATGACCCACCTGCAACAGGAAGACCACGCCGCGACCCACGAGCAAATCAAAGGCATGGTTGCCCACATGGAAAGCGTGATGAACGACATCGGCTTTTTCAACCGCCGCAACGGCGAGCGCCTGATGCGCCGTATGCAGAGCCTGTTCGGACGCGCCAACACGCAAACCGAAGACATCGATATCCTGCGCGGTTTTTTCAATACCGTCAGCCACCGTATCCATAAAAAAGACTGATTAATGCCGTCTGAAAACATTTCCAGCCTTTCAGACGGCATGACTGATATTCGGATAAGCATGAATTACGCCCTAGACGCATTATGGTGGAAACTCACCAGCCACCCCGTCCGCGACCTCGCCTCGCTGCTGACTGCGCCGCCTTTGTGGCAAAGCGGTTGCGAATTGAGCGTGCGCGAACTATTGGGGGAACACGGTTTCCGCTACCTTTTGGCATTGGATGCCGATCCCACGCCGCTGATGGATTACCTTACCCAACGCGCCCCGTTCGGCCACCGTCTCGGCATTTATGCCGAAGAGCTGCTGGCTTTTTGGTTTGCCAACGCGCCGCATGCCGAACTGCACGCATACAACCTGCCCGTTTTTTCAGACGGCCAAACTTTGGGAGCTGCAGATTTTGTCGTTTCCCTCAACCAACAGCCCTACCATATCGAGCTGGCGTGTAAATACTACGGCGGAGACCAAGTGCAAAACCTGCGCGGCCTTAATCCTAAAGACACGCTGACGGACAAAGCCGCCAAACTGGTGCAGCAATCCAAACTGCTGCATACGCCGCAAGGCAAAGCAACCTTAACCGCACAAGGCCTGCCGGAAAATCTGCTTCCTGCTTCCATCGTGCGCGGCATCGGATTTTTTCCACAGGGTTTCCATACTTTTGAGCCGCCGCTTAATCCATACGGCTGGCGCGGCATCTATATTCAAGATTGGGCGGAATACGGGTTTGAACGCCAAGAAGCCCGCTACCATCTGCTCGACCGCATGGCCTATCTCGCGCCTGCGCGTGTTGCCGAAACCGAAACATTGAACGAAACCGAAATCCGCCGTATCGACCAAGGCTTGATTGCCGTTTTGGAATTACGGCCGGACGGCTTTTGGCACGAAATCGAACGCATCATGAAGGCCGTCTGAAACCATTTACCAACTTTAAGAGAACCCATTACATTATGAACGCCGCACAACTCGACCATACCGCCAAAGTTTTGGCTGAAATGCTGACTTTCAAACAGCCTTCCGATGCCGTCCTCTCCGCCTATTTCCGCGAACACAAAAAACTCGGCCGCCAAGACCGCCACGAAATCGCCGAAACCGCCTTTGCCGCACTGCGCCACTATCAAAAAATCAGTACCGCCCTGCGCCGTCCGCACGCGCAGCCGCGCAAAGCCGCACTCGCCGCACTGGTTCTCGGCAGAAGCACCAACATCAGCCAAATCAAAGACCTGCTTGATGAAGAAGAAACAGAGTTCCTCGGCAATTTGAAAGCCCGTAAAACCGAGTTTTCAGACGGCCTGAATACCGCCGCAGAATTACCGCAATGGCTGGTGGAACAACTGCAACAGCATTGGAGCGAAGAAGAAATCCTCGCCTTCGGCCGCAGCATCAACCAACCTGCCCCGCTCGACATCCGTGTCAATACCCTGAAAAGCAAACGTGATAAAGTGCTGCCATTGTTGCAAGCCGAAAGTGCCGATGCAGAGGCCACGCCTTATTCGCCCTGGGGCATCCGCCTGAAAAACAAAATCGCGCTTAACAAACACGAACTGTTTTTAGACGGCACGTTGGAAGTCCAAGACGAAGGCAGCCAGCTGCTTGCCTTATTGGTGGGCGCAAAACGCGGCGAAATCGTTGTCGATTTCTGTGCCGGTGCCGGCGGTAAAACCTTGGCTGTCGGCGCGCAAATGGCCAACAAAGGCAGAATCTACGCCTTCGACATCGCCGAAAAACGCCTTGCCAACCTCAAACCGCGCATGACCCGTGCCGGACTGACCAACATCCACCCCGAACGCATCAGCAGCGAACACGATACCCGTATCACCCGACTGGCAGGCAAAGCCGACCGCGTGTTGGTGGACGCGCCCTGCTCCGGTTTGGGTACTTTACGCCGCAACCCCGACCTTAAATACCGCCAATCCGCCGAGACCGTGGCCAACCTTTTAGAACAGCAACACAGCATCCTCGATGCCGCCTCCAAACTGGTGAAACCTCATGGCCGCTTGGTGTATGCCACCTGCAGCGTATTACCGGAAGAAAATGAGTTGCAAGTCGAACGTTTCCTGTCCGAACATCCCGAATTTGAACTCGTCAACTGCGCCGAACTGCTGCAAAGCCTGAAGATTGATTTGGATACCGGAAAATACCTGCGCCTCAACTCTAGAGAACACCAAACCGACGGCTTCTTTGCCGCCGTATTGCAACGCAAGGATTAAGGTTGAAAAAGGCCGTCTGAAATCCTTTCAGACGGCCTTTTTGATAGATTTTTTACATTAAAATCATTAGATACGATAGTCGCGCTCTGCAATAATATACTTTAAGGCATGTATCTCGACCTTTTATCAGAATATTGTGAAAAGCTGGCAAAAATGCTTTATGCTTTGTAAATGTATGTGTTCTCGTTCAAAATTCGCCCGGTCATGCCTCAGGCGATACCCGATACGGACAACGATAATATATAAATCATTTGGTTAAAAATCATGTCGCATATTTATTCTTCCCCCACAAAGCCCCGTTTATTGTCATCGGCCGTTGCCGTCGCCTGCTGTCTGTTGCCGTTTCAGACGGCCTCTGCATACAGCCTGCAAGACATCCTCAGGGACGCTTTAATCAGCGATCCGATTGTGCGTGAAGCCAAAGCCACTCAAGAAGCAGCGCAAAGCACGACCAAAGCCACGCGTGCGCGCCATTATCCTGTCGTTACCCTGACCGGCACAAAAGTGCTGGCGCAACACAATAAATATTCCAGCAACGACATGGAAGACGGTGTCGGCGTGCGCGGCAGCGTGAACATCTACTCATGGGGTGCGATTGAAGCCGCCGTCCGCCGCGACCGCAGCCGCGAAGAATACTATCAACACAAATACACCGAAAGCCAAGAGCAGCTGGGCAGCGATATCGGCCGCCTCTATCTGAGCGCATTGCGCGCAAAAGAAACCCTGATCCTCAACGAACAGACTTTGACGCGCCACAACAAGCTCTTAAAAGACTTGGATACCATCGTCAAATATGATGCCGGCCGCCGTTCCGAATTGATTGAAGCGCGCGCGCGCCAACTGCAAGTGGCAAACATCATTGCCCAACAACGCCGCACCATGGATTTGGCACTGAGCCGCCTGTCCCGCTATACCTCGCGCCAGCTGACTGCCAACGATTTGGAAGATCCGTTTAAAAACGACACGGCGAAATCCATCAGCGAACGCTTCAACAACCCCAACCGCAACAACAATCCGTCCTATCAGGCGCAATTGGCCGAGCGCGACAGCGTCCGTGCCGATTTGGACGCTTCCAAAGCCGAACGCCTGCCTGCCCTTAATTTAGAAGGCAGTGCAACGCGTAACACCAGACAGCTTTATTTAAACGTTGCATGGAATGTGTTGGATATTGCCGCACGACACAATGTAGAGCGCAATGCCAAATCATTGATTGCCGCAGAAGCCAAGTCCGAACAAATCCTGCGCGACATGAACGAACGCGTTCAAACATCAGCCATCGACATGCAGGAAAGCGAACAGCGTACCGCGTTGACGGCGCAACACATCGCCGCCCAAAAAGAAGTCATCAAAGTGTACGAATTGCAGTTTAAAATCGCCCGACGTACGCTGACCGACGTTTTGAGCGCATACAGCGAGTTATCCTCCATCGAGCAGGATTATGTTGCCGCCCGCAACGATTTCCGCGATGCGGCGCTCGACTATTTAAATACCCAGGCCAAAATCTCCGCTTGGGTCGGTTTGGCACAAAAATAAAGCCATATCCGCCGGTTAAACCAAAAACATTACGCGAAAAAATATGAAAGCCATCATTGAACATATCGTCTTAGTGACCCGCCTTTTGGGTGCGCCCGTATCCGAAGCTGCTTTGTCCGCCGAAGTCGTGCGCGACAAAAAGCTTAAGGTCAACTATCACTCGCTGGTCGAAGTCCTGCGCAGCCACGGCTTTGAAAACACCTTATCCAAACGCAATTTGGAAGACATCCCCTCGCTCGCCGTGCCGGTCATGATTATCCTGCACAACGAAGAGGCAGCGGTCATCACCCAAATCGAAGGCTCCGGCCAAGAGCGCAAATACCATATCCGCCAAGTAGACGGTTTGGAACAGGAACTCAGCCACGAGCAGCTTTCCGGCCTGTATTTGGGCTACTGCTGGTTTATCAAACCCAAAATGGCGACCGATATGCGCTCGGAGCTGCCTGAATACCATCTGCCCAAAGCATGGTTTTGGAAAGTCATTTGGCGTTTCCGCAGCTACTACTACCAAGTCATTTTGGCCACCATCATTATCAACTTCCTTGCGCTCGTCAGCTCCCTGTATGTGATGAACGTGTACGACCGCGTGATTCCCAATCAGGCCTATGAAACCTTGTGGGTATTGAGCATCGGCGTGGTCTTGGCGATTTTGTTTGAATTTGCCGCCAAGATGATTCGTGGTCATTTGACCGATATTGCCGGCAAAAAAGCCGACTTGATCATCAGCTCCGCCCTGTTCCGCCGCGTGATGGCATTACGTCTGGCAGACCGTCCAGCTTCTTCCGGTTCATACGCCAGCAACCTGCGCGAATTTGAAGCCGTGCGAGAGTTCATGACCAGTGCCAGCTTGTTGACTATTGTCGACTTGCCTTTCCTGTTGCTGTTTATCTTCGTAATTTCCATGGTCGGCGGCAAACTGGCACTCGTTCCCCTAACCATCATTCCGATTGTCGTGATTGTCGGTTTTGTCGTACAACGCCCGCTCTCTCGCCACATCAACGAATCGATGAAAGAAGGTTCGCAACGCTCCGGCCTTGCCGTTGAAGCCATCGAAGGCATCGAAACCCTGAAAACCAACAACGCCACATCTTGGGCGCAACAACGTTGGGACGAATACACCGCCAAAACTTCCGCTTCTTCCATCAAAGTCAAAGACACCAGCAACTTCATGGTCAACTTCGCCGTTGCCATGCAGCAGCTCAATACCGTCTTCTTGGTCGTCGTCGGTACCTATTTGATTCATGCCGACAACCATGCGGAACGTATCACCATGGGTGCATTGATTGCCTCTGTGATTCTGTCCGGCCGCGCCTTGGCGCCGTTGGCACAAATCGCTGGTTTGGCCACCCGCTTCCAACAGGCCAAACTTGCCCTCAAAGGTGTAAACGACATCGTTACCCGCCCTATCGAGCGCAATCCGGAACGCAAATACATTACTTTGGACAACGTACAAGGCAACATTACCTTTGAAAATGTATCGTTCAAATATCAAGCCGACAACAACAGCGCCGTCGAAGATTTGCGCCTGACCATCAAACCGGGTGAAAAAGTCGGTATTTTGGGCCGTATCGGCAGCGGTAAAAGCACCATGCTCAAACTGGCCAGCGGTCTGTACGACACTGAAAAAGGCAACGTTACCCTTGACGGCGTCGATATGCGCCAGCTTGACCCCAACTTCCTGCGCGATCAAGTCCTGCTGTTGAGCCAATCGCCACGCCTGTTCCTCGGCACATTGCGTGAAAATATGGACTTGGCGCGTACCGGCAGCTACTCTACCGACCAAGACTTACTGACTGCGCTCAACCGCTTCGGCCTCGACAAAATCATCCGCAACCATCCACGTGGTTTGGATATGCCTCTGGGTGAAGACGGCTTAGGCTTGTCCGGCGGTCAAAAACAAATCATCGCCCTGGCACGCATGACCTTGCGCAACCCGAAAGTCGTCTTGCTGGACGAGCCGACCACCAGCCTGGACCAGGCTACCGAACGCATGGCGCTCAATGCTATTGCCCAATGGGGTCGCAACCGCACCATGCTTTTGGTGACCCACCGTCCGCAAGTGCTGCAAATCGTCAACCGCATCATTGTGATGGATAATGGTAAAGTCGTGATGGACGGCCCGCGTGACCTCGTATTGCAAAAACTCATGCAAAACGAACAGGCCAAAGCAGCCAACGCCAAACAACAGCAACAAGCTGCTGCTGCCTCTCAATCAGCAGCACGATAAAGCAAAAGGCCGTCTGAAACCTACTTGCCCTTTCAAACAGCCTGCCCTAATGGTTAAAATCCACCAAACACAATAAAGACACACGATTATGAGCCGCGAAAACAACGTCAAATCCAAAGATCTCGACCTTATCAACGACCTCAACGCCGCCCTGCAAAAAGAAAAACACAGTGGCCAGTTTATTGTCATCATCCTGTTTTTTATTCTGATGATTGTCTTCGTTATTTGGGCTTACAACAGCCCTGTCGAAGAAGTTACCCGTGGCAACGGCAATATCATTCCCAGCAGCCGTGAGCAAGTAATCCAAAGCCTGGATCCCGGCATCGTAACCGAAATCATGGTTAAAGAAGGAGATATGGTCGAGAAAGATCAGATTCTGATGAAACTCGACGACACACGCAGCTCCGCCGTTTTGCGCGAAAGCGAAGCCAAAGTCGCAAACCTCGAAGCCACTATTGCCCGCCTTAAAGCTGAAGCCTACGGAACCAAGCTCTCCTTCCCTGACAGCGTGGGTCCCGAGCTTCGCCGTCGCGAAATCGCCGCCTACAAAGCACGCCGCCAAGTCATGGTGGATGCCATCAACGGCCTATCCCAAAGCAAGGCCGCACTTGATCGAGAGATTGCCATTACTGCTCCTCTTGTTTCCGAAGGTTATGTTTCCGAAGTCGAACTTTTAAGAATGCGCCGCGATTCCGCAGACTTGGCCACCCAAATCTCTGAACGCCGCAACCGCTACAAAGCCGATGCCAACAACGAACTCTTGCAAGCCGAATCCGAACTGGCGCAATCCAAAGAAAACGTTGCCATGCGTGCCGACCCGGTTGAACGCTCGCAAATCCGCGCCCCTATGCGCGGCATCGTCAAAGGCATAAAAGTCACCACCATCGGCGGCGTTGTGAACGCAGGCGAAGACATCATGCAAATCGTCCCGGTTGATGACAAACTGCTGGTCGAAGCCTATATCCGTCCGCAAGACATCGCCTTTATCCGCGCAGGCCAACCTGCATTGGTTAAAGTCAGCGCATACGACTACTCCATCTACGGCGGTTTAGAAGGCAAAGTTACCCTCGTCGGCGCCGATACCGTCAGCAACTCTATGCAAAACCGTGCCAACGACTTAAAACTTGACCCGAACCAAGTTTATTACCGCGTTCTCGTCCAAACCGAAAACAACTCCCTGAAAGACAAAAACGGCAAACCGATGCCGATTATTCCGGGTATGGTTGCAACGGTAGACATCAAAACCGGTGAAAAAACCATCTTCCAATACCTGATCAAACCGATTACGCGTATGAAACAAGCGTTGAGCGAACGCTAATCGATAAACTGATAAAAGGCCGTCTGAAAGTTTTCAGACGGCCTTTGGTTTATGTTTTCACTATGCCTGTTTATCCGACAGGCAAATTACTTCTCCTTAAACGTCGCTCCGACAAACGTCCTTTTCGGATTGCCGCGCTCAACTTGATAGAGTTGCGTGTGCTGCTCCTGCGCAAAATTTCCTGCCTGTCCGGCATGATGCTCTGCCAGCTTTTGCGCCAATAACATTACCGCCAATTTTTTATTGGCATGCTGGCTGCGTTCGCTCTCGACCCACACGGAAATGCCGCTTTCTTTATGGGTAGCGCGGACGGCGCTTTCGATTTTATTGACGTGTTGCCCGCCTTTACCGCCCGAACGGCAGGTTTGAAACTCGATTCCGTTTTCAGACGGCATTTCATACGTCTGCGGCATATCGGGCAAACGAAAAACGCCTATATACCAATTTTTGCGCGGATGTTTCGGGCGGACGGGGCTGGGGCATATCCATTGGAGCGTCCCCTGCCAAGTTTGCGCCAAACTTTCGGCTTTTTGCCCTGCCAATTTGAGCGTCGCCGACAAAATGCCGTACTTATCGGCGGTTTCGTTAACGAGTTCGGCATCAATGCCTTTTGATTGGGCTTCGGCAAGCAGCTTGCCCAAGACGAAACGGGCAAATATTCGGCACTCTGCCGGCCCTTGCGCGGTGGAAATTTGCAGATGAACCGCTGGTGTATTCTGTTTCATCTTTACGCTCCACACTCGCCGCCGGTTTTATAAGTCAAAACAGGTTTAAACCGCGCGACCAATTCAATCAAACCTGCGTTTTTCATGGCGGCAATAACGCTGTCGATGCTTTTATAAGCCTGCGGCGCTTCTTCAAAAATCAAGGCCTTATCCTGACAAACGACTACGCTGCCGAATTCGGTCTGGCGCAGGCTGTCGGCAGTGTATTTGTGCGACAACCTGCCTTTGCATTCGCCGCGCTGCCATTTCCGACCTGCGCCGTGAGCCAAGGTATTCAACGAAATTTGACAATCTTCGGCAGGTTGGACCAGATAGCTGTAATCGCCGCGCGAGCCGGGTATCATGACCAAGCCTTTATCGGTGGGCGTTGCGCCTTTTCGGTGCAGCCAACCGATTGTGCCGTCAATCTCGGTTTGTTCCAAAAAATTATGGTGGACATCGAGCAGGCATGTTCCTTCTGCGCGCCAACGGTCAAGCATTCTGGCCACAATCAAACGGCGGTTAAGGCTGGCAAATTCAAGGGCTGTTTGGTGTTCGGCAAGATAGGCCGCCGCCGCTTCGCCCTCTTCCGCCAAACCTTGATGCCCGAAGGCGGCAATATGGTATTGCAAAATCTGCTGGCCCAATCCGCGCGAACCGCTATGCACCAACAGTTGCAGATGGTTTTCATCAAAATCGGGCGGAAGCAAATCGGTGCGATAAACGGTGTCAACGGTTTGCAACTCGGCAAAATGGTTGCCGCCGCCAATCGTACCTACAGCAAGGCCGTCTGAAAATTGGTGCATATCGACAGCGTCACCTAATAAATCGACCTGTTCGTCTTTATCTAGCGGCGTATCGATATTGCCAAGCTGTTTGGCGAGTTTGGCAGGTTTGAGTTTGGCCGCGCGTAAATCGGTCTGCCAAAACGCCATGCCGCAACCGATGTCGTTTCCAATCAGGGCAGGATAAAAATGACGGTCGCTGAAAAATGCCGCGCCAACCGGATAACCGCGCCCTGCGTGTAAATCCGGCATTCCGGCAACGCGCAACATATGCGGTAATCGGGCGGTGGTTTCAAGCTGTGCGACAGCGTTGCCTTCAATCCATGTATTTGAATCGGCAATAATTTGAATATGATGGGAATAATTGCCCATGTGTTTATGCTTTCTTTTAAACGGATAGAAACCGTCAACAGATGACAATAGGTATCTACCGTCTGCTAAATGTTCAGACGGCCTGGTTTCTAGCCGATAATCGTAGGGAAAGCAGCCCGAAGCGGGCGACATGGAATGCGAAAAGCGTTATCCGAAAGTCAGACCTACGCTTGGGCTGCAAAGAATGTGATTGAGCGGATTGAAGTATTGCGTGTCATGGCTTGCTCCTTTCTTTGCATGAAAATATTAAAAACGTTCGGATTATAGAAGGTTCATTTCCAATCATGCAAACTTACTGACATCAATCTGCCAATGATGTTGCATAAATGGCAACTATTGAGAACATAATTTAGGCCGTCTGAAAACTTTTCAGACGGCCTTTGATACCCAATAATCCTTACAAAACAACGGTCGGATAAGAGCCGACAACTTTCACGAAGGAAGCGCGTTCACCCAAAAGCTGCAAGGCTTTTTGGACATTTTCATCGCCTTGATGGCCTTCGATATCAATGAAGAACAGATATTCCCACAAAACCGATTTGCTTGGGCGGCTTTCAAATTTGGTCATGGAAATGCCCAACTTGGTGAAGGGTTGCAACAAGGAGGTAACGGCACCGGCACGGTTGGGTGCGGATACGACCAAAGAGGTTTTATCGTTGCCGCTGCGGCCGGTTTCTTGATGACCCATCACCAAGAAGCGCGTGGTGTTGTTCGGTTCGTCTTCGATACACTCGGCGGCAAAGCTCAACTGATAAATTTCCGCGGCAATACGTCCGGCTATCGCGGCCACATTCGGACTGTCAGATTCGGCAACCAGACGCGCTGCTTCGGCATTGCTGGCTACGGCGATACGCTCGGCATTAGGCAGATTGCGGCCGAGCCAGTCGTTGCATTGTGCCAAGGCTTGGGCATGGGCGAAAACTTTGGTAATGCCGCCGATTTCGTGGCTGTCTTTACGCAACAAGTTGTGATGAATACGGACAACCACTTCGCCGCAGGCTTTCAACGCAGTTACGGCCAGCAAGTCCAAAGTGCGCCCCACCGAGCCTTCGGTCGAATTTTCTACCGGCGCCACCAAATAATCGGCTTGACGCGTTTCAACTTGTTTGAAGCAGTTGTCGATGGTGGTACACGCCATGGTGTGTGCGGCGTGGCCGAAATGTTTGATGGCGGCTTGCTGGGTAAATGTTCCCTTCGGGCCCAAATAGGCAATCGTCAGCGGACGCTCCACTGCCAAACATTCGCTCATAATCTCGCGAAACAGCCGGGTGACCGATTCATCAGGCAAAGGACCGCGGTTCAAATCCTGAATCCGGCGCAAAACGGCCACTTCCCGTTCAGGACGGTACACCGCGCCTGTCCCTTTCAATTCGCCGATAGCATGCGCATGACCGGCGCGCTCGTTGAGCAAACGGAGGATTTCCGCATCGATGCTGTCGATGGCATTGCGGTGCGGCAATAATTGTTCGTCTATGGATAAAGGCATAAGCTGTCTCGCAATTTTGTGAGGGATATTTTCATTTTAACATTAAAGGCCGTCTGAATTCCGTTTTCAGACGGCCTCAACACTATCTTTATCTAACTTTATCGTCTATCAGGTTTGCAAACGCCGCCAATTCCATCATAATTAAGCCTTTTGAACGACAAGGTCTATTCCATGCACTCAAACGGACTGTACACCCGTTTTCTGCCCGATGAAGAAGCAACCCTGAAACTGGGTGAAGAATGGAGCAAGCAGCTTTCCGCTCCGCTGACCATCTACCTTGAAGGCGGGCTGGGTGCAGGCAAAACCACGCTGACACGCGGGATTTTGCGCGGACTGGGACATACGGGCGCAGTCAAAAGCCCGACTTACACCATTGTCGAATCTTATCCGCTGGATGCATTCACCCTCCACCATTTCGACCTCTACCGCTTTACCATACCCGAGGAATGGGAAGATGCCGGTTTGGACGAATTGTTTGCGCCCGACAGCATCTGCCTCATCGAATGGCCGCAGCAAGGCGGGGAATTCACGCCTCCGGCAGATATTACCATTACATTGACGTATACCGATAAGGGCAGAACCTGCACCTTTTCCGCCCACACAAACCAAGGCCGAAAAAGTTTAGAATCATGGTCAAATTAACTAGAAGACACATTCTCCGTCAAGGCACAGGACTATTTCTCACCCTCACGCCCGTTGGTGCCGCATTGGCCAAACCGGCCTCTCCTGCGCAATTCCTTGCCGTCCGCATTTGGCCGGCGCACGCCTACACACGCGTTACCCTTGAGAGCAACCACTCGATGAAATACCAACATTTTATGTTGGACAACCCCAGCCGGTTGGTTGTAGATATTCAAGGAGCGGAAATCAACAGCGTCCTGCAAGGCATTTCCAGCAAAGTGCTGTCTAACGACCCTTTTATCCGCAGCATTCGTGCTGGTCAAAATACGCCCAATACCGTGCGTATCGTCATCGACCTCAAACAAAGCTCCCATCCGCAAGTCTTTGCGCTCGCCCCCGTCGGCAACTTCAGAAACCGCTTGGTTATCGACCTCTATCCGCACGGCGCAGATGCCAACGACCCGATGATGGCCTTGCTCAACGGCAATGTCCCCAAACAACGTCCGAATACCAATATCGCATACGACACCCCTGCCCCTAAAAACAATCGCGGCAGCGGCGGCAACCGCCGTCCCGTGATTATGATTGACCCCGGTCACGGTGGCGAAGACCCCGGCGCAATCGGCCCGAGCGGCCTCAAAGAAAAAAACGTTGTACTCTCCATTGCACGCGAAACCAAAAAACGCCTCGAAGCCTTGGGTTACAACGTATTCATGACGCGCAACGAAGACATCTTTATCCCATTGGGCGTACGCGTTGCCAAAGGCCGTGCACGCAATGCCGACGTATTCGTGTCCATCCACGCCGATGCCTTTACCAGCCCGTCCGCTCGCGGTACCGGCGTATATATGCTCAATACCAAAGGAGCGACCAGCTCGGCGGCAAAATTCCTTGCCCAAACCCAAAACAACGCCGACGCCATCGGCGGCGTACAAACCAGCGGCAACCCCAATGTCGACAACACGATTTTGGACATGACCCAAACCGCGACCCTGCGTGACAGCCGCAAACTCGGCCATTCCGTCTTGACCGAATTGGGCAAACTCAACCAATTACACAAAGGCCGCGTTGACGAAGCCAACTTCGCTGTCCTCCGCGCGCCGGATGTTCCGTCCATTTTGGTGGAAACCGCCTTCCTCTCCAACCCTACCGAAGAGCGGCTACTCGGCAGCGAATCCTTCCGCCAACAATGCGCCCAAGCCATTGCCACCGGTATTCAAAAATACATCAATACCGCCGTTTTACGACGCGGATAATGGCTTGATGAAACAAAGGCCGTCTGAAAATTTTTCAGACGGCCTTATCTTTTCAAGCAATCTATTTAACCGCACTTCCCTACCGCAGCCGGATAGACGGACACCTTCGTCTGCGTCAATGCAAATAAGTTTTCCAACTGGATTTGCGCCTGACGGTTGGCATGCTCCAAAATCTCAGCCTTACACGCGCTTTGCAATACCTGCCTTTTCGCTTCTTCCTGCACCGTCTTAAATACCGACTTATCCATAGGCAGCAAATTAAACGAGCCGGTCTGAATATCGTACACTTCGATATTTTCCAAATCCACGCTCAAAATTTCCACCGCCGGCAGGCTGATTAAGACCTTGTCGTCCACAATATTGACATTGTCCGCGCCTAACTTGTCCAAATCCAAACCGGCCAACACCTTACCGCGCACAATAAAAATACCGCTTTGAGAATCCTGCCAAAGCCTGCGCCAATCCCCTTTTTTCTCCGTACGGATAATCGTATCGATATAAAATGCCGTACTTTCCAAGCGGTTCATCTGCTTAATCTGCATCAAAACCCCCTCACGGGACAAAACCTGATGTTCTTCGTTCTGACCATGCAGGGCATAAAACCAGCCGCCTGCAGCCGTCAGCGCACACAACACCAGCACGACCAATCCGCGCCCAAGCATTTTCATTTCAAACATCCCCCGTTAAAATAATCATCAAAACATTCCCCATATTCTCCCAAAACCGTCAATTTCAAGCCATACCCAGGCCGTCTGAAATATTAAAACTTATTACTAAAAAGTAATAAAAAAACTCAATAAACAAAGTTTGCCTTTTGGTAAAGACAAGACTACAATCCATTACACACAATTCAATTCCATCTCATCATGAACACCACCGACCTGCGCCGCCACAACCTGCGGCAATGGATAACACAACACCACAACGGCCAGCAGACCAAGTTTGCACAAGCCATCGCCATCAACCAAGGCGAGCTGTCCGCCCTGTTGAAAAACAAATCTTTCGGCGAGAAAAAAGCCCGAAAAATCGAGCAGGCAGCCAATATGCCTGACATGTGGCTGGATCAAGACCACCAAGACCGCCACGCCCCCACCATCAGCCAAGAAAGAAATACCATGTCCCACATCTCCACCATCCCAGAAATCCTAGCAGACATCAAAGCCGGCAAAATGGTCATCATCACCGATGCCGAAGACCGCGAAAACGAAGGCGACTTGCTGATGGCCGCCCAATTCGTTACCCCCGAAGCCATCAACTTCATGATTAAACACGCACGCGGCCTGGTCTGCCTGCCGATGGACGGCGAAATGGTCGAAAAACTCGGCCTGCCCATGATGACCCAGAAAAACGGCGCGCAATACGGTACCAACTTTACCGTCTCCATCGAAGCCGCCCACGGCATTACCACCGGCATCTCCGCCGCCGATCGCGCCCTGACCATTCAAACCGCCGTTTCCCCATCCGCCAAACCAGAAGACATCGTCCAACCCGGCCACATCTTCCCATTGCGTGCCCAAAAAGGCGGCGTACTCGTCCGCGCAGGACACACAGAAGCCGGCGTTGATCTGGCACAAATGAACGGCCTGATTCCCGCCGCCGTCATCTGCGAAATCATCAACGACGACGGCACCATGGCGCGCATGCCCGAACTGATGAAATTCGCCGAAGAACACAACCTCAAAATCGGCACCATTACCGACCTCATCGAATACCGCAGCCGCACCGAAAGCCTGCTCGAAGACATGGGCAACGCACCCGTACAAACCCCGTGGGGCGAGTTCCAACAACACGTTTACGTCGACAAACTCTCAGGCGAAACCCACCTCGCCCTCGTCAAAGGTACACCAACCGCCGACGAAGAAACCCTCGTCCGCGTCCACGAACCCTTCAGCGTCATGGACTTCATCCAAGCCAACCCGCGCCATTCCTGGTCATTGCCCAAAGCCCTTGAGCGCATCCAACAAGCCGAAAGCGGCGTAGTCATCCTCCTGCACCGTACCGAAGACGGCGCCACCCTGCTCGACCGCACCCTGCCCAAAGGCGCAAACCAAGCCTACAAATGGGACAGCAAAAGCTACGGCATAGGCGCACAAATTCTCGCTGGCCTCAACGTCAAAAAACTGCGCGTCCTCGGCCAGCCTTCATCCTTCACCGGCCTCACCGGCTTCGGCCTCGAAGTCGTCGGTTTTGAAGAAGCTGAGAAATAATCTTGCTTGATTGATTCTCAAAGCAAATGAAATAAAAGGCCGTCTGAAAATTTTCAGACGGCCTTTTCATCTCTCTATTTATCTGAATATTATCCAAATAAAATTATGATAAAAACGACTATTTATTAAATTATTTCAATAATGATAAGAATAATCAATTATGATATAAATATTAATAATATTTAAAAATTTTATATTTTTTATATAAAAGAGTATTTTAACCTATTATATTAAGTTCTTAACAAAGAGAAACTATGTCTGCTTTTACTCCCAAACCCAAAATAATCATTCTCAGCCTTGCCAGCGCGTTCAGTACATTAACCGTTGCCAATACCATCGAAACCTCAGCTCGACCAGAACAATACCAGGAATTGGATACCGTTGTTGTCAGTGGCAAACGTACCAACGACCAAAAAGGCGCGGACGACGTGTATTACAAAAACGTCTCCAACGCCTATGTCGGCAAAGAATACCTCGAACGCTACCGCGTCCAATCCGCCGGCGACGTGCTCAAAGGCCTAAACGGCGTGTACAACATGAACACCCGCACCGCCGGCGGCGCGATTACGCCCAACATACGCGGCATCACCGGCAAAGGCCGTATCCCCGTAACGCTGGACGGTACGGAGCAGACGGTCGATGTCTGGCTCAACAACTACGGCGTGGGCGACCGCAACTACCTCGACCCCGCCCTGTTCCGCAGCATCGCGGTGGAAAAAAGCCCGGCCCTCACGCGCGGCGTGAAATCGGGCGTCGGCGGCGCGATGTCTATCCGCACCATCGAACCTTCCGACATCATCCCCGAAGGGAGAAACTGGGGAATCGAAGTCAAAACCGAGTTTTCCGGCAACACCGTGGCGCAGAAAAACGACCTGCGCCAATTCTTAGGCCGCGACTACCGCACTCTCTCGCCCATAGGCGCGACGGCGGACGGGGTATCGGGTATGCCCGATGTATTGACCGGCTATACCGGCAAACCTTCCCCCACCGCCCTGTTGTTGGACGAAGGCATCGCGGGTACCAAGTATGCGGGCGGCAAAAGCCACACCAACTTCAAAGACGACAGGCAGCTGATGTTGTCCGCCGCCTTCAAAACCGACATTACAGACGGCCTTGCCGCATACAGCCACCGCCAAAAAGGCAACTACTACGCGGGCAAACGCGGTTATCAGAGCTACCTCAACAACCCCATTTACGGTGCAGATGCCTGTTACGACCAGTATCCCGACAAATCGCCACGGGAAAAAGACATACTCTGCAAATCTTCCGCCAGCCTGGTGCCGAATATGGCCGTCCTGTTCAGGCCGGGCGAAGAAATCATGAACAGCCACACCGACACCAAAACCCTGCTGCTGAAAAACAACTGGTATCTGCCGGGCAACCAAAAAATCAGCCTGCAATATATGGACAACAAAATCGGCTTCGGCGAAATCAACCCCCTGATAACGGCATGGATACTCGGTTTCGCCGAACAATCCCTAGACGAACCTGCGCAGCAGGCACCGGGCATAGGGACGAAAATCGACAGCAAAACCTACAAAATCGGCTACGAATGGAAGCCGCAAAACAACAAATGGATAGATTTTCAGGCCGATATGTGGCGGGTGAAGACCGACAGCAACCGCCATCAGAGCGGCGGCCCCGTCGTCGGCGTCATTACGCCCGACTATGAGTACGACCTTTGGTATTGGTGCAACATACGCAAACAGCCCTCACCTAACCTGCGGGGGGAAAGCTGCGAAAGCGCGATGACGTCGAACACCTACGGTTCGGCGCGAACCCATGAAGAAGTGCTGCGCATGATAGAAGACACGCCCGACAAAATCGCCCGCAAGCTGGCAGAATACGATGAAAACAACCGTGCGATTACTGACCGCTGGATGGGGCATACGGGCGGCTACTACGCCATCACGCCCGCCGATAAAAATGTGATGACCGACCAGACCAACCATCTGGGCAGGCTGATGAACCTGGCCGAACTGAAGCAAAAGCTGAATCAGGAACGCTACTACATCGAACATCCCGACCGTATCATCGTTCCCGGTGCGCGGCAGCGTACCGACGTCGTCCGCAACGGCTTCAACCTCAGCAACCGCTTCCGCCTTTCCGACAAACTCAGCCTCACCCTCGCCGCCGACTACCAGCGCGAAACACTGGAAGAACGCACCGATACCGCCGACAGCAATGATTTGATGAATACTTTCGGCGTACTGACTCGCATGGCGGCCTTGGGCGGCCCGCAGTCGGCGAAAAAGCGCGAATGGGGCGCGAACCTGGTCTTCGACTGGAAACCGACTTCCCGCCTGAACATACAGGCGGGCGTGCGCTATCAGAACTTTAAAGGACGCAATATCGAACTGGCGCGGCAGCGTGCCGCACGCAACCCCTGGTATCAGTATGGCCTGGGTTCGGACAGCTATGTTACCGGCCTGATGATGCCGTATTTTGAATTGGCGGATGAAGAAGATATTGCCAACCAAAAGCGAATGTTGCAGCTTTATAACCCTGATAGAATCGGAGGACAGGTTGCAGAATATCAAGACCTTAACCGCCGTTTTAAGGAAAAAAACGGTTACGATTTTGATCCGCATGATACTCTCGTTGATCAGGAAACACGCTTGTATGCCAAACCAAATGGACAGCTTGTTGAATATACACATGGCGATAAAAATACCGATGTGCTATATGTCCTACGCCGCAAACAGATTATCCCAATTGTTTCGGGAAAATTCGACAACAGCAAAGTACAGCTTGCTCCCGAGAAATACCGCGAAATGGTAAATAATCCGCAAGGCAAGGGCGGCAGCCACCGCCGCTATATTCCGGGGGCGAATTTACATATTGCTCCCGGACAGATTACCGAATCGCAAGCACTGGCCAATACAAATCAGACACCACCGGAAGACGATAATGATTTTGCTAGAGACCGGTTAGCTCATCCACACAACCTTGCTTGGGTCAGGCATCAATTCGGCGAAGCCGACCGCTGGCGCATACCGCAGGAGCAACGCGCGCATTCCTGGTCGCCCATGCTGGCGGTCAGCTACGATCTTGCCGACAACCACCGCCTCTTTGCCCGTTATGCCCGCATGAGCCGCTTCCCCAGCCTGTATGAATTGACCGGAGTCAGCAGCAACGCCCTACTCCGCAGGGAAGTTGTTGCCGAATACGACCTAAAACCCGAAAAAAGCACCAACTGGGAAGTCGGCTACAATTTCAATTTCGCCCCGCATTTCACCAAGCTGCGCCAAGGCGACCTCCGCCTCACCTACTACAGCAATAAAATCAAAAACCAAATCGACACATCCAATATGGACGGCGGCATGATCCAATACGACAGGGCAGTCAGCAAGGGGGTGGAGCTGCAAAGCCGCCTCGACAGCGGCCGCTTCTTCGCCTCCTTCGGCGGTACTTACCGCTTGAAACACGCGGTTTGCGACAAACAAATCGCCTTCAAATTCGACTATTACCTGCAACGCGTACCCGAATGCCTGGAAGGCGGCTTCGGCCTCAGCCGCTTCTTCCAGTCCCTGCAGCCGAAATATTCGCTTTCCCTTGATGTCGGCACGCGCTTCTTCAACAAAAAACTGGAATTGGGCATGCGCGCCATCCATCACAGCAAGGCGGAGCGGAAAAACTACGACAAGCTGATTGCCGACGGCGCGGGGCAGGTGTATGAGCGCAACGGCAAACCCTACGGCTGGCATGCCGCCACCCTTTTAGATGCCTATGCCCGCTACCGCATAGGGAAACATATAGACTTGAATTTCGGCGTTACTAACCTCGCCAACCGCTATTATCTAGACCCGATGTCCAGCACCCCCGTTCCCGGCCCAGGTAGGACGGTTACCTTCGGCCTAAAAGCGAAATTCTAAAATTTTCAATCAGACCTATTGTCAAAAACAAATTAGTATATATAATATTGATTATCAATATTATTTTTATATGACGGTCTTTTTTCTGCTTTCTGCCGCCATCTATATTTCAAAGATAAGCAGGCTTTTTTCAATTTCTTAGGAGTCTCAACATGAATGTGCGTCAAACCGTCTTAGCCGCCCTTTTGATGGGTGCTTTTGGTTCTGCCTTGGCTGTAGAGAATATATATGGAGAATCAAGTACAAACCGTGTGAAAACTCAAAAATCGGATGCGCTGCCGTTTGGTGCAAACCGTGCCGGTATCAGTATAGACAGCGATGGAAACAACCGTTATTCGAATTCCATCAACCTCGAAGCCGGACCCGCGCAGCGCATCCGCAACAAATACGGCAATACGCCCATCAACGGCGGCAATCAGAACGCCAATGCAAATGGCACGGCCAATCCGAAATACCTGCAACCCGGCGACATCAACCCGATTGCGGGCTGGTTCTCGAAAACCAAACTCGCCCAAGTGTGGTATGAAAAACGTGCCAACAACACCGAAGTGTTCAGCGTACGCCAAATGGCCGACCCAAAGTTACCGATTGCACCGAAATTCGGCGGCATGACCTTTGCCAAAGTGCCGACTGCGGCAACCAACGTCTTCTTCGGCGAATGGGCACCGCGCAAAGGCAACAGCAATCAGATCGCCAACAGCACGGATTTGAATATGAACGACGGCAACCGTACGGTTTGGTTCGTGGGTGAGAATCCGACCAAAAACACCAGAAACTTGGCTGCGGCTACCTATAACGTTGTCGGTATCAACAAGCACACGCCGGGCAAAAACGATTTCTATACCGGTGAAATCAAAGCCACATTCGGTACGGGCGACAAAGGTTCTATGAGCGGCGCACTGAAACGCGCGGGCGATAGGGATTTGAGCTTTAACGGTGTTGAAATTACCAATTCAAAAGGTACATTCAACAGCATCCCAGGCCGCAATAACGAAGGCATTACCGGACAATTCTACGGCAATGGCGCGGCAGCCATGGCAGGCTATGCCAAACGCGGAACTGACAACAACAAAGGCGACGACGTAGCCTTCGGCGGCGCGAAAAAATAACCTTGTCCGCTTACGCGATTAGGGAATGCCGGTGTTTTCGGCGTTTGGCCGTACGTTCCCGCGATCAGGAAAACCGCCGTTTTTTAACCGCAGCCGCAGTAGGCATAAATATACTGCGGCTGACCTGTTTCCGAAGTGCCGTACAAACCTGTATTGCCTTGCGGAATTTCTGTTTTTTACTTCTTTCAGACGGCCTCCCCGCCCCAAAGGACCCCATCACATGACCCACCGCCTCTGCCTGCTTTTCCTGCCGCTCTGTACGGTCTGCTTTGCCGCCCCGTCCGACGATGCCGCAGACGAACGCCGCCGCCTGCTGGACGAGGGCAGCCGCCAAACGCAGCAATATCGAGAAAGTGACTGGCTGGACACGGAACAGGCCCGCGAGAAAGTGGAAGAAAACGACGGCTATATTTCGATAGATGGTGAAATCTACCAAGTCGGCGATACGGCGGAAGAACTGGAAAGTGCGATTTACCACGCCCTCAACGCGCGGCAGTGGTACAAGGTGCGACAGTTTGCCGCCCGCTACGCCAAACTGCCGCAGCACAAACCTGCGCTGATTTATTTGGCCGATGCACTGCAAAAACGGGCCGAAGGGGATTCTCGCGCGGCGGAGAACAGTTTTCAGACGGCCTTGGAAGCCGAACCCGACAACCCCCGCCTGCTGCTCGAAGCGGGGCGGTTTTATGCCGAAGACAACCAAAACAAAGAGTCCGCCGCCGCATTTGAAAAAGTTCTGAAAACAGATATTCCTGCTGAAACCCGCCCCATCGTGGAAAACTACCTGTCCGAACTGGGCAAACGCCGCCGCTGGCACGGCCAAATCGGTCTAGGCTACGGCTACAACAGCAATGTAAACCAAGGCAACGGCATCAACCAATGCGTGTGGGAAATCGCGGGCATGTGCCTGATGGAGCGCACCCTGCCTGCGCCAACGGATTCGACCTTCTTATCCTATAGCGCGACCGCCGAAAAAACCGTCCCGCTCAAAGGGCATCACGGTGTACAGGTGCGCAGTGTGCTGTACGGCAACCGCTACACGGAAAAAGACAAAGATTCGGCGGCCATGCCGGATTACGGCTATCACAACGGTTCGCTGTACGCGGGATACGCCTATGCCGACGCACGCTCCTCATTTTCCCTGCTGCCCTATTTCGAATACGACTTCCGCAACCGCCACACCCACTACCGCGCATGGGGTGTGGATGCCGACTGGTCGCGCACACTCTCCCCGCGCTGGCGTGTCAATGCCCGTGCCGGAGCGAAAAAGACCGGATACGGCGGACAAAGCAAAGATTATTTTGCAGACTACAAACAATACGAACTGGGCGCGGGGGCGGAATTTTCCATCACGCCGAAAAGCGGTCTGTTCGCCAACTTTGATGCAACACGCAAAGCCTATCCCGAAAAATCTTCTTCCAGCAAGGAATATACAACACGGCTGGGAGCGTATAGTTTTTTTTCAAGCGGTACTTACCTCAACGCCATCCTGCTTCACCGCCGCAGTCTTTATGACGCGGCAAATTTTGTCAGCGACAACAGACGGCGGCGCGACAATCAATACATAATGATAGCCGTTGTGGGCTTTCCGCAGTGGAACCTTAAAGGCGTGTACCCTGAGTTTCGTTTCAGACGCTCAATCTCCCATAGCAATACAGCACATTACCGCTACCGTCAGAATGAATGGCTACTAAATTTTAAATATCGATTTTAAAATTGAATCATTTAGAAATACGCTAAAACAGCGATACAACCATACTGTTTTACTCCTTTCTATATCATGCCGTCTGAAAAAGCCGATACACCTTTCCGATGTATCGGCTTTCGCTATCTGCTCAACGCTTAATTTTTGCCGGGCAGTTCTTTTTCGCTCAATGGTTTGATGTACCAAATATCGCGGCAGTAGTCGGCGATGGAGCGGTCGGATGAGAAGAAGCCCATGTTGGCGATGTTGATCAAGGCTGATTTGCGCCATGCGGATACGTTGCGGTAGTGTTCGTCCGCTTTGTATTGCGTGTCGATGTAACTGCGGAAATCGGCCATCAGTTGATAGAAGTCGCCGTATGGTTGCAACACGTCGTTGTAGCGGTTTGGCTCTTCCGGAGAGAAAGTGCCTTGGCTGATTTGGTTGACGACGCGGCGCAGGTCGCTGTCTCGTTCGATATAGCTCAATGGGTCGTAACCGTTGCGGCGGAGTTCTTCGACTTGTTCTACGGTGTTACCGAAGATAAAGCAGTTGTCCGCGCCGACTTTTTCCAAAATCTCGACGTTCGCGCCGTCCAGCGTACCCATGCAGAGCGCGCCGTTGAGGGCGAATTTCATGTTGCTGGTGCCGGATGCTTCCGTACCCGCCAGTGAGATTTGTTCGTGCAAATCGGCGGCCGGGATGATGATTTGGGCGAGGCTGACGCTGTAGTTCGGGATGAACACAACTTTAATCAGGTCGCGGATACGGGGGTCGTTGTTGATGACTTTGGCAACATCGTTAATCAGTCGGATGATTTTCTTCGCCATGTAATAAGCAGATGCGGCTTTACCGGCAAAGATGAACACGCGCGGCTGCCAATCGAAATCCGGGTTTTCCAAGATTTTGTTATAACGGTCGACAATGTGCATCACGTTCAATGCTTGACGTTTGTACTCGTGGATACGTTTGATTTGGATGTCGAAAAGTGCATCGGTATTAACCTTGATGCCCAGCTCGGTTTCGATGTATTTAGCAAGGCGCTCTTTGGCGGCTTTTTTCACTGCGCCGAACTCTGCCTGTACGGAGGCATCGTCCACTTTGTCGTTGAGCTTGGTCAGGTTATCCAAATGCAGGCGCCAGTCTTCGTTGCCCAGATGTTTGTCCAAGAATTTGGTCAGGCCCGGGTTGGCGATGTTAATCCAGCGGCGCGGGGTTACGCCGTTGGTTACATTGGTAAAGCGTTCTGGGAATACTTTGGCGAAGTCGGCAAAGATGGATGTGGTCATCAAATCGGAGTGGATTTTGGCCACGCCGTTGACTTTGTGCGAACCGATCACGGCAAGCCATGCCATGCGGACGCGACGGCCGTGGGTTTCGTCGATGATGGATACGCGACGGACAAAGTCGTCGTCGAAGTTACCGATGGCGCGTAAGGCATTGAGGAAGTAGGCGTTGATTTCAAAGATGATGTCCAAGTGGCGTGGCAGCAGACGGCCCATCAAATCGACCGGCCAAGTTTCCAAGGCTTCGCTCATCAGTGTGTGGTTGGTGTAAGAGAAAATCTTACAGCACATATTCCATGCTTCGGTCCACGCAATGCCTTCTTCGTCAATCAGGATGCGCATCAATTCTGGAATAGCGAGCACCGGATGGGTGTCGTTCAAATGGATGGCGACTTCGTCCGCCAAAGTGCGGATGCTTGGGAAACGGCATTTGTGACGTGCAACGATGTCTTGAACGGAAGCGGAAACCAAGAAGTATTCTTGCTTCAGGCGCAATTCGCGGCCGGAATCGGTAGAGTCGTTCGGATACAGGACGCGTGAGATGTTTTCATCGCTGTTTTGTGCGCGAACGGCAGAGGCATAGTCGCCTCGGTTGAAGTCGGCAAGGTCAAACAGGTTGCCTGCGTGTGCGGTCCACAAGCGCAATGGGTTGGCACATTCGCCGCCATAGCCCGGAATGATTTCATCGTATGCCCAAGCGGAAATTTCTTCGCTCGGCTGCCATTCTTTTTTGTCGCCCAAGTTCAATACTTGACCGCCGAAACGGACGGAATATTGTTTGTTCGGACGGGCAAATTGCCATGCCAAATCTTGGTCGAGCCACAAATCGGGTTTTTCAACTTGTTGTCCATCCACGATTTCTTGTTTGAACATACCGTATTGGTAACGGATGCCGTAGCCCATGGCCGGAATGCGCAGGGTTGCCAAAGAGTCGAGGAAGCAGGCGGCAAGACGGCCCAAACCGCCGTTACCTAAACCTGGATCTTCTTCTTGTTCGCAGACATCGGCAAATTCTTTGCCCAGTTGCTTGAAGGCTTCTTCAAATTCGGCGTAAACGCCTTCGTTAATCAGCGCGTTGACAAACGAACGGCCGAGCAGGAATTCCATAGACAGGTAATAAACCATGCGTTTGCTGTTGTCGATGTGGGCGCGGCGTGTTTTGAGGAAATCTTCCGCAATCAGGTCACGCGCGGCAAGCATGGCGGCGTTGAGCCATTGGTGTGAAGTTGCCTCCTTCGGATCTACGCCCAAGATGAAAATCAGCTTGTAAACGATGGATTTACGGATGGTTTCGGCGTCCGGTTTAGGCATTACATAATCGTAACCGGAGATGGGGAGTTTTTTCTTAGCCATGGAAGCCTTTCTCTAGCGTGAGGCACTGGACAACGCGCCTGATGGTTTTATTAAAAACAACGAAACTCGGTTTTCAGACGGCCTGACAACAGCAACAGGCCGTCTGAAAGGAATGGTGCGTAGATTTGTTACAAACTAAGGAGATTATAGCGGAAAGATTTAAAAAAAGGATATTTTTTCTTTATAAAACATTTGATTAACAACCAAACCATTAATCATCTTATCGGCATTTTCAATTTATACCACGAAGCCAAAAATGAACAAATACCAATAAAATATCAAAGCGTTAATCAAACAATAGTTTAATTCCCATTTAATTTGTTTTATGCAAAATCCAAATCCCCATGTGCTCAACAACACATTTCCCTGATTCTTCGTAATTTAATTTCTCTGATGGTACGCAAGAAATTTCCCAATTACCTTGAGGCAGGTTAAATAACTGACGACTACGTTTGGCATTTACCAACAGCAGCCACTCGTCGTCCAAAACAATCTGAATCGCCTTACTGCCCCTATTGTGCCAACAATATTCGGTCATTGGGCTGCTATCGGCATTGAGCCATTGCACACGCTCTTTTTCCCACCAACAATCATCTGTCAGCAGCTTGATTTGGCTTCGGACGCGTATCAGCTCTTGAGTGTAATCTTGCAACGCATGGGACTCATTTTGCCAATCCAACCATGTAATTGGATTATCTTGGCAGTAGCTGTTGTTGTTGCCTTGCTGACTGTTGCCGAACTCATCGCCGGCCAACAGCATGGGCGTACCGTTAGATAAAAATAAAGAGGCAAGCAGCGCTTTGGACGTGTATTCACGGTTGAGCAAAATCTCTTCATCATCGGTTTCGCCTTCTACGCCGTGGTTGTAGCTGATGTTTTCATTATGCCCGTCGCGGTTGTTTTCACCATTCGCTTCGTTGTGTTTTTCGTTGTAGCTGACCAAATCGCGCAGAGTGAAGCCGTCATGCGCGGTAATAAAGTTAATGCTGGCAGACGGACGGCGGCCGCTGTGGTTGAAAATATCGGACGACCCGGCCAAGCGTTCGGCAAATGCACCTAAATTACCGCTTTCCCACGACCAAAACGCGCGCATATCATCGCGGAAACGGCCGTTCCATTCGGCAAAAGGTTGTGGGAAATTGCCCAAGTGATAGCCGCCATCGCCGATGTCCCATGCTTCGACAATCAGCTTCAAACCAGCCAAAACCGGGTCTTGATACAAGACTTGGAAAAAGCGGCCGTACGATTGGAAATCGGGTTCACGTCCCAATACGGTTCCCAAGTCGAAACGGAAGCCGTCAACATGAAACTCTTCAGCCCAATAGCGCAGGCTGTCTGCCGCCCAACGGGTAACATCGCGCCGAACGATATTGAGCGTATTGCCGCAACCTGACCAGTTTTCATAGCTGCCGTAAGAGGTGTGCCAATACCATAAAGTGTTATCGATACCGCGCTGACACAGCATCGGGCCTTTGTCGTCCTGCTCTGCCGTGTGGTTGTACACGACATCCAAAATCACTTCCAAGCCCGCCTGATGCAGGGCTTTGACCGCCTGTTTAAACTCCGCCGCCGCACGCTCGGGATTATCGGCATAAGACGGCTCAACGGCAAAATGGGAATAAGTGTTGTAGCCCCAATAATTGCTCAAACCCATCTGCTGAAGATGGTATTCGTCCAGATGATAATGAATCGGCAACAGCTCGACCGTCGTTACCCCCAACTCTTGCAAATAGGCCAAAACCCGTTTATCACTCAAGGCTTTATAAGTGCCTGCGTACTTCAAATCGGGAAACTGCTTGGTAAACCCTTTGACATGGGCTTCATAAATAATAGTTTTGCCCCACGGTATTTCCGGACGGCAATCTTTGGCCCAATTAAATCGGCTGCGTCCGATCACGACGCTTTTCGGCGCAACGGCAGCATTGTCGCGTTCATCTTCCGGCCTGAACCATGCCATTTCTTCGGCGGTACGGTAGCTTGGTTTGCCGTCAATTTTTTTGGAATACGGGTCAATCAGCAATTTGTTGGGATTAAAACATGAGCCGTATTCTGCGTTTTCACGTCCATACACGCGAAAACCGTATCTCTGCCCTGCCTTAACGTCCGGCACAAATCCGTAAAATACCGAACCGCGCCGCGAAGGCATCTCCAAACGGGTTTCTTTATCTTTATCAAACAGACACAATTCGACCTTTTCCGCATTGATGGAAAACAAGGTGAAATTCGCACCCTTACTTGTCAGGGTCGCGCCCATGGGATAAGGCTTGCCTTCCTCGATATGCCATGATTTGGCAGTCATAGAATGATTCCTTGGTATGTATTTGGTTTCGTGTCCAATATAAGGCCGTCTGAAAATCTTTCAGACGGCCTTGAGTCATATTGATATCACTATCTTTTAATTTTCAGCTGATTAGGCAGGCATGATGCTCACCCTTAAAGTTGATTCACGCTTCGTCTTTGACTGCCGCCTGATACAGGTAAACGGTTGCCAACGGCGGTACGGTAACAGACAGGGAATTTGGTTTGCCATGCGACCAAACTTCTTCTGTCTCCACCGTTGCGCCGGCAGAAACGCCGCTACCTTTGTAATGCAGGTCGTCTGAATTAAGGATTTCGCGGTATTTGCCGGCAGAATTCACACCAAATCGATAGCCTTCGCGCACAACTGGCGTGAAGTTGCTGATGACGATAACGCGGTTGCCTTCACGGTCGCGGCGCTCGAAAACGAATACGGAATTGTCGCCGTCATCTGCAACCAACCACTCAAAGCCTTCAGGCCATTGGTCCAATTGGTAAAGCGGCGCGGTGTCTTTATAGACATGGTTCAACTCGCGCACAAAGTCTTGTACGCCTTTGTGCCAACCGCCCTCTTGCTCCAGCAGGAACCAATCCAGTCCTTCGTTGTAGTTCCACTCGCGGCCTTGTGCAAACTCGTTGCCCATAAACAACAATTTTTTGCCGGGGAAGCCGTACATAAAGCCGTAGTAGGCGCGCAGGTTGGCAAATTGTTGCCAGCAGTCGCCGGGCATCCGTCCGAGCAGCGAACGTTTGCCGTGTACGACTTCATCATGTGAAAGTGGCAGGACAAAGTTTTCGCTGTACTGGTACATCATGCCGAAGGTCATTTTATTGTGATGGTATTTGCGGTTGATGGGGTCTTCCATCATGTAACGCAAAGTATCGTTCATCCAGCCCATATTCCATTTGAAGCTGAAGTTCAAACCTTCTTGGCGGGTCACATTGGCAAATGATGTAGATTCTTCGGCGATTTCAGTCGCAGCCGGAACCTCCTCTTTCAACATGGTGTTGGTATCGCGCAGGAAAGCGATGGCTTCAAGGTTTTCATGACCGCCGTATTGGTTCGGAATCCACTCGCCGTCTTTGCGCGAATAGTTGCGGTAAATCATCGAAGCAACCGCGTCAACGCGGATACCGTCAAAGCCGAAACGTTCTATCCAATACAGGGCATTGCCTTGCAGGAAGTTTTTTACTTCGTTTCTGCCGAAGTTGTAAATCAGGGTGTTCCAGTCTTGGTGGTAGCCTTCGCGCGGGTCGGCGTGTTCGTACAGCGCGGTACCGTCGAATTTGGCCAGGCCGTGATCGTCGGTCGGGAAATGGCCGACTACCCAGTCGAGGATAACGCTGATGCCTGCATCGTGCGCGGCTTTAATCAATGCGCGCAATTCTTCCGGCGAACCGAAACGACTGGTCGGCGCATACAAACCGGTTGCCTGATAGCCCCATGAGCCGTCAAACGGATATTCGGAAACAGGCAAAAACTCGATATGGGTAAAGCCCATGTCTTTGACGTATGCCACCAATTCTTTGGCGAGCTCTTCGTAAGTCAGCCAGAAATTGTTTTCCGGATTGCGTTTCCACGAACCCAAATGCACTTCATAAATGCTGATCGGCGCATCAATGGCGTTAGCACGAGCGCGGAAAGCCGGTTCTTCCACTTCGTCAGGCAAACCGCGCACGATAGATGCCGTAGTCGGGCGCAGTTCCGCACCGAAAGCATACGGGTCGGCTTTCTCGCGCACATTGCCGTTGGCATCGCGGATTTCAAATTTGTAAAGGGCATTGAGTTTGACTGCCGGAATAAAGATATCCCAAATGCCGTTGTCGCGGTGGAAACGCATCACATGGCGACGGCCGTCCCAGTTGTTGAACTCGCCGATAACGGAAACGCGTTGTGCATTTGGCGCCCATACGGCAAAGCGTACGCCCTTCACGCCGTCCAACTCGGCAAAATGCGCACCTAAAATCTCATAAGGACGCAGGTGCTTGCCTTCGGCCAACAGCCAGGAATCCATGTCTTGCAACGCAGAGCTGAAATGATAAGGGTCTTCTTCAATCACAGGCTCGGAGTCTTCGGTATAACGGATACTCAAAGCGTAATCGGGCGCATCATCGGGCAAAACAGCCACAAAGAAACCACGTTCATCAATTTTTTCAGACGGCACGATGAGTTCGCCGCTGCGGCGGTTCACAATATCCACACTTACTGCGCCGGGAATCAAAACGCGCACTACTTCATCACCCTCTGCAAGGCGGTGTCGTCCCAAATAAGCGAACAAGTCGCTGTGGGTGGCAAGAAACAGGCTTTCGACCGTATCGCGCTCGATTTGGTCAAGTTCATGATAAGCCTTGATTTGGCTGTTTGTTTTCATGCGTACCTCGTCAATAATGGCAAGTTGGCCGCCCATGAGGCGGTGTTGTGGGAAATCTTCCAAAGAAACCGGCATTTTTTGCGCCCAGTTCGGATAGCCGTCCGTTACGCCGGGGACATTCAAATTGTCAATGACGCCCAGCAGGTTTTCCAGTTGTACGGCGTAAAGCTTGCTGCGGCTCAATGCGCCGTATTTGTGCAAAGCCGCCAGCAAGGTTTCATCGGCTTTTGCCGGCATTTGTACGTCCGCACCCAGACAGCCGGTATATTTCAATTTGTCCAGCAAATCGGCTTTATCGTGTTCGCGCTCGTCCAAGGCCGTCTGAAAAGCGGCTGCATCAGGCAAAGTACCGAGTTTGAACATCGTATCCAAATCTTTGCCTGTCCAATAACCTGCCAGCGGCGCAACATCGTGGGTACTGATGACCGTAATCGCCTGCTCGGGGTATTCTTCAGGTAATTGAAAACCGTTCCAGCCCTTGCTGAAATACATTACTTTGTAAGAGAACACTTGATAGCGGTTGAGCAGATAACGCGCTTGATCGGGTACCGTTCCCAAATCCTCGCCGATGATGACGCAACGGTTACGCTGGCTTTCCAAAGCCAAAATGGCGAAAGTCACTTCGGCGTCGTAATGCACATATGCACCGAAATCCGCTGTTTTATCGTTTAAAACCCACCACAAACGACACAATGCCATCACATGGTCAATCCGCAACACGCCATACAGACGCATGTTTTCGCGCAACAAATGGGCAAACTTTTCATAGCCCGTATGCTTCAACATCGATGGATTAAGCGGCGGCAAATTCCAATTCTGCCCTGTCGGTCCCAAAGGATCGGGCGGCGCACCGACCGATACGTCCATACAATAATCTTGACGGTTTAACCAAGTATCCGCGCTGCCTCGCGCCACGCCGACCGCCAAATCGCCGTAAATACCGAGTTTGACACCGTATTCGGCAGCGGCTTTGTTGACTTCTTGCAACTGCTCCGCGCAAAGCCATTGCAGCCACAGATAAAAACGGATTTCACGTTCATGGCTGCGCGCGAATTTTTCTACTGCTTCGCCATCAGGCTGATGAAATTCAGACGGCCATGACTGCCAACCCACTTGTCCAGGGCAGCTGTAATACTGGTTCAAAGCCTCAAACAAACCGAAGCCTTGCAAAGCCTTGCCTTTTTCTAATACAAATGCTTCAAATGCAGCGCGTTCATTTGCCGCAGCTACGCAAGTATCTTGTTCAAACGCGTTAAACGCCATATGCAGCGCATCACGCTTGCATGCCCAAACCGCCGTATAAGTCACCGTTTCCGTAACACGCAAAGCGGCAATGCGCTGACGGATTTTCGGTTGTGCCAGCCAGTTTTTCAGTTGCTCGTTATAAGTAAACGCACCGACTTTCTCGATATCCAAGTAAATCGGATTAAGCCATTCGCGCGAAGAAGGGCTATACGGGCTGGCAAAGGCAGGCTTGCTGGTAAACAAGGCGTGCAAAGGGTTGATACCGACAAAATCCAGCTTTTTCTCCGCCGCATATTTCATCAGGTTCAGCAAATCGGTAAAGTCGCCTATGCCCCAGTTGCGCTCGGAACGCAGGCTGTACAAATGCATGGTCAAACCATTCATCCGACCGCCATTGGCAAGCAGTTTGGGTTGGTAAACCGATTCAGGCGCAACAATCAGGCGTACAAGGAAACATTTGCCGCCGGTATCGGCCGACAACGTGTAATAACCGCAAGCCAGTCGGGGCAGCTTAATCCAAAGCGTATCGTTGTCGCCCGGATATAAAGTCAAGCTCTGGCACTCATCCGCCTCATCAATCAATACGACCGCTTCCGCACCATGAAATTCAGACGGCATCTGTAAAGATTCTTCGCCGTTTTCATGCGCGACCATCGTATTCAGATAAAGGCCGTATGAATCCGGTTTGCTTTTGTCCAAAACAGCAACGATCGATTCCAAAACTTCAGGTTTGGTCGCATGATATATACCGTTGATGTCGTGGTAGCCTAAATCAATACCGGCCTCTACAGCCTGCCGCTCCAATGTTTCACTCATTGCACTCTGCCTGTTTTACCAATATCTGAATCTTAATACAGATTGTGTCGCACCGTTATATGTAATTTATTGTAGTCTCTAACAAAATCCATATTTCCCTGTTTGATTTGACCTGCGCCAAAATTTCCTATTTATCTGTCTTGTAAAAACTTAAAGGCCGTCTGAAAAGGAAGGTTTCATTCCTTTTCAGACGGCCTTTATCATGCTTCAAGCCTAATTAGTGGTGGTGATGACCGTGCGGGCCATGTACGTGACCGTGGGCAATTTCTTCCTCAGTCGCATCGCGCACACCTTCAACAGTCGCTTTGAACAATACTTTCATACCGGCCAAAGGATGGTTACCATCCACTACGGCTTTACCGTCAGCAACATCGGTTACACGATAAATCAATACATCGCCTGTTTCCGGATCATCGGCTTCAAACATCATGCCGACTTCGACTTCACCTTCAACAGGGAATATTCTTGCATCTTCAATACGCACCAGCTCAGGATCTTGCTCGCCGAAGGCATCATCAGGCGACAAAGCCACTTCAACGGTATCGCCTACATTTTTGCCATGCAGCGCTTCTTCCACCAAAGGGAAAATACCGTCATAACCGCCATGCAGGTAAGCAATCGGCTCTTCGGTTTTGTCCAACAGCTGGTTGTTTGCATCGTACATTTCATAATGCAGGGAAACTACGGAATTTTTAACAATAGACATCATGTCGTCCTTAATCAATATTTATAAAGTCAAGTTCAGGCTATTTTATCACAGCTGTAACTAAACAATCGGTTTACCTTAAACAAATACTTTTGGCGAACACAACAAAACCGAAAAAGTCCATATAAAAAACAAAATTGAATGATTCCAATCCATACAAAGTTGCTTTTTCACAACACAAAGTTGCTAAATTACAAAAAATTCCCCAAACGCAAAAACATTCCAAACCCTTAAAGCCAACAACAGTTAAAAATAATCAAATTATTGAATATAAACAACTTTTTAAAAGTTCATTAATTATGAATATTTTTAGATGATTTTTTACCTGCCTCCCTGATTTACATTATTTTCGCTAATTTTGTATTGATTTTAATCCGCAAACGGTTAAGCAACGTTGCATTGGCCCACCCCGTGGGGCATAATAACGAAAATTCAGCAATGAATTTCTACTGTACAGGCCGTTTGACGGCTATTTTTAGTTTAAATGTTTAAATCGATTTAAAAAAGGTCCTCAAAAATGAAAAAATCTCTGTTCGCTGCTGCTTTGTTGTCTTTAGCTTTGGCCGCTTGTGGCGGTGCTGATAAAGCTGCTGAAACTGCTGCTTCTGCTGCTTCTGAAGCCGCTGCTTCTGCTACTGAAGCTGCTGCATCTGCTACTGAAGCCGCTGCATCTGCTACTGAAGCCGCTGCTTCTGCTGCTACCGAAGCTACTGAAGCCGCTGCTTCTGCTACTGAAGCTGCTGCATCTGCTGCTGAAGCCGCTGCTTCTGAAGCTGCTAAATAATATTCTTTTGAATATAAGAAAAGCAGGATACCATTGCGTATCCTGCTTTTTTACATTCTTCATTTTTCCCTTCCCGACTTTTCCGCCTGACTGCCATGTACCTTCACGACCGTTTTGCTGAGTTTCTTTCCGCCTCTGAAATCATCGAAGCCACTCCGGCCTTGTTAAACGACCAACGCCGCCGTTTTGTTTCTTCGCCGGATATTGTCTTACAGCCGAACTCCGTCGAAAGCGTGCAGAAAATCATGCGTTTCTGTTTTGAAAACCGCATCCGAGTAACCCCGCAAGGCGGCAATACCGGATTATGCGGCGCAACGGTAACCAGCGAAGGTGTACTGCTCAACCTCTCCAAGCTCAACCGTATCCGCGATATCAACCTTGCCGACAACAGCATGACGGTTGAAGCAGGCGTGATTTTGCAAAATGCTCAAAAGGCGGCAGCCGAAGCCGAACGACTGTTTCCGCTCAGTCTTGCCAGCGAAGGCTCTTGCCAAATCGGCGGCAATATCGCCTGTAATGCCGGCGGTTTGAATGTCTTGCGTTACGGCAGCATGCGTGATTTGGTATTGGGTTTGGAAGTCGTTTTACCAAACGGCGAACTGGTTTCCCACCTTCAGCCCCTGCACAAAAACACGACCGGCTACGACTTGCGCCATCTTTTTATCGGCAGCGAAGGAACATTGGGCATCATTACCGCCGCCACACTCAAACTCTTTGCCCTGCCCAAAACCAAAGCGACCGCATGGGTAGGTTTAGACGATATTGAATCCGCCGTCTCACTTTTGACTGCGGTGCAAGGCCATTTTGCCGAGCACTTGACCAGCTTCGAGCTGATCAGCCGCTTTGCTCTCGATTTATCTTCGGAATTCAGCCAACTCAAAAAGCCTGCTGATGCGGAATGGCATATTTTGATTGAACTTGCAGACTCTGTTCCCGATGCCGGACTGGATGAAAAGCTTGCCGAATTTCTCTATCAAAACGGATGGGAAAACAGCATTTTGGCGCAATCCGAGCAAGAGCGCTCCGACTTATGGACCTTGCGTGAAAATATTTCCGCTTCCCAACGCAAACTCGGCACCAGTATTAAACACGATATCGCCGTCCCTATCGCCCAAGTGGCCACCTTTGTCCGCCAATGCGCCCCTGCCTTGGAAACCCGCTTTCCCGGCATACAGATTGTCTGCTTCGGACATTTAGGCGACGGCAGCCTGCATTACAATACATTCCTGCCCAACGTATTGAGCAACGAAGCCTACCAATACGAAGACGCCGTCAATACCATTGTTTATGAAAACATTCTTGCCTGCCATGGTACGATTGCCGCAGAACACGGCGTAGGCATCATCAAAAAACATTGGCTGCCCCGTGTGCGTACGCAGGCCGAACTTGTTCTGATGCATTCCATCAAAAATCAGCTTGACCCTTATGGCATTATGAATCCGGACAAACTCCTGCCTTCTTTGGATTAACCAATACGAAAAGGCTGTCTGAAACATTTCAGACGGCCTTTTATCTTATCCAAACTATTTCAATGCCGTTTTCCAGTCCAATCCGCCCAAAGACGGTACCTGTATTACTTCATTGGTATCCAAATTGACCGCTGTCAGCTCTCCGCCCCACAACGCGCCGGTATCCAAAGCAATTACTTGGTCTGTATTAACGTAGCCCAACGACGACCAATGCCCGAACACGGTAATATAATCCAAATTCTGCCTATCAGGTGCTTTAAACCAAGGGCGCAGGTAAAGCGGCATTTTCTTCAAAGTGGATTTATATTCGTAATCCAATTCGCCTTTGTACGTCAGCGCACGCATACGGGTAAAGACATTAACAATCATCCGTAGGCGCTCGTAGCCGGTCAAATCATCCGTCCACGCAGTCGGCTTGTTGCCGTACATTTTGCCAAAAAATTTCCTGTACTTTTTACCTTGCAATTCATCCTCGGCTTCACGGGCAAGGCTTTCGGCTTTATCAACCGACCATTGTGGCAAAATACCGGCATGCACCATCACATGCCTGTTACCGCGCACCAAAAGCGGTTGATGACGCAGCCAGTCCAATAAGGATTGACTCTCGGGATGGGACAAAATCGGCTCAACCGTATCGCTGCGCTTGAGCGTTCCTTCACCGCAACCGACGGCCAAAAGATGCAAATCATGATTGCCCAAAACCATTTGCACGCTGCTGTCATGCTCTTTGGCAAATTTCAGGGTTTCCAAGGACTTCGGGCCGCGATTGACAATATCGCCGACCAGCCAAAGGGTGTCCGTACCATGATTAAAGCCGATTTTGGCAAGCAACAAAGTCAGCTCGTCAAAACAGCCTTGAATGTCTCCGATTGCGTAATGTGCCATTATTATTGTTTTCCGTTGTTATTATTTTCAGACGGCCTCAAGCCCAGCCTAGGCCGTCTGAAAACATCAATTATGCATTTAAAACCAATACTGCTTCTGCTTCAACCTGAACGCCTTTAGGCAGGCTGGCCACGCCAACTGCCGCGCGCGCAGGGAAAGGTTGTTCGATAAATTCAGCCATCACTTCATTGAACACGACAAAGTTGGCCAAATCGGTCAAATAAGCATTGAGTTTGACGATATCGTTCAAAGAACCGCCGGCCGCTTCGGCTACGGCTTGCAGGTTTTTAAATACTTGCACTGCTTCGGCGCGGAAGTTGCCATTGCCGACCACAGTCATCGTGACCGGATCCAAAGGAATCTGACCGCTCATATAAACCGTATCGCCTGCGCGGACTGCTTGGCTGTATGCGCCAATCGCGGCAGGGGCTTTGTCGGTATGAATAATGGTTTTAGACATGATATTCTCCTCAAGTAGAAATGTCAGAATCAGGTGGAAGCTTCGAATTTTACTTTCAACAGAAATACGTTTCAATAAAAGCATTCAATTAATGCGTTTCTCCCATCTTGTTCTTCCCCGATTTTAAACCTACAATCCCACACATTATTCATTTCAAAGCCGAAATTATCATGTTTTTTGTCTTATCCCCAGCCAAAAACCTCAACGAAAAAGACCCCGCCCCCGTAAGCAGCTTTACCCTGCCCGACCTTCTGCCCGAAGCAGAAATCCTGATGCAGGAGTTGCGTCAGCTTGCCCCCCAACAAATCGCCGAGCTGATGCATGTTTCCGACAAAATCGCCCTGCTCAACGCCGAACGCAATGCCGTATGGCACACGCCGTTTACCCCTGAAAACGCCAAACAGGCCGTATTTATGTTCAACGGCGACGTCTATGAAGGCATCGCCGCCAATACGCTCAAACCGGAACAAATCGACTACCTGCAACAACACGTCCGCCTGCTCTCCGGCTTATACGGCGTACTGCGCCCGCTCGACTTGATGCAACCCTACCGCTTGGAAATGGGCACAGCCTTTGCCAACTCACGCGGCAAAAACCTCTACGAATTTTGGGGCGATAAAATCACCGACCTACTCAACCAAACGCTGAAGCAGGCCGATAGCGACGTTTTAATCAACCTCGCCTCACAAGAATATTTCAAATCTGTCAACACCAAAAAACTCAACGCACGCCTGATTACACCGATTTTCAAAGACGAGAAAAACGGCAAATACAAAATCATCAGCTTCTACGCCAAACGTGCGCGCGGTTTGATGGTGCGCTACGCGGCAGAACACGGCATTACCGAGCCTGAAATGCTCAAAAATTTCGACTACGAGGGCTATTCATTCAATGAAGCAGCTTCAAACGAAGCCGAATGGATATTCATGCGTGAAGAACAATCCAAATAAAAACAGAATCCTAGATATTTTTTCTAAAATACCTCTTGATAAAGACCGTAAGTTCCATTAATATTACGGCTTCAAGAATGGAAGCGTGGCAGAGCGGTTTAATGCAACGGTCTTGAAAACCGTCGAGGGTTGATAGCCCTCCGTGAGTTCGAATCTCACCGCTTCCGCCATTCTTAATATTTTTTTATCTAGTGAAAATGAAATGCGAGACTTGATGATTCAAGTCTTTTTTATTTTCAAATCCAAAGAATCCCGTAAAGGCCGTCTGAAACTTTCTATAACATAGTTTCAGACGGCCTAATACCTTTGAAATCCCCCAAATCCCTAAAGCCCCACCCAGACATTTAAGAATTTGGGGGAATTTTCAAAGGTATTTACTTTTCTAATCTTTGCCGTCAAGGGTATCGGCCTACCTATCACCAATGCAGAATTTTTGCTCGACCATGGAGGGGCGTTTTCTATGCAGACGCGATCGTGCATTTTGCCTTAGAGCCATGTGCCGCCGTATCGTTTGCAGTAGGGTTGCTGCATATTCCAAGATGTTGCCACAGAGTACTGCCGTTGCTTTCATCTTGAGAAGGTCGCGGTAAACGGCATTATGATGGGGTGTCATTCGATGATGGTGTGGTGGTAGGACAGGTCTTGAATGTGGTATCGTTCTTCTTGGGTCAGTTGCGTGTCGCTCATGGTAATCTTTCTTATAGGAAAGGCCGTATATTGCTGCATCCAAACTTTTCCATTATAGAAAGTTTGCCCTTCAAATCCGTTACTACTGGCCTCTATTTATCATTATTTAATCGCTACAAGGATATTTAAATGAAACGGGAAACCATTGCCCTGCATGCAGGCTATCAATCCGAACCAACTACCAAATCCGCTGCTGTCCCCATTTACCAAACCACTTCCTACACTTTCGACAACACGCAACACGGCGCAGACTTGTTCAATCTTGATGTAGCGGGCAATATCTACACCCGTATGATGAATCCGACCACTGCCGTTTTGGAAGAACGCGTTGCCCGTTTGGAAGGCGGTATCGCCGCATTGGCTGTCGCCAGCGGTATGGCGGCAATTACCTATGCCGTTCAAACCTTGGTTGAAGCAGGCGACAACATCATCGCAACCAAAACGCTCTACGGCGGCACTTACAATTTCTTTGCCCACAGCCTGCCGCGCCAAGGCATAGAAGTACGCTTTATCGATCCGGCCAAACCCGAAGAAATTGCTGCCAATACCGACAGCCGCACCAAACTGGTGTATTGCGAATCTATCGGCAATCCCGCCATCAATGTCGTTGATATTCCAGCATTCGCACAAGCCGCGCACGCTCAAGGGCTGCCACTGATGGTGGACAACACCGTTGCTACGCCCACATTGTTCCGCCCGATCGAGCACGGTGCCGACATTGTTATCCAATCCTTGACCAAATACATCGGCGGTCACGGTACAACGATTGGCGGTGCCATTATCGACGGCGGCAAATTCCAATGGGCAGGCAATCCGCGCTTTGAAAAAACTTTCAATCAGCCTGATCCGTCTTACCACGGCATAAACTACTGCGAACATTTTGGTGCAGCCGCCTACATTGCCCGCGCTCGCGTCGTCCCATTGCGTAATACCGGTGCCGCCCTGTCTCCGCACAGCGCATTTTTACTGCTTCAAGGTTTGGAAACCCTCGCCCTGCGTATGGAACGTCATTGCGAAAACGCCCTAAAAGTAGCCGAATTCTTAAAGAAACATCCGCGGGTCGAATGGGTGAACTATCCTGCACTGCCTGACAGTCCGTATAAAGCTTTGATTGACCGCGACTACGGCGAAAAAGCCTCAGGTTTGCTGAGTTTTGGTATTAAAGGCGGCCGTGAAGCCGGCGCGAAATTCATTGACGCACTGCAACTCTTCCTGCGTTTGGTGAATATCGGCGATGCCAAATCGCTGGCTACCCATCCTGCCACAACGACCCACCGTCAGCTTGACGATGCAGAACTCGCCGCAGCAGGCGTCAGCCCCGACATGGTACGCCTGAGCGTGGGTATCGAGCATATCGACGATTTGCTTGCCGACTTGGCGCAGGCATTGGATGCCGCACAGGCATAGGCAATAGCAACGCTAATTAGATGAAAAAAGCCTCCGCTTAAAAAGGCCGTCTGAAAATTTCTTTTCAGACGGCCTTTTCCTTTTCTACAAATCAAATGCAGCGTTAATCAAACGTTTGGTGTAATCGTTTTGCGGATGGTGGAATATCTGATCCGCGCTGCCGTACTCAACCATTTCGCCCTGCTTCATCACAATCACATTATCGCTGACAGCGCGTACGACAGACAAATCATGACTGATGAACATATAAGTCAGGCCGTATTTCTTCTGCAAGTCGCGCAAAAGTTCGACCACTTTGGATTGCACGGAGCGGTCAAGTGCAGAGGTCGGCTCGTCCAAAAGAATGAATTTCGGGCGCAGGATAACGGCGCGTGCAATAGCGATACGCTGACGCTGGCCACCGGAGAACTCATGCGGATAACGGTTGAGCGCATCAAGCGGCAGGGACACTTCCTTCATGACTTCCAAAACGCGCTGGATACGTTCTTTTTTGGTCATTTCAGGATGGTGAACCGTCAAACCTTCGCCAATAATCTCGCCAACGGTCAGGCGCGGTGAAAGCGAACCGAAGGGGTCTTGGAACACAATTTGCCGTTGCGATTTCAGACGGCGTGCTTCTTCGGCGGTATAGTTTTTCAGGTCTTTGCCTTCAAAGGAAATATGGCCGGTATAAGGCAGCATCTGCATGACGGCTTTGCCCAGTGTGGATTTGCCGGAACCGGACTCGCCGACGACGCCCAATGTTTCGCCTTCTTTAATTTTGAGGCTGATGCCTTTGACGGCGTCAAAGGTTTTGAGCGGTTTGCCAAAAAAGTTTTGCTTCAATACGAAAGAAACATTGACATTATCGGCATCGATTAACACACCGGCGTTGTTTTCTTCCGGCTCTTTCATGCCTTTGGGAATGGCATTGATGAGTTCGGCGGTATATTCGTGTTTCGGATGGGCAAATACTTCTTTGATTTTGCCGCGCTCGACAATTTCGCCGTTACGCATGACGCAGACGGTTTTGGAATAGTGTTCCGCCAAACCCAAATCGTGGGTAATGAAGATAATCGCCATGCCCATTTGCTGTTGCAAATCATGGAGCAAATCGAGAATCTCGGCTTGAATGGTTACATCCAAAGCAGTGGTCGGCTCATCGGCAATCAGCAGGTCAGGTTCATTAATGAGCGCCATGGCAATCATAATGCGTTGCAGCTGGCCGCCGGAAAACTCATGCGGATACTGCTTCATGCGGCGTTCGGCTTCTTTGATGCCCACACGTTCCAGCAATGCCAATGCCTTCTGCCCTGCTTCTTTTTTGCCGAGCTTTTTATTGTGCACACGTGCCGCTTCAATCAGTTGCGTACCGATACGCATAAACGGATTGAGCGAGGTCATCGGTTCTTGGAAAATCACGCTGATGCGGTTGCCGCGCAAATCACGCAGGGTTTTCTCATCGGCATCCAAAATGGAAATGCCGTCAAAAGTAATGCGCGAATCTTTGCTGTATCGGGCAAATTTCTCAGGCAGCAGGCGCATAACGGACATAGATGTTACAGACTTGCCCGAGCCGGATTCGCCGACCAAAGCCAATGTTTCGCCCTCTGCCACTTTAAAGCTGACATTACGCACGGCGTGCACGTTTTTTTCATGCAATTCAAAATTGATGTCCAGATTTTCTACAACCAGTAACTGTTTTGTCATTTTGATTATCCTTTTGGTTGCGGTTTAGCGGTCTTTCGGGTCGAGCGCATCGCGCAGGCCGTCGCCGATAAAGTTGAAACAGAACAAAGTGGTTACCAAGAAGAAACTCGGCACGAGCAGCTGCCATGGTGCAGCTTCCATAGAAATCGCGCCTTCTTGCAACATCGAACCCCAACTGGTCATCGGCTCTTGCACGCCCAAGCCCAAGAAGCTCAAGAAAGATTCAAACATAATCATGCCCGGCACCAGCAAAGAGGCATACACCATCACCACGCCCAAAACATTCGGAATAATGTGGCGCGTCACGATTTTACGTTTTGCCACGCCGCTCACACGCGCCGCTTCGACAAACTCTTTATGCTTCAAGCTCAAGGTTTGACCGCGCACGATACGCGCCACGTCCAACCAAGACACCAAACCCACGGCGGCAAAAATCAAAAGCAAGTTGCGGCCAAAGAACGTGGTCAGCAGAATCACGAAAAACATAAATGGAAACGCGTTCAAAATTTCCAAAAAGCGCATCATCAGCGAATCGAGCTTACCACCGATAAAGCCGGCAATCGCGCCATAAAGCGTACCGATGACAACGGCCACCAATGCGCCGGCCACACCGACCAGCAAGGAAATACGTCCGCCGGTTGCCGCGCGCGACAACAAATCACGGCCGAGTAAGTCCGTACCCAGATAGTGATGGGTAGAAAAGGACGGAGGAATCTGCATATTGTCCCAGTCGGTGAAGTCGTAGGTGTAGCGGACAATCCATGGCGCCACAATCACAAAAATGCTGATCAGCAACAGGATGATAATGCTGTACACCGCCGCTTTGTTCTGTTTAAAACGCCGCCATGCGTCGCTCCACAGGCTTTTGCCGTGTACTTGGGCGTATTCTGCTGCCTCTGCAAGGGCCTGAGTCTGCTTCTTTTTGAATAACATAATGTTCTCTCTCGCTTTTTATTCTTTCTTCAGGCCGTCTGAACGTTTCAGACGGCCTTTGCGCAAATGGGATTAATAACGGATTTTCGGGTCAATAATGGCATACAGAATATCGAGTATGGCGTTGAACAAAATGGTCATGATGCCGACCAAAATCGTCAAACCCAAAATCATGCCGTAGTCGCGGTTGAGCGCGCCGTTGACAAACAATTGTCCGACGCCGGGAATACCGAACACGTTTTCAATCACAATGGAGCCGGTAATGATGCCGACGAATGCCGGGCCTAAGAAAGAAACAATCGGCAACATGGCAGGACGCAACGCATGGCGCAGGATGATGCGGCTCATGGGCAGGCCTTTGGCGCGTGCCGTGCGGATAAAGGGGCTGTTCAATACTTCGATCATCGCGCCGCGCGTAATCCGCGCGATACTGGACACATAACCGATGGACAAAGTAACGACGGGCAGAATCAAATTCATCAGTGCGCCATCGTTCCAGCCGCCTGCAGGCAGCCATTGCAGTCTGACGGCAAACACCAGTACCAATACCGGCGCCATCACAAAACTGGGAACGACGATACCAGTCATCGCACCGCTCATCAGCGAATAATCCAGCCAGCTGTTTTGTTTTAAGGCGGCGATGATGCCGATAAACATGCCGAAGATGGCGGCAATCAAAAAGGCGTAGAAGCCAAGTTCTGCCGATACCGGCAGGGATTGGGCAAGCAACTCATTAACGCTGAAATCTTTATATTTGAACGACGGCCCCAAATCCCCCTGCGCCAACTGCTTGAGGTAGTGGAAATATTGGAGGTACATCGGGTCATTGAGGTGGTATTTGGCTTCGATGTTGGCCATGACCGCAGGCGGCAGATTGCGTTCGCCTGTGAACGGGCTGCCCGGTGCAAGCCGCATCAGGAAAAACGATACGGTAATCAACACCAGCATAGTCGGGATGGAAGCACATATCCGTTTGATGATGAATTTCAACATAATCAGGCTGTCCTGTCTGAACATACCGGACTCGTGAAAACAAGCTGACCTGAAGCGGAAATCGGATGAATGGCAGCAGGCATCTGTAACGTCGCCGCGCCGGTTTCTCTCTCTATTCCGACCGGGTTATTGTTTTTATTCGGAGTCGGGTAAGGTTTTGTAGTTTGTAGATAATTGTTGTTATAAGGCCGTCTGAAACTTGATATCCGCCGTTTCAGACGGCCTTTCAAGTTAACGCACCAAAGGTTCGGTGCGCTCAATCAGCCATGCTTTGGCCGCGCCTTCTGTCAAAGGCTCGAGACGGCGGCGCACTTCGGCGTGATATTGGTTCAGCCATTCGATTTCGCTGCCAGTCATCAGTTTGGTATCGATCAGGCGCGTATCGATCGGGCAGAGGGTAACGGTTTCGAAATACAGGAATTTACCAAACTCGGTTTCCTCTGGGTTTTCAATCGGACGGTTGATGACCAAGCTTTCGATACGGATACCCCATTTGCCCGGACGGTAAAGACCCGGCTCGTTGGACGTCAGCATACCTGACTTCATTGCGTGATGCGGTTGCGGTACGGCGGCAACGGCAATGCTTTGCGGGCCTTCGTGCACATTGAGGAAATAGCCCACGCCATGACCTGTACCGTGACCGTAATCGCATTGCGCCTGCCAGAGCGATTTGCGGCAGATGGCATCAATCATCGGGCCTTTGATGTTTTCAGGGAAAATGGTTTCCGCCAGAGAAATATGCGCTTTCAACACCAAAGTGTAGTCGCGTTTCATGGCCGCACTCGGATTGCCGACAGGCACCACGCGCGTGATGTCGGTCGTACCGCCCCAGTATTGGCCGCCGGAGTCAATCAGCAGCATACCGTCGCCTTTGATTTTGCTGTTGTTTTCCGGTGTCGCGCTGTAATGAGGCAAGGCGGCATTGGCATTGTAGCCGGCGATGGTGTCGAAACTTGGCGAAATAAAGCCGGGACGTTGGCTGCGGTGTTTGTAGAGCATGCCGTCGATGTCCAGCTCGCTCAATTCGCCGCCGTCTGCCAAGATTTGTTCAAACTCGGCAAAGAAGCCGCACAATGCCGCGCCGTCTTCCGCCATGGTATTGCGGATATGGGCGATGTCGGCATCGGATTTAACCGATTTGAAGAATGTGCTTGGGTGGATGGCTTCAATCAAACGGACGTCTTCAGGCAGGCGGCGCAAAGTACCGACGGCGGTTTTGTTCGGATCAATCAGCAATGCGCCCTTAACACTTGCCAAGTAATCCGCCGCTTGCGCATAAGGCAATACTTCAAAACCTGCCACTTTCAAGGCTTCGGCAGATTCGGCTTTCAGACGGCCTGCATCGGTAAACAATACGGCTTTGTCTTGACTGATAAACAGATGGGACAAGAACACAGGGTTGAACGGCACATCATCGCCGCGCAGATTGGTAATCCAAGCGATGTCGTCCAAAGAAGAAACCAAATGCGCATCTGCGCCCTGCTCCTTCATAGCCGCACGGATACGAGCCAGTTTTTCGGCCGCAGTTTCGGAAACATAGTCGGGATGGTGAACGTAGATTTCCGGAGTCGGCAATGCAGGACGGTCGTCCCACACTTCGTCCAACAAGGTTTCAGGATATTCGAGGCGGATGTTTTTGGCGGCAAGTGCCTGTTTCAAACCGCGCTCGCCGCTGAGTGCGAACATATCGGCAGGCGCGCCGACCACTGCGCCCTCGGGCAGATTTTGTGCCAACCACTCGGTATAAGGCGCATCAACGCCCATTTTTTGCAGCTCGATGCCGTTTGGCGCAAGCTGTTGGCCTGCCTGTTCCCAATAGCGGCTATCCGTCCACACGCCTGCTTTATCGGCGGTCACCACCAAAGTGCCGGCCGAACCGGTAAAGCCGGAAAAATCACGACGTGCCTGCCAATGCTCGGGCAGGTATTCGGAAAGGTGTGGATCGGCGGAAGGAATGACAAACGCGTCCACGCCATGTTTTTTCATGGCTTCGCGTAAAGCGGACAAACGTTGTTGTACAGATTTCATGTGTTATGTCTCCTGTTGTTTCAGACAGCCTCTGTCATCAAGGCCGTCTGAAAACTTGTGCTGTCTATAATCAATCTATTTTTTCGGTGCGAACGACCAGTTCTTGACTGTGTAGTTCCGTAAAGGGTCTTTGTCGGAATAGCCGATAATATCGGGTTTGACCATACGCACTTCAACCTGATGATACAACGGAATCAGTGTAGCGTCTTCTTGAAGCTGCTTCTCCGCATCGGCATAGAGCTGGCTGCGCGCTTCCTTGCTGACGCCATCTTTCAGCGTATTGTTCATAAATGTGTCAAACGCCGCGCTTTTGTAGCGGAATGCATTGTTTGAGTTGTTGGATTTCAAAATATTGAGCATGCCCGCCGGATCGTTAAAATCGGAACACCAACCACTGAACGAAACCTTGAAATTGCCTTGCGCGCGCGTATCCAAATAAGTTTTCCATTCCTCGTTAGACAAAGTCGGACGGATAAACGGAATGGCAGCTTTCCACACCGACTGCACGGCAGTAATTTGTTTTTTGGATGCTTCGCTGGTGCTGTACAAAATATCGAACTCAAGCGGATGGTCATCGTTGTAGCCTGCTTCGTTCAACAGTTTGCGTGCGGTTTCGATGCGTTTTTCAGGCGTCCACTCTTTCCACTCCGGATAAACAGGAATCACGCCCTGCATTTGCGGCGGCGTCAATTGGAACGCAGGCGTATCGCCACGGCCACCCACTTTGACGACGATGTCGCGGCGCGTCAGCATATTGAGTGCCTTGCGGACGCGCGGATCGTTAAACGGCGCCGCTTCGTGGTTCGGCTCCAAATACCAGCTGCACAAAGAAGTTGTACGTTTCACTTGTCCCGGAAACTCAATATCCGCCACTTTGACCTGATCACTGGGAATACCGTAAGTCACATCAATTTCATTGGCGCGATAACGGTTGTACTCGCCGCTACCTGACAAGAAAACCGCCTTCGGAATGGCCACTTTGTCTTTATCGTAATAATTGGGATTTCGTTCCATATTGATGTGGCTGTTGACTTTCCAATCCGTTAAGAGATAAGCGCCACTGGAAACATACTGACCGGGCTGCGTCCACTTATTGCCATATTTTTCAACAGTGGCGCGGTGAACCGGAAATGTGAATTGCTGAATCAGCATATCGGGAAAATAAGGCACGGGCGCAATCAGCGTAAATTGCAGGGTCTTCGCGTCCAACGCCTTGACGCCCAATGTCTCAGGCTTGGCTTTGCCGTTTAATATATCTTCCGCATTTTCCACTTGGGCATCGACCAAATAGCTGCCGAAAGGTGCGCCGGTGGCCGGATCGGCAAGACGGCGGAAGCTGTACACAAAATCTTCGGCAGTAATCGGATCGCCATTGCTCCATTTGGCATCACGCAGATGGAAGGTCCAAATGCGCTCGCCCTCACTTTCCCATTTTTCCGCCAAAGCAGGAATGGTTTTACCTTCGGCATCCGTACCGACCAAACCATCCATCAACTGACGGATAATCGCACCAGCCGCCATATCGCCGCTCATCTGAGGATCCAGCGTACCCGGCTCAACGCCGTTGCTGACCACCACGCGCTCATAATCGGTACGTTTAAACTCAGGAGCAGGCTTGACATCACGGCTGCACGCCGACAGCGCGAATACGGCAGCCAATGATGCAGCCAACAGCGGATAGGTTTTTCCAGCCATATTTCATTCCTTCTTTTGGGTATTCTTCTTTTTCAGACGGCCTAATTATTCAAGCTACACTAAACTACATTTATTTAGAACTTTTCCAGCATAGTTAAATCATCTATTTCAAACCATGAAAATAGTGTTATAAACCACATATTCCACCAGAATAATAGTGAGCCATCCAAGATTGTTGGCAAATTAACACAAAAATACGTAACTGAAAACTATTTTTCAATTTATCCTACGATAAATTACAAATGTATTGATTTTTTATAATTTGTCAAATAAGATTATCCGAATTCCCCCATCCCCAATTAATAAAAGACATAAAAGGAGAACAAAATGAACAAGTTATCTTGTTTTGTTGCCATTACCCTCATCGGCTCTTCCATGAGCATCGCCCACGCCGAACCTAAAATGAACGGTACCATATACATTATGACCGAGGTCGAACACAACAATAAAACCGGCGTCACCAATACAACCATTTCCGATAAAAGTTCCAGTCTTTATCTCTCCGATGAAGTACGACTCAACAACGACTTATGGCTGAAATGGCAACTTGGCTCCTTTATTTACTTCGATTCCGACCGCTGGGGCGGCTGGGGTACTGCCGACTCATACGTCGCTCTCAACAGCTACAAAAACCTTGGCACCGTCAAAATGGGTTACATCAGTACGCCCATGAACAGCATTTATCTGAACCCGTTCGACACCAACAGCTCGATTTTGGAATTCGGCAAAATTTCCCGCTTCGGCCAACGCCGCGTTTCCATGGCTTATGAGTCTCCTTGGAAAAACGGTTTCCAATTCAAATTCAACGTTTCCCCAGGTTCCAATGCCGCACGCAACAACAACGACTGGAATCCGGATAAAAAACGTGACGGCGACTGGGTCTTCGGCTGGGGTGTAGACTACTACCACCCAAGCAACGGCTTCAAAGCCCACTACGCTGCCGAATACGCACCCAACGACTCTCCGACTGAAACCAAAGACTTCCAAGCCCATGCATTTATGGCCGGATACAGCAAAGACAAAATCTCCGTCGATGCCGCGTTCCAATACGCCAAAAATACTTGCGACGGCTTCAGCTGCTGGGGCGTATGGAAAGATGCGGCAGGAAACGTAGCCGGTTCTTACGACAAAGAAATCAACAACACCAAAGAATTTATGGTGTCCGGCTCATACAAAGTAGGCAATTTCAAACCTCAAATCGGCTTTGCCTACGGTAAAAGCTCTGTCGGCGAAGACTACAAACACGTCGCCGTAAGCACCGATTACAGCTTCTCCAAACGGACAACCGCCACACTCGGCGCCGGCTGGTTGAAAGAAAACGTCAATCCGAAATACGACGAAGATTTGCCGAAAAAATCTTCTTACGCCGTGGGCATGGTATTCAAACACCGCTATTAATGCCTGACAGATTAAAGGCCGTCTGAAACAATTTGTTCAGACGGCCTTTTCTACATCCTATAATTAAACTTGCAGCCCACCTTAAAAATCATTACATTGCCCACACTCAAGCAACAAAAACGTCATCATGAACGCCCACCGCACCCTCATCATCTCCGTTTTTATCGTCGCCAGCTGCGGCCTCGCTTACGAGCTCATCATCGCCGCGCTCGCAAGCTATCTTTTGGGCGACAGTATTTTGCAGTTTTCCTCCGTCATCGGGCTTTATCTGTTTTCAATGGGTATCGGCGCCCACCTGACCCAATACATCAAAGATAAAGACGTATTGCACCGCTTCATCGAAATCGAACTTCTGGTCGGCATCATCGGCGGCATTTCCGCGCTGGCATTATTTGTGGCCTTCGGTTTATCCGCCGCCCCGTTCCGCACCCTGCTCTACGCTTTTGTACTGATTGTCGGCATGGTTGTCGGCATGGAAATTCCTTTGGTCATGCGCGTGTTAAACCAAAAAGGTGCGGAATTTAAAGAACTCGTTTCCAAAGTATTGACCTTCGACTACTTGGGCGCACTCGCCGTCTCGTTATTATTTCCGCTTCTGCTCGCCCCCAAACTCGGCATGGCGCGTTCCGCCTTGTTGTTTGGCATTTTCAACGCCGCCGTCGCCTACCTGACTGCACGCGTTTTCAAATCCGAATTACCCCGCTATCACGCCATCCGTACGCGTGCGTTTATCGTATTGACCGCGCTCATTACGCTCTTCGCCTACGCCGACCGTATCTCTTTCAAAGCCGAACAAAGCTATTTCGGCGATCCCGTTGTCTATCAAAGCCACTCGCCCTACCAACGGCTCGTCGTTACACGCTGGAAAGACGACACCCGCCTCTACATCAACGGCAACCTGCAATTCTCCTCACGCGACGAAGCCCGTTACCATGAAGCACTCGTTCTGCCTGCCATGCAGATGGTTCCTAATGCCGAACGCGTCCTGATTCTCGGCGGCGGCGACGGATTGGCGGCACGCGAAGTCTTGAAATATCCGCAGGTCAAAAATGTTACTTTGGTCGATCTCGACCCCGACATGACCGCCACCTTTAAAACCTCCGCCACCTTGAGCGTGCTCAACCAAGGCTCGCTATCCCATCCCAAAATGCACGTCGTCAACGATGATGCCGCCAAATGGCTGGAAGGGTCGTCTGAAAAATTCGACGTTATTATCATCGACCTGCCCGACCCGTCCAATTTCTCGCTGGGCAAACTCTACTCCGTCCCCATGTACCGCCTCGTTGCCCGTCATCTTGAGCCGCAGGGCAAGATTGTTGTGCAATCGACTTCGCCTTATTTCGCCCCCAATGCCTACTGGTCGGTCGTTGCCACCCTCGAAGCGGCCGGCCTTTCCACCGCGCCTTATCATGTTTACGTCCCCTCCTTCGGCGAATGGGGATTTGTATTAGCAGGCTTCGACCAAAACTTCCCCATTCCGCAAAAATTCGACGTACCCACCCGCTATCTCAATGCCCAGACCGTCGCTGAAATGTTCCGCTTTCCGCCCGATATGGCAAGGCGCAAGGTTGAAGCAAATTATTTGAACAACCAAATTCTCGTCAGTTATTTTGAAAGCGATTGGAACAATGTGATGCGATAAAATATCTAAAGGCCGTCTGAAACATCTGTCTTCTTTTTATCCCCGTTCAGACGGCCTCATTACCCGTTTACCCTTTTTCACACAGCATTTGCTTGAAAAAATAAGGTTTATCTTTATCTAGATAGAAGACAATCGACACTATCCGTTGAATGAAGGAACAAACACTTATGCAGTATTTTGGAATCGGTTTTTTGGTTTTAATCTTTTTGGAAATCATGTCCATCGTCTGGGTTGCCGACTGGCTTGGCGGTGGTTGGACGCTGTTTGTGATGGCTCTCAGCTTTATCAGCGGTATCTTTATGCTGCGCCATACCGGCATCTCCGGCCTTTTGCTCGCAGGCGCAGCCGTCCGTAGCGGACAAAACATTTCCCTCTATCAGATGCTGTGGCCGATTCGCTATACTACCGCCGCGGTTTTCCTGCTCAGCCCGGGTTTTATTTCAACCGCCTTTGCCCTGCTCTTGCTGATTCCGTTTAAAGGCAACGCGGCCGTTTCTTCTACGCAGTCTTTCCAAAACCGCCAAACTTACAGCTCCGCCAAAGATGATGAAGACATTATCGAAGGCGAATACACGGTTACGCGCACCAGCAAAGCCGACAAACCGCAAGACTATATCGAACATAAACCCGATTGACGACTGCCTTCATAACAGGCCGTCTGAATTAGGAATACCTCAAAAGTGTTTCATATTTCAGACGGCCTTAGTCTTTTCCGGGCTTTGAAAATGTAAATATCAGTTTGTAATTCGGTTATTCCGCATAAATCATTTAAAATAAGCAACTATTTTGATTCTAAAAACGACACGGTATCCAATGAACGTTCAACGTCTTTTCCCTCTTTCCCTCAGCTTGATTACCGCCGCTGTTTTATCGGCGTGCGCCACCCAAAACACACCGACTGCTTCGAAAACCGAAACCGTCGTTCAGCCTAAATCCACTTCTATTCCTTCACGCCGCGCTGACAGCGAATCCAAAGTCCTGTCCGATTACAGCCAATACCAAAGCGCCATTGATGCCGCCAAACGCGGTGACGATGCTTGGGTACAACAATTTTTATCCCAAGCCAGCGACAGCGCAATGGCTGAAAACGTCCGCAACGAATGGCTGAAAACCTTGGGCGCGCGCGGCCAATGGGATTTGTTCCGTCAAGAATTCAGTAAATTGAACGCCGCCGGCGTCGCCCAAGAAGTGCAATGTTATGCCGATTTGAGCAGCGGCAATTACAGCAAAGCCGCCGAGCTGGTTCGCGTGACCGGCAAACTACCTGCCGGCTGTACCCGCTTGGTTGAAAGTGCGGCAGCTTCAGGTCGTCTGAACACCAACGACGCATGGCGTCGCGTGCGCGGCTTGTTGAGCAACAGTCAAACCACAGATGCACGCAACCTCGCCGCCGCATTGGGCAGCCCGTTTGAAGGTGGAGCGCAAGGTGCGACCGAATACAGCCTGTTGAGCGTGATCGGCAAAGATGCACGCAAATCCGCTTCTGCCGCCGCTACCCTGTCCGACATGGAATCAGGCCTCAGCCGCGAACAACGCAGCTTCGCATGGGGCGTACTGGGCCACTACCATGCACAAAGCCAAAACATGCCGACTGCTTTGAGCTACTACGGCCGCGTTTCCGACCGCAAGCAACTGACCGACGAACAATTAGAATGGTACGCACGCGCCGCTTTGCGCCTGCAACGTTGGGATGAATTGGCAAGCGTGATTCAGCATATGCCTGAAAAACTGCAAAAAGACCCGACATGGCAATATTGGCTGGGCCGCAGCTTTGCCGCACAAGGCAAAAGCAGCCACGCCAAAGAAATGTACGAAAAAGCCGCCGCTTCCGGCCGCAATTTCTACGCCGTAATGGCAGGTGAAGAACTGGGCCGCCGCATCAATACGCGCAACAACGTTTCCGATGCCGATGCCAGAGACGTCCGCCGCATGAGCGAAGACGGTGCCATCAAACGCGCATTGGTTCTGTTTAAAAACAGCCAAAACAACGGCGACTCCAAAATGCGCCGTCAGGCGCAGGCAGAATGGCGTTTTGCCACCCGCGATTTCAACGAAGACAACCTGCTGACTGCCGCGCAAGTCGCTTTTGACAACCAGTTCTACGACATGGCAATCAACAGCGCCGACCGTACCGACCACAAACTCAACTACAAACTGCGCTATATCTCTCCGTTTAAAGACCTGACCGTCCGCTATGCCGCACAGGCAGGCGTTGACCCGGCATGGGTTTACGGTTTGATTCGCCAAGAGAGCCGCTTTGTCATGGGCGCGCAATCCAGCGTCGGCGCGCAAGGCCTGATGCAGGTCATGCCTGCAACCGCCCGCGAAATCGCCGGCAAAATCGGCATGAGCAGCAGCGAACTCTACACCATGGACGGCAACATCCGCATGGGTACTTGGTACATGGCAGATGCCAAACGCCGCCTGCAAAATAACGAAGTGATGGCCACCGCAGGCTACAACGCCGGCCCAGGCCGCGCCCGCAACTGGCAGGCTTCTTCGCCTTTGGAAGGCGCCATCTACGCCGAGACCATCCCATTCACCGAAACCCGTGATTATGTGAAAAAAGTCATGACCAACGCGACTTATTACGCGTCATTGTTCAACGAACCGCAAACTTCGTTGAAACAACGTATGGGTACGGTTCCCAGCCGCTATTAATACCCGATAGGCCGTCTGAAAAGTGAGACAGAATCAAACGTTCAGACGGCCTGCAACCTTGACAAACTATCGGGTTTATAAGATAATCGCCCGATTGTTTCTGACCGAAAAGGTCACTTGCACGGCAAAAGCCGACTTGTTAGGAGGTGATGTTTACATCACGGCGCGTATCCCGCCCTGCCCTAGGCAAACCAGCGATACAACAACTACCCCATTATGACAAACCGTCCTCTATTTCTTAAAACGGTTTGATTGAACAAAATTTAAAGGAAATAAAATGCCTGCTATTCGTGTTAAAGAGAATGAACCATTTGAAGTTGCCATGCGTCGTTTCAAACGTGCCGTAGAAAAAACCGGTCTGTTGACCGAACTGCGCGCCCGTGAAGCGTACGAAAAACCAACTACTGAACGCAAACGCAAAAAAGCTGCTGCAGCCAAACGTCTGCAAAAACGTCTGCGCAGCCAACAACTGCCTCCTAAAATGTACTAATTACAGGCCTGCCCTGTGATAAACGACACACCGCAAGGGCAGCTTTGTGGTGTGTTTTGTTTTTTCAGGCGGCCTCTTTATATAAAGTGAGAACATTATGAGCCTAAAAACACAATTAACCGAAGACATGAAAACTGCCATGCGCGCCAAAGACCAAGTGTCTTTAAGCACCATTCGCCTGATTAATGCCGCCATCAAACAATTTGAAGTAGATGAGCGTACCGAAGCCGATGACGCAAAAGTCATCTCCATCCTGACCAAAATGGTGAAACAACGCAAAGACAGTGCCAAAATCTATACCGAAGCCAGCCGTCAAGATTTGGCTGACAAAGAAAACGCGGAAATCGAAATCCTCAACCGCTACCTGCCCCAAATGATGTCTGCAGAAGAAATCAAAACTGTCGTTGAAGCAACTATTGCAGAAACCGGTGCATCAGGCATGGCAGATATGGGTAAAGTCATGGGCGTACTGAAAACCCGCCTGACCGGAAAAGCCGACATGGGCGAAGTCAACAAGGTTTTGAAAGCCGCATTGACTGCTTAATCATCAATAATCAAAAAGGCCGTCTGAAATATTATTTTCAGACGGCCTTTCTTATTGTGCTCATCAAGCAGCAGTTACTTTACCTTCATGACGCAACAAAGTAATCAAATCGCTGATACGTTTTTTCATGGAACGGCGATCGACAATTTGGTCGATTGCGCCCTTCTCCAACAAAAATTCTGCACGTTGGAAACCTTCCGGCAAGGTTTCGCGTACAGTCTGCTCGATAACGCGCGGACCTGCAAAACCAATCAGAGCATTCGGTTCTGCCAAAACCACATCACCCAAGAAGGCAAAGCTGGCAGATACGCCGCCCATGGTCGGGTCGGTCAATACGGAAATAAACGGCAGACGTTTTTCAGTCAGCAAATGCAAAGCCGCGCTGGTTTTCGTCATCTGCATCAAAGAGTTCAAACCCTCCTGCATACGCGCACCACCGGAAGCCGCCACGCAAATAAACGAACAATTATCTGCAACAGCACGGCGTACACCCTGAACGAAACGCTCACCCACGACCGAACCCATAGAGCCGCCGATAAAACGGAATTCAAACGCAGCCACCACGACAGGCAGGCCGTTCATGGTGCCTTTCATAACAACCAAAGCATCGTCTTCGCCGGTTGCTTTGCGCGCAGCAGCAAGGCGATCCGGATATTTTTTGCTGTCTTTAAATTTCAGCGGGTCTGTCGGTTTAATATTGGCTGCAATCTCTTCACGGCCTTCTTCATCCAAAAGCAGGTCCAAACGTTCGCGCGCAGAAAGCGGATTGTGATGATTACATTTCGGGCAGACTTCGCTGTTTTGTTTCAACTCGGTTGAGTAAACCGTTGCCGAACAAGACGGACATTTGTGCCACAGACCTTCAGGGACGCTGGACGAACTGCTTCGGTTTTTAATTTTCGGAGGAAGAATTTTATCTAGCCAGCTCATGAATGACTCCTTAGGATTCAGAATTTAGACGGCCAGTTAAACGTAAGGCCGTCTGAAATAATGGAATAAAAAATATTAGCGAATCGCGTCTTTCAACTCTTTAACCAACGCACCTACTGCTTCGGCCTCGCTACCCGCATGGCTTTCAATCTCTTTGACGATACGGCTGCCGACAATAACGGCATCCGCTACCGCACCAATTTTACGCGCATTCTCCGCATTATTGATGCCGAAGCCGACACCAATCGGAATATCGATGTATTTGCGCAAAAGCTCTATTTTACGCGAAACTTCTTCAGTATCCAAACTTGCAGCACCGGTTACACCTTTGAGCGATACATAATACACAAAACCGCCGGCTACTTTGGCAATCGTTTGAATACGCTCCTCAGTTGTTGTTGGCGCAATAAGGAAAATACAATCAATACCTTGCGCTTTCAACGAGTCATGCAAAGGCGCAATGGTTTCTACCGGAGAATCCACGGTCAACACGCCATCTACGCCTGCCTCGGCAGCCGCTTGCGCAAACGCCTGATAACCCATTTTATGTACCGGGTTCAAGTAACCCATTAACACAACCGGCGTTTTATCATTGGTTTGGCGGAACAAGCGTACTGTTTCCAATACATCGCGCAAAGAAACATGATTTGCCAACGCCCTTTCAGCCGCACGTTGAATAGTCGGGCCATCCGCCATAGGGTCAGAAAACGGCACACCTAGTTCCAAAATATCAGCACCATTAGCCACCAGGCTATGCATCAATGCCAAGGTTGTCTCAAGGCTGGGATCACCCACCGTAATATAAGGAATCAGTGCTTTTGCGCCATTGAGCGCTGAGAAAGTTTGTTGGATTCTGCTCATTTTCTGCTATCCATTTCATCGATTTGAATGTTGTCCGGCAGCCTGTTTATTCTGCCGTTACATTTGTTTTAAAAACCTCAGTCTGCCATGAAAAGGCGGTATCTATCCGCATTATCTAATGACTGGTTCTTTCCAATCGGCAAACAAGAGGCTAAGTATAACATTTACGGCTATTTCATAGAATCATTTGCAATCAAGATTCTGATATTTTGAAAGCAATATAAAACAATAAAGGCCGTCTGAAAATCATTCAAACAGCCTTTATTAGAATCAATTATGCAAATCTTTGTATGCCTTCGCACTTTTGATCAGAATTTTCTTATCGATTATAGCTCGACATGGTGATTTTGTTGTTCAGAACCAAGATGACGCTCCAAATCAGACAAAATCTGCATCAGACCATGACGGACTTCTTCTGCATTGGCAGCAGGATTGCCGTTTGCATCCAAAGCACCACGGCTGAACGTATCGATATATGGTTCAAACGTATCTTTCAGTTTCAACAACTTAACCACATCTGAACGCGTATATCGATCGCCACCGTATCCAATCACAACATTATTTTCATGTTGCCATTGGGCAAACTGAGCCGGACTGATTTGCACCAATTGGCACATTTCATCCAACGTAAAATAACGCTTGGCAGGAATAACCGGATTATTGTTGTTTGTCATAGTAATGCTCCACCATGCCTTTAAGTTTTTGGCTGGCATGGAAAGTTACCACACGGCGTGCGGTAATCGGCACTTCTTCGCCTGTTTTAGGGTTACGACCTGGGCGTTGAGGTTTGTCGCGCAATTGGAAATTACCGAAACCGGAAATTTTAATTTCTTCACCACGCGCCAAAGTGCTGCGGATTTCTTCAAAAAAGAGCTCGACGATTTCTTTGGCATCATTCTTGGTGACGTTGCTGACTTTGTCGACCAAAATATCAGCCAATTCTGCTTTAGTTAGTGTCATGTGTTTACCTTCATTCAAACTGGTGCAATTATTACCAAAATTCTTTTAAAAATCAAGTCTTCACCAAAAAATCAAATATTATTGGCAATTTTTGGCGACAACTTTTATCTTAATTTTAAGCGCGAAGCTGTGCGTCTTTTTCGGCTGCCGCTTTAATCATTTTCGCAACCAAAGGCTCGATGACTTCATCTGTCAGCGTGTTTTCCATATCCTGCAAAATAATTTTAACAGCAACGCTCTTCATGCCTTCAGGCACACCCGTACCGCGGTAAACGTCAAACACGCTGATTTCTTGAACCAGCTTGTTCGCCGCCGCTTTCAGGGCATTTAACAAATCATCATGCGTCACAGCTTCAGGCATTACAAATGCCAAATCTCGGCGTGCAGCTTGGAATTTGGATACAGACTGATAACGGGTTTTCTCACGACCCAATACAGTATCCATATCGATTTCAAATACCAGCGGCGCTTGTGGCAAATCATATTTTTGCAGCCATTTCGGATGCAACTCGCCAACAAAACCAACTACTTTGCCGTCTGAAACAATATTGGCGGCACGACCAGGATGCAATGCCGGATGTTCGGTCTTAACAAAGGATACTTCCTTGTTTTTCAAAAGGCTCTCAACATCGGCTTTCATATCGTAGAAATCCACGTTGCGTGTTTTCTCGCCCCATTGCTCAGGCAGCACGGAGCCATACCACAAACCGCCGATACGTTCGTTTTGAACAAATTGATCAGCCGAATCTTTGCTGAACACACGGGCAATCTCAAATACGCGTACACGGTTTTGCTTACGATTCAAATTGTTTTGCAAAACTTCCACCAAACCGCCGATAAGCGTAGAACGCATGACGGCATACTGCGCCGCCAACGGATTTTGCAGGCGGATAGGATTGGTATTGGCAGCAAAGTCTTGCTCCCATTGCTCATCCACAAACGCATAGCTGACCACTTCGCGGTAACCGCGAGCCGCCATTTCGTTATAAACCGCAAAACGAGGGCGTTTGGTTTCAGGCAAGGCCAACATTTTCAGACGGCCTGAAGTATAGTCGTCAGGAATATTCTCATAACCGTAAACGCGGCCGATTTCTTCAATCAAATCGGCTTCGATTTCGATGTCGAAACGGAAGCTAGGAGAAGTAACACGGAAGCCTTCTTCGGTTTTCTCAGGCTGCAAACCCAAGTGTTGCAAGATAATTTCGACTTGCTCGGCAGGGATTTCAACGCCCAATACCGTTTTCAGACGGCCTAAACGCAATTCGACCTGTTTTGCCTCGGGCAATTTGCCTTGTGCTTCAACCATTTCACCGGCTGCACCACCGCAAATCTGCAACACCAATTCGGTAGCACGCTCAATGGCATCAGCTTGCAAGCGGTAATCCACACCACGCTCAAAACGGAAAGAAGAATCCGAACCAAAACCGTATTGACGGGATTTACCCGCAATAATCTCCGGAGCAAACCAAGCAGCTTCCAGTACGATATTTTGCGTGTCATCTGAAACCGCGCTTGCCTCGCCGCCCATCAAGCCGGCCAAGCTCAACGCACCTTTTTCATCAGCGACCACCAGTGTATTGTCAGCCAAAGTAACCGTCTTCTCGTTCAGACACGCCAAAGTCTCGCCATTTTGAGCACGGCGGACAATCAAACTGCCTGACAGCTTGTCAGCATCGAAAACATGCATAGGCTGACCGATTTCCAGCATCACATAGTTGCCGATGTCCACCAATGCGGAAATGCTGCGGATACCGCTGCGTTCCAAACGTTGTTTCATCCAATCGGGAGTAGCCGCTTTCGCATTGACATTTTCAATAACGCGACTGATAAAACGGCCGCAGTCGGCCGGTGCGTCAATACGGACAGCCTGTTTTTTCTCACTGCCGATAAAGGCCGTCTGAATTTCAACAGGCCTAAACGCACATTGAGTCAACGCAGAAACCTCACGCGCAATACCCTTAACGCTCAAGCAATCAGCGCGGTTAGGCGTAATTTTCAACGTAAACAGCGTATCGTCCAAATCCAAGTATTCACGGATATTGGCACCGACAGGCGCATCTTCAGGCAGAATGTGCAGACCGTCTACACCATCATCAGGCAAACCCAGTTCATTGGTCGAACACAGCATACCGTTTGATGGTACGCCGCGCATTTTAGTCGGCTTAATTTTAAAGTTACCCGGCAAAACGGCACCCGGCAACGAACACGGCACTTTAATACCCGGCTTGACATTTGGCGCACCACAAACAATCTGAACCAACTCGCCCGTACCGGCATCAACTTGGGTAACGTTCAAACGGTCTGCATCAGGATGTTTTTCAACAGATTTTACTTCGGCAACAACCACGCCACTGAAAGCAGGGGCGGCAGTATCGATTTCTTCCACTTCCAAACCGGCCATGGTCAAAAGATGTTCCAGTTTATCGGCAGAAAGATCAGGATTGGCTTGAGTTTTCAGCCACGAATAAGGAAATTGCATATTATTTTCTCTACTATCAGGCCGTCTGAAACAAATTTTTATCAGACGAAATCAGTAATATCTATTCACTTTTCAGACGGCCTATCAAAAGACCATCTGAAATTTATTTAAACTGCTTCAAGAAGTTCAAATCGTTATCGAAGAACAAGCGCAGGTCATTGACGTTGTAGCGCAACATGGCAAAACGGTCGAGACCGATACCGAAAGCGAAACCGGTATATTTTTCAGGGTCGATATTCACATTTTTCAACACGTTAGGATGTACCATACCGCAACCACCTACTTCCAACCATTTGCCATTCTCACCCATAATGTCGATTTCGGCAGAAGGCTCAGTAAACGGGAAGAAAGACGGACGGAAACGTACTTGCAGGTCATCGCGTTCAAAGAAGCGACGGATAAAGTCAGTGAACACTGCTTTCAAATCGGCAAAAGTGACACCCTCTTCTACCCACAAACCTTCGGCCTGATGGAACATAGGCGAGTGAGTGGCATCACTGTCCACACGGTAAACACGGCCGGGAGCAATAATACGGATAGGCGGCTCTTTTTTGTCGAGCATATAGCGGATTTGAATAGGCGAAGTGTGTGTGCGTAAAACGTCTCCGTTTTCAACATAGAAGGTATCTTGCATCGCACGCGCGGGGTGATTTGCAGGAATATTCAAGGCTTGGAAATTGTGGAAATCGTCTTCGATTTCAGGGCCGTCCGCCACTTCAAAACCCATACCGTGAAACAGCTCAACCACACGTTGCAAAGTCAAAGTCACTGGGTGCAAACCGCCATGCTCTTGTGCACGGCCCGGCAAAGTAATATCCAAGGCTTCTGCAGCCAATTGGGCTTGCAGCTTGGCTTCATTCAGGGCATCGCGTTTGGCATTAAAAGCCGTCTGAAACTGATTTTTGCATTCATTGATGTGCGCGCCTATGGTTTTACGCTCTTCAGGAGACATTTGACCCAAAGTTTTCAAAAGTCCGGTCAATTCGCCGGTTTTACCAAGATAGCGTGCTTTAATTTGTTCTAAGGCATTGAAGTCTTGCGCGGCTTCAATAGCGGCAATACCTTCTGCAACGATACGGTTTACATTTTCCATGGTGGTTTATCGTCTGTTTGTTGATGGCAGGCCGTCTGAAACAACAAAGCCGTCTGTTGGATTTGATTACAAACCCGTTCAGACGGCCTTTTGTCTTACTGCGGCCAATCCGTTTGATAAGAGAGGCCTATTTTATCGCAAATTAGTATAAAAAAATAGAGTTTAAAGAAAGAAAATCAACTACATAGGATTTCTTTAAGAAAAGAAAAAAGGAAGCATAAGCTTCCTTTTTAAATAATCTTATCGAATTAAGCAGCCAAAGCAGCTTTAGCTTTTTCAACCAATTGTGCAAATGCAGCTTTGTCGAATACAGCCAAATCAGCCAATACTTTACGGTCGATTTCGATAGCAGCGCGTTTCAGGCCGTTCATGAATTTGCTGTAAGACAGACCATTTTCACGAGCACCTGCGTTGATACGAACGATCCACAGTTGACGGAATTGACGTTTGCGTTGGCGACGGTCACGGTATGCGTATTGACCGGCTTTCATTACCGCTTGTTTGGCAACACGGTAAACGTTTTTACGACGACCGCGGTAGCCTTTGGCTAACGCGAAGACTTTTTGGTGACGAGCACGAGCGGTAACACCGCGTTTTACGCGTGGCATATTTTAAACTCCTTAAGCGTAGGGCAACATTTTAGCAACAGAAGCCAAATCGCGTGAATCCACCATAGCGGTGCCGCGCAATTGACGTTTAGTTTTAGTGGTTTTTTTGGTCAGGATGTGACTTTTGAACGCATGACCGCGTTTTACACCACCGTTACCCAGTACTTTAAAGCGTTTTTTCGCGCTAGACTTGGTTTTCATTTTAGGCATTGGAAAACTCCATTCGTTATTAGATAAGGTATAAGGGGTTTTGAAATAAATTTCAAACACTTGGAACCCAAAATACCACGGTTTTTGCCGCTAATTAAACCTTATTCCGAGCGGCAATCGAAATAAGCCTTGCATTATAGCTTTATTTTTTCTTAGGCGCAATCATCATCACCATTTGGCGGCCTTCCATTTTAGGGAAGGACTCGATTTGCGCCACTTCAGCCAACTCTTCTTTTACGCGTTCAAGCAGTTGGGCGCCCAATTGTTGGTGGGCCATCTCGCGACCGCGGAAACGCAATGTCACTTTGACTTTGTCACCATCGGCAAGGAAGCGGTTGATGTTGCGCATCTTGATTTGATAGTCGCCTTCATCAGTACCCGGACGGAATTTAATTTCCTTGATTTGTACCTGCTTTTGGTTTTTCTTAGCTTCGTCGCGCTTTTTGGCTTGTTGGTATTTGTATTTACCGTAATCCATCAGTTTGCATACGGGCGGTTTGGCAGTCGGGGAAATTTCTACCAAATCGACATCTTGCTCTTCGGCCATAGCCAAAGCTTCACGAACTGAAACGACACCAAGCTGATCGCCTGACTCACTGATTAATCGCACTTCTTTGGCGGTAATTTCACCATTGATTCGTGCTTCGCGTTCTTGAGCGATGATGAATACTCCTATAAAAATTAATGATTGACGAGGGCGTCAGTGATTTCTTGCTGCAATTGTGCAATAAAATCATCTACATTCAAAGAACCCAAGTCTTCTGCTTTGCGGCGTACCGCAACTTTGTTTTCTTGTTTCTCTTTATCGCCGACAACGATTTGATAAGGGAAACGGTATTGGCTGTTGTCACGGATTTTGTAACCGATTTTTTCGTTACGCAAATCCAATTCGACACGGAAGCCTGCTGCCTGTAATTTAGCAGCCACTTCGCGACAATAATCTGCTTGGTTTTCGGTGATATTCATAATCACCATTTGAACCGGAGCAAGCCACAATGGGAATGAGCCTGCATGGTTTTCAATCAGAATACCGATGAAGCGCTCCAATGAACCCAAAATAGCACGGTGCAACATTACAGGACGCGCACGGTCGTTGTTTTCTGTTACATATTCTGCATTCAAACGCTCCGGCAATACGAAGTCCAACTGCAGGGTACCGCACTGCCAAGAGCGACCCAAGGCATCTTTGACATGGTACTCAATCTTAGGACCATAGAATGCACCTTCGCCAGGCAACTCTTCCCACTCTACGCCGCAAGCAGTCAATGCGTCACGCAGGCCTTGTTCGGCTTTATCCCAAACTTCGTCAGAACCTGCACGTTGTTCAGGACGGAGGGACAACTTCACAGCAACATCATGGAAGCCGAATTGTTTGTAAATACGAACCAATAATTCATTGAATGCACGTGCCTCATCGACGATTTGATCTTCGGTACAGAAGATATGCGCATCATCTTGCACAAAACCGCGAACACGCATCAGACCATGCAACGCACCGCTTGGTTCATTGCGGTGGCAAGAACCAAACTCAGCCAAACGCATCGGCAAATCGCGATATGAGCGCAAGCCGTTATTGAAAATTTGCACATGACCCGGACAGTTCATCGGTTTAACCGCGTATTCGCGTTTTTCGGAACTGGTCACGAACATATTGTCTTTATAGTTTTCCCAGTGGCCGGATTTTTCCCAGAAGGTTTTATCCATAATCTGAGGCGTTTTTACCTCTTTATAACCGGCAGCATTCAGCTCTTTGCGCATATGCTGCTCAATCACTTGCCACAAAGTCCAGCCTTTAGGATGCCAGAACACCATGCCCGGCGCTTCATCTTGCAGGTGGAACAAATCCAATTGTTTACCCAGCTTACGGTGGTCGCGTTTTTCCGCTTCCTCGATGCGTTGGATATAGGCTTTTAATTCGTCTTTGCTTGCCCAAGCCGTACCGTAAATACGTTGCAACATTTCATTGTTGCTGTCGCCGCGCCAGTATGCGCCTGCCAGCTTGGTCAGCTTGAAGTTTTTCAAGAAACGGGTATTGGGAACGTGAGGACCGCGGCACATATCGACGTATTCTTGATGATGATACATGCCCATTGCTTCCACTTCAGGCATGTCTTCAATCAGACGCAATTTATACTCTTCGCCGCGATCTTGGAAAATTTTGATGGTTTCTGCACGAGGCGTCATCACTTTAATAATGTCATAGTCTTGTGCAATCAACTCTTTCATGCGCGCTTCGATGGCTGCTACATCATCAGGCGTAAATGGTTTTTCAGTTGCGATATCGTAATAGAACCCGTCTTCAATCACCGGGCCGATAACCATTTTGGCATCTGGGTAGAGCTGCTTGACCGCATGACCGACCAAGTGCGCGCAGGAGTGGCGGATAATTTCCACGCCTTCTTTGTCTTTAGGCGTAATGATTTGAACGTGGGCATCTTCGGTAATCGGATCGCAAGCATCCACCAATTTACCGTTAACCTTGCCCGCTACCGTTGCCTTTGCCAAACCTGCACCGATAGACGCTGCAATTTGCGCCACGGTAACGGGTGATTCATATTGGCGGACCGAACCGTCCGGCAAGGTAATGTTCAACATCAGAAAGCTCCAAAACATTAAAAAATAACGGCATAAAGCCGTTATGGAAATTTGGTAGGCACAATTGGACTCGAACCAACGACCCCCACCATGTCAAGGTGGTGCTCTAACCAACTGAGCTATGTGCCTTCATCTAAGTCGCTTATTGTAACGAAGCGTGTTCCCTTTTGCAAGCATCTGTAAATACTTTTCAGACGGCCTGAATATTTTTGTTTGATTTATACCTCATTTTTTATTTCCTCCATCATTCAGGCCGTCTGAAGCATTGTTTTGACAAAGATAAAATCCAGCCGTCAACCAACGAAAAATCCTTTATAATCTGCCCTTTCATTTCACACACACGCGAACGTCCAATCTATTATTGCTATGCTCAAATTTACCTTACACAAAAAAGACGGTCATGCCCGACGCGGCACTTTGGAACTGAACCACGGCAAAATCGAAACGCCGGTATTTATGCCGGTTGGCACTTACGGTTCGGTCAAAGCGATGAACCCGCAAAACCTGCATGACATCAAAGCGCAAATCATCTTAGGCAACACTTACCATCTGTGGCTGCGCCCAGGTTTGGAAGTCATCGAACAATTCGGCGGTCTGCACGAATTTATCGGTTGGGATAAGCCGATTTTAACCGACTCGGGCGGTTTCCAAGTATTTTCGTTATCCGACATGCGCAAGCTGACCGAAGAAGGCTGTACATTCCAAAGCCCGATCAACGGCGACAAACTGTTCCTCTCGCCCGAAGTGTCGATGAAAATCCAAACTGTATTGAATTCCGACATCGTGATGCAGTTGGACGAGTGCACCCCTGGCGAAGCAACGCACAGCCAAGCGCAAAAATCGCTGCAAATGAGCCTGCGCTGGGCGGAACGAAGCAAAAAGGCTTTTGAAGACCTGAAAAACCCAAATGCACTGTTTGGCATTGTACAAGGCGCGATGTATGAAGATTTGCGCGAAGAATCACTGAAAGGTTTGGAAGAGCTCGACTTCCCCGGATTGGCCATCGGCGGCTTATCCGTTGGCGAACCCAAGCCCGAAATGTACCGTATGTTGCGCGCCGTCGGCCCTATCCTGCCTGAACACAAACCGCATTATTTGATGGGCGTCGGCACGCCTGAAGACTTGGTGTACGGTGTGGCACACGGTGTGGATATGTTCGACTGCGTCATGCCTACCCGCAATGCGCGTAACGGCTGGCTGTTTACCCGTTTTGGCGATTTGAAAATCAAAAACGCAAAACATAAACTCGACAAGCGTCCGATTGATGAAAGCTGCACCTGCTACGCCTGTCAAAATTTCAGCCGCTCCTACCTGCACCATCTGCACCGAGTCGGCGAAATCTTGGGTGCACAGCTCAACACCATCCACAATCTGCACTTCTACCAAGTCATCATGGCAGAAATGCGCGAAGCCATCGAACAAGGCAAATTTGCCGATTGGCAGGCGCAATTCCATGAAAACCGCGCCCGCGGTGTGGATTAATCTTTTTAAAGGCCGTCTGAAATCAGGTTTTAACTTTAAACTGCTTTTCAGACGGCCTCAATATTCTTAATTAATAAAGCACAATCATGTCCCGTTTCCATACCGAACCGCCCTTAGCCTACACCGCACAAAACCGCACCGCCGTCCTGCTGCTCAACCTCGGCACGCCCGATGCACCCACTGCTACCGCAGTCAAGCCTTACTTGAAAGAATTTCTGTCCGATCAACGCGTTGTCGAACTGCCCAAGCTCTTATGGCAACCGATATTGCGCGGCTTGGTATTGACTTTTCGCCCGAAAAAAAGCGCGCATGCCTATGAAAAAGTTTGGTTTAAAGAAGGTTCGCCGCTTGAGGTTTACACACACCGCCAAGCAGAAGCCCTGTCCAAACATTTGCCCGATGTCATCGTCCGTCATGCCATGACTTACGGCAATCCAAGCGTTGCCGACGTTTTGGCGGAACTCAAAGCCCAAGGTGTGGGCAAATTGCTGGTCATCCCGCTCTATCCGCAATATGCCGGCTCTTCTACCGGCGCGGCTTTGGACAAAGTGTTTCAAGAGTTATTGCTGCAACGCAACCAAATGAGCGTCCGCACCGTCTCCCGTTATTATGACGATGCCGCCTATATTCAAGCCATGAAGCAGCATATTGAAGCCTATTGGACTCAAAACGGACGCAGCGAAAAACTGATGTTGAGTTTCCACGGTATTCCGCAAAAGCATCACGACGACGGCGACCCTTATCCTGACGAGTGCCACCATACTGCCAAGCTGTTGGCGCAGGCATTGGGCTTGTCCGAACAAGAATACATCGTTTCTTTCCAAAGCCAGTTTGGCAAATCCCAATGGGTCAAGCCCAGCACGCAAGCCCTGTTTGATCAGCTGCCGAAACAAGGCACAACTAAACTCGACGTATTCTGCCCCGGCTTCCTGGCCGACTGCCTCGAAACCATGGAAGAAATCGCCATTATGGGACGCGAACAATTCCACGCCGCCGGCGGCAAAGAATACCGTTACATCCCCTGCCTCAACGATTCCGCCGACTGGATTGCCGCACTTGCACAATTAAGTCGGGCCAATCTGCAAGGCTGGATTTGACCTAAACCAAAGGCCGTCTGAAAAATTCACTTTCAGACGGCCTTTAGCGTTATCATCAAGCTATTAAAACGCAAACCAAGCGTGTGGCCATCAAAAACACCACTCAAAAAGGAACACATCATGACTGCACTCCGCCCTATCCTGCTCCTTCTGACCGCACTCAGCCTCCCAACTGCTTTTGCCGCTGATGCCGCGCTGATGAGCAAAGGACAAAAAATTTACGAAACCAACTGCGCTGCCTGCCACGGTAAAAAAGGCGAAGGTCGGGGTGCCATGTTCCCGCCTTTATTCCAGTCCGACTATATCAATAAAAAACCGCAAGCCCTGTTGCAAAGCATGACCAAAGGCATCAACGGCCCGATTAAAGTAAACGGCAAATCCTACAACGGCTTCATGCCTTCTACCGCCATCAACGATGCCGATGTTGCCGCCGTTGCCACTTACATCATGAACGCCTTCAATAATGGCGGCGGTACGATTACTGAAGCAGATGTCAAAAAATCTCACGGGAAAAAATAAAACGTCTCTCCCATAAAGGCCGTCTGAATATTTCAGACGGCCTTTTCGATATGGAACACATTTTTGTTTCCATATTTATGGTTATGCAACATCAACAAACATACGCAAAAAACCGTCAAATCAAAAAAAGCATATGCGTTTTGTGTTAAAGTAAACGTTATTTAGCGGCTGTTTTGCGTCCAGGCCGTCTGAAAGGTTTTATGTTATGAACTTTTTCCGCAAGACTGTTTTATTTTTAGTCGTCCTCTCCATATTTGCTGCCTGCGGCTCCTTTATTTCCCAATACGTTTTGGGCATGAACCCGTGCGTATTGTGCATCCTGCAACGCTTGTGCGTATTGGCTGTCGGGCTGTTGGCCATTGTTACGGCATTTAGTTCTCAATCTTCCAAATTTGCCCGCTCGCTCTCGGCATTGTTGATTGCCGCTCCGGCCGTTTATGGCGCAGGTGTCGCCGCCTATCAAATTTGGCTGCAAAGCCTGCCGCCCGGCACCGCCCCTTCTTGCGGCGCACCTTGGACCTTCCGCTTGCGCGACTGGCCTTTGTTCGATTGGTTTGAACCCATCGTTCGCGGCTTTGGCAACTGCGCCGAGCCGGACTATCTATTCGGCGTCGCCCTGCCGGTGTGGAGTATTTTGTATTTCAGCTTCGTGGTATTGCTGCTGCTTTGGGCTTGGTTGAAAACCAGAAAAATCTGATTGGTTTCGATATAAAAAGGCCGTCTGAAATTTCAGACGGCCTTTTGTTCTTTAAACTATTTAATCCAGATTCAACACGGCAGAAGTGTAAACGTCTTGTACGTCGTCCAAATCTTCCAATGCGTCAATCAGTTTTTGCATTTTAACCGCATCTTCGCCGCTCAACTCGGTTTCGTTTTGGGCACGCATGGTAACGTCGCCGTCAACAGATTTGTAGCCTGCAGCTTCCAATGCTGCTTTTACACCTGCCCAGTCGTTCGGTGCGGTAACCACTTCGATGGAACCGTCATCGTTGGTGATGACGTCTTCCGCACCGGCTTCCAAAGCCGCTTCCATCAGCGCATCTTCGTCAACGCCCGGTTCGAACACCAAATAGCCTTGATGAACGAAGTTGAACGCTACGCAACCGTCGGTACCCAAGTTGCCGCCGTTTTTAGTGAATGCATGGCGCACATCGGCAACGGTACGGGTTTTGTTGTCGGTCAGGCAGTCTACCATCAAAGCCGCGCCGCCGATGCCGTAGCCTTCGTAACGCAACTCGATATATTCCACGCCTTCCAGATTGCCCGTACCTTTATCGATGGCACGTTGCACGTTGTCTTTAGGCATATTGTTTTCAGCGGCTTTTTCCAAAGCCAAGCGCAGGCGCGGGTTTGCGCCGGGGTCGCCGCCGCCCATACGGGCAGCAACGGTAATTTCTTTAATCAGACGGGTGAAGATTTTGCCGCGTTTGGCATCTTGTCGGGCTTTTTTGTGTTGGATATTTGCCCACTTACTATGGCCTGCCATGTTGATTCCTTTCGTTTTTTCACGCTCTGAGGCGGAATTTGCTTCATTTGTAAGGCGTGCATTTTATCATAAGTTAGCTTTAGCCAAAATATTCAGACGGCCCAAACATTTGCAAAAACAGGCCGTCTGAAAACAAAGAAACCTTTTTTAAAATAAAGAAGCACATTTGCGGCAAACCTTTGTCAGTTTTCCGTTTTAATTCACGAAGGTTTACGGTATGATGACAAAATCGGTCAGGATTGTTAACAACTTAAACCGGTATTAAACGGCAAAACGGCCTGCTCGCCCTTGTTGCCAACCGCGAAAATGAACGGGAGTAGTTGCCCGTATCATTTTCTTTTTATTTGTTTTTCTTAAAGGTTATATTATGGAAGAAATATTGTCTGCTCTGGTGGGTGCAGTCAATCTGGTTCTTTGGGACTACCTGCTGATTTATGCCTTAATCGGCATCGGCCTGTTTTTTACCCTGTACTTGGGCGCGCCGCAAATTACCAAATTAGGAACAGGTTTCAAATCCGTTTTCGGCGGCTTGTTCAGTAAAAAAGACAAAGACCACGAAGGCAAATCCCTGTCTCAATTTCAAGCGCTTGCCGTAGCGATTTCCGCGCAAATCGGTACCGGTAACGTGGCCGGTGTCGCCACTGCGATTACCGCCGGCGGCCCGGGTGCCATTTTTTGGATGTGGCTGTCTGCCATTTTGGGCATGTCTACCATTTTTGCAGAAGCCGTTTTAGCGCAAAAATATCGCGTGGTCAGCCACGGCAAATACATCGGCGGCCCAGCGTTTTACATTACGCACGGCCTGACCCCGAAAATCGGCCGGGGCGCGGCGCGTTTCCTGTCCGGCTTTTTCTCCATCGCCTTGATTATCGCGCTGGGTTTCATCGGCAACGCGACACAATCCAACTCCATCGCCTCGGCTATGAATTTAGCTTTTAATATTCCGCCGATGGCAGTCGGTATTGCGGTGGCCGTACTCGCCGGCCTGATTATCATCGGCGGCATCAACCGCATTGCCGGTATCGCGCAATTTGTCGTACCGTTTATGGCGGTGATTTACATCTTGTGTGCCGTGATTATTTTGTTCAAATTCTCCGACCACATTATTCCGATGTTCAGCCATATTTTTGTTGCCGCCTTTAATCCTGAAGCGGTATTGGGCGGTGCGGCCGGTATCGGTATGCGCGAGGCCGTCCGTTTCGGCGTGGCACGCGGCCTGTTTTCTAACGAAGCCGGTATGGGTTCGACCCCGCACGCTCATGCAACCGCCAACGTCAAACATCCCGTGCAACAAGGTATGGCCGCGTTTATCGGTATCTTTATCGATACGCTGATGGTCTGCACGGCAACTGCGCTGATTATCCTGCTGACCGACGCCAACCTCTCCGGCGAAACCGGCGCTGCGGTTACCCAACTGGCTTTTAACAAGGCCTTTCCGGGTTTCGGTTCTCAACTGCTCGCCGTCTGTCTGACCTTCTTCGCCTTTACCACCATCATCGGCTGGTACTACTTCGGCGAATCCAATATCCGCTTCCTGTTCCGCGGCAAACACTTGGGCATCTACCGCGCACTGGTTTTGGTGGCCATCGTATTGGGTACATTGGGCAAAGTGGATTTGGTTTGGAGCATGTCCGATATGTTCAACGGCTTTATGGTCTTGCCGAACTTAATCGCCCTCTTCCTGCTGCGTAAGGAAATCCGTGCGGTTTACGACGATTATCTGGCGCAAACCAAAGCAGGCAAAGAGCTGACCTACAACTACGAATTCCACGAATTCCACGACAAAAACCCTGATTAACGACAAACAAAAACCTCTCAGTCAAACTGAGAGGTTTTTTATTTCAGGCCGTCTGAATCTACAACACATAAAAATAAATGCTGATAAATTGCGTCAAACTACCTGCCAAGACAAACAAGTGCCAAATACCGTGGCCGTGGCGGATTTTAGTATCATTGATAAACCAATAAATCCCCGCGCTATACAACACGCCGCCCAACACCAGCCAAAATAATCCGCCCGCTGAAAGCGATTTTATCAGCGGCCACACCGCCACCACAATCAGCCATCCCATTAACACATAAATCACCATCGACAGCAGCCGCTTCTCGCTTTTGCGCCCGATCGTCAGCTCCTGAACAATGCCCAGCAAAGCCAGCCCCCACGACACGCCGAAAAGCGACCAGCCCCAGCTGCCCTGCAGGGTAATCAGCGTAAACGGCGTATAACTGCCTGCAATCAAAAGATAAATCATGCAATGATCGACCTTTTGCAAAATCGCCTTGGCCTTCGGCTGCGGAATACTGTGGTATAAGGTTGAACCCAAATACAGAAGCAGCAGGCAGATTCCGTAAGTCAGTGCACCGGCAATCCGATAGCCGTCCGCCGATTCCACCGCTTTCACCAGCATCAGCACCAAGGCCGCCACTGCCAATAAGAAACCGGCCAAATGGCTGTACGCATTAAATCTCTCGCCGTGATACATAAACCATTCTCATTTCTAAAAAACCAAAGTGTACGCGAAGACAGGCGCTTCGTCAGAGAAATCGGGTTAAAAATAAGTTAAAGCGCAAAGGCCGTCTGAAAACACACTTGGGCAATATAACAAAAACATCTTTGCAACAAACAAACCATTCTTTCCCTTTTTCAGACGGCCTCACTAAAGTATCGGCTATCGCCAAGATTGCAAAGAGAGAAAAAATGTCCATCCAAAACCACCACCTCGACTGGCTCGAAGCCGAATCCATCTACATCATCCGCGAAGTGATTGCCAACGCCCAAAACCCGGCCCTGCTGTTTTCCGGCGGCAAAGACTCCGTCGTCTTGCTGGCGCTTGCCGTCAAAGCCTTCCAAATCGAAGGCCGCCCGCTGAAACTGCCGTTCAAACTCCTGCACGTCGATACCGGCCACAATTACCCCGAAGTCATCCAGTTCCGCGACGACACGGTCGCACGCACCGGCGTACAACTTGTGATCGGCAGCGTAGAAGAGTCCATCCGCAAAGGCAGCGTCGTCTTGCGCCGCGAAACCGATTCACGCAACGCTGCCCAAGCCGTTACACTGGTTGAAACCATCGAAGAACAAGGCTTTGATGCACTGATGGGCGGCGCACGCCGCGATGAAGAAAAAGCGCGCGCCAAAGAACGCATCTTCTCTTTCCGCGACGAGTTCGGCCAATGGGATCCTAAAAACCAACGTCCTGAATTATGGTCGCTCTACAATACGCGCCTGTTCCAAGGCGAAAACATGCGCGTATTCCCGATTTCCAACTGGACGGAATTGGACATCTGGCAATACATCGCACGCGAAAAACTCGCCCTGCCACCGATTTATTACACCCACAAACGCGAAGTTGTCGAACGCAACGGCCTGCTCGTTCCCGTTACCCCGTTGACCCCAAAACGCGAAGGCGAAGTTGCCCAAATCCGCGATGTCCGCTTCCGTACCGTCGGCGATATTTCCTGCACCTGCCCGGTTGCCAGTACCGCCGCCACACCCGAAGACATCATTGCGGAAACCGCCGCCGCGACCATTTCCGAACGCAGTGCCACACGCATGGACGACCGCGTATCGGAAGCGGCAATGGAAGAGCGTAAAAAACAAGGTTATTTCTAAACTGTTTTTTTCAGACGGCCCCTATATATTTCAAACCCGAACAACACGGCAAAGCCATCCGCCCCTGCCGTGTTGTTTGCTTTATTATTCTTGCAAATATCATTTAACAACAAAAACTTAATCAAAAATCCTGACAAAGCGACAAACAATAAAACATAAACAAACATGGTATAATAAACACTTGCAGGCAGAGATTTAGACAAAAGTCTCAGGCCGTCTGAAGGAGGAGAAACATGAACCGACGCGTTTATATCGTACATGGCTTTGAAGGCAATCCGCACGGCAACTGGTTTGACTGGCTTTGCGCCCAAATCAAAAGCACCGGCGCACAAGCAATCTCCCTCGCCATGCCCAATCCCGACAAACCAAGCACGACCTCGTGGCAGTTTACCCTTGACCAGCACATTGGCAAGCCCGATGCCCATACCTTCCTAGTCGGCCACAGCCTCGGCTGCATTACCCTCCTTCACTTCCTCAGCCGCCAACAGCCGCAAAAAATCGGCGGCCTGTTGCTTGCCGCCGGTTTTGCCGATACGCTGCCGCCCCTACCTGCGCTCGATGCCTACATTAAAGCAGCGTCGCCCGATTTCAACATCCTGCGCAAAATCGACATGCCCAAACACTGTCTGGTTTCCGACAATGACACCCATGTTCCGCCCGAACTGACTTTGGACATGGCGGCCAAACTCAAAAGCCCTGTTACTCATATTCCCGAAGGCGGCCATTTGATGGCTTCGGACGGCTTTACCCAACTGCCGCAGGCTTGGGAAGCACTGAAACCCATGTTGACCGAATAAACAAACAATATAATTCGGTTTTCAGACGGCCTCGTCTGTCTTTCCTCCCCATAACAGGCCGTCTGAACGACCATAAAAAAACAACCTGCCTTTTCAAGCAGGTTGTTTCTTTTTATGCCTTATTGACGGCAAATTTAATATTGCACCGTCCATTCAATCTCACCGCCGGCCCTCATCGGTACAAGTTCGCCATCGCCGTAAGGTACGCTGGCAGGTACGGTTTGCGTTTGTTTGACCAGTGTGATGGTATCAGAATTTTCAGGCAGACCGTAGAAACGCGGGCCATTTTTAGAAGCAAAGGCTTCCAGTTTATCCAACGCGCCTGCTTTCTCAAACACTTCGGCATAAAGCTCGATGGCGGTCATCGCGCTGAACATACCGGCACAACCGCAAGCATTTTCTTTGGCAGTTTTGGCATGTGGCGCAGAGTCTGTGCCGAGGAAGAATTTGTGCGCCTTATCGCCGGTAACGGCGGCAACCAAAGCCTGACGGTGGGTTTCACGTTTGAGTACAGGCAGGCAGAAATGATGAGGACGCACGCCGCCGACCAAAAGGTCGTTGCGGTTGAGCAGCAAGTGTTGCGGCGTCACGGACGCAGCCACATTATCGCTGGCTTCCAATACCAGTCGGGCGGCCTCGGCAGTGGTGATGTGTTCGAACACGACTTTAAGATTCGGCACTTGCGCCAAAACCGGTTTCATCACGCGCTCGATAAAGGCGGCCTCGCGGTCGAAAATATCGATTTCAGGATCGGTCACTTCGCCGTGAACCAAGAACAAAATGCCCTGTTTCGCCATTTCTTCCAACACGGGGATGAGTTTGAACAAGTCGGTCACGCCGGAATCGGAGTTGGTGGTCGCGCCCGCAGGATAGAGTTTGAAAGCCACGATACCGGCAGCCTTGGCTTCGCGCACGAGTTCGGGTGTGGCGTTGTCGGTCAAATAAAGCGTCATCAACGGCTGGAAGGTACTGCCTTCAGGCAGGGCGGCCATAATGCGCGCTTTGTAGGCTTGGGCATCGTCAACGCTGACGACGGGCGGTTTGAGGTTGGGCATGATAACCGCGCGGCCCATTTGTCGGGCGGTGTACGGGGCAACAGCTTTGAGCGCGTCGCCGTCGCGCAGGTGTAAGTGCATATCGTCGGGGCGGATGATGGTCAGGGTTTGCATAGCTTACTTTCGAGTGGTTTGGTTTGATAATGTTTCAGACGGCCTTTATTCGGCAGTAACGGTTGCTATTAATTTGATATTCCAATCGTCAACCGGTCTAAGGTAAAACGGCGGCCTTATTGTCGTAAGAATGATGGGTCAAATAAAAAACAGCCTGTACCGGAAAATGCTCGGACGACGTTGTTTTGACGGTCAACAAGGTTTCTTTCGAACTGCCGGACGCGCGCCATGCGTAGGAAATCTGACGCATGGGCAACGGGGCTTCCGACAAATTATCGGCACGCAATTCAGCGTTCAAACCTTGCGGCGGATTTTCTGCCAAAGCCAAAAATTGTTTGAAAATCAGATGGTCGTTGGCTTTAGCCGTGCGCACGCTGCAACTGTCTTCGGTCAGGCTCAAATAATAATCTGCGCCGTTTACCGTTTTCTTCCAAATGCTTAATGCCTCCAAATCCATCATTTCGGCAGGCAAATCGGCAATCTCTTTTTTCGACAATAAAATCAGTTTGTTGGCATTGGCAAACTCGCCGACAAGGGCGGCATCGCCGTCTGCGGCCACACAGCTTTGGCGGAACAAGTCAGTGACATTTTGGGCATAATCGGCAGCGTTCTGCGGCGAAACGCCTTCATTACCGCATGCACTCAGGCAGACGGCCAATACGGCGGCAGACAACGCGACGGCTTTAGACATTTCAGACGGCCTTTATTTGTGTTTCAACACCAGCTTGAACACGCCGTCGGCCTCGCTCGATTCCAACAAAACATGTCCGGTCTGACGGCAAAACGCTTCAAAATCGCCGGGCGCACCGCCATCGGTGGCCAATACGGTCAGCACTTCGCCCTCCTGCATTTGCGCCAAAGCTTTTTTGGCACGCAAAATCGGCAACGGGCATTTCAAACCGATGACATCCAGAGTTTGTGTATTCATGATAAAAACTCGTCATATTAATCAGAATTAACGTCAATTATACCGCACTTACTTGCACCCCACCCTGCAAGCCCATAAAATAAAGCCGTTTTTCACTTTGGAGCTGTCTATGCGCCGTTTTGCCCTTCTCGCCCTCAGCCTTGCCGCGACTCAAGCATTTGCTTTGGGTTTCAGCCAAAAAGATACGCTGACCAACACGCGTTATCAGGAAAGCCCTGAAGAAGTTGCCGCACGCGAGTTTAAAGAACACAAAGCCGAGTTGCCGCCTCTGCCCGATACCCAATCGAGCGATTGGTTCGACCTCTATGTCAACGAAACCTACGGCAAGCAGCCCAAAATCCTGCTCAGCAGCCTGCAAATCATGCCTGCGCCGGACAACAGCATCCGCTACGTCTTGAACGTACGCTCCGACAAAGGCTACGACAACCTCTCCGTCGAAGGCCTCTATTGCGCCCGCACATCCTTTACTTACAGCAACGACAAGCGTTCGTCTTACAAAGTATTCGCTTACGGCGATACAGTAAACCGCCGCTGGATTGAACCGCGCAAAGGCGATTGGAAGCTGATCGGCAATGCGTTCAGCCGCAACGATGCCCTGCACACCGCCCTGTATCAGGCATTCTGTATCGACGGCATGCCGACAACGGTCGAAGGCTTGGTACAACGTTTGAAAGAACGCGGCGGCCGTCACGGCACAACGCTGACCAACCACGACAAATAAACCGCTTTAATCAACAAAAAGGCCGTCTGAAATTTTTCAGACGGCCTTGTCTTTAGAGACAGCTTAGAATTTGTGATACAGGCCCACAGAAGCGGCTTTTTGTTCAACGCCGCCTTTGTTGGCTGCAGTCAGACGGGTTTTGTTGCCGACTTTCAGATACGCCAGTTGGGCAACTACGCCGGTGCGTTTGCTGAAGGTGTATTGGCCGCCGACAACGACTTGGTCGAATTTATCCACCAATTTTTCTCCACTGTTCACGCCCTTGGCAGGCCAGCCGTGCGCGTAAGTAATGCGTGGGGTGACATTGCCCAATTTGTAGCCGACTGTTACCGCTGCATCAACTACTTTCACGGCTTCAGATTTGCCTGAATCGACAGTAATGTCACTACCCTTGTACTCATTAAAACCATCGGTGAAATAGCCTAAATATTCGTTGCCTGTCTCATGGCCTTTGGCATAGTGTACGCCGCCGCCGACAAAGAGATTGTCTTTATCGTAATAAGTTTCGACTTTGGCGATTTGCGCCGCTTTGACTTTGCCTGATTTGTCGGTGTACGCGCCGTTGTAGTGGCCGTAAGCCGCATTGGCGGTAAAGCCGTTTTTAGAGAAACTCACGCCGCCGGTGTATTGGTCTTTGGCCGGTTTGGTGTGCGTGTATTTGTCTGAAGGATTGCGGTTGTCGCGCGGTGCGTAAGACACGTTGAATTTGAATCCGCCGAAATCCGGGCTGTCGTAGCGTACAGCGGCGTTACGGTTGCCGGTACGGGTAAAGATGCCCAAGCCTGCGGCATTGGTTTTGTACATCCATGGATCGATGGTGTCCATTTCGTTCAGCATATTGCTGAGTTTACCGGCACGGACTTTACCGAATTTACCTTGCAAACCAATGAAGGAATCGCGATTGGCAAAACCTTGAGAACCACCGGTAATGGCCGTTTTTTGTTCAACTTGCCAGATAGCTTTCAAATCGCCGCCGAGGTTTTCGCTGCCTTTGAAACCGATACGGGAGGTATTGTCATTGATGCTGGTTGCGGTAGAGCTGGTTTCAGAACCTGCATCACCTTTGATTTTTACTTGACCGACGGTCACGCTGCTTTTGATTTGACCATACAGAATGACGTCTGCAGAGGCAGCCAGCGGCAAACCGGCAATAACCAAAGCGATAATCGATTTTTTCATTATTCTCTCCAAAACAAAGTTAAAATCTCGTGAAAACACGTTTGGCAATATTAATGTTTTCCAACGCTACAAACAACTACTTTCATCTTGATAGACACTTTTATTCATTAGAGTTTAGACTTTTTACAACATTTTTAAATAAAACAGGCCGTCTGAAAGAAATTTCAGACGGCCTTTCCTATTTGCAGCGAAAACGTGACTTGGGTTGTCTTAAAAACTCCGGTTTAGGCAAATGCGGCGCAGTTTAAAGCTATGCGCGACATTATCGGCGGCGAAAACAACCGTCCCGTACAACCTTTAAACGACCGCGAAGTCAATGAAGACAAATAACTTCTAAGGCCGTCTGAAAACAAAAAAGCACCCGGAAACGGGTGCTTTTTCAATCACATCAATCAGGCTTTTTTGTTACCCAACGCGGCTTTCACAAACGCGCTGAACAAAGGATGGCCTTTGCGCGGATTGGAAGTAAATTCCGGATGGAACTGACACGCGAAGAACCAAGGATGATTTGGCAATTCGATGGTTTCAACCAAACGCTCGCGGCCTGCAGATACGCCGCCAATGACCAAACCGGCTTTTTCCAACTGAGGAACATAGTTGTTGTTGACCTCGTAGCGGTGGCGATGACGTTCGCGGATATGTTCGCTGCCGTAGATTTTTGCGGCAAGGCTGCCCGGTTTGAGGTCAACTTCTTGCGCGCCCAAACGCATGGTACCGCCCAAATCGGCAGATTCGTCACGGGTTTCTACGCTGCCGTCGGCAGTTTGCCATTCGTCAATCAGGGCAACGACAGGCGCGGCGCATTTCAAATCAAACTCGGTAGAGTTCGCACCTTTCAAGCCTGCAACATCGCGGGCGTACTCAATCAGGGCAATTTGCATGCCCAGGCAGATGCCCAAGTATGGTACGTTGTTTTCACGCGCATAGCGTACGGCGGCAATTTTGCCTTCCACGCCGCGTGAACCGAAGCCGCCCGGCACCAAAATCGCGTCCATGTCTTTGAGCATGGAAACGTCGCCATTGCTCTTCTCGATGCTTTCGCTGTCGACAAAGGTAATTTGTACGTCGGTTTCAGTGTGAATACCGGCGTGTTTCAGGGCTTCGATCAATGATTTGTAGGACTCGGTCAAATCAACGTATTTGCCGACCATCGCAATTTTGACGGTGTGTTTCGGATTTTGAATCGCGTGAACGATTTTCTTCCATTCGGTCAAATCGGCTTGTTTGACATTCAGCTGCAACTGCTCGGTAATAATGCTGTCGATGCCTTGGTTGTGCAGCATTTCAGGGCATTCGTAAATGCTGTCCACATCGTAGCTGCCCACGATGGCGCGTTCTTCAACGTTACAGAACAATGCAATCTTACGACGCTCGTCCGCAGGCATTTCTCTGTCCATACGGCAGATCAGGATGTCCGGTTGCAAACCGATGCTCAACATTTCTTTAACGGTATGCTGGGTCGGTTTGGTTTTAATTTCACCGGCGGCGGCAATGTAAGGAACATAGCTCAGGTGGGCAAACAATGTATTATTGCGGCCAAGCTGGCTGCGCATTTGGCGGATGGCTTCCAAGAAAGGCAACGATTCGATATCGCCGACTGTACCGCCGATTTCAACAATCGCCACATCATAACCAGCCGCGCCTTCATGGATACGGCGTTTGATTTCATCGGTAATGTGCGGAATCACTTGTACGGTACCGCCCAAATAGTCGCCGCGACGCTCTTTAGCAATCACGTTTTCATAGACTTGGCCGGTACTGAAGCTGTTGCGGCGGGTCATGGTGGCGTTGATGAAACGCTCGTAATGACCGAGGTCGAGGTCGGTTTCCGCGCCGTCATCGGTCACGAATACTTCGCCGTGTTGAAACGGGCTCATGGTACCCGGGTCAACGTTGATATACGGGTCGAGCTTAAGCATGGTCACGTTCAAGCCACGCGACTCGAGAATAGTAGCAATAGAAGCGGCGGCGATACCTTTACCCAAAGAAGATACAACGCCGCCGGTTACGAAAATAAATTTAGTCATGATGTGATACCCATGTTGGAATGTGTGATTTTAACTTGAAGCAGCATATTCTGGCAAACGGCAAAAGCTTCAGGCCGTCTGAAAACAGCGTTTTCAGACGGCCTTATCATACTGATTCTATATATCAGCGCAGTTCGCGGCGCAGGATTTTGCCAACGTTGGATTTTGGCAACTCGTCGCGGAATTCGATGTCTTTCGGCACTTTATACGCCGTCAGCTCTTTACGGCAGAAATCGATCAACTCTTCCTTGGTCAAAGACGGATCTTTGCGTACGACGAAGACCTTAATCGCTTCGCCGGTTTTCTCATTTTTCACGCCGATACAGGCGACTTCCAAAACCTTGTCATTGCTAGCCACCACTTCTTCAATTTCGTTCGGATACACATTGAAACCAGATACCACAATCAAATCTTTTTTGCGGTCCACCAGCTTCAACCAACCTTTTTCATCCATAACAGCAATGTCGCCGGTCTCCAAAAAGCCGCGCGCATCGATTGCTTTGGCGGTTTCTTCCGGACGGTTCCAATAGCCTTTCATCACTTGCGGGCCGCGTACCCACAATTCGCCCGGTTGTCCGATAGGCACTTCTTTGCCGTCTGCATCACGCAATTCGACCTCGGTTGAAGAAACAGGCAAGCCGATACCACCGCTGTAAGCTTCGATATTCAAAGGATTACAACATACGCCCGGGCTGGCTTCGGTCAAGCCGTAAGCCTCCACAATCGGCGTACCAGTAATTTTTTTCCATTTTTCCGCCACGGCTTTTTGTGTTGCCATACCGCCGCCCAAAGTCAGCTTCAAACGGGAAAAATCAACTTCGGCAAAATCCGGACGGTTGACCATCGCATTAAACAGGGTATTCACACCGATGAATACGCTGATCGGCTCTTTTTTCAATTCACCGATAAATCCTTTCATATCGCGAGGGTTGGTAATCAGGATGATTTTAGAACCGGTATTGGCGAAAATCATCAGGTTTACCGTCAAGGCAAAGATGTGGTAAAGCGGCAGCGCGGCGATGACGGTTTCTTCGCCTTCGCTCAGTTGGAATTTAATCCATTCTTTCGCCTGAAGCATATTGGCGCAGATATTGCCGTGACTAAGGACGGCGCCTTTCGCCAAACCGGTTGTACCGCCTGTATATTGCAGCAAGGCAGTATCGTCGCGCGTCAACTCGACTGGCTTGAACGTATTGGCCGCACCTTGCTTCAAGGCCGTCTGAAAAGTGATGGTATTGGGAATGCGGTATTCCGGCACCATTTTTTTCACTTTGCGGATGACGAAGTTCATCAACGCGCCCTTAATCATGCCGAACATCTCGCCGACCGACGCGACAATCACATGTTTGATTTGTGTACGCGGCAACACCAATTCCAGCGTATTGGCAAAGTTCTCCAACACGACAATCGTTGTCGCGCCGCTGTCTTTCAACTGATGTTCCAACTCGCGCGGCGTATAAAGCGGATTCGTATTCACTGCCACCAAACCTGCCTGCAAAATACCGAAAAGCGCAATCGGATATTGCAAAACGTTCGGCATCATAATTGCCACACGCTCACCGCGCGGCAGTTTCAATACGTTTTGCAGGTAAGACGCAAAATCGGTCGCCAACTTGCCCACTTCGGCATAAGTCAGCGTTTTGCCCATGTTTTGAAAAGCAGGTTTATCCGAGAATTTCTCGACACTTTGACGGAATACGTCGCTGATGGAGCTGTATTGAGAGATATCGATTTCGGGGTTGACGCCTTGTTCGTAGCTTTTGAGCCAGAGTTTTTCCATGTTGATCAGTCTTTTATTTAGTCGTTTTTTGAAATCGAGGCCGTCTGAAAGGCTTTATTCAATCTGCCGCTTCGTTTTCAGACGGCCCTTTTATTAAGCAGTAATAATGACAGGCTTGTCGGTGGACATGATGATACCGCCGCCCAAGCACACATCGCCGTCGTACAGTACCGCTGACTGTCCGGGAGTTACCGCCCATTGCGGCTCGTCAAAAACAAGCTCGATGGTTTTATCATCCAAGTAACGCAACGTACAAGGCGCGTCAGCCATGCGGTAGCGCGTTTTGCAGGTATAGCGGCCTTCTTTCGGACGTTCCGGCAATGTGAAACTCAAATCGTTCATAATCAGGCTTTGTGTATAAAGCAAAGGATGGTCATGGCCTTGGACGACAATCAGTTCGTTTTTGGTCAAATCCTTGGCCGCGACAAACCATGGTTCGCCTGCGCCGCCGATACCCAAGCCTTTGCGTTGGCCCAGCGTGTAAAACATCAAGCCGACGTGTTCGCCGACTACTTTGCCTTCAGGGGTAACCATTTTGCCATTATTGGTCGGCAGGTATTTTTGCAGAAATTCGCGGAACGGGCGTTCACCAATAAAGCAAATACCGGTACTGTCTTTTTTGGTTGCAGTCGGTAATTTGAATTCTTCGGCAAGACGGCGGACTTCAGGCTTTTCCAACTCGCCCAATGGGAAAATCGCGCGCTCCAGTTGGAAAGGTTTGAGGCGGTATAAGAAATAGCTTTGGTCTTTGTTTTGATCCAAGCCTTTGAGCAGGTAATGCACGCCGTTGCGAATTTCTTTGCGGGCATAGTGTCCGGTGGCAATGGTATCGGCGCCCTGCTCGATGGCGTAGTCTAAAAAGCATTTGAATTTGATTTCGGCATTGCACAAGACATCCGGATTTGGCGTACGGCCTGCGCTGTATTCTGTGAGGAAATAGGCAAATACGTTGTCTTTATATTGCGCGGCAAAATTGACGATGTCGATATCGATTCCGATGATATCGGCAACGGCAATGGCATCAAAGGAGTCTTGTTTGATGCTGCAATATTCGTCGTTGTCGTCATCTTCCCAGTTCTGCATGAACACGCCGCTGATTTGATGGCCTTGCTGTTTGAGCAAGGCCGCGGTAACGGATGAATCGACGCCGCCGGAAAGGCCGACGATGATGTTTGTTGGTGTGTTGGTAGTATTCATGAGTGGAATGTGGGTTTCAAATGCATTTTTTAAAGCATAATTTTAGCACATTTTGATTTAGCGACAGAAAAGGCCGTCTGAAAGCCCAATGACTTTCAGACGGCCTTTATATGCAAATTCAAGCAATTAGTGCTGATGCGCGCCACCGTGACCATGGCCGTGACCGTGATCCATGCCGGATTGCGGTGCAGTTTTCACTTCCAGCTCAACAGTTTGAGATTTCGCGTTTTTGAATTTCAGGGTTACAGGTACTTTTTCGCCTTCTTTCAGCGGTTTTTTCAGACCCATGAACATAACGTGGTAGCTGCCTGGTTTCAGCTCAGTTACGCCTTTTGCTTCCAGCGGGATGCCGCCTTTAACTTCGCGCATGCGCATTACGCCGTTGTCGTTTACATGGGTATGTACTTCGATACGCTCGGCTACCGGGCTGCTGCCGCCAACCAAGAAGTCTTTTTTAGCTTCATCGTTGTGGATTTTCATGAATGCGCCACCCATTTTCATACCTTCAACGGTAGAACGTGCCCAACCGTCTTCAATATAGATACCGGCTGCAGATACGGAAGTTGCCAAGCCTGCCAGAATCAGGGTTGCCATTAATTTTTTCATGTTTTGCTCCTTATGTTTGCCAAATGGCTGGGATATACAGCCTTCATCTTACAACCGAAGGCCGTCTGAAAACTTTGATATAGATTAACTAATACTATCTAATCCTAATGAATTACCATATTACCACATTTCTAAGCAGTTAATGCAACAATCCAAACAATAAATAACATGAACAAAGCCATCAGTTGCGCGGCCGAACCGGCATCTTTGGCACGCTTGGCCAGCTCGTGTTTTTCAGTAGAGGTATGGTCAACGGCTGCCTCGACGGCGGTATTAAACAATTCGGTAATCAGTGAAATAAACGATGCGACAACAAGCACCATTTTAGTGAGCGGGCCGAAATCAAGGAACAAAGCAAAAAAAATTAAAATCAGGTTCAACCAAAAAACTTGGCGAAATGCACTTTCATAACGGTACGCGGCAGCCAGTCCGTCTTTGGAATAACCGAACGCATTAATGATGCGCTTAATGCCGTTTTTACCTTTTTTTTCAGATGCGTAGGAAGATGGTTCCATCATATTCTCAACATAAAAAGGCCGTCTGAAGAGAAACGGTCGGGTCAATCTTCAGACGGCCTTTGGTTCTATTGTTTTGCCCAAGATGCAACGGCATCTGCGAACATGGCGGCAACGTCGAAATCTTTTTGCTTCATGATTTCTTGGAAGCCGGTCGGGCTGGTTACGTTAACTTCGGTCAGATTGCTGCCGATGACATCCAAACCGGCAAGCAAAATACCGCGGCGCTTCAATTCCGGCGCAAGGGTTTCTGCAATCTCACGGTCGCGCTCGCTCAACTCCTGCGCCACGCCGCGGCCGCCGGCAGCCAAGTTGCCGCGCGTTTCGCCGTTTTGCGGAATACGCGCCAAAGCATACGGAACAACTTCCCCGCCGATAATCAGAATGCGCTTGTCGCCATGTACGATTTCAGGAATATAACGTTGCGCCATGATGGTGCGTGAATCAAGCTGCATCAGGGTTTCCAAAATACTGCCGATATTGGGGTCGGATTCGGTCAGGCGGAAAATGCCCATACCGCCCATGCCGTCCAAAGGTTTGATGATGATGTCGCCGTGTTCTTTCAAAAAGGCACGGACATCGGCGGAACGTGTTGTAACCAAAGTGGGCGCGGTAAACTGGCTGAAGTTCAAAATCGCCAATTTCTCATTGAAATCGCGCATTGCTTGTCCGCTGTTAAATACTTTTGCGCCCTGCTGCTGTGCCAACGTCAAAAACTGGGTCGCATACAGATATTGCATATCAAACGGCGGATCAGTGCGCATAATGACCGCATCGAAATCTTTCAAGGCCGTCTGAACTTTTGCCTCTGCTTTAAACCATTCATGATCGTCATCGTTCTTCGCGCCGACAAACTCAAATGCCGCCGCCTGAGCCACCACCAAGCCTTCACGGACGGACAATTCTCCGCTCAAGGTATGAAAAAGCTGCCAACCGCGCTTTGCCATTTCACGCATCATGGCGTAAGTAGTGTCTTTATAGGTTTTAAAACTTGCCATTGGATCGGCGATAAACAGGACTTTCATCAAAATTTCCTTGTAAATAGACGATATAATCATACCTTGTATTCTGCCTGCCTGAAAAGGTGGCAAAATATAGAAAAGGCCGTCTGAATCCTATTTTCAGACGGCCTTGAGGCTTTTAGGCGGCTGCCAAATGCAAGAGTTCGGCGGCATGGCTGCGTGTAGTATCAGTAATAATTTCGCCACCCAGCATACGCGCGATTTCCTCAATGCGCTGATGATGGTTCAACACGCTGATTTCGCTGACGGTTTGCTCCCCTTCGCTATGCTTGCGGACCTGCCAATGGTTTTCACCGCAAGAGGCGACTTGAGGAAGATGGGTTACCGCCAAGACTTGATGTTTTTTACCTAAGGCACGCAAAGCTTTACCGACCATTTCGGCGACGCCGCCACCAATACCGGTATCCACTTCGTCGAAAATCAATGTCGGCACTTGCGTGTATTGGCTGGCAACCACTTGCAAAGCCAAGCTGATACGCGCCAATTCGCCGCCGGAAGCCACTTTATTCAAAGGTCGGGACGGATTGCCTTTATTCGCCGCCACTTGGAATTGTACCTGCTCCAGACCATGTGCGGTCGGCGAAGACGGCAACAAGACGATGTCAAAACGTGCGCCCTTCATGGCCAAATGTTGCATATGCTCGGTGGTCTCTTCGCCCAAACGACCAGCCGCCTGATGACGCATGGCGGAGAGAATATGCGCGGCTTCGTGGTATTCGGCAAGATTGCGTGCGACTGTATTTTCCAAGGCTTCCAAATCGGCAGCCGCGTGCAGGTTTTGCAGGCGCTCGTCAATTTCTGCCAACTTTTGCGGCAACTCTTCCGGCTCAATGCGGTATTTGCGCGCCATGCTCATCAATTCGCCCATACGGCTTTCTTGTGCGGCTAATTCATTAGGATCGATGTCGCTGCGACCGGCCACATCACGCATATTGGCACTGATTTCACCCAACTCAGCTTCAATACTTGCCAGCATATTCAGACTTTCGGCAAAGCGCGGCTCAATGTTTTGCAGATTGCCCAGCAGTTTTTGGCATTGGTAGATTTGACGTTGGATGCCGTTGTCTCCGTCTATACTGTCGCTCACCTGCTCGGCGGTTTGCAGCAACTCGGCCGAATGCGCCAGGCTGTCGTGGCTTTGGCTTAAGGTTTCCCATTCGTTGGGTTTGAGCTCCAATTGGTTCAATTCATTAAACTGCCATTCCAAACGCTCGCGTTCGATGGCCATGGTTTCTGCCTGCTCTTGCGCTTCTTGCAGGGCTTTTTTCGCATTGACCCAATTTTGATAAAGCTGTTTGACCGTTTCTGCCTGCTCTTTGCTGCCAGCAAATGCGTCTAACAACTCGCGTTGCGCAGACTCTTGATTCAACGAATGATGGGCATTTTGGCCGTGAATATCGATTAACTGCTCGCCAATAGCTTTCAGCTGCGCCAATGTTGCTACCTGATTATTGATATAACTGCGACTTTTACCCTTGGCATCGATAATACGGCGGATGCTGAGCTCTTCGGCATCTTCTTCCAAAAGGCCTTGCTCCTGCAGCTGCGCTTTCAGTTCAGGCAAACCGCTGATATCGAACAAAGCCGACAACTGCGCTTCTTTGGCGCCGCTTCGCACTTGACTGTAATCGGCTTTATCGCCCAACAACAGGCCAATCGCATCCAGAGTAATCGATTTGCCTGCGCCGGTCTCGCCCGTCAATACGGTAAAGCCGTTTTGAAAATCAAGATTCAGGTTTTCAACAATGACAAAATCACGCAAAGAAAGTGCCAACAGCATTGCAGTATTCCTTAGTAAATTACCCGCAACTATGCGGAATAGCTTTAGATAAGCTGATTATAACTAAGATTTTTTATAGTTTAAATCAGATTTTTCTTATGGTTTATCTAAGATATTTATTTTAAACAAATTATTTTTTAAGAAACTGCTAAACGCACCACGCCATATTGTTACCCTGGCTGGCTTATTCAATGATATAAAGCGTTCATTTAATGCTATAAAACGCTAGAATAACTAACATAAAGGCCGTCTGAAACACGATTGTTTCAGACGGCCTTTACATTCAAATCAGTTAATCAGTCTGCTTCCTGATTCTACTGCTTCTTCAGCTTCCTCATCGCCTGTCGGCGGCGTTTCCATCAAATCAGGCAACACCAGCTCGCCCAATTCAGTCAGTGGCGGCAATTCTTCCAAACTTTCCAAACGCAAATCGCTTAAGAATGTTGCCGTTGTTGCCCACAAAGCCGGACGGCCGACAGAATCACGGTGGCCGATGACTTCAATCCAGCCCCTATCCTGCAAGGTTTGCATGACATTTTGTGACACCGCCACGCCGCGTATGCCTTCGATATCGCCACGCGTTACCGGCTGCTGATAGGCAATAATCGCCAGCGTTTCCATCACGGCGCGGGAATAACGCGGCGCGCGCTGCTCTTGCAGGCTGCCCAGTCGTTCAAATGCGGCTCGGACGATTTGGAAGCGCCAGCCCTCATGGGTATGCACCAGTTGCAAAGCCCTGCCCTGCCAGCGGGCCTTCAATTGCGCCAACACGTCAATCAGCTTGTCTTGCGACAACGGCGGCACGCACAATTCGCGCATGGCTTTTTCGTTTAAGGGTTCGACTTGCGTCAACAGCGCCGCTTCAATCAGCGCATCGGGAGAAAGTTTTTCAGTCATAATAAAATCAATGTTCAGACGGCATAAACAGCCAAAGGCCGTCTGAAAGACAATATGGTCAACAGTTTGTTATGCACTCAAATGCGCTTTCAGTTTTTCTTCGTCCAAAAACCAATGGCAGATTTCGGTATCGCCATCCAGCAAAACAGGCACCAGTTCATTGTACTTTTCTTCTAAAACCGGATCTTCATCAACATCGACAATATCCAGCTCAAATCCAAACTGCTCCTGATAAGGCTTTAATTGTTCGCGCATTTTGTGGCACAGGCTGCAATATTCCCGAAACATCAAGGTCAGTTTCATGGCGGTTACTCTCGGAGGGACAAAAACGGCCATTGTATAGCAAAATGCCGCCAAACCATACAGGCATGACAAAGGCCGTCTGAACAGGCGCGAAACGACGCCTTCAGACGGCCTTTGTGTGTATTCTGAAATTAAGACTGAACGTTGATACCGGCAGTCACGGTATTTTGAGCACTGCTTGCAGTCAAAAACGATGCAGCCAATTCGCCGCAGCAACCGCAACAAGTTGCCACGCCCAATTGAGCCTGCAAATCGCTCATGGTGGTTGCACCGGCGGCGATGGTCTCTTTGATGTCGTGGTCAGTAATGGCGTTGCAGATGCAGACAAACATGATGTGCTCCAATAATTTTGTTACCCTCTGTAATTGAGAGTAGGATTTATTCTTGAACGTAAATATAAATAAAAACGGTTTGCATTGCAATATTGACACAGTCCTTTTGCTTTGAAATTTTTCTATGAAATTTTATATTTTGATTGATATTTTATAATTTTGAAGTTTGATAACCTTTCAGACAGGCTCAATAACAAAAAGCGAAGCGGCATCTTCGAGATGCCGCTTTTATTTATGAACGGGAATGGTGTTCATCAACCATGTTTTTCAAACGGATATTGGCAACATGGGTATAAATCTGCGTGGTGTTGATATCGGAATGTCCCAACATCATCTGGACTGAGCGCAAATCGACGCCGTGATTGACCAAATGCGTGGCAAAAGCATGGCGCAAACCGTGCGGACTGAGCGAAGCAATACCGGCCGCTTCGGCATATTCTTTGACTATCATCCATGCAAGCTGACGGCTGATGCCGCTGCGTTTCTGGCTGACAAACACTTCGTCGCAGATTTTGTTTTTCAGCAACAATGGGCGCGATTCGTTGCAATAGCGCTCCACCCAATATGCCGCTTCCTGCCCCAACGGAACCAGGCGCAATTTGTCGCCCTTGCCTATGGTGCGGATACTGCCGCGATGTAAATCGATATCGCTGAGCGTCAATTTGACGGCTTCGGTCACGCGCAAACCTGTTGCATACATGACTTCGAGCAAGGCTTTGTCGCGCAGGCCATGCGGCGTTTCTACATCCGGTGCAGCCAGCAGTGCATCGATTTGGGCTTCGGTAATCAGCGTGGGCAGTTTGCGTTCCGATTTCGGCGCTTTGAGAAAACGGGTGGGATTGTCTGCTCTTTGTCCTGTTTCTTCCAACCAGCCGTACATACGCTTGCAAGCCGACAATGCCCGCGCTTGGGACGTGTTTTTCTCCCCCTCTGCATACACGGCATCAGACAGGGCAAACTCATCGGCACTCAACCAATCCTGCCCGCCATCGGCCAACCGCGCTGCGACTTTGACCAAATCACGGCGGTAACTTTGCAGCGTATTGTGGCTGAGCCTGTCTTGCAACCAAAGGGATTCAAGCAGCTTGTCTATTAAATCGTCCATATTCATCAAACTGTATTGAAAGGCCGTCTGAACGGCATGACTTTACATCCGTTCAGACGGCCTTAGGTTTTCAAAGCCCTATTAAGAGGCTTGAGAAATTGTATCCAAAACTTCCTGCGCGTGTCCGGCCACTTTGACTTTGCGCCATTCATGGGCGATTTCGCCGTTTTCGTCTAACACAAACGTGCTGCGCTCGATGCCGAGGGATTCTTTGCCGTAAAGCTTTTTCAGCTTGATCACGTCAAACAGTTTGCAGACGGTTTCTTCTTTGTCGCTCAACAATTCAAACTGGAAGCCTTGTTTGGCGCAGAAATTCTGATGCGATTTGACGCCGTCGCGCGAAATACCAACAACGGTATAGCCCAATGCTTTGAATTGCTCCAATCGGGCATTGAAATCCAAGCCTTCGGTGGTACAGCCGGGCGTGCTGTCTTTAGGATAAAAATAGACAACCAACGGCAAATGTTCGGCGGAGTTAAAATCGCTGCCGGAAGAAGATGGGAGTGTGAATTGATATTTTGACATATTATTCCTTTCAGACGGCCTAAACCTAGCCTTCGTTTATTTTTCGCTTAAATTCAAATAACTGCGCGTACCTTGAAAATCTTCCAATGCGCGCAACAAAAGCTGGAAGTGGTCGTCATTGCCGGCCAAATCCAACTCATCGGCATTGACGGTCAGCAAAGGCGCGCTTTGATACAAATGGAAGAAATGGCTGTATTCGTCATGCACCCGTCCCAAATAGCCTTCGGGGAACAAGCTGATAATGCCTTCGTGACGTTTTTGCAGACGTTTGCGGTTGTTTTCGACGGCTGTTTGCAGATAAATCACCACATCGGGCTCTGCGTATTGCGGCAGAATACGTTGCTTCATATCGGCAAAAAGCTGCTGCTCGTCATCATTCAAAACGATAGGCGTAAAAATACGGTCTTTTTCCGGCAAAAAATCAGCCACAACCATTCCGCCTTGCGCACATTGGTCTTCAATAATATTCACGCTTTCAGCGCGGCGCATCAGGAAGAAAAGTTCGGCAGCCAAGCCATTATTGGAAACATTGCTGTAAAACTTTATGAGAAACGGATTGTGATCCGGATTCTCCGACAACAGCAACGCACTGAAATGCTCTGCCAAGCGGCGGCTCAAAGCAGTCTTGCCGCTACCGATGGCGCCTTCGACAACAATATAACGAGGATTCATAGTAACTCTTTGTAATGTGTTTCCCAACAATATTTTATAGCAAAAAAGGCGTGTCCAACACGCCCTTTCTTGTTTTAGTCCGTTTTTCAGACGGCCCTTATTCTTTCAGCAGGCGAATACCCTGTCCGCCCAAAGCCTGAGCCAAATCAGCCGCACGGCCATGCTCGCCCAACTCGAAATCCGGAAGGATTTCGGCCAGAGGCAACATAACGAAACTGCGCTCATGCGCGCGCGGATGCGGCAAGGTCAGATGCGGGTCATCGCCGCGGATACCGTCAAAATCGATAATGTCCAAATCCAAGGTGCGCGGCGCATTGCGGAAGGTACGTTCGCGCCCGAATTCGGCCTCGATGCGGTTTAACTCTGCCAACAGCGCTACGCCGTCCAATGATGTTTTCACCGCACAAACCGCGTTCACAAAATCGGGCTGATCATCATAGCCGACCGGCGCAGTCAGATACAGGGAAGAAGTCTTTTCAAGCCGGATATGAGGATGCGCGGCCAATTCGGCCAAAGCGGAGCGAACCTGTTCGGCAGGATTGGCGAGATTGCTGCCCAAAGCGATAACGGCAAAATGCGGATACATTTCAGACGACCTCTTTTAAAACGGCAGCGTTTTGGTTTTGGCAAGGAAAACAATCGTGGCAACACACGACATGGACAAAACATAGACGATATAGAATTTCAGCGAACGCGGTCGCGAACGCATCATAATCATGCCCAACACAATATAAACCAGCAACAGCAGGATTTTCATGCCGAGCCACGGCGCATTGAACGGCGAAAAATGGGTAATCTTCATCAGCCACAAGCCGGTAAACAGCAACATGGTATCGTTCAAATGCGGCATGGCTTTCCAAATGCCTGCCAACGGCTTCTCAGGATGACGCCAGAGCAGGAAAAAACGGATGTTGAACAACAGGATGGTAATGGCAACGAAAATCTGATGGCTGTATTTTACAAACAGATATTGCATGGCAGTTTCTTATGTTGAGGGTTGAAAAACAAAGCAGCTATTTTACCGCAAACATCTATTTCTGACGCAACTTTTCAATCGCCAGCAGATAGGGAGACGCATTGCGGCGGTTGACAAAGCCATAACGTAACACGGCAAAGTCTTCCTGCGGCAAAGTTTCCACCCATTGCACAATCGCTTCAGCCTCTATTCGGCCGGCTTCATGCCCCGGATACAATACCGCCACAGCAAGGCCGCCCTCTTTCAGCAAACCCAAAGTATCCGTCAACGCACGGATGCTGCTTACCGCCTCAGTCGTACAGCTTTTATCGCCCCCCGGCAGCCAACCGAAATTAAATACTGCGGCATCTAAAGGCTCGTCAATATAAGACAAAAGGTTTTCATGGCCGTCATGTATCAGGGCTACCCGGCCATCTACGCCGTTTTCTTTCAGACGGCCTTGAGTCTGCGCCAGTGCTTTGGATTGCACATCAAATGCCCACACCCTACCCGTCTCACCAACCGACTGCACCAACAGCAAAGTATCATGCCCGTTTCCGGCCGTCGCATCCAAAGCGCGGCCGCCCGATTTTAAGGCTTGTCGTAACAGGGAGTGGGCAAAGGGAAGAATGTTCTCAAGCAGCATGATAAAGGTCGTCTGAAAATAAAAATACCCTACCGCAAAAGCGGTAAGGTATTGAAAAACAGGAATGCGTTACATCATTTATTCGGCAGGTTGTTGCACAGTCTCAACTTGAACCGGAGCAGCTGCAGCAGCGGCTTGAGGTTGTTTGTTTTCGTGTTGCAGGCTGACTGCGCGTGCAGGAACGATTGTTGAGATAGCGTGTTTGTAAACCATTTGAGTGACGGAAGTATTACGCAGCAGAACAACGTACTGGTCGAATGATTCCACTTGACCTTGCAGCTTGATGCCGTTTACCAAGTAGATTGAAACCGGAACGTGCTCTTTACGCAACGCATTCAAAAAAGGATCTTGTAACATTTGTCCTTTAGCTGTCATATTCTTGAGCTCCATTATTATGATTGTAAAGACGCCAAAATCGGCGTTTGATGGGATTGTAGCCCCGAATAGGATAAATTACCAACTATTTTTTTCTATCACACCGTTTAGGAATCCAGCAATAAGGGAACTTCCCGTCAAACCGACTGTTTCATTTCCATATTCACAACAACCCTAAACCCAAATTGGATGTTTTTTTAAATTCGGCAAATCCTATCGAAAATATGCTATGAAGTTCTAATAAGCTGTTTTTTATGATAAAAAGGCCGTCTGAAATTGTTCAGACGGCCTTTGTGCTTATTTGCTGAATTGTTTTTTCACGCTAACTTTAGTTTTCTTCTTGAAGCGGTTTTTCTCTTCCTTGCGGCCTTCGCGTTTCTCAATACGGTTGCTCAGGCTGACACGGCGCAACGGTTTTTTCTTCGGTTTGTCTTCCGCATTTTCATACGGGTTTTCCGAAACATTGTATTGAATTCTGAGCGGCGTCCCTTGCAGATTGAAGGCTTTGCGGAACGTTTGGGTCAGATAACGTGTGTAGCTGTCAGAAATGGCATGCAGTGAATTGCCGTGAACCACAATCACCGGCGGATTCATGCCGCCCTGGTGGGCATAACGCATTTTCGGACGCACCAAGCCAGCACGCGGCGGCTGTTGACGCTCGATCGCGCTTTGCAATACGCGCGTGATTTTCGGCGTCGGCATCTTAATCATCGCCGCATTGTAGGCAGCCTGAATGCTTTCAAACAAACCGTCTATACCGCGCTCTTTCAACGCAGAAATAAAGTGGAACTTAGCAAAATCAAGGAAATACAGTTTGCGGTTGATATCACGTTTCACTTGCTCGCGACGCTCTTCGCTAATGCCGTCCCATTTATTGACCGCCACCACCAAAGCACGGCCTGCTTCCAAAGCAAAACCCGCAATCGTCGCATCTTGATCGGCGATATCTTGTTGCGCATCCAATACCAAAACAGCAACGTTTGCCGCCTCAACTGCCTGCATGGCTTTGATAACGGAGAACTTTTCCACCGCTTCATCCACTTTGCCGCGACGGCGCACACCTGCGGTATCGATGATGGTAAACGGCTTGCCTTCGCGTTCAAAATCGATATGGATACTGTCGCGCGTCGTGCCTGCCATATCAAAGGCAATCACACGCTCTTCGCCGAGAATGGCGTTAACCAGCGTGGATTTGCCGACATTTGGACGGCCGATTACAGCAAAAACAGGATGTTTCGCTTCTTCCTCTTCCTTTTCAGGCTCAGGGAAGGTTTCCAAAATATCTTCAATCAGATAATACACGCCATCGCCGTGCGCACCTGAGATAACATAAGGGTCGCCCAAAGCAAGTTCGTAGAACTCGGCGGCAAGCACGGCCCTATTGCCGCCCTCGCCTTTATTCACGGCCAAATAAACGGGACGTGGACTTTGGCGCAAACGGTCGGCAATGATTTTGTCTTGCGGCGTCAAACCGGTGCGGCCGTCGACCAAAAACACAACCGCATCGGCTTCATCGACAGCCTGCAAGGTTTGTTTTGCCATTTCGTGCAAAATGCCGCTGTCCACAACCGGCTCAAAGCCGCCGGTATCGATGACCAAATAAGGTTTGCTGCCGACTTTACCATGACCGTAATGTCGGTCACGCGTCAGGCCGGGCAAGTCATGCACGAGCGCGTCTTTGGTGCGCGTCAAACGGTTGAATAAAGTAGATTTGCCGACATTTGGGCGGCCGACAAGCGCGATGGTTGGTTTCATGATGGAGTCTTTCTGTGTCAAGTGCCGCCTAAAATCGGGAGCGGAACACAAGCAGGTGTTTTAAAAACACGGTTGATAAGGATAAGTGTAGGCCGTCTGAAAAGTCATGGCAACTTCAGACGGCCTTGATTTCAAACAGACTTATTTCAAGCTGTCGATTTTCATTTGCAGCAATTCGCGGCCTACTGCGGTTTGCGGCAATTTACTCAAAGCAGCTTCGTAACTTTGTACGGCTTCTTTGGTTTTATTTTGGGCAACGTAAACATCGCCTTTGGTTTCCAGCATCAAAGGCTCGAAGTCAGCCTCAACCTGAGTATTCAGGGCATTGATGGCGGCATCGTATTTTTTCTGCTGCAACAGGACAACGCCCAAACGTTGCGCCGCCAAAGCTTGAACCAGCGGTGCGTTTTGGTTTTTCAGCACCCAATTCAAATGACCTTCCGCCACATCATAACGGCCGGCATCAAACTCGGTTGCCGCTACCATCAAAGTGGCTTGGGCTGTCGAAATAGAATCAGGATAGTTTTTTTGCAATTCGGCCAAATCGGCATTGATGGCTTTTTGGTCGGTTTTTTGCTGCGCCTTTTCCACCATTTGCGCCAATACGGCGGCGGCTTCCTGATCTTTTGACGCTTTTTGGCCTTGGTAAATGGTGTAACCCAAATATCCCAAGGCCGCCACGATCAGCAAGGCAAAAATCCAACGGCCGGTGCGTTTCCAAAAATATTTAAAGTTGTCTAACTCTTGTTGTTCTTCCAAATGGGCTGCCATTTATGCGTTCTTCCATTGTTGTAAAGTGTCTGTCAAATCAGCGGCGGCAACGGTTTGTTGTTCGTGTTTGCCCTGCATATCTTTCAGGGTAACCGTACCGTTTGCCAGCTCATCCTGAGCCACAATCAGGGCAAAGCGTGCGCCACTGTTGTCTGCTTTTTTCATTTGCGCCTTCAGGCTTTGATAGCCGGAATGCTGCATCACATTGAAACCTTGAGCACGTAGAGCTTGCGCGTATTTCATCACCTGCAAGTCCGCACCTTCGCCTTGGTGCATTGCATAGACATCAGGCGCGGCGTTCACCTCCAACGAGCCGTATTCGCTAACCAAAAGCAGCAGGCGCTCAATACCCATCGCAAAGCCGATAGACGGCGCAGGCTTACCGCCAAGCTCTTCAATCAAACCATCGTAACGGCCGCCGCCACACACAGTCGCCTGCGCGCCGAGTTTGTCGGTCGTCCACTCAAAAACCGTCTGATTGTAGTAATCCAAACCGCGTACCAAGCGCGGATTCTCAACATATTGAATACTCAAACCGTCCAACATCGCCTTGAAGCGTGCATAGTGGTTTTGCGAAGCCTCGCCCAAGTAATCCACCAAACGCGGCGCCGCGTTGCAGATTTCCTGCAAATCAGGGTTTTTCGTATCCAAAACGCGTAAAGGATTGGTTTTCAGACGGCGTTTGCTGTCTTCGTCCAGTTGCGCTTCATAGCGGGTCAAATATTCAACCAATGCAGCACGGTGTGCCGCACGTTCCTCACGGTTGCCCAAGCTGTTGATTTCCAAAGTCAGGTATTCGCGAATACCCAATTTTTCCCATAAGTCGGCAGACATCGCGATGATTTCCGCATCAATATCCGGCCCTTCAAAACCCAAAGCCTCGATACCGACTTGATGGAACTGACGATAACGGCCTTTTTGCGGACGCTCGCGACGGAACATCGGCCCCATATACCACAGCTTTTGCGGGCTGTTGTAGAGAAGGTTGTGTTCGACCACCGCACGCAAACAAGAAGCCGTACCTTCAGGACGCAAGCTCAAACTCAAAGAATCGTTTGAATCGGAGAAGGTGTACATTTCCTTGCCGACCACATCGGTTTCCTCGCCGATGGAGCGGACAAACAAACCGGTTTGCTCGACAATCGGCGTACGGATTTGCTGATAGCCGTAAGCGCGTGTCCAACGGCCGACCGTATCTTCAAACGCCTGCCAAAACGCAGCCGTCAGTTTGAAATCTTTTTGTTCGACAGGTAAAAGGTCGTTCATACCTTTTACAGATTGAATTTTTTGTGCCATTTCAATATGGGATAAGCGAAAATCAAATAGTTGGGCATTATAGCTGATTTTTAAGGGTTTGTGAGGTTGGGAACAAATCAAAAGATGGTATATAGCATTGTCAAATATGAATTTCGATTTATTTTATATTTAATTGTTTTTACTTAATATTTAGTTATTGCTTTTCCATCGAATGCAACAAGTCACGGCTGCTTTTACGGCAGCCGTTTTTTTGTTTGTTTTTGTTAAGCTATTTGATAGCGCATTTTTTCGAACGGCTTTTGTGTTTTATGGATGTAGTAGGCGATTTTGGCGAGTTTGCGCATCAAAGCAACAATGACGATCATTTTAGGCTTTTGAGATAAGTTTTGAACTAACTTAGGAAAGGCTTTAATTCGATAGGCGACAAGCGCGGGCATAAACAAGGCGCGTTTAAGCCGGCGGTGACCGTAGCGGCTTAATCTGCCTTTTTTATTTACGCTGGTTCCTGATTGTTCAATGCGCGGACTTAATCCGGCGAATGATACGAATTGGTTGGCCGTCTTAAATTGTTTGTCTGTGAGATGATTTAGCAGGATTGCAGCGGTATCTTTGCCTATACCGGGGATTGTTTGCAAATTTTTGTAATGCGTATTCAGGCTATCTTGTTGCTGAATCATGAGGTCTATTCGCTTGGCCGTTTGGTCTATCTGTTTGGCCAAGAGCAATATGATTGCTTCGTGTGTGGCACGAATAAAGGTATCTTTTGCGGCGTGCAGTCTGTTTTGACTTTCGTTTTGCTGTTGTTTGAGTTGCTGAAGCAGGCTTATCAGTTTGTACAGGGTTGGATTTTCAGACGGCTTGAACGGCGTGAGTTTGTCTAAATGGCGTTTTGTGTATTCTGCTATCAGCCTTGAATCGGCTTTGTCGGTTTTTGTGTGGCTGAACTGGCTTTTTGAGTATTCTTTAATTTTCAGAGGATTTATAACGAAGACTTGATAAATTGCACTGAAATAGTCAGCAGCTTCTTCGTAATAAATGCCGGTTGCTTCCATGCTGATACTGATTTTGCGGATACGTTTTGATCGTATCCAGTCATTTAGTTTTTCGAAACCTTCGAAGGCATTGGCTATTTTAATATAGTCTACTTGGCCGCTGTTTCTAAGCAAAGTTACGTCTATGGTGTCTTTGGAAATATCGAATCCTATTACATTCATTGCATTTTCCTTATGATTCAGCCTGTTTGCACGGCTATGATGGTATTCAATCTTTAGGATAAATGGGCGATTCGGCATTTCTTTTGTGCAGCTTTTTGCTTTGGCCGTTTTACTGCCTAAACCGCCCAGGCTTTGTTTTGCGCTAAACAAAAACCTGTAAGCCGTCTAAATCAAACGGTTTACAGGTTTTAGCTTATAGAGAAAATGCGGACAATAGCGGGAGTTCCCGCACCCCGTGCTACTTTTTACCATATTGATTCCGCCTTTAGGGCTACATCAACACAGTAAAAAGCAGCTTGATTAATTAGATCCGACAGTCCCTCCACGTTGCTGGAATTGTTCCCCTGCCTCTACATAGCCGTCATACATGAGATTTTGCGGAGATTTGCCGCCAAGTGCTAAAACTTGACTATTGTCATTGGATTTGGCTTGGTTTTGGGGCTGTGTTGCCTGGATAGTTTGGGTTTTATCTTTGTAAGGGTTAAATGGCAAACCGTTGCGTACGTAGTCTTTGCACATTGTTTTTGTGATTTCTTTTAGCGGCGTGCCTTGGTCACTGTAACATGTACAACCACTATTACCACCATCAACGCAACCGGCGATGTATTCAAAAGTTTTAACTTGTCTTACATTGTCATAAAGCGGTTTGGATTCTGGTTTTTCGGCCAACTTTGGAATAAAGTCTGTCGGGTTTAGACTGTTATCAATTTTGGCCGTTGGCTCGGTTTCCGTTGGTAATTCCATTTGCGACTGACTGGCGGCTGCTTCCTGTGGTTCGACCTGTTCTTGTTGGCCAGTGCCTTGCTGATAGATTTGATAAACGTTGTAGCCTTTCCAAGCCATGAAAGCAAATATACCTATCAAAGCCCAAACAGCAAGCGGAATTTGCTTTTTAAACTTCTGATGCTGGCTGGATGATTTGTAATATTTAAACGCTTCTTTTGGCGGCTTCCAGCTTGATGATTCAACGCCTGTTACTGCGGCAGGATTATCTAGGCTGGTAACGCATTTGTACCAGCTATATTGCTTCATACCTACTGCTTTTCGCTCAAGGTGCGTATGTTTTGATACGAGATTACGGACAAATACGTCAAGCTGACTAGGGTGTTGGGTCATCAAAATAACCGTATGGCCGTGGTGACGAAGTTCGGTTAATTCTTGAATATAGGGAGGAACGGGACGACCGGCAGCACGAACAGGATAGGTATAGTGCGCTTCATCAACAATTAAGACGGCGCCTTGCGGAATAATATCGCGCAACGGTGCGGACATTATTTCTTCTTCGGTGAGTTCGTGGGCGTTGAATTTACGTTTATCCAAGCCGTCGATATGGCAGAAATAAAGCGGGCGATCTACTTCGGTGCCATCTTCAAGCTTCATCTTAAATAAACCGTCTTCATTGTTCAGAATCATGGCAACAACGCGTGATGTTTTGCCAGTCCCCATGTTCCCTGTAAACAAATAAATCATAACGCTACCTTGGCATAATAAAAGTTAATTTATTTAATGTATTCATTCCAATATAAAAGCTGAATGCGCCGAATAAATAACCGAGACCTTGGCCAAAACCACCGATTAAAAGTAAATTAAGAATATCAGACGGCATGGAATTTATGGCATTTACTGTGTAATCTTTAAATTTATTTAGCGCAATAATATAGCCTGCATATGTTACAAACGTCATGCCAGTAGCAATAATTATCCTGACAATTAGCATTTTGAGCAAAATTGCCAATAAAGGTATAAGACCTGCAAGTAATGGCATAAGTACCTCTTATTTCCTCAAAGACCCAAAAACAATAAACGCGGACATGATGATGAATCCGAGCAGAACGGCAAAACGAACTTTTTCCATAAAGACGCAGAGCGGTTCATAGCTGATTTGTACCGGCTTTCCCCAAATGTTGAAACTTTTTGGTTGAGGACAAACACCATTTGGCGGCAGGAAATCGTCTGACGACCATGTCCTATCATCGGTAGTTTGAGGAATACTTATAGCGTCAAACATTCCCTCTTCAGGCTTGCCCATTTTGTCACAGGCTAAAATGTCTGGAAAAAAATCACAAAGTAAACCTTTTGATTCTTCTTTTTTGTCTTCTTTTCTTTTATCTTTATCTTTATCAGATGGATCATCATCGGGATCAGGTTTATCATCTGGACGTTTATCAGGCTTATCATCGGAATCGGGTTTATCATCCGGCTTTTTATCAGGCTTGCCATCAGGATTAGGCTTAGGGTCAGGGTCAGGCTTTATATTGGGTGCTTCAGATCCGCCCGGTGTCAAATCAGGACGCTGCGTTGTTTCAACTTTTGCAGTTGAGTTGCCATTTGAATCTTGACCGAAAGTAATGGTAATTTGAACCGGCTTGCCATTTTCGGGAGTGACAGGGCCAATGGTTACAACAGTACCGACAGGAACTGATACTTTTTCGTTATATTCAGGTTTACCCGTGCCTTCTACAAATGGCGTAGGGTTTGCATCTATTGAAGGGGTTGAGATTTTTAGAAATGTTTCTTGATCAAGGACTTCTGTGTCTCTCATTTTTAAACGAAAAGAAACTGTACTTCTGCCGTCACTACCTCTTTTAACTGAACAACCACCTCCATTTAAATCGAATCGACATTCATCTAAATGGTAATATTCCCAAAATTTAGAATTTAAATCTTTATCAAGTTCCTTTTTACGTTTTTCCCAAAAAGGGCCAGCCAGTTTTTCCATTTGGCCTTTCATAAGTTCTTCTGCTTCGCGTTGGCTTTTACCGCCTTTTCTGTAAGCACTTAAAACAGAACTATCAACGCCATAACATGCAACATCTTGCACTCTGTCGCTTTCGTCTCTAACCCAAATACAATTTCGTGCCGGCCATTCTTTTAAAAACTCTTCGTTTGCTTCGTTCCATTTGTAACCTTCTGATTCCAAAGGAGACTTAACGGCTTGATAGGCATCATAAGCATATGAAGCAGCACCAACATAAGGAACAGCTTTTAGACCAAGTTTTGCGCCTGCTTTTACCAGGCCAAATGCGCCTGAAAGGACAGCTTTTCGGGAGACTGTATTCAATACCTGAACAGGTACTTTTGATTTTGAAACTGCTCCCGAAGCTGCATGGCGTACGGCTAGACTTTTATCAAAATGGGGAGAATACTCATGATAAAACATGGGTCCTTTACCACTTATATACTTCCAAGGACGAACACCATTACTATTATATTCGCCCGCAACAACCCTCATTCGTCCATTTGTTTCAACCACAATTTCAGCTTCTGCAAAAGCAAAATTACAACCTAAAAGTATAACGACCGTAATAAAAAGCCGTTGTAATATCCTCATCATAATGTTCAGACCATCCGAATCCGTCTTCTGTGAAATCCACCTTCAGAATTGAATGGTCTTCAAAAAATACAATTACTTCATTTAAGTAACTTCTGTTCAAATAATATTGCATTGCGTTTTTCGCAATCTCAATAAAATTATGGAACGGATACAAATTTTTCAAATTGAATAATTCAGTCATAAACACATGACACAATTTTTCATTTGAATAATTGGGATTCGTATCTTTTTTAAATCTCAATTCTTCTTCTGAAATATAAAACATAATACTAACTTTCGTAATGATTGCTGAAAGTTAGATTTTGCCATTACCCGAATAGGGTATCAATCCTTAAATAAAATCGCCCCTATCAAAACAGGTACGACCAGCCCCAAGTAAAAATAGTAATCCATCATTTGAGAACCCTTTTTAAAATGGATACAAAATACACAGCCGCCATCACGCCGAATAAAAGCCAGCCTGTTTCCAAACCGCTTTTCAGATTGTCACTTGGATCGCATTTGGGCAAATCGGCTTTAATTGTCTGTCCGTTCAGTTTCCATACTGTGCCGTTGTACTCAGGTTTGATGATTTTGCCGTCTTGGGTAATTTGAGGTACTACCAAGCTGAAATAGACGTTTTCAGCTTGGCTTTGCTCAAGACATTTATTCCCGACTTGGTAGTACATCTTAATTACCTATTAGCGCAACAAGCGTTTCACGATGGCAATTACGAACAAAGCGGCAAATACGCCGACTACCAGCCAACCAGCTTCAAGGCCGTCTGCTTTGGCAGATTCAATACCTGTTTTTGCTTCTTCTGGCAAAGCGGCATAGGCTTGTGTAGCAAAAGCCAGAGGAGCAGCGGCAACAACGGCCAGTTTTACGCCGTATTTACGGCAAGTGTTCATCAATTTCATGATGTTTTCCTTTAGTGAGTTAAACAAAATTGAATAGGTGCTTTTGCTATTATTCAGACCGCACCTGTAGCCTGAATTTTTAAAATTCTGATAAAAAGCTGAAGACAATAAAGTTTTCACCGATTTCGGATAAAGCGGTTTCTACCGCTTCGTTTCGGTCGTAGAAATAACCGGCTTCATTGACAAACGGTGTATGACCCACATCACCCGTATCAGACGGATAAAGGAAGTCGCCCGTTTCCCGTGACTGAACAATGTAAACGCGGGTAATTGTCATGTTTTAGCCTTTGTTTGGTGATTTGGGCTGGAAGCCGAGAATTTTCAGTTTCTGGCTTTTACCGTTGGTAACGAGTTCAACCGTTAAAGCAGCTTCGAATGGGAATGAAATGCTTTTGAACTGTTCGAAGTTAACGGAGCCGCCATAATCGTATTCGGTAGCCGAACTACCTAATGCGTTGCCTTGGCTGCTATCCAGCGGTGTAGACACGATAACGCGGCAATAATCAAAAGTTTTGCCGTCAATTTGGCCGTTAAAGCGTTTAACGCCCATGATTTGGCCTTGAATTTGCATTTGCATGATGTGTTTCCTTATCGAATACACTGCACTTGAAGGCGGCAGCGTTTTGCCTTTTAAAATCTACATGCATATCGGTCATACATCAGATTCAAATAATCTTGTTCACGCTTGGCCTCAATGAGCTTCGTCATTTTGTTTTTTTGTTCAATGGCCATTTCAAGTAAAACTTGGGCGGATTCGTTAAGCCATAAACTGCCTTCGGGCTTATCGTGTATGGCCGGTGCGTGGTTTTCGGTACATGAATACACTTCAAGGCTTAAGCGTTTGGGCAATAAGTCATGATCGGCTTCAAACATGGCTAAGATTTCCGAGCGATCTTTTTGCGGAAACATGGATTTCGCGGCATTGATGGCACGGCCGACTTGGTTTTTCGCTACTTCGATGCAGCGTTCAAAGGTCAATTCGAGATTCTTTTTCACTGCTTCAATGCGTTCGGCTTTCTCTTGGAATTGGGCGCATACAGGGTATGCACCGCCGAAGTATTCGCCCGGAACTGTCAATACTTCGAACGGAATCACAATATCCTTGGCTTTGAATTCGATTTCAAAACGCACCCACTGGCTTTCTTTGTCGCCAAGTTGCTTGCCTTTTTCGTAAACGCGAACGTATTTAGATGATTCACGGGAACCGACGTAATAGGTTTTTCCCTTGCCGTTGTTTGATTCCCAATCCGTACCGACCGATTCGCCATCAGGCATCATGTGATGATTGGTGAACTTACCTGCGAGGCGGTCGGATTTGGCCTGCTCGGGCGTGTATTCGCCTTGAAAAAAATCTTTGGCAATGTCGATACGGGTAATTTTGGGACGTACAGCCTGTATGATGAAGTTATAAAGTCTTGATTCCCAACCATCAGATGCTGCATTGCAACCCGTGGCCGTGACTTCAATCAGCATGGTATTGTTTTGACCACCGAAATGGACGCGGCCATATTGGGCATTGTCTGTACCCATCAACCAGCAGGAATCATAAAAACGACCGCCTGAATGCTTGGCTTTTTCGGTAATACCGAAACCAAAAATATCGGCCAGAACCATAGATGCGCGGACGATGTATTCATCATCGGCAACCAATGGATAACCGGCGAGCAGGGAAAAAGTATCTTCGTGGATTGAAAAACTGATTTGGTCGATGAATGCGGAATTTGCTTTGCCACGACGCAAAGGAACTTCAATAAGACGGCCTTTTGAATCAGTAAGAAACGTGGTGTATTTCTCAAAGGTTTCCTGTTCGGTACATGAAGCCGCTTCGGTTTCTGCTCCCCCCCTGTTAGATAAGGGGGGCGCCATCGGCGCGCGTGAATCCGCCTTTGGCGTGTCGCTTGCGCTGCCACCGCCAAAGGCGGCTATACGCGCTTTTGTGTTCAGTTCGTTTTTCATTGGAAATTCTCCTTACTCATGATTCCACTTACATATAAACGGCCATATTCGTTTGCTGCGTTTTGTGCATGAAAAAGGTGATCTGGAGAAGAAATAGGGATGTTGATTGTTTTAAGACATTGTGTTCGTTGTTCGTCATCTTTGAAGATGCGCACAATGAAAGATTTTGGGAATGTTGGAGGTTCTGGATTTACTGTGTAGAAGACGATGCACATAAAAAAGCCCCTTTGTTAAAGGGGCTTTAGTTATGTTAAAAATGCCCCTGCGATAGGGCGCAATATATAAGGCCGTCTGAAAAAGTTTTCAGACGGCCTTTGACTCACTCTACACGCCGTAGCCTGATTTGTTTGACTGCAAATTCCGTCTGCCGCTTGGGATGATGTGTAAAAAACAATTTATTTGAAATCGTCTCCGCTTTTTTCGGTACAACAGCCAAAATCTTACCTGCCAAATTTCCCTCACGAGTTTTCCAAGCATCCAAAAACTGCGCCCTGCTCATGGAAACATGACCCAGCGACGGGTCGGCAAGCAAAACCGTATTGCCGTCTATACCGCGCAATACCGAAAAATGATCGTCCTTGCGGTATTTCAAATACACGATGACGGGGATTTTCAACTTCGCGAGCTGCTCGAAAGACAGGGCATAGCCTTTCGCCTCAAAACCCAAATCGGGCATGATGCGCTGCATATCCTCAAACGACGCGCGCATTTGCTCCTTATCCAGTTTTTTCAACACTTCTTCCTCCGTCAGCTTTTGCCCGTAAAAATTGTTCAAAAGCGTCGCCACCGAAGCCGCCCCGCAGGAAAAATCCAAATCCTGTTTTACAATATTGAAATCGCGCCTCTCTTTCCAACTTTGCACTTTGATTTTTCCGTAAACAACAGGATTATCGTTAAACATAGGTGCAGCATTCAGAAGACCGGATAAAGAAACGGCAATCGGCACTGACAGACAAATACGTTTTAATATCATCATACCTTCTAAAGATATATGTAAGAGGTCGTCTGAAAAAGCTTTCAGACGACCTCTTACATAATTATTCTTAATAGTATAAATAGTAAGGGATATAACAGGTATTAGGGGCAAACCATGTTGCACCATGACCTACTGCCCTTACCGCTTCTTAGACAGTCTTTTTACGAATACCATCATCAGGATTGTCCAAAAAAAATATTTGATAAATATATTGCAAGATATTTTATTCCAATTTCATCCGAAACAGAAACTAATATATTTTTAATTAATACATAGCCGATTATTACATTTATTATTCCTATAATATATAAGGATATTCCCAAAATTTTTTTTGATTTTATTTTAGGCATATCTTTTATCCATACTAAAATACAGCCCAATGTCGAAAAGAAAATAACAGGAAACACTACCTTACCTCCTCTTACTTCCAACCAAACCGATAGCAGGCTTGGTTGGAAATTGGTTTATTTATTTATAAACATTATTTCCATATCTTCCGATATAAAAAAAATACTTATCAAACTTCTCAAAATTAAGTTCTATTTTTTCTATATTATTCAAATCAGTATTATCTCCTATGATACGGAGAACTACATTTCCTAACAGGCAAAGATTATGAACTACATGAACCAGTTCGGTGGAAGGTGTATATACACCTTGCAACTTAATATTATTTTTTTGTGCATTTTTTACCTGTAAATTAAATTTTTTGGAATTTTCTTCGTAGGAAAGAATCGTCCCTTCCGGAAAAATGACTGTCCTGCACAGTAATTTGTCCGCATTATTATAATGCAGCGTATTTTTTGAAAAAAATAATTTATTATTTGGAAATTTTCTTATAATTTCAGAGCTTGACCAACGGCTATTTTTTTAAAAAAGAAATCTGCTCGTTATTAGTACTATCAATTTCAACTTCAATTATCATCACCACCCCTCATAAAATACACAATATGATTGGGCAATTATTGCCCAAGCCCGCAACAAATTCTAATTATTTTGGAGTCTTAGCCAATTGGCGTCCATAAAAAATATGAGCCCTCGAACTACTGGGGTAGCATATCTTGCAGCAACAAAAGTACCTATCCTAGTTAAATACCCAAGTGCCACCAACGGCGCCATGGCCCCTTCAGCCTCCTTCATCTCCTTCTGAGAAAGCTCCGCCAACTGCATAGGCGTATCTGCCTGCGTGTGGAACACTTGGCTTTCAAATGTCTGATTGTCGAAGCTGTTTGCCATTGCGGGAGCAATCATCGTCAGAATCATCATGGCTGCGGTGATTTGTTTTTTTCATAACAAATTCTTGGGGAGGAGATAATGTTCCATCAAAATCCTCCTAAAAGGCTGCCTGAAATTTCCAAGCAGCCTTTTTTGTTTGCTTATTAATCGGATAGTGCGACAAATATAAAGTAGGCGGCAATAATTGCCGTAACGGCAGCCATAACTGTTTTATTTTCTTTATCAAACCAAAGCGAGTTTAGAAACATGGCCATCAAGAAATATGATGGTTTTTCAGTTTTTCCGCTGCTTTCTTGAATTAGAAGATAAAATATAAATATGGCAGTTATACTGATTGCTGTTTTTATTAAAATATATTTATTTTTCATCATCTTGTATGATTTTCAATGCAAGTCTCAACAATAAAATTCGAAATAAAATAGAGAGATGTTGATATATCAGATAAATACACAAAACAATCAAGAAAACTATTGGCGGCATGTATAATCTTGAATTTCGTTTTTTGATGAAATTAAAATAATGAAATATATACTTACCATTATAATGGAAGTTTTAGCCTCCTGATTGCAGTATTTCAAATCCAAGATAAATATTAAAAAATTATTAAAATTAAATGATTAAATTGTTTTAATAGCCATATCGATTAGCTTATTATTCAAATATCTTATTTAATTTTATTTATTATTTCCCCAACTTTTTCGGCAATAAATAACAAAAAATAGCATAATAAGATAACAGAACAGGAAAATAAAAATAAATCTTTCATTATCTTAGTAATAAAATTCCAAAGATTTTCCTTATTTCCATCAATAATAAAAATTATCAGGTCATGAATAAAGAATACTGCAAAGAAAATACTTCCTGCCGTTAGAGATATTTTTAATCTGCTTATTTTCCCTTCGCTATATTTACCTGATAAATAGCCTAAAAAAGCTGCAATCAAATCATCCATTTTAAAAATTTCTGTAAAAACAGGTAATGTCTTTAATTCATTACCTGCTTGTTATGATTTATCTACGCCATACGCGATTTGCACCATTGTTGGCAAGTGTGCTATTTACTCTCCATATGTTTGCTCCTGCATTTGTCAGGCTGGGAATAAATTTGACTCCTCCACTGGCAATTGCCCCCGCAGTACCAAATGATGCGTCAATGACAGCACCTGTTGCTACGTTATCTGCAAATTTGGCATTGTCCCATTTGTAATGACCTTGATAGACGCCCCATGCATATAGCCGGCACCTCCCCATATGCCTCCTACGATACCACCGGCTACCCAAGGAGCAACAGCCCCCTCAGTGTCTTTCATTTCCTGCGGCGATAGTTCCGCCAACTACATCGGCGCATCTGCCTGCGTGTGGAACACTTGGTTTTCAAATACCTGATTTTCCATGCTGTTTGCCATCGCCGGAGCGGCAATCATCGTTAGAATCATCATGGCTGCGGTAATTTGTTTTCTCATAACAACTCCTTTGGATTACAACGTTGGAAAATCAAAAACTGCTTAAAATGTATGCTGTACGCCCAATTTCAGTTCGGAACTGGTTTGCCCTGAAACGTTGAAACGTGCGGATGCGTTTAAAGCCGTGGTTTTGGTGAAACCGAAACCTGCACCGAGATGGGCGTAGATGGATGTATTTCCGGAGCATTCCCGTTCGCCGTCCAGTCGGTCGGGCTTCCTGCCCAGCCATTGGATGTCGCCCGTGAGGCTGATCCTGTAGTTGGCGGCAAATGAGATGTTGAAGTTGAGCAGCCAATAGTTGCCCGATATGAAAAAGCTGCCCTCCCTTTTTCTCTCAAGCGATGGCTGCAGATAACGCCACAAATAATCAAGCAAAAATAGATTTAGTCAAAAAGGTTTACCTGACCAAAGTGGATTTAGGCTCTGAACACAATCGTGTTACCACGCCTGAACTACAAAAAATTATCCGACAATTCAATAAATTCGACACAAATATCCGTAAGCAACCCGATATGGAGATGGGATGTGACATGCCGATACATTACTACTTGGGTTTTGGTCAGGATCATCCTGACAACTTCCATAAAACTTTGCAAGTCAAGGTCACTTCTCCCCATACCGTCCGGGCAACATTTAAACAATTTGACGGCCATAGGGTCGGTGCAGATTTCACGTTGAAATGTACAGAAAACCGTTGTTTGATAGATGATTTTAAGATGATTGGCGATCAAACCGGCATCAAAACCGATTACAAACTTGTTTTGCGCAAACAAAAATGTGAGTGAGCCGACAAAACAAAAGGGCTGCCCAAACAAATGGAGCAGCCCTTTGATTTTGAAATCAAGGTCGTGAAGGATGCGGATTTAAGCGGACAGGCGGCAAATTAGGTTTTCCGTATTGGGAAACGGCTTGTCTGTCTGAAGCCACTTTTCCTGACTGCATGACGCCGCTATCGTTGCGTATTGGATGTGCGGCATACTCGTCTTGATTTAATTGTGAAACTTCTTCATTGACTTCATGCTCTGCCACAAGTTCATACTCATTATCGTATGCCTTACTCTTGCCAAGCCGAACTTCCCCTCCCGCCATAGCGGATACGGAAAACGCGGATAACATGATGATTATGCCGATTTTTCTCTGCATAATATTCTCCTTTTCTCAAATATTGCTTCTTTATCATTTCTTTAATTCATGCCATAAAAGCAAGTTCAAACAAAACCAGTTTATCTGATTCCATTTATAGAGGCTATTTAAACACAAAACCTGCATCAATACATATCCGTTATTAGAAGTTTATTTTCCATATAAACAAGGCCGTCTGAAAAAATCCTAAAAACCGAGTACAATCCGCCGCATGAAAAAACGTACCAATCCCCTACCCCTTTTAAACGGTGTCAAACCCAGCTACTTGGTTTTACCGCATGAAAAGCAGTTTTACGGCTTGCCGCTGCTGCATTTTTTATGCGCTCATTTTCCCTTTGTCGGCGAAGAAAACTGGCGGCGGCGGCTGAACAGCGGTTTTGTGGTGGGTGCGGATGGCGTGCCGTTTGATGAAAATACCTTGTTCGAACCCGGCAAGACGATGTTTTATTACCGTGAAACCAGCCGTGAGAGCGAGCCGCGTATTCCGTTTGAAGAAAAGATTTTGCATATTGACGAGCATTTGATTGTAGTGGACAAACCGCATTTTCTGCCCGTCATCCCCAGCGGCAGGTTTTTGCGGGAAACCTTGCTCACGCGCCTGCGTCTGCGGCCGGAATTGCAGCATTTGAATGTTGAAGACATTACGCCGATTCATCGCTTGGACAAAGATACGGCAGGCGTTATGCTGCTTTCGCTCAACCCTGCCACGCGTCGTGGTTATCAGACCATGTTCCAAGAAAAAACCGTCCGAAAAACCTATGAAGCGGTGGCGCCGACGCGGACGGATTTGGACTATCCGCTGGATATTTCGTCACGAATGGAACGCGGCGAAAAATTCTTTCTCACGCGGGAAACGGAAGGCGAACCCAATGCCCACACGACCATCGAGCTTATCGAAAACCGCGGTGCATTCAGCCTCTACCGCCTCACGCCGCATACAGGAAAGAAACACCAGCTGCGCGTGCATATGATGAGTTTGAATATGCCGCTGATGAACGATGCGCTTTACCCTACCCCATTGGCGGCCGGTGATGAAGACTACGACAAACCTTTAAAACTTCTGGCTAAAAAAATAGAGTTTACCGATCCTGTCAGCGGAGAAATCCGCGTATTTGAAAGCAGCTTTACGCTTTAAATTATCCAATCCAATGAAAAAGGCCGTCTGAAATTTTTCAGACGGCCTTTTTGTCACAGAATCATTCGATTAGTGATGAATGCAGCTGCACTCTTTGTTCATATCAATCACCATACGGCCGGTAATTTTACCTTCGCGCATTTCTTGGAAGATGGCAGGCGCTTCATCCAAAGCACGCAATTCGACTTTAGGCACAACCAAACCTTCTGCGCCGAATTGGAATGCTTCTTCCAAATCTTTGCGGGTACCGACCAGAGAGCCGACCACTTCGATGCCGTCCAATACCAAACGTGGGATAGACAAGTCCATAGACTCAGGTGGCAAGCCGACTGCAACGACACGGCCGCCGGCGCGGACACAATTAACGCCTGAATTGAACGCTGCAGCGGATACGGCTGTTACCACGGCTGCGTGTGCGCCGCCGGTTTTTTCTTGGATGACTTGAGCCGCATCTTCTTTGGCGGCATTGATTACCAAATCAGCGCCGGTTTCTTTGGCAAAAGCCAGTTTGTCATCGTTGACGTCAATGGCAACAACGTGCGCGCCAAACACTTTTTTCGCGTATTGAACCGCCAAGTTGCCCAAACCGCCTGCGCCGTAAATCGCAATCCATTGACCCGGACGAACGCCGGAAACTTTAATCGCTTTATAAGTGGTCACACCGGCACAAGTAATGCTCGAAGCTTGCGCAGGATCCAAGCCCTCAGGGACTTTGACCGCGTAATCGGCACTCACGATACAGTGGGTCGCCATGCCGCCGTCGGCAGTATAGCCTGCGTTCAATACAGAGCGGCACAAGGTTTCGCGGCCGGTATTGCAATATTCGCAAGAACCGCAGCTTTGGAACAGCCATGCGATGCTGACACGGTCGCCGACTTTCAGATTTTTCACACCGTCGGCAACTTCTTTAACCAAACCGATGCCTTCGTGTCCCAACACGCGACCCGGTTTGTCGCCGTAATCGCCTGCCGCAACGTGCAAGTCGGTGTGGCACACGCCGCAACACTCGACTTCCACCAACGCCTCGCCATATTCCAGCGGACGCAGTTCGCGTTCAACAACTTCTACATCACCTGCTACATCTTTATTTACTACCACAGCATGCATTTTCATGAGAGAGTCTCCTAGGGTGTTGAAAAACTGTTTAGCTATGAATGAGAATACTCCCCATATCCGAAGCCGTCAACCCATAATCTTTTTAAAAACAAATAGTTATAATGTTATATCATAACAGGATCTATTTAAGCCGTATAAATCTTTAAATACATTAACAAATGCAATTTCATTTCAATCAAATCCTTTATTTTTCAGACGGCCTGCTACATGAAACAACATTGCAAACGTAAATTTTGAGAACATTCTCATTTTTAGTACTTGAACTTAAAAAGAAAAAAGCATAAGCTGTTTTTATGGCGCAGAAACACGCCTTCCCACTCATTAAGGAGACAGCATTATGGCAAAAGATTTAAATGTGTTTGATAAAGAATATGGTCTTTTAATCAACGGCGAATGGACGAAAGGTAGCGAAGGCAAACTTTTATCCTCTTACAACCCTGCTAATGGCGATGAGTTGGCCAAGTTCACAGACGCAACCGATGCTGATGTCGATGCTGCCGTAGCCGCTGCACAAGAAGCGTTCAAAACATGGCGTAAAACCACGACTACCGAACGCGCGGCCATTTTGAACAAAATCGCCGATGTAATTGACGAAAACGCCGAATTGTTCGCCCTGCAAGAAACCTTGGACAACGGCAAACCGATCCGCGAAACTCGCGCCGCCGACGTACCATTGGCTTCCGACCATTTCCGCTATTTCGCCAGCGTGATCCGCGGCGAAGAAGGCACTGCGACCCAGCTTGACGCCGAAGACCTGTCCATCGTTTTGCGCGAACCGATCGGCGTTGTCGGCCAAATCATTCCTTGGAACTTTCCATTCTTGATGGCCGCATGGAAAATCGCTCCGGCATTGGCCGCAGGTTGTACCATCGTCATCCACCCTTCTTCCAGCACTTCATTGAGCCTGTTGTCCCTCGCTCAAAAAATCAACCACCTGCTGCCTAAAGGCGTGTTGAACGTGATTACCGGCCGCGGTTCCAAATCCGGCGAATACATGCTGCACCACAAAGGCTTCAACAAACTGGCCTTTACCGGCTCAACCGAAGTCGGCCGTCGCGTCGGCATCGCCGCTGCCGAATTACTGATTCCGTCCACTTTGGAGTTGGGCGGCAAATCCGCCAACATCTTCTTCGACGATATGCCTTTCGACAAAGCCCTCGAAGGCGCGCAAAAAGGTATTTTGTTCAACCAAGGCCAAGTTTGCTGCGCCGGTTCTCGTATCTTCGTTCAGGAAGGTATTTACGATAAATTCGTCAATGCCTTGGCGGAAGAGTTCAAAAAAATCAAAGTCGGCCTGCCTTGGGAAGACGACACCCAAATGGGTTCGCAAGTCAATGCCGGTCAACTCGAGACCATTTTGAAATACGTCAAAATCGGCGAACAAGAAGGTTGCCGCATCATTACCGGCGGTAAAAAAATCGAAGGCGAATTGGGCAAAGGCGAATTTGTCGAGCCTACTTTGATTGAGGCCAGCAGCAACGAAGCCCGTGTTGCCCAAGAAGAAATCTTCGGCCCTGTTGCCACCGTGATTAAATTCAAAACCGAAGAAGAAGTCATCAAAATGGCCAACAACAGCGAATACGGCTTGGGCGGCGCAGTTTGGAGTACCGACATCAACCGCTGCCTGCGCGTTTCCAATGCATTGGAAACCGGCCGCGTTTGGGTAAACTGCTACAACCGCCTGCCTGCCGGTGCACCGTTTGGCGGCTACAAAACTTCAGGTATCGGCCGCGAAACCCACAAAATGATGCTCGCCGCCTACACCCAAGTGAAAAACATCTACATCAGCACCCGTGAAGAACGCGAAGGCTTCTATTAATCCGCCGTTCCACATTAATCTGATTTAGAAAATATAAAGGCCGTCTGAAACCTGTTTCAGACGGCCTTGTTTTATTCTGTTTCTCAATAAAGCTTCATATCTTTCTCAAAAAAAGCCCCATTACTTTCTCTCCGGCCACCGCCAGCAAGGCTCCGGCCACAACCACCATGGCACCCACATAGCTGACGAGATTCATATCCGAAGCGGCAAAATAATCGGGGGCGAGATGATGGCCGATGGTGGAAAATATCATGGTAAATACAGGTATCAGCGTGGTAACGATACTGACTTTTGAAGCGTCCCAATGGTTGAGCGCTTCACCGAATGAACCGTAGCCGATCAGCGTGTTCAGGCAGCAATAGATAAAGCAGCCCCATAAAAACGGATTGCCGATATGGGCGATTTGCGACGGTTCGGCAAACGGCAGGAAAACAAAGCTGCTGCAAAAATAAATCATGAGCAGGATTTGTTGCGAATTGAAATGTTTGGACAGAAGTTTTTGCGCCACGCCGTAGCACACCCAAATCATGCTGCCCGAAGCCGCCATCATCACGCCGACCGCGTAGCTGCCCAAGCTGAAAAGTTCGCCGAATTTATCGTTGAAAAACATGACCAAACCCGTCAGCAAAAGCATCAAGCCGATTTTTTGCCAATGCGTAAAGGCTTCTTTAAACACGCCAACGCCGACCAAAATCATGGTAAAGGGCGAGAGTTGCCACAACACCTGCGTGGTTGTCGGCGAAATATAGTGCAAACCCATGGCAACGAGCACAAAGTTGGCGGAAATGCCGACAATACCCAGCACCAATAAAAATAAGGTTTGCTTGGAAAATTCAGACGGCCTCGGCAGCTTGCCGGTCAGTCCCAACAACGCAAACAACACCAGCGACGCCACTAAAAAGCGTATCCACACCAGCGTGGGCGCATCGACGGCTTTTAAGGCCTGTTGCGCCGCTACCGGCAGCGAGCCCCAAGTCATGGTGGCAAGCAGCGCCAATGAAAAGCCGAGCCAAGTTTTTTGTTTCTTCATTTTTCAGACGGCCTTTATTTACGCGGCTTCCCAGTAGTCGATATAAAGCTGCAATTCGAGATTATTCCGCCATTCGTTGGCAACGGGACGGTACACTGTACGGATGTATTCGGGAATGTCTTCGCTGCAACGCCAGAACATGGCTTCAAATTCGTAGCCGTCTTTTTGCAGCCAGACTTTTTTATGTTTGCCCTCCGCGCCCAGAGGCTGCTGGCGGACAACGTGAAATTCATCGGTAAAACTCGGCGGCGCGAAGCCCTGCCCCCAAACGTGTCGGGCAAGGTTTTGCGCCTGTTCCAGCGTAATGTCGCGTGCGGGCAGGCTGCCGTCGGTGATGAAGGTTTGCGACAAATCGTCTTCGCACACCATCTCGCGTACGGCTTCTTCAAAGGCCGTCTGAAACGCAGGAATATTGTGTTCGAGTATGCTCAAACCCGCCGCCATTGCGTGTCCGCCGAATTTCAAAATCAAATCGGGATGGCGTTTGGATACCAAGTCCAAAGCATCGCGCAGGTGCAAATTGGGAATGGAGCGTCCCGAACCGCGCACTTCGCCGTTGTCGGCAGGCGCAAATACGATGGTCGGACGATAAAAACGGTCTTTGAGGCGGCTGGCAACAATGCCGACCACGCCTTGATGGAAGTCGTCGCGATACGCCACCAACGTCGTCTGACCTGAAGGCAGGGTTTCAGGAAAAGCATTCAGCGCGTCTTGCAGCATAGACTGCTCGATTTCGCGGCGCTCGATATTGAGGTTGTTTAACTGAGCCGCCAGTTCCTGCGCCTCGGTGTCATCTCGCGCCAACAGACAGGCAATGCCGACCGACATATCGTCCAGCCGTCCGGCCGCGTTGATGCGCGGTCCCAACGCAAAGCCCATATCAAACGGCTGAGCCTTGCGCCAATCTCGTCGCGCCACGTCAAACAAGGCGCGGATGCCGGGGCGCATTTTGCCCAAACGCATCCGTTTCAACCCTTGAGACACGAGGATACGGTTGTTGTGGTCTAGAGTGACGACGTCGGCGACGGTACCGAGTGCGACCAAATCCAAAAGGTCGCCCAGATTCGGCTCTTTCAGGCCGTCTGAAAAATAATTGCGGCGGCGCAGCTCGGCACGCAAAGCCATCAATACATAAAAAATTACTCCCACGCCCGCCAAGCTTTTACTTTGGAAACCGCAGCCTTTTTGGTTTGGATTGACGATGATGCAGTCGGGCACGGTCTCGGCAGGCAGATGGTGGTCGGTCACAATCACATCCAAACCCAACTCCTGCGCACGCGCCACGCCTGCAATGCTGGCGATACCGTTATCCACCGTCACCAACAAATCCACACCTTGCTCGGCAGCGATTTCGGCGAGTTCGGGCGTTAAGCCGTAGCCGTGTTCAAAGCGGTTGGGCACGAGAAAATCCACTTTCGCCCCCATCGCCGCCAAACCGCTCATACCGACGGAACACGCCGTTGCGCCGTCGGCATCATAGTCGGCGACAATCAGGATTTTTTCCTGACGCTCAATCGCATCCGCCAAACGTCCGGCGGCGGCTTCACAGTTTGTCAGCGATTGATACGGCAAAAGCGCAGCAAGCTTGTCGTCCAACTCGGCCGGACTTTGCACATCACGCGCAGCACACAGCCGCGCAATCAAAGGATCGGTACCGGCAGTGAGCAAGTCGTTGAAAACAGTCGGATTAATGGAACGTGTTTGAATTTTGACGGACATAGTGTGTGGGATTAAATAGAGAAAAAATTAATTTTTTGAAACATTTATTTTAAGGAGGAGGCCGTCTGAAACCTGCAATCCGTTTTCAGACGGCCTTGGATATTATTTGCGTGAAGCATCGATAATTTCACTGACTACGACATATGAGCCTGCTATCACTGCGCCGACTGCGTCCAAAGCCAATGTAAATGGCGTTTTCAGGATATTCCCCGTCAACTTCCAAACGTCGGTGCTTTTTTTGGTTTCCGTATAATAAATTCTGACCGGGACGGCAGTGTCAAAACGGCGGTCTTCGGCAACATTTTTCGGCGTCGCATAATAATGACCTTCGGTAGAAATACACCGTGTGTAGACAGTTTTACCATCGAGTTCAACCGGCTTGAACGCCAACTGTTTTAACTTGGCAATCTCGGCAGCTTTTTGAGTATCGTAACGCAGGCAGAAATTCGAGCGAAAAGTTTGCGCTTCAGGAGATTTCAATTCAACCGGCAAAGCCTCATACACCTGTTTTGGGTTTTGCTGAACCATTTGAAAGCGTTTACTCAGCTTAGCGCCCAAAACTGCCTTCAACTTGGCCGAATCTTTAGGATTAACGACAAACCAATATTTTTTGCCCATCATGACCAAGCTGCCTGTTTCCAGTTGCGTATTGTCTTGGGCAACCACGCCAAATGCTTGAATATTGTCTTTAGCGACGGTTTTTTCGGTTGTGGTTTGATGGAAAGGGCTATTTCTTTCCCAAAGATCGGTAGTACATCCATTGAGGGTCAATACACCAACCAGCAAGGCGATTGCAGAGTGGCGAAATTTCATGGTCATCCTCCTTCGGTATTACGATACAGGCCGTCTGAAAACCGCAATCCGTTTTCAGACGGCCTTAAGGTTTATTCTTCCCAATCCTTCCCTTCTTCTGAAACGTCGGATTGACCGGCCTCCATCACTGCTTTAATTTCTTGGAACAACGCGCGGAAGTTTTTCGGCGGTTTGTTTTGTTCCTGCTCTTTTTTGGTGTTGCGGATCAAGGTACGCAATTTGCCGGCGTCGGCTTGCGGAAAATCGGCCATAAATTGGGTAATCGCGCCATCGTCTGCCAACAGTCGTGTACGCGCCTGCTCGACACGTTGCAAAAAGGCATTATGTGCCGTATTGTCGCCGCGCAGTTTGGCCAAATAAGCTTCGATGGGCGCAGGGTCGGTATCGCGCATCAGGCGGCCGATAAATTGGGCTTGGCGTTTGAGCGCGCTGTTGGACGTGATTTTTTTATAGGTGGCAATGGCTTCGAACAGCTCTTCGTCCAAGCCGATTTTTTTCAGCGTATCGCTGGAGAGCTTGGTCAATTCCATACCCAAAGCCTGCAAATCGTTCATCTGCTTTTTCATTTGGGTTTTGCTGACCCATTCGTCTTCTTGTTCAAACATTGTGTTTCCCTGATTTTCTGAATCTGCCTATTTTATCAGTTTTCAGACGGCCTTTCCGTGCGATTTTTGCAGAGGCCGTCTGAAACGGTTAAAATGCCGCAAAACCCTGTCAGGAAACCTTTTTATGCTGTTTAACCACACACCGGACGAGCTGTTGCGCTTGTGCGGACACACGCTGGATTTGGCCAAACAATCCGGCGCCACCGCGGCCGAAGCCGATTTCAGCGAGTCGCTCGGTCAAAGCGTCAGCGTGCGCTTGGGCGAAATCGAACAAATCGAGTTCCAACAAGACAAATCTTTAGACATTACGGTCTATGTCGGCCAACGCAAAGGCCGAGCCAGCACTGCCGACTTTTCCGAACGCGCCCTGCAAGATACGGTCAAAGCCGCCATCGATATTGCACGCTATACCGCCGAAGACGATTGCGCCGGCCTTGCCGACGCTGCCTTGATGGCAACCCATATCGGCGACCTCGACCGCTACCACGAATGGGATTTGAGTACCGAATCCGCCATTGATTTGGCCAAGCAATGCGAACAGGCCGCTCTGTCAACGGACAAACGCATTGAAAATTCCGAAGGCGCATCGGTTCATACCGGCCATTACCAATATGTTTACGGCAACACCCACGGCTTTGCCGCACACCAGCAAAGCACGCACCACAGCATTTCTTGCAGCGTGGTCGCCAGCGACGAACACGGCATGCAGCGCGACTATTGGTATGATTCTTCCTGCCGTCAAGAAGACATGGACGCGCCCGAACTCATCGGCCAAACTGCAGCCGAACGGACTTTACGCCGTCTGAATAGCTGCAGCGTTCCGACCGGCAGCTATCCCGTACTGTTTGATACCACTGTCGCAGTCGGCTTAATCGGCCACCTTATCGGCGCACTCAGCGGCGGCGCGCTCTACCGCCAAAGCAGCTTCCTGATTGACAGTATCGGCAAACAGGTGCTTCCCGAATTTCTCAGCCTTCGCGAAGAACCGCATATCCTGCGCTCGTTCCGCAGCACTTATTTCGATGCCGAGGGCGTGTCCACGCAGCCGCGTTTTGTGGTGAAAGACGGTATCGTCGAAGGCTATTTCCTCAGCAGTTACAGCGCGAAAAAACTCGGTATGCAGACAACGGGCAACGCCGGCGGTGCGCACAATCTGTATCTGAACCACACCCACGCCACGCAGGCCGACCTGTTGAAAGAAATGGGAACAGGTTTGCTGGTTACCGAATTGATGGGACAAGGCGTCAACGGCATTACCGGCGACTACTCGCGCGGCGCGGCCGGTTTTTGGGTGGAAAACGGCGTCATTGCCTATCCGGTTCAGGAAATCACCATTGCCGGACGTTTGCAGGATATGTACCGCGACATCACCGGCGTGGCAGACGACGCATTACGCCGTTCATCCAATCAAATCGGCTCCATCTTGGTTTCTAAAATGACGGTTGCCGGCAACTGATTGAACTAAATATACAAAAGGCCGTCTGAAAGATATCTTTTCTTTTCAGACGGCCTCGCCGTTATCTACTTCCATAAAAAACACATCATGCATATTGTCGTTATCCCCTCTTGGTATCCTTCTTCCGAAACTGACGTGGACGGAATCTTTTTCCGTCTCCAAGCCCAAGCCCTGCAACGTGAAGGCATGAAAATCGGCATGGTCGTACCCATGTTCCGCTACTTGAGAAGTCAGCCGAAAACCATCTTCTCGCGCTTCTACGGCCTGCGCCGCCATCAGCAAGGCGGACTCAACACTTACGCCTACGACAGCATGTATTTCTTCCCGCGCTGCCCGGTTGTCGACATCGACCGCATCCGCTGGGTCAATGCAGGCATGAAAGCTTTTGAAGCCTATATCGCCGACAACGGCAAACCCGACGTAATTCACGCCCATTGCGTCAACTATGCCGCCATTTTGGCCTGTGCCATCTTCAAAAAATACGGCATTCCCTATGTAATTACCGAACACAGCAGCGCCATTTCACGCGGCCTTGTCCGAAAAAACCAATGGCCGTCCATGCACGAAGCCGTGCGCCACAGCGCGACCCGATTCGCCGTCAGCCGTGATTTCTGCCGCATTCTCGAAAAAACCTACGCCGGTACAGACTGGCAATACCTGCCCAATATGCTGGGCGGCAATTTTGAACAGGATTTCGAGTTCCCCGAAAAAAACAATCAAGACTTCACCTTCTGCAGCGTCTCCCACCTGCGCCACCTCAAAGGCCACGACCTGCTCCTGCCTGCTTTTGCCGAAGCACTCAAAACCTATCCGCAGCTCAAACTCAAAATCGGCGGCGGCGGCGTAGAAGAAGGCCGTCTGAAACAACTGGCAAGCGACTTGGGCATCAACCACGCCGTTACCTTTACCGGCGCATTAACCACCGACCAAACCCTGGATCTCATGCGCCACAGCAACGCATTCGTCCTCGCCAGCCGTACCGAGACCTTCGGCGTCGTCTATATCGAAGCACTGTCGCAAGGTTTGCCCGTTATCGCCACACGTTGCGGCGGCCCCCAATCCATCGTCACATCCGACAATGGCCTGTTGGTACCAATTGAAAACATACCGGAACTGACCAAAGCTTTGCTCACCCTCTACGAAAACCATGCACACTACGATCCCGTCCGTTTGCGCCAAGATTGCCTGCAACAATTCGGCAGCCGTGCCATTGCGCAACACCTGATCGACACCTTCCAAAAAGTGCTTAATAAATAGGCATAAACCATACAGGCCGTCTGAAATCCTTCAGACGGCCTGCCTGCTTCCAACAAGACAAATCTAGTGTAAATTTAAGACAATAACTAAACTTTTTGATTTAAAATCAGTCGAAGGAAAAATTGTTACCTACAATAATATCCCACATATATTATGCGCTATTACGGAACGATTACTCGCTGGAACAGCAAGCGCGGCTTCGGAGCCGCTACCATAGAAGACACAGGCCAAGAAATCTTTCTTGCCCTTGCCGCCTTCACCACCCTTACCCGCCTTCCGGCCGAAGGGCAACACATCTCCTTCAACATCACAGAAGGCCGACGCGGCCGCAAAGAAGCCGAAAACGTCTGCTTCGCCCTCGATTGCGCCGACTGCTTCGATGTCCTCGTCCCTCCCCCTGAAAAACCCCTCGCCGGCAAACAAGCTATCGTCGGCCTGATTGCCGTTATCTTCGTCTGCAGCATTTTCGCCGTCTTGTGGTACGGCCTCCACTTTTCCGACAACACACCGGAAGAGCCTGTCGTCAAAAAACAAGAAACCATGGTTCACGAAGTAGCCGCCAAAATCGAAGCCGAACGCAAAGCATGGCGCGATGCCGTCAACGGCAACAACCAACGCTCGGGGCAACCTCAACGCTCCAAAGATAATACTTCAAAACAATAACGCTGTATCCAATACAAAAAGGCCGTCTGAAAAAATGGGAAGATGAAATTATAGATTTCTTCCTCATTCTTTCAGACGGCCTTTGTTCTTACCTCAATTCGGCTCCGCCATTTCCAACGCCTGTTTGATGTTCACGGCGACGACGCGCGAGACGCCTTTTTCCTGCATGGTTACGCCGACGAGCTGCTCTGCCATTTCCATGGTCAGGCGGTTGTGGGAGATGTAGAGGAACTGGGTTTGCGCTGACATTTCTTTGACCAGATTGCAGAAACGCGAGGTGTTGGCGTCGTCCAGCGGGGCGTCGACTTCGTCCAGAAGGCAGAAGGGGGCGGGGTTGAGGCTGAACAGGGCGAACACGAGGCTCATGGCGGTGAGGGCTTTTTCACCGCCGGAGAGGAGGTGGATGGTGCTGTTTTTCTTGCCGGGCGGGCGCGCCATGATGGACACGCCGGCGGTCAGGAGGTCGTCGCCTATCATCTTGAGGGTGGCTTCGCCGCCGCCGAACAGGGTCGGGAAGAAGGTTTGGACTTTGCCGTTGACAGCGTCGAAGGTTTCTTTGAAACGCTCTTTGGTTTTGTCATCGATTTGGGCGATGGCTTCTTCCAAAAGCACGATAGCGGCCTGTACGTCTTCGCTTTGGCTGCGGTAGTAGCCGTCGCGTTCGCGCGCTTCTTCGAGTTCTTGCAGGGCGGCGAGGTTGACGGCGCCGAGGGCTTCGATTTGCTGGGTGAGGCTGCCGATGCTGTTGTTCAATACTTTTGGTGATTCTTTCGCCAACGCTTCGAGCGCGTCCAAATCGGCGGCGCGTTCAGTCAGGTTTTGATGGTAGCGTTTGGCGTTAATCAGGGCTTCCTGCTGCTGCAACAGGGCGGTTTGGGTGGCGGCCTGAAGCTGCGGCAGCTTGGTTTGCAGGGTTTGCACTTTAGCGTATTGCTCCCTGCCCTGCTCCTGAATCTGCGCGAGTTTCTCCTGTACAACAATATATTCTTCGTCCAAGGTCTGTACGGCTTCGCTTAATTCTTCAAGCTTGATGTGCTGCTCGTCGTTTTGGAACTCGGTTTCATAGGCGAGGGCAAGCTCTTGCTGGCGTTCCTGCCAGTCGAATGTTTGCTGTTCAAGCTGGGCAATTTGCTGTTGGTAGTTTTGTTTTTGCTGGTTGAGCTTGTGAACGGCGACTTCCGCCAGCCCGTATTGTCGGTTGGCTTCCAACAGGGCAAGCTGCGCCTGTTTCAGACGGCCTTGCTGCTCTTGGCGGCTGTGTGCGGTGGTTTGCTGCTGGTGTTCGAGTTCAGCGGCGGCCTCTTGCAAGGTAACGATGTCGTCTGCAAGGCCGTCTGAAGTATGTTGCAACACGGTCTGCTCTTCCGCCAACTGCGCCAGTTCGCGCTCGATGTGTTCGCGGCGGATTTGCCCTTGGTTGGTGCGCGCTAAAAGTTCGGCGGCGCGTTGCTGCGCTTGGCTGTATTGGCGCGTATGCTGCTGTTGCTGCTGCATCAGGTTTTTATGTTGCACTTCGGACGAGCGCACGGTTGCCTCCGCCTGTTTGAACGAGGCTTCGGCGGCGGAGAGTTCGGGGGCGAGGTTTTCCAGTTCGGACGCAATGCCGTCGAGACGGGCTTTTTGGGCAATCAGGCTTTCCTGCGCGGGTTTGGCATAGAGCAGGACGCTGACTTTATCGACCTGATGGCCTTCGGGCGTGAGCCAGATTTGGTGGGCGCCCAAATCGCTTTGATGCGCGAGGGCGTAGCTCAAATCGGGCGCGCACAATACGCCGTCGAGCCAGTGGTGCAATGCCGTCTGAAACGGCGGCTGCGCTTGGATTTGGTTCAACAATGCCTGTACGGGCAGGGATTTTTTGAAGCCGCCGGAGAGGTCGTCTGAAAGCCATGCCGCCTGCCCCTGCGGCAAAGGTGCGGGGGGAACGAAGCCGTGCGGCACGGCGCGGGCATGCAGGCGTTCAGCAAGGATGACGGACAAGGCGTGCTGCCACTCGGCGGGCGCGGTGATGTGTTGCCACAGCTGCGGCGCGGCGGCGTGGTCGGTTGCCTGCCAGAAGTCGGCGGCTTCCTGCTGTTGCGACAGGATTTGCGACAATGCCTGCTGCTGCGCCTGCAAGGTGATGTGTTGCTGCTTCAGGCTTTGGAAGCGGTTTGAGGCCGTCTGAAACGCCTCGCGGGCGGCGTGTAAGGCTTCTTCGGCGGCAATGATTTGCTCTTCGTAATGCTCTTGCTGGCTTTGCAACAAGGCGGCGGCTTCCTGCGCGGCTGTGGTTTCGGCTTCGTCGGGCAGGTTCAGGGCTTGGTTTTCCTGCTTCAGACGGCCTTTGCGCTCTTCGTGCTTGGCAACGGTTTGTTCGGCATGGGCAAGCTGCTGCTGCTTCAACGCCAGTTCGCGGCGGATGCGGTTTGCCTCGTCCTGCTGGGTTTGGAAGGCGGCGTTAAGCGTGGCTTGGGCTTCTTCCAATTCGGGCAGACGCTCTTCGTGTTCAGCAACCTGCATCGCCCATTCCGCCAATTCGGTTTGCTTTTCTTCGACGTATAACTCGTTTTCTTCCAGCTTGACGCAGATTTGCTGCTGCTCTTGATGGATGCGCTGCAACTGCGCCTGCGCCGCCTGCTTGTCGCGTTCGATGCGTTGGTGCAGGTTTTGCTGATGGCGGATTTGTTCTTCCAAACGGGCAATCTGCTCGCGCAACACGCCGCGTTTGTTGCTCAATTCGTGTACCGCCTGCTGCTGCGACTGCTCGGCGGTCTGCAAGGCGTGTACTTCGTCGTTTAACGCCTGAACCTGCGCGGCGGTTTCGTCCTGCTGCGCCTGCAAAGACTGATGCTGCGCGGTCGCCTTGTCGGCGGCGGCAAGCGATTGCTGCCATTGCGCGTAATCAAGCAAATCCTGTTGTTGGTTTAACTGCGCGGTCAGGGATTTGTAGCGTTCGGCGGTTTCCGCTTGTTTTTCCAGCTTTTCCACCTGACGCGCCAACTCGTTCTGCAAATCGCCCAAACGCTGCAAATGCTCGCGCGTGTCTTTCAGACGACCTTCCGTCTCCTTGCGGCGTTCCTTATATTTGGACACGCCCGCCGCCTCCTCGATATAGGCGCGCAACTCCTCCGGCCGCGCTTCGATGATGCGCGAAATCATCCCCTGTTCGATAACGGCATAACCGCGCGCGCCCACGCCCGTACCCAGAAACAAATCGGTAATGTCGCGGCGGCGCACGGTCTGATTGTTGATGAAATAAGTCGATTCGCCCTGACGCGTCAGCTGCCGCTTGATGCTCACCTCTGCATACTGCCCCCACGCCCCCTGCAAACTGTGGTCGCTGTTGTCAAACACCAGCTCCACCGAAGCTCTCGGCGCAGGACGGCGCGTTGCCGCACCGTTAAAAATCACGTCCTGCATACTCTCGCCGCGAAGCTGCTTCGCCGAAGCCTCTCCCAACACCCAGCGCACCGCGTCAATCACATTCGACTTGCCGCAGCCGTTCGGCCCGATAACCGCAACAAGCTGCCCCGGCACATGAATCGTGGTCGGGTCGGTAAAAGATTTGAAGCCGGAGAGTTTAATGTGGGTAAGGCGCATGGCAATGTTTCGAATCTGAAAAGAAGGCGTATTTTAACGGAAATACGCTGATCCGTTGAGAGAAAAGCATCCATAAAGTCCGACTGCTTTTTTATCTTCAAAAGGCCGTCTGAAAAGTTTGTTAAAAAGAAACAGACTAGTATTGAACTCACTAAACTATTTAAAAGAAATTCATATAAAACAATTAACTAAAAAAACACCTGCCCAACCACCTGCCCTTTGATTAATTTTTGTACAGAAATGCAAACAATCTGTTTATTTTTTTATGATTTATGGTTATTATCGGGCTTTAAAGGTTTAAAAATCAGATAAACGATATCTCCGACCTTTTCATCAAGCGAATAACGATACAGGGAATCTCATGTCAAACATCCAAACCAAACTTAAAACCATCGTTTTTACAGCCATCAGCGCAGCCATCTTGTCCGCATGCGGTGGTGGCGGAGGCGGCGGTTCATCTGCTTTAAGCACCGGCGCGACTCCTACCAATAATACCGGCAACTCTACTGGCAATAATGGCAATCCTGCCAACAATAACAGCAATGTCAACACTCCGAAAGCGCCGTCTACTACGCTTACCAACAGTGCCGACAACCTCGCCAAACTGACCGATGAAGATCCAATCGATCCGGCCAACGTTACCCAGCCTTTGCACACACATTTCATCTCCTCCAAAGGTGCACAGCAATCCAACCCTAACGTACAAATCCGCAAAGATGCCGCAGGCAAAATGTTCCAAACAGACAATCAAGACCGTAACCAAAATGGCCTGATCAGTTCTATTGACTTTAACAGCAATGATGAAGTCAAAATGGACGGCGTTGTGTTATTTAACAAGACCACTGATGGCAACGCAACCCAAACTACATGGACAAGCTACGCTTCTGTTATTGCCAAAGTATATTCAAAAGGCAATACTCAAACTGATGTCAGCGAACAAACGGGCAAAGAGAAAAATACCGAATTCGCATACGGCAAATCAACTTTGGATGAACGTATTGTTGAACTTTATAAGAAGTTAGAAGCTGAAAAAGAAAATCTAAAAAAAGAACAAAACTCAGAGTCTGGCCAAGTTGATCATGACAAAATAAAGGAAATTAAAGCTAAAATTAGAGACTTAGACGCTTTATACCAAAAAAATCTGCAACATCGTACTGGTCTGGCAACCTTTAATAAAATTGACAGCGATAAGTTAGCCTACTTCCGCACTGATAAAAATGGCTTAGTCTTCGATAAACAATTCGATGGCGTTTATGTTATCAACTTTGATGACGGCACCAAAATTGTGTTGCATGATCCTTCTGCGGCCGGCTGGACATATCAAACCTTCGCGTATTACACCGACCCTAAAGGACATGTATACCAAGGCTACCAAAGCCTGGGCGATGAAACTGTCTTCACAACCCTGCCTGCTAAAGGAACAGCCACCTACAAAGGTATTTCCACTGCCTATGTGGTTACCGACAAGAACAATCGTCAGTTGACTTCCAATGTCATGGCTATCGTTGATTTCGGCCTCAAAGGCGTCCGTTTTGAAACGTCAAACTCACACTTCCATACTTTAGAAAATGGTAAGCGCGTATCCAAAGCAGATAACAACTATGATTTCAAAGGTACGGCAAGCTGGAAAGACGGCAACCTCTTCTCCGGTAAAGTCAGCACGGCCGATGACAAGTTAAGCGGCAACCTGAACGGCAAATTCTACGGCCCCAATGCTGCAGAAATTGGCGGCACTTACGGCTTGAAAAACAAAGATGCAACCGAACACTTAATCGGTGGCTATGGCGCGAAACGTCAATAACCCTGCCTAAACAAAAGGCCGTCTGAAGTTTCAGACGGCCTTTTTATTTTCAACTTAGATTACACCGATACGGCTGCTTTGATATGCGGATGCGGATCGTAGCCTTCCAATTCAAAGTCTTCAAATTTAAATTCAAACAAGTCTTTGACTTCAGGGTTGATTTTCATGGTCGGCAGGTTTCGGAAATCGCGGCTTAATTGTAGCTGGGCCTGCTCGATATGGTTACTGTACAAATGCGCATCGCCAAACGTATGGATAAACTCACCTGCTTCCAGTCCGCATACTTGGGCCATCATCATGGTCAACAATGCGTAGCTGGCGATGTTGAACGGTACGCCAAGGAAAATATCGGCGCTGCGTTGGTAAAGCTGGCAAGACAGTTTGCCGTTGGCAACGTAAAACTGAAACAGCGCGTGGCAAGGCGGCAAGGCCATTTCATCGACCAAAGCCGGATTCCATGCGGACACAATCAGGCGGCGCGAGTCGGGATTTTTCTTGATTTGTTCCACCACGTTGGCAATTTGGTCGATATGGCGGCCGTCGGGTGCAGGCCAACTGCGCCATTGGTAGCCGTAAACCGGGCCTAAATCGCCGTTTTCGTCCGCCCATTCGTCCCAAATGGAAACGTTGTTCTCTTTCAGGTATTTGATGTTGGTATCGCCTTTGAGAAACCAAAGTAGCTCATGAATAATCGAGCGCAGATGCAGTTTTTTGGTGGTTAACAGCGGAAAGCCTTCACTCAAATCAAAACGCATTTGGTAACCGAACACGGAACGCGTGCCGGTGCCGGTACGGTCGGATTTGTCGATGCCATTGTCGAGAACATGGCGCATAAGGTCGTGATAGGCTTTCATGTGTTTCCTTAATGTGTGTGTTGTGGGAATTTCGTGTGTATTGTACCGAATTTTCAGACGGCCTGCCTCTCTGTCTTCAATGAGGCAACCTTCCCCATATTCGCGTAATACACTCATTAACAATGTTGACAATTCAGCACCAATTTACACAAATTTTTGAGCTGAATTAAATTTTTACAAAAAAATTTTCAACATTTTCTAGTTTAATTACCAAGCATTTTATTTTTATTATAATATATTTAATAAAATATTTTTAAATATTTTTGATTAAGTTTGAAATATAATTCCATTTTTACAAATTAGTAAAAAAATAATGTCAACAATTTAGGTAAAATTTTTCTTGGCAAGTAAAATTTTTACAGCTATATTTCAAAACATAAATATTGAAACATCTCACTCAATAGGAGTAGAAAAATGACCGATCTGAACACTCTATTTACCAATCTCAAACAACGCAACCCCAACCAAGAACCCTTCCATCAAGCCGTTGAAGAAGTGTTCATGAGTTTGGATCCGTTTTTGGCGAAAAACCCGAAATACACCCAACAAAGCCTGCTTGAGCGTATTGTTGAACCGGAGCGCGTGATTATGTTCCGCGTCACTTGGATGGACGACAAAGGCCAAGTCCAAGTCAACCGCGGCTACCGCATTCAAATGAATTCCGCCATCGGCCCTTACAAAGGCGGCTTGCGCTTCCACCCTACTGTCGATTTGGGCGTATTGAAATTCCTCGCTTTTGAACAAGTCTTCAAAAACGCGCTGACCACCCTGCCTATGGGCGGCGGCAAAGGCGGTTCCGACTTTGATCCTAAAGGCAAATCCGATGCCGAAGTAATGCGCTTCTGCCAAGCCTTTATGACCGAACTCTACCGCCACATCGGCGCCGATACCGACGTCCCTGCCGGCGACATCGGCGTAGGCGGCCGCGAAATCGGCTATCTGTTCGGCCAATACAAAAAAATCCGCAACGAATTTGCTTCCGTCCTGACCGGCAAAGGCCTCGAATGGGGCGGCAGCCTGATTCGCCCTGAAGCCACCGGCTACGGCTGCGTGTATTTTGCCCAAGCCATGTTGGAAACCCGCAACGACAGCATCGAAGGCAAACGCGTGTTGATTTCCGGCTCCGGCAACGTGGCGCAATACGCTGCCGAAAAAGCCATCCAACTGGGTGCAAAAGTATTGACCGTTTCCGACTCCAACGGCTTTGTCCTCTTCCCTGACAGCGGTATGACCGAAGCGCAACTGGCCGCTTTGATCGAGCTGAAAGAAGTACGCCGCGAACGCGTGGCCACTTACGCTAAAGAACAAGGCCTGCAATACTTTGAAAACCAAAAACCGTGGAACATTGCGGCCGAAGTCGCTCTGCCTTGCGCCACCCAAAACGAATTGGACGCAGACGCTGCTAAAATCCTGCTGGCAAACGGTTGCTATGTGGTTGCCGAAGGTGCGAACATGCCGTCAACTTTGGGCGCGGTCGAACAATTTATCAAAGCCGGCATCCTCTACGCTCCGGGCAAAGCCTCCAACGCCGGCGGCGTAGCAACTTCAGGTTTGGAAATGAGTCAAAACGCCATCCGCCTGTCTTGGACACGCGAAGAAGTCGACCAACGCCTGTTCGACATCATGCACAACATCCACGAATCCTGCCTGAAATACGGCAAAGTCGGCGACAAAGTGAACTACGTCAATGGTGCGAACATTGCCGGTTTCGTCAAAGTAGCCGATGCCATGTTGGCGCAAGGTTTCTAAACCCCTATCCAGCCAAATCAAAGGCCGTCTGTTTTCAGACGGCCTTTTTCTTTTCATGAAAATTTTATACGCCCAAATAGCCTTCCCTACTGGAAAGCCATCTTGCTAGATGTGCTTCGACGATTTCAGGGTTTTGCTCAATCAGCAAAGGGGCGATTTCGCGCGCTTGTTCTAAAAGGTGTAAGTCTTCTTCAAGGTTGGCGAAGCGTAGCATGGGGACGCCGCTTTGGCGCGCGCCAAGAAATTCGCCGGGGCCGCGGATGTTGAGGTCTTGGCGGGCGATTTCAAAGCCGTCGGTGTGTTCGTAGATGACTTTCAACCGTGCTTTGGCGAGTTCGCTCAAAGGTTCGGCAAACAGGAGGACACACACGCTTTCTGCCACGCCACGCCCTACCCGTCCGCGTAATTGGTGAAGCTGCGCCAAGCCCATGCGCTCGGCGTGTTCGATCACCATCAGGGCAGCGTTGGGCACATCTACGCCGACTTCGATGACGGTGGTGGCAACCAAGACGTTCAGACGACCTGCGGCAAATTCCGCCATGACTTCGGCTTTTTCGGCGGCTTTCATGCGCCCGTGTACCAAGCCGATGCTGAGTTCGGGTAAGGCTGCCTGAAGCTGCTCGAGGGTTTCGGTGGCGGTTTGCAGTTGCAGGGTTTCACTTTCTTCAATCAGCGGGCAGACCCAGTATGCCTGCTGCCCTTTGCGACAAATATTAAGGACAAAGCCTTCAACTTCGACGCGGCGGACGTTGTTGACGAGGCGAGTCTTAATCGGCGTACGTCCGGGCGGCAATTCGTCGATGACAGACACGTCTAAGTCTGCGAAAAAACTCATGGCAAGCGTGCGCGGAATGGGCGTGGCGGACATCATCAGTTGGTGGACGTCGCGCCCTTTGTTTTTAAGGGCAAGGCGTTGAGCAACACCGAAACGGTGTTGTTCGTCCACAATCACCAAGCCGAGATTTTGAAACTCGACGTCGTCAGAAAACAGGGCGTGCGTGCCGACGGCAATTTTGACAGAGCCGTCAGCCAGTTTGGCTTTGGCTTCGTCTTTGGCTTTTTTGCGCTGGCTGCCTGAAAGCCAAACGACTTCAAGCCCTAACGGCTCAAGCCATTGTTTGAACTTGATGAAGTGCTGTTCGGCAAGGATTTCGGTCGGCGCCATTACAGCCACCTGCGCACCGGATTCGATAGCAGTCAAAGCAGACAAGGCGGCCACAATGGTTTTGCCGCTGCCAACATCGCCTTGCAGCAGGCGGTGCATGGGGTGGGTTTGCGCCATATCGTGGCAGATTTCGGAAACAACTCTTTCTTGCGCATCAGTCAGGGCAAACGGCAAAGCGTGGCGCAGGGCTTGAGTCAATGTGCCGTCGCCACCCAATGCCGTGGCCGAGCCGCTGACGCGCTTCTGCCGTGCCAAGCGCATAGAAAGCTGTTGCGCCAAAAGTTCGTCAAATTTGAGCCGTTGCCATGCAGGCAGCGTGCCGTCTGAAAGTTGATGAATGGTGAAGCTTGGCGGCGGCGAATGCAAAAGGCGCAGGCTTTCGGCAAGGTGCGGCAATTTCAGACGGCCTAATAAAGCATCAGGCAAGGTGTCGTGCAACGGCGTAACGTCCAAGGCCGTCTGAATAATACGGCGCAAAGTGGGTTGATTTAAACCGTTTACGGTCGGATAAATCGGCGTAAGGCTTTCTGCCAAACCGCTGCTCTCGGCATCGCGGATTTTAGGATGAATCATCTCGTCGCCGTGAAACCCGTGCTTGATTTCGCCCACGGCGCGGATGCGCTTGCCGACCGCCATCTGTTTCTGGTTGCTGGCATAAAAGTGGATAAAGCGCAGAAAAAGGACGCTGCCGGAACCGTCGGCGATTTGGACAATCAGCTGCTTGCGCGGCTTAAATGTCACTTCCTGATGAATGACTTCGCCCTCAACCTGACACGGCACGCCGATTGGTGCATCCTTAATCGGCATGATGTGCGTCTCATCCTCATAACGCAACGGCAGGTGCAACACCAAATCCCATGCGGTATGGAGGTTGAGTTTCTCGAGCTTCTTAGCGGAAACATCGGTAATTTTGAGCTGTTTTTGGGTTTCGGGCGTCATCTTAAAAGGCAGCTGATTTAAAGTTTGCTGTATTTTATCCGAAAACAAAAAGGCCGTCTGAACGCAATGTTTCAGACGGCCTTCAAAGCTGAATACTTGAAACAAATGAATATTTGAAAATACGCCGGCTATCGAATCAACTTCAGCCATTGTTAGAAAACAGCTTTCAAAAAAGAAGGATGTTCAATCCATACTTTTATCAGGAATTTGGCCAATAATGTTCACATACCAAATAATGATCCATTCGCTCTAGAAATGCCAATCCAATTTCAATTTGACTGTCCGCGGTTCGCCATAGAAATTGTTTTGACCTCGCGTACGGTTGTAGTTGTTTTCAAAATACGTCCTGTCAGCCAGGTTCGTTCCGATCAGGCTGATTCTGCCGTGTTTGTGAAAGTCATATTGAACAAAGCCATCTATAAGTCCGTAGCCTCCTTGGCGAATATTGTAAAGGCTACTTGTGCGACTTTGCGCGGATATTCCACCACCCAAGGTCAACTTAGTTTGAGGCAAGCGGTAGCTTGTACCGAGGCGGAACATATGTACCGGCGTGAAGTTACTGAAGTTATATGGGTCGGCAGTCGTGTTTTTCTCCAACCGCTCCGCATTGACTTCTGCAGCATTTTTATACTTACTTTTGTTATATGTGTAGCCAACAAAAATACGCCAGTTTTCCGACAATTCGCCAGCCAATTCAAGTTCTGCACCGCTGCTCTTAACCTTACCCACAGGTTTGGCGATGGTTTGGAATGAACCTCCGTTACGACTAGTATCGGGAACAAATCCGAAATCGACAACGGTTCGGTTTTTCTGCTGTAAAACAAATAAGGCAAGCGAAGCATTCAGACGGCCTTGCAAGAACGACCCTTTCCAACCTATTTCATAGTTAGTCCCGATGAGTGGTGGAAGAACGGATTTGCTGGTTACATCAACGTTATCCTGTTGTTTAAAAATCTTAGTATAGCTGGCATACAAGCTTTGTTGCGGTGTCAGGTCGTAGGTAATGCCTGCATATGGCGTGAACCTATGACTTTGCATTTTTGAGGTGTAGTGTTCTTTGTCGATTTTGTTACTGCTCTCAGTTTGAAATGCCGTAGCAGGCTGGCCATAGCGTACAGGCATTTCTTTGGCTTGTGTGGTTTCATAGCGCGTATAGTGCATACCGCCCAAGAGATGCAGACGGTTGGTTGCATTAAAGCGGGTGCTGACAGTCAAAGAATGTGTTTTATTCGTGTTAAGGTATTTCGAATAATTGTATAACGCCGGAACATGATCATCTGCAACCTGAACAGTTTTCCACAGCGGTATTTTCAGATATTGGTTTGCCCATTTCAAATTTCCCTCTTCATCCCGCTCCTGTATTTTGTTTCCATTTGCATCCAATTCGTAAACAGGATCTTGCACCATTACGCGCTCACCATTGTCGTTGACGGTCCAGACAGGCTTGCCTTCCGCATCCAAACGGGGAGTATATTTGGTAATATGCGCGCCACTGCATTCCGGCACATAGATTTTGTTATTACCTTTTTCGTTATAAATATGCCAATCTGGTTCGACAATACCTTTTTCTAAAGGATTACGCTCCGGACCATCGGGATGAATGCCGCAACTGCCTGCACCTGCATAACCTTGAGGACGGACAAAATAACGGTTTTGATAGATTTCTGTATAAGCAGAACGGATTTTTTCATTGTTATACGCATAGCCGACAAAGAAATCATGTTCACGTCCAAGTAGGCGGTAGTTACCTGTCAGATCCAGCTTAAAGCCCCATTGCACATCGTGTTTGGTATAGTGCAACGGCATGAAATTGTAACGGCGGTTGTATGTGTGGCGAAGATTGTATGCTGAGTCGTATAGACGGTTGGGAAACAGACCTTCTGCATTGTTAACAATGCCTTGCTTTGCAAGCTCCTTATCAATAAACTCTTTTTTATCTACTTCTACACCAGGATCCTGCCAGTCGTTGCACAGGAAATCCAAACCAATGTCCTGCATACATTGATCAAAACCTGCCCGACGTGCTGCCGCCCTTTGGGAGCGATATTGTTCAAAAGCAGATGCATCGAAATGATGGGCAACGTAATCTGCTTTTTTCTCTTCATATGTTTTAGTGACGCCATCACGATATTCTTTTAATTTTGCCAACGCCTTGTCTTTAGGCTCAAAAGGGATAACCTCCCCCTTCTCGGTTAAGAAACCCGTTGCCTCAGATGCTGAAATACCTGCCGCGTGTTCGTTTTTCAGAAAAAATTGTCCGACTTTGGCATCTGAATCGTTACGCGTATAAGAAATTTCGGCATTAAGTTGCCATCCATTGTCAAAGACATGTTTGAAACCGGAAAAAATATTGTATTTATCAGCATTCAGGCGTGACCATGAGGTTTCACCCAAATAAGTTTTACGTGGCAATTTCAAAGGATTGTTACAGGCAGGACTGGAGCTGAAGGCCGCAGTTTTTTGATCCTCACAAGGTAAAATCACGCCGGCAAAATCGGGAATGTCTTTATTTTTCTGATAAGTACCACCCAAAGTCAGCATACTGTTATCACTCAAATCCGTATCGATCACGCCATAAACCATGTCTTTCTTGTTCCATACACCCTCTTTAAAAGAGCGGTGGTCCTCATGAACACCAACCAGCCTACCGCGTACCGTATGTTCATTATTCAAGCTTCCAGATACATCCAAAGCCAAACGCTTGCTGCCCCTATGGTCAGTGCTGATTTCACCTGTATGCTTAAACAGAGCTGCTGGCCGCTTACGGATTAAATTAATGGTTCCACCCGGTTCTGAATTGGACTGAGTAAGACCGGTTGCACCTCTGACAACCTCAATGTGATCATAAACAGCAAGGTCTGTACTGGGTGAGACATCGATTTTTGCCGTATAACCCGAACGTCCAGACACATTAGTGGTAATACCGTCTTCACCAATCTGATCAACATAGAAACCACGAGACAAAAAACGAGTTTGTAGGCCCGAATCCCGAACCACGTTGATTCCCGTAGTGTTTTTCATTGCATCTTCTAAAGAATATATTGCTTTATCATCTAGCTGCCGACGCGTCATTACGCTCACCGACTGCGGCGTATCCTTGCCTGAAATACGCAACCCAGTCGCCGTTGCCATCGTTCCGATTGTATAAGACTGACTGCGCTCGGTATTCCTTTGTGCCTGCCGTTTGCCACTGACCTTGACCGTATCCATATCTACATGTTCAACTTCTTGATGTCCTGTATCTGCAAAAACAGTTTGGCAAGGCAGTACTAATAACAAACAAATTGTTTTCATTTGAAAATCAGGTTTCACAACTATTTCCTTAATTAATAGAATCTACTTACCTACTTGATAAAAATTATAATTTATTAATTTTAAATGATATTTAATCTATAAAATTAAAATATAATAGTAATGATAGGCGTAATCATTATATACCTGATGCATTAATATATGAACTTTTTGTTATAGATTTTTTCTTATATCCTGATTTTTAGATAAAAAAAGGCCGTCTGAACACAATGTTTCAGACGGCCTTAATTTAGGTATAACGCGATTAAGCGTTAGCTCCCTGTTGTTCTTGGTAGATTGCTTCGAAGTTGATCGGAGCAAGCAGTACAGGTGGGAAGCCGGCGCGGGTTACGCTGTTGGAAATGGCTTCGCGTGCGTAAGGGAACAGGATGTTCGGACAAGCAACGCCCAACAGCAGTTGTACGTCTTCCTCAGGAATGTTTTCCAAACGGAAGATGCCGCTTTGGGTAACTTCGTTCAAGAACATGGTGCGCTCTTCGTTCAGTTTGGCAGTCACGGTCACGGTAACGTCAACGCTGTAGAAACCGTCTTCCAGTTTGGTGTTGCCGGTAGAAACGCGCATATCCACTTCAGGCGCGCCTTGTTCCAAGAAGATTTGTGGTGCGTGAGGCACTTCCAAAGACAAGTCTTTTACATACAGACGCTCAACGCTGAATACGGGTTGCAATTCTTCGCTCATTTTATTTTCCTAAGTTAAGGGTTAAGGATTCAGTAATTCGTCCAACTTGCCTTCCTGCTGCAAGCGGTACAAATCGGTAAAGCCACCGACATGGGTGTCGCCGATAAAAATCTGCGGCACGCTGCGCTGGCCGGAAAGCTGCTGCATTTCGGCAAAAACTTCCGGATTGCCGTCGATGCGGATTTCGTTGATTTCTTTCACACCCACCACCTGCAACAGCCTTTTCGCCATGGTGCAGTATGGGCAATATGGACCGGTATAAACAGTAACGGTTTGCATGATTTCTTCCAGAATACCAATGTTCATGACTATATGGGCATAGGTGCTATTTTACAAGTGTTCCCGCCGTACGGTTGTAAAAAACATTCAGACGGCCTTCTGACCATAAACATTTGTGCAGATGCGGAAAAACCATAATTAAAGTATGATAAGCGCTTTCGCAGAATGACTTTTGCCATTTGTTTTTTGGAGAAGAACACATCGCAAAAGTTTTTCTATTCAAAATCAGGTATCCCCATGCTTTCAGGAATCCCCATCCCCAAGGACGCCGTGCGTCCGCCCGAAACTGTCCTCGTCAACATCACGCCGCAAGAAACGCGTGTGGCTGTTTTGGAAGAGAACAATATCTGCGAGCTGCACATCGAGCGCAACAGCGGTCATAGCTTGGTCGGCAATATTTATTTGGGCGTCGTCAAACGCGTCCTTCCCGGCATGCAAAGCGCGTTTATCGATATCGGTTTGGAACGCGCCGCGTTTCTGCACATCGTCGATGTCCTCGAACAACGCCGCAACCCGGACGAAACCCAACGCATCGAACACATGCTCTTTGAAGGTCAGTCCGTCTTGGTTCAGGTCATCAAAGACCCCATCAATACAAAAGGCGCGCGCCTTTCTACACAAATCTCGCTGGCCGGCCGTTTCCTCGTCCATCTTCCGCAAGAAGACCACATCGGCATTTCCCAACGCATTGAAGACGATGCCGAACGCAGCAGTTTGAGGGAGCGTCTCAACAATCTGCTGCCCGAAAACGCCTGCCACGGCTATATTATCCGCACCAATGCTGAAAACGCCTCCGATGACCAACTGCAATCAGACATCAACTATCTGACCAAAGTGTGGGAACACATTCAAAAACAGGCAAAAATTCAGCCGCCCGAAACCCTGCTCTATCAAGATTTGCCATTAAGCCTGCGCGTATTACGAGATATGTTCAGCCTCGATACGCACAAAATCCTGGTCGATTCCACCGAAAACCACCGCCGCATGACCCATTTTGCCGAACAATACGTTCAAGGTGCATTGGGCAGAATCGAGCTGTTCAAAGGTGAACGCCCCCTATTTGAAACCCACAACATCGAGCAGGAAATCGCCCGCGCCCTCCAACCGCGCGTCAACCTCAACTTCGGCAGCTACCTCATCATCGAGTCCACCGAAGCCATGACCACCATCGATGTCAACACCGGCGGCTTTGTCGGCGCGCGCAATTTTGATGAAACCATCTTTCGCACCAACCTCGAAGCCTGCCACACCATCGCCCGCGAACTTCGCCTGCGCAATCTCGGCGGCATCATCATCATCGACTTCATCGATATGGCGCAGGAAGTCCACCGCGAAGCCGTCCTGCAAGAGCTTGCCAAAGCCCTCAGTTTCGACCGCACCCGCGTCACCCTCAACGGCTTTACCAGTCTGGGCCTTGTCGAACTGACCCGTAAACGCTCGCGTGAAAACTTAAGCCAAATCCTCTGCGAACCCTGCCCTTCCTGCCAAGGCCGAGGCCGTCTGAAAACGCCGCAAACCGTGTGCTACGAAATCCAACGCGAAATCGTCCGCGAAGCGCGCCGCTACGATGTCCAAGCCTTCCGCATTTTGGCTGCTCCGAATGTCATCGACTTGTTCCTAGACGAAGAATCGCAATCGCTGGCGATGTTGATAGACTTTATCGGCAAGCCGATTTCGCTGGCAGTCGAAACCGCCTACACGCAGGAACAATACGATATTGTGTTGCTATAAAGATAAAAGGCCGTCTGAAAACTTTTCAGACGGCCTTCTTGTTTGAGCAAATAAAGATTACGGTTTCACTACTTTACCGTTGATTTTGACGGAAGTCAGTTTCAAGTTGTAGGTTTTGCCGTCATCGGTATAACTGATTTGCGCAGGGATATTGTCGATATCGGAAGCAAACGAGTAAGTCACGGTATCGTCGCCACGGCGGACGCGATATTTGCTCACAGGCGTTGTACCGCCGTTCAGTTTATAGCTTTCGCTGCCGATTTTGTTCATGCTGCCGACGGTGTACAGTTTTTTACCGTTGGTAATTTTCAAACCTGACGGCAGGCGCACGTCATTGGCGGCCAGTTGCCATGCCAAAGTGAACAAGTCCATGGCCGGGCCGGATTTTTCGGTTTTCAAATCACCTGCTTTACCATAAGTGATGTTGCCGCCGGAGAATTTGGCCTCGGCATACAATTTACCGCCGCGTACATCTTTGTAGTAAGACGGATTCAAGGTCGTGCCGTTGATGCTGCCGCCTGATTCAAAGCGGATATTGTAAAGCGGTACTTTGATGGTAGAGACGATTTTGTATTGGTTGCCGCTGTGTATGAAGGTCATGGTCGCAGGAATACCGTAGCTGCCTGAGTATTGCAAAACGGCAGATTGCGGCAATTCAGCGGCTTGTGCGCCGATGGAGACAGTGAGCAGGGAAAGTGTCAGCAGGGTTGTTTTAATCGGATTCATGATGTTTTCCTTGTGTGTATCGTGTTTTAATTAAGCCAACAGGCTTTGACCGGCGGCATTGCGTTGTGCATTCAAAACGCGGTTGCCTTCGATTTTCAGACGGCCTGCAACAAAGTCGGCAACGGCTTGCGGGAAAAGCTGGTGTTCAACCGTCAACACGCGTGCGGCAACGTCGTCAGCGGTATCGCCGTCCAAAATAGGAACAATGCCTTGTGAAATAATTGGGCCGCAATCCAGCTCGGGCGTCACAAAATGGATGGTGCAGCCTGCCACTCGGCAACCTGCTTCCAATGCGCGTTCGTGGGTGTGCAGACCGGTGAAAGAAGGCAGGATGGACGGATGGATATTGATCAGGCGGTTTTCATAATGGGCGCAGAATTTGGGAGTCAAAATGCGCATAAAGCCCGCCAATACAACCAAATCGGGCTGATAGGCATCGATTTTTTCCATCATAGCCTGATCAAATGCCAGACGCGAGTCGAAGTTTTTATGGTTCAAACTGTCAGTGGCAATACCGCGCTCTGCCGCCCATGCCAATCCGGCAGCGGTCTCGCTGTTGCTCAATACGGCTGCAATGTTGGCATCGGGAATATTGGCATTCACAATCGCCTGCATATTGCTGCCGCGTCCGGAAATAAGGATGACGATATTTTTCATCATAATTCCTTGTTTGTTTGGAACAAAGGCCGTCTGAAACGGAATTTTTCAGACGGCCTTTTATCCGTTGTTTAAGGGCGTAAGCCTTGATTCGGATTATTGAACTTTTTGTACGTCAACTTGTACTGGTTGTTGTGCAGCAGCATCAGGCGCGCCGACTTTAACCAGTTTCACGTCGAATACCAAAGTAGCGTTCGGGCCGATTTTATCGCCGGCGCCAACTTCGCGGTAAGCCAGTTTGGCCGGGATGTAGAATGTTGCTTCGCCGCCTTCTTTCAAGAGTTGGATACCTTCAGTCCAACCTGGAATCACTTGGCTTACAGGGAAGCTTGCAGGGCCGCCGTTGGCTTTGCTACTGTCAAATACGGTACCATCAATCAGACGGCCTTCGTATTCAACGGTAACCACATCGTCTTTAGTCGGTTTTTTGCCTTCGCCTTCTTTGGTGATTTTGTATTGCAGACCGGAAGCGCTGGTTTTCACGCCTTCTTTAGTCGCGTTTTCTTTCAAGAACGCTTCGCCTTTTTCCAAGTTTACTTTGGCATCTTCAGCACGTTTGGCAGCCGCTTTTTCTTGTTGCTCTTGCAGGAACTTCATCATCACTTCCTGAGCTTGGGCTTCAGTCATTTTAACTTCTTTGCCTTCAAACATGGCTTCCATGGCTTCGGTGAAGACTTTCAAATCGATTTCCGTACCTTGGTCTTTCATTTGTTTCAATGAACGGCCGATGTCCACACCCATTGCGTAGCTGGCTTGTTGGGCAGTAGAACCGATGGCAGAAGCATCTGCAGTCGCATTTGAAGCTACGGAAGCAGCAGGGGCATCTTTAGCGGCAGTGTCTTTTTGGTTGCAAGCAGTCAGTGCCAACAAAGCAGACAAAGCCAATGCGCTGAATTTGAAAGTTTTGTTCATGATTATGTCTTTTCCGGAAAGGTCAAAAAAGGGGATTATAGCTGAGTTTGAATGAAATGGAATCAAGGTGGATTAAAATTTGTAAAGGCACTTATCAAAAACATTAAGGCCGTCTGAAAACAGATTTCAGACGGCCTACTCTTAGCTATCGTTCAAACGATTAATACCAGCCGCGCAGTTTCATTGCTTTTTCAACACGACGGATACTCATCATGTAAGAAGCGGTACGCAGATCAACATCGTATTCTTGAGCCAAATTCCAAATATCGCGGAACGCACGGCGCAGGACAACGGTTTCTTTCTCTTGAACTTCGTCAAATTCCCAGTAGTAGCCTTGCAGGTTTTGTACCCATTCGAAATAGGATACCACCACGCCGCCGCAGTTTGCCAAAATATCAGGAACAACCAATACGCCGTTTTGACGCAGGATAACGTCGGCTTCTGGAGTGGTCGGGCCGTTTGCGCCTTCAACCACGATTTTCGCGCGGACTTTACCGGCGTTTTCAGAAGTCAGTTGGTTTTCCAGCGCGCAAGGGGCAAGTACGTCCACTTCTAGAGCCAAAAGTTCGGCATTGCTGATTTCTTTGCCGTAGCCGGCTTCGTTGGTGATGAAACCTTTGGTTTGGAATTCTTTGATGATTGCTTCCATATCCAAGCCGTTTTCGTTGTAGATGGCAACGTCAACAGTAGATACGGCAACGATTTTCGCACCGGCTTTGTGTGCATAGTAACCGGTATGGTAGCCCACGTTACCGAAACCTTGAATGGCGTAAGTGGCACCCTTCACGTCTTTGCCCAGTTTTTCCAAAGCTTGGACGGCGGCGAAGTTTACGCCGTAACCGGTGGCTTCGGTACGCGCCAAGGAACCGCCAAACTCAACCGGTTTGCCGGTAAACACGCCCGGTGCAGAATGTTTCACCACGTTTTCATAGGCATCAACCATCCAAGACATGATTTTGCCGTTGGTATTCACATCAGGTGCTGGAATATCGATTTTCTCGCCGATCAGCGGAGAAATGGCTTCGGAATAAGCGCGGGCGATGCGTTCCAATTCCGCTTCGGAATAGTTACGCGGATCCAAAGTAATACCGCCTTTACCGCCGCCGTAAGGAATACCGGCCACGCAGCATTTGATGGTCATCCAGATAGACAGGGCTTTAACCTCGTCCATATTCACATTAGGATGGAAACGCACGCCGCCTTTGTAAGGGCCGACGGCATTATTGTGTTGTGAACGGTAGCCGGTGAAGTTTTCTACTGTACCGTTGTCGAGTTTGACAGGGAAGTTGACTTCCAAAACACGTTGCGGCTTTTTCAAGATTTCAAATACTGCTGGGTCGGCATTCAAACGGTCGCAGGCAGTTTTCACTTGTTTTTGCGCAATTTCAAACGGATTCAGCGTTTCTTTTACAGCAGATGCGGACATGTATTTTTCCTTTTCATACATATGATTAGACGAGAGCCATACACGTTACTATATACAAAAACGGACAAAAATGTAATAGCGTGTAGTCGATAAAAAGCGAATCTATTCATTTATATATGAATTTAGTTTGAGGTCGTCTGAAAATATCGGCACACCAACCAAAAAATTTTCAGACGGCCTAGCATAAATGCTCATCAAACCATTCAAAAAAACACACAAACCCTTTGTTTTTTAATACCTACCAAACCACCCTTTTTGTTGACAAAATCCCTTTCACATTCCCAATAGGCTGACAGCCTTACACCATCAAAAATTGTTAACAATTTAAACAAACATCTTTTTAAAGAATCGGCAAAACATCGGCAAATCAGGCAAACAATGTTAAAATAAGCGCTTAAATAATATGACAGAAAGCTACTCAATGACCACTGCTGCTTTAGAACACGTCCAAGCCGTTGCCTTTGATTTGGACGGTACCTTATGTGATTCCGTTCCCGATTTGGCCGCAGCAGCCCAAGCCATGTGTGCGCACTTAGGTTTACCTGTTTTGCCTACCCAAACGGTTGGAAGTTATGTCGGCGACGGCATCAGCAAGTTGGTTCATCGCGTCATTACCCATGATCGTGAAAAAGAAGCCGATCCTGAAATCTGGGAAAAAGGTTTTGTGTTCTTTATGAAATATTATCGCGAACACTTGAGCGACTTTACCCGCCCCTACCCTGAAACTGAAGCCGGTCTCGGCCTGCTGAAGTCCTTGGGTATTCCATTGGTTGTCATTACCAATAAAAATGAAATTCTGGCTGCTGAGTTGCTGAAACAACTCAATCTCGACGGCTATTTCAGCTTGGTTCTCGGCGGAGACAGCCTGACTGAGAAAAAACCCAGCCCATTGCCGCTTCAACATGCGGCCGAAGTTTTGGGCATCGACGTTGCCAATATGCTGATGGTGGGCGACTCCAAAAATGACATTATTGCCGCCAAAGCGGCCGGTTGCTTCAGCGTCGGCGTAACATTCGGCTACGGCGACATGACCTTGCTCTCCCAAGACAAAGCGACCAAACCTGATTTGTTGATTCGCGCCCTGCCTGAAATCTACGAAAATCTGCAACCGCAAAAAAACAAAGACGAAGAATAATTTGGCTTTATTTTCAGACGGCCTTTTCGGTGCTTTCACCCAATCAGGCCGTCTGAAAATGTAATTCATTGTAGTTAAATCCCTCCCCTTCCATATCCCCATGAAACCTCCCAAAACCTTACGCGCCCGCGCCTTGGATATTCTTTCCCGTCAGGAAGTCAGCCGTGTCGGCTTGAAACGCAAACTGGCTCCCCACGCTGAAAGCGAAGAAGAGTTGGAAAAGGTTTTGGACGAATTCGCCGAACGAAATTGGCAATCCGACCAACGTTACGCAGAAGCCTATATTCACAGCAAGAGCAACCGTTACGGCACGCTCCGCCTCAAGCAAGCCTTGGCGCAACAAGGTATCGATGCAGATGACTGTCGGGAGTTCCTACCCGGCAGGGAGGACGAGCTGCAAACCGCCATTTCCGTCTTGCGTAAAAAATTCAAGCAGGAAGCTCAAGATTTGAAAGAAAAACAAAAACAAGCGCGTTTCCTTGCCTATCGCGGCTTTGGTGCCGACACCATTCAGACGGCCTTAAAAACCGCGTGGAATGAAGACGAAAACTTCTATCAATAATCATTCCCACTTGAATCTTTGCTTCTATCGGCGTACCCTTACGCTTTTATTCAATAATTCAATCAGAGCTTCATCATGTCCGACAAACCGCACGATACACCTAATCCCCTACTCGAAGACGAACGCAAAAATCCTGTTTACCGCTTGGGTCAGGCAGTAGCCGGATTCATGTTACTGGTTTGGGCCGGCGTTTTGGCCTTAGTTTTCTTTTTGGTTTTCCGTTTTTGGTTGAGTTAAACCCAATCTAATTACAAACAAGCCATAAATCCTCTTAAAAAGAAGCCAACAGCTTTTATTTGTAAACATCAAAAAGGCCGTCTGAAAATGCTTTCAGACGGCCTTTGCTTATTAACAAGATTATCCTCGAATCACTTTACGGATATTCGGATTGGCATGCATTGCATGAATAATCTGATTAACCTGATCCAAGTCTTTGACTTTAATTGTAAATTTAAATTCTACAAAACCTTCTGTTCCTGCTTGCGCTTTGGTTGGCGTATCGACAGATTCGATGTCCGCACCGGAATTGGAAATCGCTTGCGCCATTGAGGCCAACAAACCATGCGCATCTTCGGATTTGACGTTGAGGATGGTGCGGTACGTTTGATTGCGCAAACTGTCCCAACCCGCATCCAGTTGCTCTTCCGGATCGGCTTTGACCAAAGTTTGACAGGTATCTCGGTGGATAATCATACCCTTGTCTTTGACCAATAAGGCGCGGATCGCATCGCCGGGAATCGGATGGCAACATTCGGCAAAATGAATCCGGCCGGTTTCCTGATCGTTGACTTTGATCGGACTGAGCTTGACCGTGCTGCCAAAATGTTGGCCTGCCAACTCGGCAATGTGCATGGCAACGTGTACCGGCAAAGTATGCCCCATACCGACATTGTAAAGAACCTCTTCAAACGAGGTTTGTTTGGTATTCAAATCGGCAAGGTATTTTTCTTTGAGGTCGTCTGAAAGCAGGATGTCTTTAGGCAACAGGCTGGATAAAGCTTTTTGCAGCAGGTTCTCACCCAAAACAACGGCATCGTGACGATTCAGATTTTTAATGTATTGGCGGATGGCGCTTCGCGCACGGCTGGAAACGGTAAAGTTCAGCCATGCTACATTAGGCTTGGCATGCTCGGAAGTAATGATTTCTACCGTATCGCCGGTTTTCAGCTTGGTGCGCAACGGCATCATGACGTTATTGATACGCACGGCAACGGTTTTATGACCGATATTGGTGTGAACTGCATAGGCAAAGTCAATCGGCGTTGCACCTTTAGGCAAGGTAAGGATATCGCCTTTCGGGGTAACGATATAGACTTCGTTGGGGAACAAATCGACTTTGACATGCTCTAGAAACTCGATGGCATTTGAGCTACTAGCCTGCAGGTCGAGAATATTTTTCATCCATCGGTTCATATGGAGGACGGCTTGATCCGGAGTATTTTCACCGGATTTGTAAATCCAATGACCGGCAATACCACCCTCAGCCACGGCATCCATTTCACGCGTACGGATTTGCACTTCGATCGGCAAACCGTAAGGGCCGACCAAGGTCGTATGCAGGCTTTGGTAGCCGTTGCTTTTCGGAATAGCGATATAGTCTTTGAAACGGCCGGGCTTGGGGTGGTATAAATTATGTAATGCGCCCAACGCGGCATAACAGGCAGGAATGCTGTTTACGATGACCCGAAAGCCGTAAATATCCATTACTTCGGCAAAACGCAGCTTTTTAGCCAGCATTTTTTGATGGATGCTGTACAAGTTTTTCTCACGGCCTTTGATTTTGGCTTCAATATTGACACCAACCAAACGCTGACCGAATGCACGCAACACTTTGCCGACAACATCGCGGCGATTTTTGCGGCTGTTGTTCATGGCTTTTTTCAGGGTTTCGTAGCGTCTTGGGTGGAGGTTTTGGAACGATAAGTCTTGAAGCTCTTGATACGCATTGTTCAGGCCAATGCGGTTGGCGATTTGAGCATAGATTTCGAGGGTTTCTTTGGCGATGCGGCGGCGTTTTTCCGGACGCATAGAGCCAAGGGTGCGCATATTGTGCAATCGGTCGGCAAGTTTGACGACGATGACGCGCACGTCTTTAGTCATGGCGAGGATAAGCTTGCGGAAACTTTCCGCCTGATGCTCGGCATGATCTTCAAATTTGAGTTTTTCCAGTTTGGAGAGGCCGTCTACCATTTCGGCAATGGTATCGCCGAATTCTGCCGCCATTTCGACTTTGGTTACGCCCGTATCTTCCAATACATCATGCATAACGCCCGCGCAGAGGCCTTGAACATCCATGTGCCAAATCGCAAGCTGCGTGGCAACGGCAAGGGGATGGGTAATGTAGGGCTCGCCGCTTTTACGGGTTTGTCCGTCATGGGCATGGAAAGCGTAGGCAACGGCTCTTTCAAGCTCGGCCTGCTCATTGGTATTGAGATAGGATGCGGTGCGAAACAGAAGCTCGCGCGCTTCTGCTGTCAACGGATCATAGGGGGCGGTAGGCAGTGGGGCTGGCATTTTCAGACGGCCTTTTATGGCTATTTTTAAGCCGTCAGACTGTATCGGTTGTGATATCGCACCGATACAGTCCGCGCGACGGTTTTATCGGTTTGCCGGTTGGTTTATTTGTTGCGGGTCAGCAGCTCGGTTCCGATTTGTCCGGCTGCGATTTCGCGCAGGGCGGTAACGGTTGGTTTGTTGTTGCGGATGTCGTCAACCAAAGGCGTATTGCCGTTTTCTAATTGGCGTGCGCGACGGGCGGCAACGAGGGTAAGGTCGAAGTGGTTAGGGATTTTACCTGTGCAGTCTTCAGTAGTAATACGGGCCATGTTTGCTTGCTTTCTTTCTATGTTTCAAATAAACGGTTATTTTCGCTGTTTTTTAGGAATTTTCCAACAGGTTTGAGATAAATCCCTGTTGAGAGGATTTTTTCAGACGGCCTGCTTTAATAATGTGGAACAAATCGGCTTCGGCACGATCCAAATCGTCATTCACGACAACGTAATCGAACAAAACGGATTGCTCAATCTCATGACGGGCTTTTGAAAGGCGTGTTTGAATAACTTCTTCGCTGTCTGTACCACGGCCGATCAAACGTTGCGCCAATACTTCAAAGGAAGGCGGCAGGATAAAAATACTGCTGGCTTCAGGCAACGATTTACGCACTTGCGCCGCACCTTGCACATCAATTTCCAAAATTACGTCATAGCCCTCTTCGCTCAACGAATTCACGCCGGCAATGCTGGTGCCGTAATAATTGCCGAACACATTGGCGTGTTCTAAAAAGGCTCTTTGATCAATCAGCGATTCAAATTCTTCTTTGGGAACAAAGTGGTAATGTACACCATGTGCTTCACCCTCACGCGGCTGGCGCGTAGTATGAGAAATGGAAACACGGATGTCGTCATGATTTTTCAACAGGCGCGACACCAAGGTCGTTTTACCTGTTCCGGAAGCGGCAGAAATGATGTAAATATTGCCTTTTTTATGATTTTGCATGGTGGTTCAGCCGATGGTATGTACCTGTAAATTATAACACAACACAATGTTTCTCGGAATTTCAGACGGCATGTTGCAAAATTTGGCTATTGTATCGATTAATTTGGCAAGTCCGCATATGACCGCTACAATATCGTGTTAAAAACTTTTTGATTTCGGAATGTCGAGATGTTGATTCATCCTGAAGTAATGGGCGTAGAAGCTTTGGCGGACAAAATCCGTAAAATTGAAAACTGGCCGCAAAAAGGAATTTTGTTTCATGACATTACTCCCGTTTTACAAAGCGCAGAATATTTCCGCCTGCTGGTCGATTTACTGGTTTACCGCTATATGGGGCAAAAAGTTGATGTCGTTGCGGGCTTGGATGCGCGCGGCTTCATCATTGGTGCGGCTTTGGCCTATCAGCTGAACGTCGGCTTTATCCCTATCCGCAAAAAAGGCAAACTGCCGTTTGATACGGTTTCTCAAAGTTATGCTTTGGAATATGGCGAAGCAACGGTAGAAATCCATACCGACGCCATCAAGCCGGGCGCACGCGTTTTGTTGGTAGATGATTTAGTGGCAACCGGCGGCACAATGCTGGCAGGTGTCGAGCTGATCCGCAAACTGGGGGGTGAAGTAATCGAAGCAGCTGCCATTTTGGAATTTACCGACTTGGACGGCGGCAAAAAAATCCGTGAAAGCGGCGTGCCGTTATTTACTCTATGCCAAAACAAAGGCTGTATGTAATAAAAAAACCGCAAGCTAATCAGCCTGCGGTTTTTTATTGTCAAAATCATTCGAGAACGTATCCGTCTGTATCCCAAAAAGTTTTTTTCACCAACTGGTCGTCTTTATAAACCAGCTCAGATTTCTTCGCACCATCATCATACCAATCCAAAATAATGCCGCTGCGTTTACCGTTGCGAATACTCAATTCAGACACGATGCGGCCATTTTCATCCCAACTAATAATCTCCGTCGGTTTGTCATTGCTCATCATCATTTCGGTTTTCGGGCTGCCGTCTGAATACCATTGTTTCCAATGGCCATTGGCTTTATCGTGCTTAAACTGAATTTCGCTTTCTTTCACACCATTTCGGTAATAGCGGGAACCCACACCCTCACTCAGGCCATTTTGATAAGGCATCACCGCAGATTTTTTGCCGTTTGGATACCAGTTGACCCATTCGCCATGCGGTTTTCCGTTGCGATAGCTGCCAACCATCTTTTTCTGACCGTTGAAATGCCACAGGGTTAGCGTACCGTTATCCAACGCCGGCACAAAAACCTTAATCTGACCGGCAGGTACTTCATAAGGATCAGAATATTTTTTCATCGATGGATAGTAAAAATCCTGCACCTGCGCCTTGCCTGCCTCAATCTTGTATTGGCGGACATAAGCAACCGAAGGCATGGTCGCCGTCAGTTTACCGTTTTGATTGAAATAAACGGTATGTTGCTGGGCAAGGGCGGCAACGGGCATACTGAACAAGGCAGCAGCCAACAGGCCTGATTTTAAATAATTATTCATAATATGGAGTTTGGCAGTATATGTTCTACAAAAAGTCAGTAATAAAAATTCACTGACATTAGAAACTATGGCAAATATTATAAGCCATAGTTTCAAAGCCTGCTTGGATTTCATATTCGCCATACCATAGGAATTTGTATTTTCTTAAAATATTAAAAATTTTATAAAACAAAGGCCGTCTGAAACTTTTTTTCAGACGGCCTTTGTTTTATTTATATCAAAATAAACTATTCTTCACCCAGTAATTGCTCGCGGGTCAACAGGAATACAAACCCATCACCACCGCTGGTTTCCAACCAAGTAAACGGCAATTCCGGATAAGCTGCTTCCAATACTTCACGGTTATGACCGATTTCAACCAGCAATACACCTTTCGGATTCAAATATTTCGCAGCCTGCAAAATGATTTGGCGTGTAGCATCCAAACCATCTTCTCCACTACCCAAAGCCAATTCCGGCTCATGTAGGTATTCATCAGGCAACGCTTCCACAGATTCTGCATCAACATAAGGCGGATTGGAAACAATTAAGTCGTAGGTTTCATCCAAACCTTCAAACAAATCAGTATGCACCAAGCTGATACGGTCTTCCAAGCCATAATCTTCGATATTGATGGCGGCCACTTCCAACGCATCCAAGCTCAAATCAACGGCATCGATTTGTGCGTCGGGATAGTGGTGCGCCATTTGAATGGCTAAACAACCGCTACCGGTACACAAATCCAAAGCTCGATGCACCAATTCATCGTGTTCAATCCAAGGACGGATACCGTCACCAAGCAATTCGTAAATGAAAGAACGAGGCACGATAACGCGCTCATCGACATAAAAATCAAACTCGCCCTGCCATGCCTGATGCGTCAGATACGCAGCAGGAATATGCTCAACTGCGCGGCGCTCGATAATGGACAACACTTCCTCCTTCTCACTTTGCAACAATTTGGCATCCAAATAAGGCTCCAACATATCCAAAGGCAGGTTCAAAGTGTGCAAAATCAGATAGGCTGCCTCGTCATGGGCATTATCACTCCCGTGTCCGAAAAACAGTCCGGCATCATTAAAACGGCTGACAGCAAAACGCAATAAATCGCGAACAGTGGTCAGCTCTTGAGCAGCTTGGTTGAACATAATGTTTTGTCTTGTCGATTTAAGAATATTGAAATTATAACAGAAAGGCCGTCTGAAAACTTTTCAGACGGCCTTTGATTTAATTCAGCTTAAGATTATTTATCGCGGCTGAATACGATTTTGGTAGCTTGGATAGCAACGCAGACAGCACCACCGATGAAGATCAAGTCAGCAGCGGTACGAACCCAACGCAGGGTATCCAGAATTTCCATTTGCAGGAATTCTTCGCTACGTGCATACCACAGACCATGAGTGATAGAAGCGTAAGCTTGAATCACGCCGACCGGCAACAGGCTGATAGCAATCATACCCACCAGGCCGCCATTCAGCAGCCAGAAGCCCCAAGTCATCAGTTTGTCGTCAAATTGAGCATTAGGTTTCAGGTAGCGTGCAACCAGCAATACGAAGCCCAGAGCCAAGAAACCGTACACACCGAACAGAGCCGCGTGAGCGTGAACTGCAGTAGTGTTCAGACCTTGGATGTAGAACAGGGAAATCGGTGGGTTAATCAGGAAGCCGAATACGCCGGCACCGATCATGTTCCAGAAGGCAACTGCTACGAAGCACATCAAAGGCCAACGCAGACGTTTCGCCCAGTCGGACAGGTGTTGGTAAGACCAGTGTTCGTAAGCTTCACGGCCCAGCAGAATCAAAGGTACAACTTCCAAAGCGGAGAAACATGCACCGATTGCCATAGAGGCAGAGGTAGAGCCGGAGAAGTACAAGTGGTGCAATGTACCTGGAATACCGCCCAACATGAAGATGGCGGCAGCGGCCAGAGTAGAAGCAGTAGCAGTACTACGGCGGACAAAGCCCATGTTGTAGAAAATGAATGCGAAGGCAGCAGTAGCGAACACTTCGAAGAAGCCTTCTACCCACAGGTGCACCACCCACCAACGCCAGTATTCCATCACAGCGATTGGAGATTTTTCACCGTAGAACAGGCCAGGAGCGTAGAACACACCCACACCAACCATAGAAGCTACGAAGATAGCCAACAGGTTTTTGTCTGTACCTTTTTCTTTAAAGGCGGAGATGGTGCAACGCAGCATCAGGAACAGCCACAACAGCAAGCCAACCATCAGCAGAAGTTGCCAGAAGCGACCCAAATCCAAGTATTCGTAACCTTGGTGACCGAACCAGAAGTTCAGCTCAGGTGGAATGATGTGAGTCAAAGCAAAGAAGTTACCTGCGTAAGAACCGCCGACTACGATGAACAGAGCGATGTACAGGAAGTTCACACCGGCACGTTGGAATTTAGGATCTTTACCGCCGTTCACAATCGGAGCCAAGAACAGACCTGCTGTCAGGAAGCCGGTTGCAATCCAGAAAATAGCGGATTGGATGTGCCAAGTACGGGTCAGCGCATATGGGAACCAGTCGGCCATTTCAAAGCCCAAGGCGGTATCGATACCGTAGAAGCCTTGACCTTCGACAGTATAGTGAGCGGTCAAACCACCCAACAGTACTTGTACGACAAACAGCGCAACAGTCAGGAATACATATTTGCCCAACGCTTTTTGAGAAGGAGTCAGTTGTACTTTAGAGATAGGATCTTCAGTAGGTACTTCAACCTCTTCATGTTTGGTCAAGAAAGAGTAACCCCACATCAGCAAGCCGATACCCATCAGCAACAATACCACGCTGGTGAAAGACCACATATAGTTTTCAGTAGTCGGTACGTTGTTGATCAAAGGCTCGTGCGGCCAGTTGTTTGTGTAGGTAAAAGTTTCGTCAGGACGGTTGGTCGAAGCAGACCAAGAAGTCCAGAAGAAGAAGTTGAACAGTTTTTCACGCGCTTCTGGGCTTGGCAATGTGTTGTTTTTCATTGCAAAGTGTTCGCGAGTGGTTTGGAACTTAGGATCGTCGCTGTACACACCGTGGTAGTAAGGCAGGATGCTTTCGATCGCTTTCACGCGGGTTTCGCTGACAACGACAGAACCATCTTCCTTAACACGGCTTTGGTTGCGGTATTCGTCAGCCAAACGGGTTTTCAGAACAGCTTGTTCTTCAGGAGAAACTTCGTCAAATTTTTTGCCGTAAGTTTCTTGCGCAGTCAGATCCAACCATGCAACCAGCTCGCGGTGCAGCCAGTCGGCAGTCCAGTCCGGAGCTTGGTATGCACCGTGACCCAATACAGAGCCAACTTCCATACCGCCGGTAGTTTGCCATGCAGATTGACCTGCCAAAATATCGTCTTTGGTCATCAGGACTTTGCCGGATGCAGAAACGACTTGTTCAGGGTATGGCGGAGCCTTTTTATAGACTTCGCTACCCATATAACCAAGAATGGTAAAGCATACTGCCAGCACGGCAAACAGCAAGTACCAAAGCTTCTTGTACTGTCCCATTTTAAGTACTCCTTAATTTTGGTAAAAAGTGGTTGGGTGGTATTAATTCATCAAATATGAATGTTAAAGATTGTATCACGGTTTAATAAGTAAAGAAATATTTTGTCAATAATATTCCTTTAAAACCATTAACTTATATGATATTGATTCCCATTTTCTTATACAGACCCTCCTTTATCGTATTTTGTGTTAAGTTCTCGCTAACATTTTCACACAAAATTAAACTTTTCGATGTATTTTTTTATACTTCTAAAGGAGTATTTAGGGATTAAAAGATTCATATTCCCTGAACAATTTGATTTACATCAAAATATGACCAAACAAGCGCCTACATAATCATACAAAACTTCGAACCATCCTATCAGGATTCTTAACTTTTCTTACTATAAGGAAACTTTAAACATGAAACGCCAAACCTTAGCCGCACTTATCGCTTCTGTATTTGCACTGGCCGCATGCGGCGAGCAAGCTGCTAAACCTGCTGAAACTCCAGCTGCTACCGCTTCTGCTGAAGCTCCTGCTACTTCCAACTCACAAGCTGCTGCAGAAACTCCTTCTTCAGAACTGCCTGTAATCGATGCCATCGTAACTCACGCTCCGGAAGTTCCACCTGCAACTGATCGCGACCATCCGGCTAAAGTACGCGTTAAAATGGAAACCGTCGAAAAGACCATGACCATGGAAGACGGTGTTGAATACCACTACTGGACATTCAACGGCGACGTTCCAGGTCAAATGATCCGTGTACGCGAAGGCGATACCGTAGAAGTAGAATTCTCTAACAATCCTTCTTCTACCGTTCCTCATAACGTTGACTTCCACGCTGCAACCGGTCAAGGTGGTGGTGCAGAAGCTACCTTTACTGCTCCTGGCCACACTTCTACCTTCAGCTTCAAAGCACTGCAAGCTGGTTTGTACATCTACCACTGTGCCGTTGCTCCTGTAGGTATGCACATCGCCAACGGTATGTACGGTTTGATCTTGGTTGAACCTAAAGAAGGTCTGCCTAAAGTGGACAAAGAGTTCTACATCGTACAAGGTGACTTCTATACTAAAGGTAAAAAAGGTGCTCAAGGCCTGCAACCTTTCGATATGGATAAAGCGATTGCTGAACAACCTGAATACGTTGTATTCAACGGTCACGTAGGCTCTATCGCCGGCGACAATGCCCTGAAAGCTAAAGCTGGTGAAACTGTTCGTATGTACGTTGGTAACGGTGGTCCTAACTTGGTATCTTCTTTCCACGTTATCGGCGAAATCTTCGACAAAGTATATGTTGAAGGTGGTAAACTGATTAACGAAAACGTACAAAGCACTGTGATTCCTGCCGGTGGCGCCGCCATGATCGAATTCAAAGTCGATATTCCAGGCAGCTACACTTTGGTTGACCACTCTATCTTCCGTGCGTTCAACAAAGGTGCTTTGGGTCAATTGAAAGTTGAGGGTGACGAAAACCCTGAAATCATGACCAAAAAACTGAGCGACACCGTTTACCAACCTGCCGGTGCTGCCACTTCTGCTCCAGCAGCTGCGTCTGGTGCTTCTGAAGCCGCTAAATAATCTCTCGGTTTTTAATACGCCAAGCCACTGCTGCCCTACTCTTTAGAGCCGCAGTGGCTTCCATCACGATTAATCTTCCTGTTCAAATCAGACAGATTGATTTTTCAGACGGCCTTGTTATGATTAGGCTATCTGAAAAATAAATTTTCTGTTTCAATCGATAATAAGGGCGTACCATGAAACTCATACAACTCCTCCTCTTAGGCAGTGCCTTAATCTGCGGCAATACATTTGCTGCCGAAATGGTAAAAATCGAAGGAGGCAGCTACCGTCCTCTCTATCTCAAAAAAGAAACTTCCCTTATTAAAGTCAAACCCTTCCAGCTTGACAAATATCCGGTGACTAATGCTGAGTTTGCCGAATTTGTGAACACGCATCCGCAATGGCAAAAAGGCAAAATCAGTTCCAGACATGCTGAAAAAGCTTACCTGAAACATTGGGTAAAGAACGGCAGCAACAGTTTTGCTCCTAAAGCCAGCGAACTCAAACATCCGGTAACCAATGTTTCATGGTTCGCCGCGAATGCTTACTGTGTTTCCAAAGGTAAACGCCTGCCGACTATTGACGAGTGGGAATTTGCAGGCTTGGCTTCTGCCACTCAAAAAGACGGCTCTGCCGAGCCTGGCTATAACCGCACCATCTTGGATTGGTATGCAGACGGCGGTCGCAACGGTCTGCGCGACATCGGTAAAAACAAACCCAACTACTGGGGCGTATACGATATGCACGGCCTGATTTGGGAATGGACTGAAGACTTCAACAGCAGCCTGCTCTCGTCAGGCAATGCCGATACGCAAATGTTTTGCAGTGGCGCATCCGTAGGTTCCAGCGATCCATCAAATTACGCCGCCTTCCTGCGCTACGGCATCCGCACCAGCCTGCAGTCCAAATATGTTTTAAATAACTTAGGCTTCCGTTGCGCAAGCAAATAAAGTTTAGTTTTTATCACCAAAGCAGCTTTGGCGGTACTGAAAGGTATCGCCGCTTTTTTTGGCCGTCTGAAAAGATGTGGCGCACAAAGACAAATTGTGGCATAATCCGCCCGTCTTTATAAAAAGGCGCTTAGGAGTTTGCTTAGGTCGTTTGGCTTGGCAAACTTGTCCGAACCTGAAAAGGTTCTTTTATTTTCGGAGTTATCCATCATGGCATTGACCGTAGAACAAAAAGCACAAATTGTTAAAGATTTCCAACGCAAAGAAGGCGATACCGGTTCTTCTGAAGTACAAGTCGCTCTGTTGACTTTCCGTATCAACGACCTGACTCCTCACTTCAAAGCCAACCCTAAAGACCACCACAGCCGTCGCGGCCTGTTGAAAATGGTTAGCCAACGTCGTCGCCTGCTGTCTTACCTGCGCCGTACTCAGCCTGATACTTACCGTACACTGATTACCCGCCTGGGTCTGCGTAAATAATTTATGCTTAAAATCAACACCGCCTTTAGGCGGTGTTTTTATTCATATTCCCATGCCGTCTGAAACACAGGCTCACTCTGTGTTATACTTCCACACGCTTAAGCAGCAAGGCTTAAACTCCCAATCACTCCTTAAAGCTCCCATCAAAGCGAGAATCTGAATTGTCTGTTCATTCCATGTTGCACTCAGGAAAATTTTGGCTGAAAACCCTGGTTTTCGGCATTACCGCGCTTTTATGCCTCGCGGCGGTATTGAGTGCCTTAATGTTCCGCATATTCAACACAGAAAACATCGACGCATTCATACAAAAAAACTTTTCCGCCCATGGCTGCCAAATCAAATACAACGCCACTATCGGCAGAAAATGGCTGCCGCGTCCCACGCTAATCTTAAAAGACCTCAGCCTTTCCTCTTCCGAACCTGACACACCGACGCTGAACATCGCCGAATCCAAAATGGGCTTTGGCTGGAGCAGCCTATGGTCGAATGCACCCATACTTGAGAAATGGATTCTTTTAAACCCGACACTGACACTGGACTCAAAACACCATCTGCCCGCCTGCCTGCAACAAGACCCATCGTCAAAAGAAAGTTTTCAGCTCAACCGCATCATCATCAATAACGGCAGCATCCGCTATCACAATAAAGAGCAAGATATTGCCTTAAACGATCTGCAATTTTCCCTGCGCAGAGCTGATTCAGACGGCCGTCCATTCGATATCAGCGGCACACTGCAAAACATCGGCAACCCCATCAGTTGGCAAGGTGCCGGCCATCTTCTACAAGATGATGCCGGCTGGAGCGTTCCCGCCCTCAAATTAAACCTGCAAACCGTATTACTCAAAAACAAGCTGGATGCCCAAATCGCAGGCAGCCTTAATTGGCAAAACCGAACCGCCCTTTTCCGCGACTTCAACCTGCAAGCCGAAAGCGACTATCAAAACTTGCATATCAATGCACGTTCTCCCCTTTTGCAGTTTAAAAACGGCTATTTGCACCTCAATACACTCAACGGCGCATTGACCGCCGGCAGCGAAAACAACCAATGGGACGGCTCATTCAAACTGGACAAAGCCAACCTCTACGCAACCGTTTTGACCGCCGCCAATTTTGAACTCAAAGGCAGCCATAAAAACGACCGCCTCCAAACCAACTTTACCTTTTCCAGCCCGTTGGTTTGGCAAAAAGGCAAAGGCATCGATGCACCCAAACTGCACCTCAGCACCCTGCAAGACACCATCAACCGCCTTCCCCGTCCACGCTTCATCAGCACACTCGAAGGGCAGGCCAACTTCAGCCTGAATACATGGGAAGGCCGTCTGAAAGGCGCATTTGACAGACAGGCCCTCGCCTTGGCCTTTAAATACCAACGCGATGCCCAACCGCGTCCGCACCTTGACGCCGGTATCGCCTTACAAAAACTCAATCTGACCCCTTACTTGGAAGACCTGAAAACCCAGCCATCACTGAATCTTCCTTCCCTGTTAGCCAAATCCTGGTTGCCCGACATTGAGGCCAACCTCCAAATCGGCAGCATTCAAACTGCCGGCCTGCAATTAGAAAACATCGAATCCCTGCTCACCGCCGATAAAGAACATATCGCCCTGCACCGTTTCAAAGCCGGGCTTTATGGCGGCAAAACCGAGGGCGGCCTGAGTATTGCGGCGACCCAACCTGCTTCCTACCACCTTCAGCAAAACGCAAAAGGCATACAAATTCAGCCGCTGCTGCAAGACCTGTTCGGTTTCCACAGCTTCAGCGGCAGCGGCGACGCCGTTATCGACATTAAAACCACCGGCAACGACCGCGCCCAAATGATACAAGCCCTAAACGGCAGCCTGCTCCTCGATATTACCAACGGCGCATGGCACGGCATCGATATGGACAGCATTCTGAAAAACGGCATCTCTTCGGAAAAAATCGACAACAGCAACCTCAAAACCCCTTTCCATCATTTCATCCTCAATAGCGAAATCGAGAAAGGCATCAGCCATCACATCAACACCGAACTGTTTTCCGACAGCCTGCACGTTGTCAGCAGCGGTTATACCGATTTGAATACCCAAAAGCTGTCCGAAAACCTGCTTATCAGCAATGTACTGCAACCCAAAAACAAACCGATTCCCCTCAAAATCGGCGGAACCGTACAAAACCCTTCCATTACCCTTGATTACAGCCGCTTGACCAATGGCATGAATACACCTGCAGAAAAACAAAAAGCCCTGCAAGAAACCATACAAGAACAATGGAAGTGGCTCAAACCACGCTAAGTTTTCAAATTAAAGGCCGTCTGAAACCCAAAAAGTTTCAGACGGCCTTTTAACAGATGTATTGTCAGAATAAGATGTTTACTTAGGAATGACCATATACACAATCAGTGCAACAATGACGGCAGACCATACGGTCAACATTATCAAGCCTTCTTTGGAGAGTTTTCTTTTGCTCCAATCGAGCCTCAATATTTCTACCGTACCTTCAAACATTGCCCCAATCATTTCCATCACGATTTGAAGTATAAATTCCAATAGAAATGACATCTACAAACCCAAACGCTCCCAAATCTCATCGATTTTGGCCGTAACGTCAGGGTCTTTTTTGATCACCCGTCCCCATTCGCGGTTGGTTTCGCCCGGCCACTTGTTGGTCGCATCCAAACCCATTTTGCCGCCGAGTCCGCTGACGGGGCTGGCGAAGTCGAGGTAGTCGATGGGCGTATTTTCCATCAAAACGGTATCGCGAACAGGGTCCATGCGCGTGGTGACCGCCCAGATGACTTCTTTCCAGTCGCGCACGTTCACATCGTCATCCACCACGATGATGAATTTGGTGTACATAAACTGGCGCAGGAACGACCAGCAGCCCATCATCACGCGCTTGGCGTGTCCGGCGTACTGTTTTTTCATGCTGACCACCGCCATGCGGTAGGAGCAGCCTTCGGGCGGCAGGTAGAAATCGGTGATTTCGGGGAACTGTTTTTGCAAGAGCGGTACGAACACTTCGTTCAACGCCACGCCCAAAACGGCGGGTTCATCGGGCGGTTTGCCCGTGTAGGTGGAGTGGTAAATCGGGTTTTCACGCATGGTAATGCGCTCGACCGTAAACACAGGGAAATGATCCTGCTCGTTGTAATAGCCGGTGTGGTCGCCGTATGGTCCTTCCAGCGCGGTTTCGTTTGGATGGATGACACCTTCCAACACGATTTCTGCGCGTGCGGGTACTTGCAAATCGTTGCCGATACATTTCACCAGTTCCGTCCGCGAACCGCGCAGCAGTCCGGCAAACTGGTATTCGCTCAAGGTATCGGGAACGGGCGTTACCGCGCCCAAAATGGTGGCAGGGTCGCAACCGAGGACAACGGCGACGGGATACGGCGTATCGGGGTTGAGTTTGCGGAATTCCTGATAATCCAACGCGCCGCCGCGATGCGACAGCCAGCGCATAATCAGCTTGTTCTTGCCGATTAATTGCTGGCGGTAAATGCCGAGATTTTGGCGTTTTTTGTTTGGTCCGCGCGTAACGGTCAAACCCCATGTTACCAGCGGCGCAACGTCTTCCGGCCAGCAATGTTGAATCGGAAGTTGATACAAATCAACATCTTCACCTTCCCACACGATTTCCTGACACGGCGCGTTTTTCACCACGTTCGGCGCCATACTCCAAATATCTTTCAGCAATGGTAGTTTAGAAAACGCATCTTTAATGCCTTTGGGCGGTTCGGGTTCTTTCAAATACGCCAGCGTCTGTCCGATTTTGCGCAACTTGGACACACTGTCCGCACCCATGCCCAACGCCACGCGTTCGGGCGTACCGAACAGATTCGCTAAAACAGGATAATCATAACGCGTACCGTCAGGCTTAATCGGGTTTTCAAACAACAACGCCGGCCCTTCGGCACGCAGCACACGGTCGGCGATTTCGGTCATTTCCAAATGCGGCGACACCGGATGCTGAATGCGCTTGAGTTTGCCATCAGCTTCCAATCCGGCGATAAATTCTCGCAAATCTCTGTATTTCATGATTTCATTTTCCTGAACAGGCCGTCTGAAAACAGACTGCCATTTCGGGTTTGAAAGATAAACCAGCGGCTATTGTACCTGCCAAATCCGTCCATATCCCAACTTTCCGCATCCGAATTTCCATATTTTTTGCAAACTACCGTCAAATTTGAACAATATCTGCTTGTGATTGCTTTCAGACGGCCTTATCTTTGGTAGAATTCCAACTTAATCCAGTCATCAATCAATATCTATCGTGGGACGGCGGCCATGTTTGCATTTTTAGAATCTTTTTTCGTTGAATACGGCTATGCGGCCGTGTTTTTCGTTTTGATTATTTGCGGCTTCGGCGTACCGATTCCTGAAGATTTGACGCTGGTAACCGGCGGCGTAATCTCCGGCCTGGGTTATACCAACTCGCATATTATGTTTGCCGTCGGTATGCTCGGCGTATTGGTAGGCGACGGCTTTATGTTTGCGGCCGGCCGGATTTGGGGACAAAAAATCCTTAAATTCAAACCGATTGCGCGCGTGATGACGCCTAAACGCTATGCCCAAGTACAGGAAAAATTCGACAAATACGGCAACTGGGTTTTATTTGTCGCCCGCTTCCTGCCCGGCCTGCGTACCGCCGTTTTCGTGACTGCAGGCATCAGCCGCAAGGTTTCCTACCTGCGCTTTATCCTGATGGACGGTTTGGCCGCGCTGATTTCCGTTCCGGTTTGGATTTATTTGGGCGAATACGGCGCACGCAATACCGACTGGCTGATGAAAAAAATGCACAGCCTGCAATCCGGTATCTTTGCGGTACTGGGCATCGGCGCCGTCATTATCGGCTGGATTTGGTGGAGAAAACACCGCCGCCATACCTTCTTCCGTGAAAAATTACACGAAAAACGTGCTGCAAAAGCCAAAAAACAAACCAATCAATAAACCATTCCAGGCCGTCTGAAACACTTCCCCGCTTTCAGACGGCCTCAATCATTCATCAGAAACACCATGAAACAAAAAATCTTCGTCCTCTACACCGGTGGCACCATCGGCATGACCCAAAGCAGCGCCGGCCTGCGTCCCGACACCGCTCTCGTCGATAAAGCCCTTACCCCCTTTTCAGACGGCCTTGATTTCGAATGGCACGTTTGCCAGCCGCTCATCGATTCTTCCGCAGTAACGCTGCAAAACCAACGCGACTGGTTGGAGCTTATTATCGCCAAGCTGCCTGACTATGAAGGCATTTTGGTGCTGCACGGCACGGATACCATGGCATACACTGCCAACCTCTTCGCCCTTTCGCTGCAAGGCTTGGACAAACCCGTTATCCTGACCGGCTCGCAATGGCCTTACGATGCCGCCAACAGCGATGCGCCGCGCAACCTTGCCACCGCCGTTTCCGCTTTCTCGCTCAAACTCAAACAAGTGGTGATTGCCTTTGACGGCAAGCTCTTCCCATCCGTCGGCAGCAGCAAGGTCAGCACCGAGACCGCCGCAGGTTTTGACAACCTGCATTTTGGCACGCTCGCCGAATGGGAGGAAAACAAAGGTTGGCACAATATCCGTACCGCCCCGACCGAACATTCAGACGGTCTCAAACCGCATCTTCCAAATCCTGAAGCAAAAGTTTCCGTCCGCACGCTGATTCCCGGTTATGCCGCGCAAGAACTTTCAGACGTCCTGCCCCATCTTTCCACTCAAGCCCTAATCCTACAAAGCTACGGCCACGGCAATGCGCCGAGCAACGATGCGTTTGTCCGAGCCGTCCAAGCCTTTACGCAACAAGGTAAGTTGCTGCTCAACATCAGCCAAGTGCCGCAAGGTTGTGCCGCCGCCGTCTATGCCCAAGGCGATGCTTTGCGTCAGGCAGGTATCATCAACGGCGGCAAATGCAATCTCGAAACCGCCACTGCGCTGATGACCCTCGCCGTATCTCATGACTGGAATGCAGATAAGGTGCAACAAGAATTACGACAATTAAATCTGCTGTAAACCGCCATTAAACATGACTTTCACCGACACCCACTGCCATCTTGCCGACCCCAAACTTGCCGATACGCTGCCTGCAGTGCTTGCCGATGCGCAAGCCGCCGGCGTGGCGCGTTTTATCGTACCGGCTACGTCCCCCAAGGATTGGCATTCCGTTGCGCAGTTGGAAAGGCCGTCTGAAAACATCCATATTGCTTTGGGCATTCATCCATGGTTTTCAGACGGCCTCAACGAGGCAACATTCCAAGAGTTAGAGTCCGAATTAATCCAGCATCCGCAAGCATGGGTTGGCGAAATCGGCTTGGATTTTTATGGCAAAGAGCAAACCCAAGCACAACGCAACACGCAAACCGAAGCCTTTATCCGACAACTCATCCTCGCCCAAAACTTCAACCGCCGCGTCATCATCCATAATCTGAAAGCCACCGCCGCCATTGCCGCCGCCGTCAAAACCACCGGTTTCACGCAAGGCGGTATCGTTCACGCCTTCTCCGGTAGCGTAGAAGAAGCGCGGATCTTGGTGAAACTCGGCTTCAAAATCGGCATAGGCTCGCTGTTGCTCAACCCGAATGCCAAAAAAATCCGCGTTGCCTTACAAGCTTTAAACGACACGGACTTTGTTCTCGAAACCGACAGCCCTTTTATGCTCGGCCATGAAACCAATACACCAGCCAACATCCGACGTATCGCCGAAATTGCCGCTGAATTGCGCGACGTACCACTGGCGCAACTATCTGAAATAACCGAGCAAAACGTGGATTCCCTGCTCCATACTTCCCCTTAATATACCGACCTCAAGGCATCAAAAAGCCTTGCCCTGCCATTTCGTTTCCAAACCGACACACTCTGCTCTCCCTACCCCATATTCATGAATAAAAAGCGATACAAGGCCGTCTGAAAAAATGTTTTTGGCACAAAATATCGTTCATTACACCATTTCAGCTTTTTAAAACCGTATTTTTCCTTTGATTGATAAAAAGTATTACGCATATTATTGGGCAAACTTTTTATTTACGTTAAAATATGCTTCTTTTTGATAATAAGGCCGTCTGAAATAGGCGGAAAATACTTATGGCAGAACAACATACACACTCCTCTACCTGGCAGAGCAAAATTAATGCCCTCGGCCCGGGCATCATGATGGCTTCGGCAGCGGTCGGCGGCTCGCACCTGATTGCCTCCACGCAGGCAGGTGCGCTTTACGGCTGGCAGCTTGCGCTGATTATCATTCTGACCAACCTGTTCAAATACCCATTTTTCCGCTTCAGCGCACATTACACGCTGGACACGGGCAAAAGCCTGATTGAAGGCTATGCCGAAAAAAGCCGCGTTTATTTGTGGGTATTTTTGATTTTGTGTATTGCATCGGCAACGATTAATGCCGGCGCGGTCGCTATCGTTACCGCCGCCATCGTCAAAATGGCAATCCCATCACTGACTCTCGATACCGGCATAGTGTCCGCCCTGATCATGGCTTCTTGCCTGTTGATTTTGGCAAGCGGCCGCTATAAAGCGTTGGACAACGTTTCCAAAATCATCATCGTCAGCCTGACCATTGCCACTGTCGCCGCGGCAGCCGTGGCCATGTCCCGAGGCATGCAGATGAAACCCGACTTTATCGAGCCTACCCCTTGGACGCTGGCCGGCTTGGGCTTCTTAATCGCACTGATGGGCTGGATGCCTGCGCCGATTGAAATTTCCGCCATTAACTCTTTGTGGGTAACCGAAAAACAACGCATCAACCCTTCCAGCTACCGCGACGGTATTTTCGACTTCAACGTCGGCTACATCACCAGCGCAGTGTTAGCGGTCGTCTTCTTGGCCTTAGGTGCCTATGTTCAATACGGCAACGGCGAAGCCGTACAAATGGCCGGTGGCAAATATGTTGGCCAACTGATTAATATGTACGCCGTTACCATCGGCGACTGGTCGCGTCCACTAGTGGCATTTATCGCCTTTGCCTGTATGTACGGCACCACAATTACCGTAGTAGACGGCTACGCGCGCGCGATTGCCGAACCGGTACGCCTGCTGCGCGGTAAAGACAAAACCGGCAACGTCGAACTGTTTGCTTGGAACGTCTGGGTCGCAGGCTCAGGCTTGGCCGTGATTTTCTGGTTCAACAGCGCGATGGCAGAGCTGCTCAAATTCGCCATGATTACTGCCTTCGTTGCCGCCCCTGTGTTCGCTTGGCTGAACTACCGCCTCGTCAAAGGCGACAAACGCCACAAACTGACCATGGGCATGAATTTCCTTGCCATTATCGGTTTGATTTACTTGACCGGCTTTACCGTTTTGTTCCTGCTGAACCAAACAGGCATCTTGGCTGCTCCTAAATAAGCCCATATGAAAAAGGCCGTCTGAAACTCAAAAACAAGTTTCAGACGGCCTTTCCAATCCATCATATCTTGTTGAATTTTCATTCAAACCCATTATAATGACTCCTTATTTCGCCGTTGCAGACCACTCGACGGCATCCGTATTTTGGAAAATTTATGAAGCCGTCTATCTTAGAAAAACTACAACAACTCAGCGACCGACTGGAAGAAGTCACGCATCTGCTCGGACAGCCTGAAGCCACGTCCGACATGGACAACTACCGCAAACTCACGCGCGAACACGCCGAACTGACCCCCGTGGTCGAAGTGTTCCAAAACTATCAGCTGGCGCAAAGCGACTTGGCGGATGCCGAAGAAATGCTGTCCGACCCTGAAATGAAAGACTTTGCCGCCGAAGAAATCGAAGCGGCCAAAGCCAAAATCGACGAACTCGATACCGAATTGCAAAAACTGCTGCTGCCAAAAGATGCCGATGACGACAAAAACATCTTTATCGAAGTGCGCGCTGGTACCGGCGGCGACGAAGCCGCGCTGTTTGCAGGCGATTTGCTGCGTATGTACAGCCGCTACGCCGAGCGCAACCGCTGGCAGGTTGAAATCGTTTCCGCCAACGAAAGCGAATTAGGCGGCTATAAAGAAGTCATCGCCCGCATTATCGGCTTGGGTGCATACAGCCGTCTGAAATTTGAATCCGGCGGCCACCGCGTGCAACGCGTTCCTGCCACCGAAAGCCAAGGCCGTATCCACACTTCAGCCTGTACCGTTGCCGTCATGCCCGAAGCAGACGAACTCGAAGACATCGAGTTGAACCCCGCCGATCTGCGCATCGACACCTTCCGCGCATCCGGTGCCGGCGGTCAGCACATCAACAAAACCGACTCCGCCGTCCGTATTACCCACTTGCCGACAGGCATGGTGGTCGAATGCCAAGACGGCCGCAGCCAACACGCCAACAAAGCGCAGGCGATGAAAGTCCTCGCCGCCCGCTTAAACGATGCGCAAAAACGCGAAGCCCAAGCCAAAGAAGCCGCCGAACGCAAATCCCTGATCGGAAGCGGCGACCGCAGCGAACGCATCCGCACCTACAACTACCCACAAGGCCGCGTGACCGACCACCGCATCAACCTTACCCTGCACAAACTGGATTTTGTAATGGACGGAGATTTGGAAGAAATCACCAATGCCCTGATTGCCGAGCATCAAGCCGAGCTTTTGGCGGCAATGGGGGATTGATGGATTTGGTCCATTGCGTTTATACTTTTCAGACGGCCTGATGACATATGTCAATATGACCGTGAATATATTAAAGAAACTTCAATCCTGAAGTGTTAAAATGCAGCACCAGCTGCGCCCCAGCAACACCCTTCTACAATTAACGAAAGAGAGGACACAAAATGGCAAAAATCCTGATCGCACCGGTATCTACCGGCCTGAGCGCCGATGCTGCGGCAAAAGCATTTGCAGCGGCATTGAATGCGCAAGTTTTCCAAGCCGTTGACTCCACTACAGAAGCCCTGTTGGCTCAAGGCAAGAGCGATGACTGGTTTGACGCACTTGTCGGTAAAGTTGCAGCATTGAACGCAGATAACCTCGTTATCGAAGGCATCACTCCTGATGCAGACAAATTGTTCTTGGCAGGCAAAAACGTCGAATTGGCGTTGTCTTTGGACGCAGGCGTTGTATTGGCGCTGAAATCCGACAATACTGACGCGGCCGCCATCGCCCAACAATTAAACCTCACCAAACAGCTCTACACCAACTCCCCGGGCTTATTGGAAGGTTTCATCATTGACGGCGCAGCCACTGCTTTAGGCGCACAAGTTGCCGAGCAAACCGGCCTGACTTTCTTCGGCTCCAGCGACAAACTACAAGACGTATCCGCTTTGGCCAAACGCGAAGCCAAACGCCTGTCTCCAGCTCAATTCCGTTACAACCTGATCGATTTCGCACGCAAAGCCGATATGCGCATCGTCCTGCCTGAAGGTGCAGAACCACGTACCGTCGCTGCCGCTGCTATCTGTCACGAAAAAGGCATCGCCCGTTGCGTACTGTTGGCGACCCGCGAAGAAGTTGAGGACGTAGCGAAAGAGCGCGGCATCTCCCTGCCTGATTCTTTGGAAATCATCGATCCTGCTTCTTTGGTTGAGCAATACGTCGAGCCAATGTGCGAATTGCGTAAATCCAAAGGCCTGACTCCTGAAGATGCACGCAAACAGCTGCAAGACACTGTCGTACTCGGCACCATGATGATGGCTCAAAACGACGTGGATGGTTTGGTTTCCGGCGCAGTCCACACTACTGCCAACACCATCCGCCCTGCCCTGCAACTGATTAAAACCGCTCCGGGTGCAAGCCTTGTATCCAGCGTATTCTTCATGTTGCTGCCTAACCAAGTATTGGCATTCGGCGACTGCGCGGTTAACCCGAACCCAACGCCTGAACAACTGGCCGACATCGCCATCCAATCTGCCGACAGCGCCAAAGCTTTCGGTATCGATCCAAAAGTAGCCATGATTTCCTACTCTACCATCAACTCGGGCAGCGGCCCTGATGTCGATGCAGTGATCGAAGCAACCAAACTGGCTAATGAAAAACGCCCTGATTTGGCCATCGAAGGTCCGTTGCAATACGATGCGGCTACCGTTCCATCTATTGGCCAATCCAAAGCTCCGGGCAGCGCTGTCGCTGGTCAAGCAACCGTTTTGGTTTTCCCAGACCTCAATACCGGCAACTGTACTTACAAAGCCGTACAACGCAGCGCCAACGTCCTGAGCGTAGGTCCGTTATTGCAAGGTTTGCGCAAACCGGTTAACGACTTGTCCCGCGGCGCATTGATTGAAGACATCGTCTTCACCATCGCCCTGACTGCCGTTCAAGCCAAACAAATGCAAGGCTGATTGACAAGCTGATGCTTTGAAATCAAAGGCCGTCTGAAACCAATGTTTCAGACGGCCTTTCGTATCTTTGCACCAACTATATTATAATTCGCCATTATTTTCTGAAAGACTGCCCTGATGACTGCCTACCAGCAACAACTAGCCGATAAAAAGCAATATCTTCAGCAACTTTTCCAAGGACTGGATTTCCCTGAAATCGAAGTCTTTGAATCTCCGGAACAGCATTACAGAATGCGTGCCGAGTTCCGCATCTGGCATGAGGGCGGCGAAATGTTTTACGCCATGTTTGAGCGCGGGCAAAAGGCAAGCGGGGCAAGCCTGATTCGTTGCGACCAATTTCCTGCCGCATCCGAATCCATCAATGCCTTGATGCCGAAACTGATTGAAGCCGCATCCAATCATCCCGAGCTGAAAAACCGCTGGTACGCCGTCGAATTTTTGTCCACTTTAAGCGGCGAAATGCTGGTAACCATGATTTACCACAAGAAGCTGAACGAAGCATGGCAACAAGCCACGCAAGAGCTGGCGCACAATTTGGGCATCCACATCATCGGCCGCAGCCGCGGACAAAAAATCGTATTGAGCCAAGATTTTGTGACCGAAGCATTGGAAGTCAACGGCAAAACCTTCTGCTATCGTCAAATCGAGGGCAGCTTTACCCAACCCAATGCCCAAGTGTGCCAAAAAATGCTGACGTGGGCGTGTAATGCAGCACAAAACTTAGGCAAAGACCTGCTTGAGCTGTACTGCGGCAACGGCAATTTTACCCTGCCGCTTTCACAACATTTCAATCAGGTGCTGGCAACCGAAGTTTCCAAAACTTCCGTCAACGCCGCCCAATGGAATATTGAAGCCAACCAAATTACCAATCTTAAAATCGCCCGCCTGTCTGCGGAAGAGTTTACCGAGGCCTACACGCAAAACCGTGAATTCCGCCGCCTGCAAGAACAAGGCATCGACTTGAAAAACTATGACTTTTCAACTATTTTTGTCGATCCTCCACGCGCCGGTGTTGATGATGAGACGCTCAAATTGGTGGCCCGATTCGACAACGTCCTCTATATTTCCTGCAACCCTGAGACCCTGCGCGCCAATCTCGACACGCTCTGTCAAACCCATACCATTGAACGCGCCGCCCTGTTCGACCAATTCCCATTTACCCACCATATCGAAAGCGGCGTTTGGTTGAAGAAGAAAAAATAAAACCATACAAAAAGGCCGTCTGAATGTTCAGACGGCCTTTAATTAACGGCATATTAAGCGATTTTCAAATCAATCCGCTTCCAAAACTACTTTCATGGCTTGGTTTTCAGCAGCGTGTTTGAATACATCGTAAGCTTTTTCCAATTCGCTGAATTTGAAATGGTGGGTCATCATTTTGGTGTAATCTACTGAGCTGCTGGAAATGGCTTTCATCAGCATTTCGGTGGTATTGGCGTTAACCAGGCCGGTAGTAATGGCAAGGTTTTTAATCCACAGTTTTTCCAGTTTGAAATCAACGGATTGACCATGTACACCGACCACTGCGATATGACCGCCGGGTTTCACGATGTCTTGACACATATTCCAAGTCGCAGGGATACCGACCGCTTCAATGGCGCAATCTACGCCGTCTTCGCCGACGATAGCGGTAACTTGCTTGCTCACATCACCGGAAGCAGGGTTGATGGTATGGGTCGCGCCCAATTCTTTCGCCAGTTTCAAGCGGTTTTCATCCATATCGCAAACGATGATGGCGGCAGGGCTATACAGTTGCGCAGTCAGCAACGCAGACATACCGACAGGGCCGGCACCGGCGATGAATACGGTATCGCCAGGTTTCACATCGCCATATTGCACGCCGATTTCGTGGGCGGTAGGCAAGGCATCGCTCAACAGCAGGGCAACTTCTTCGTTGACGTTGTCAGGCAGCGGAACCAAGCTGTTGTCGGCATAAGGCGTACGGACGTATTCGGCTTGCGTACCGTCGATCATATAGCCCAAGATCCAACCGCCGTTGCGGCAGTGTGAATAAAGTTGGATTTTACAGTTGTCGCAAGTACAGCATTTGCTGACACATGAAATAATGACTTTATCACCAACTTTGATGTTTTTTACAGCGTCGCCGACTTCTTCTACAATACCGATGCCCTCATGACCGAGAATACGACCGTCGGCAACTTCAGGGTTTTTACCCTTCCAAATACCCAAGTCAGTACCGCAAATCGTGGTTTTAACGATTTTGACGACTGCATCGGTCGGATCGATAATTTGAGGACGAGGTTTTTCTTCGAAACGGATGTCGTTTGCGCCATGATAAACCATTGCTTTCATGTGAATCTCCTTGATCGGTTAATAAACTTTAACAATACAGCGTAAATCCACGTTAACTATATTTATATACCCCTCCACCAGATAAGTCAATCCTGACTATTATTTCGTATGTTATAGTGTAACACTATGTTTTAAAAATGAATAATTAAAAAGTAAATATTAATGAACACACCCACATCCTTCGCGCGACGACTCATCGATTGGCAACGGCTGCATGGCCGTCACAACTTGCCTTGGCAGGTCAAAGACCCTTATTCCGTCTGGCTTTCAGAAATCATGCTCCAACAAACACAGGTTGCTACCGTATTGGACTACTATCCGCGTTTCTTAGCCAAATTCCCAACCGTGCAATCGCTTGCCGCTGCGCCGCAAGACGAGGTTTTATCCTTGTGGGCAGGCTTGGGCTATTACAGCCGCGCACGCAACCTGCACAAAGCCGCGCAACAAGTCATCGGACAATTCGGCGGTATCTTTCCATCCGAACGCAAGGACTTGGAGTCGCTCTGCGGCGTAGGCAGAAGTACCGCTGCCGCCATTTCTGCCTTTGCTTTCAACCGACGAGAAACCATCTTGGACGGCAACGTCAAACGCGTTCTCTGCCGTGTCTTTGCCCAAGACGGCAATCCGCAAGATAAAAAATTTGAAAATTCGCTTTGGACACTTGCCGAAAGCCTGCTGCCGTCTGAAAACGCCGATATGCCTGCCTATACACAAGGGCTGATGGATTTAGGCGCAACCGTCTGCAAACGGACAAAACCTTTGTGTCATCAATGCCCTATGGCAGACATCTGCGAAGCAAAAAAACAAAACCGCATTGACGAGCTTCCCCGCAAAAAAACTGCTCCCGAAGTGCAAACCCTACCGCTTTACTGGCTGATTATCCATAACACTGACGGCGCATTATTGCTTGAAAAACGCCCTGCCAAAGGCATTTGGGGCGGTCTGTATTGCGTACCCTGTTTTGAAAAATTAGACGATTTGTATGCTTACGCCGAACGCTTCGGCATTATTTCAGACGGCCTTGAAGAACAAACCACGTTTACCCACCGCCTAACCCACCGTTTATTGATGATTACCCCTTTTCAGACGCAACAAAGGCCGTCTGAACATCTTTCAGACGGCCTTTGGGTATCATTGGAACATTTGGCGGATTATGGTTTGCCCAAACCTTTAATCAAATATTTGACTAAAGGCTAAACCGCCCTATTCCACAATCTCTTTAAATACAACTTCTTTTCCGCCGCGAATCAGTACGGCAAACCCGTCGCCAATCTGCCAACGCGAGCTTGGATTGGCGTACTCGACGCCCTGACTCCGCAAGCGGACTTGCACCAGTTTCTCAACCGTATTGCCTTCACGCAGCTCAACCATCATCGGGCTGTGGCTGTTGATATAAATTGCAGTAATCGTCCGACCTTGTGCGGATTGATAACGGACAGAATACGTCTGCGCCTGTGCAATGACCGGTAACGGCGCGTCAGGGCGCACGGCCTTATACGAGCCGCACGCAGCGCACAAACTCACGCACAAAGCGCAGATGATTTTGTTCGACATAGACATAGATTAGTAATGATGATGCGGAATCTCGCCATCAAGACGGTAATAAGTGCCGCAATACGGGCATTCAATCTCACTATTGGACTGAATCGGCAAGAACACGCGCGGATGGCCGTTCCATGTTTCATGATTAGGGCCGGAGCAATGCAGCGGCAAATCCTGCGGTTTGATGACTACAACGTTTTTTTCAGACTGTGTACTCATGGTTTGGTTCCTCACTATGTTTTCTTATCTTCCGATATTGTAAAGCAAAACGGCTGCTAGGTTCAGACTGAAAACATTATATAATCACTTTTTTCAGACGGCCTTTGATGATGATGACTACCCTGCTCCGCCTTCAAGATTTCGATACTTCCGATTCCGCCTCATTTCTTTATACACTCAGCGCAGCCTATTTGGACCACACCGAACAGGCAGGCGACGAGGAAATGTCCGGCCTCAACGACGAACAGCATACATTGACCGCCCTTTGCTACCTCGACAGCCAAGTTCAAGAAGGCGGCTTCGTACAGCTTATCGCTTCAGGATACGGAGAATACATCTTTGGCAACCCGGTTGCCGACAGCCTGCGCCGCTGGCGCATCAAACCGATACCGAAAATCTTAGACAAAGCCAAAGCCTTGTACGAAAAACACGGCAAAGCCATTGAAAAAATGGCAGACGAACAACGAAATTTTGACGAAATCCGTAAAAACTTCCCTGATTTTGAAGAACTCGACGGCGATTATTATGATGTTGTCGATGAAGACTTGGAAACCGCAGCAGCGTACGTTCAGGCAAATTGGGATAAATTTGCCAAACTGTCAGACTGAAACCATAAAATTTTGCCGGTTTGAATCATCTGTTCAAACCGGCAAAATCATCAATACATCGAATTAACGCTTGTTTTTCTGATAAATCGGCATTACTTCAGGCAACATTTTACGGATTGCATTGATACGCGCCTGATTGGTCGGGTGGGTCGACAAAATAGACAATGAGCTGCCGCCCTGTACTTTGTTCATTTTTTCCCACACGCTTACCGCAGCCTCAGGGTTGTAGCCTGCTTCAGCCATCAAACGCACACCGCCGGCATCCGCTTCGCTTTCCTGATGGCGTGAGAACGGTTTGGTTGCCAACAAATCTGCACCCAAGCCGACCAAATCACCATCCACACCGGTTGAGCTGGCCAAAATCGAACCGCCCAAGCCGGTCAATACTTGTCCGCCCAAGGCTTTTTTACTGTGTTCCAACAGAGCATGGGTCATTTCATGGCCGACAACGGCGGCAATTTCATCATCAGTCAGCTTCAATTTCTCTACTATACCGGTGTACACGGCCATTTTACCGCCTGGCATTGCCCATGCGTTCATTTCATCACTGCGGATAACGTTCATCTGCCAGTTGAAAGGCACGCCGGTTTTGTTGGCGCGCTCAGCATGAGGACGCAGACGTGCAAACACGCGTTGAACGCGTTGAGCAGTTGGAGATGAAACATCCAAAGCTTTTTGACCACGCGCGTTTTGAATGACTTGTGAGTAACTTTTGGCAGCATCTTCATTCAAAGTCGCAGTATCATAGCCAACCATATCCGCTACAGAAGTACAGCCGGTCAACGCCAAAATCACACCCATACCGGCCCAATATTTTTTATTCCATTTTTTCAACATGTTTTCTCTCTGTGTTTTAAAATTAATGTAACGACATTGTACCCAAATTTAATACCCTTTACACAAAAGGCCGTCTGAACGGTTTCAGACGGCCTTTAAGCGTAATATTTAAGAACGGCGCTGCAGCATCCAAGACTCAATCTTACGCGCATCGTTCACGCGGGTTGTGGAAGACGGAGAGTTGAGCAATACAATGGTAATCGGCTGATTCTGTACATTGGCCTTAACCACCATAGAACGTCCTGCTTCACGAATATAGCCGGTTTTCTGCAATTCGATATTCCAGCTGCCCTCACGCACCAAGGCATTGGAGTTTTTGTAGTTTTGACGACCGTTTGCCGTCCAAACCGAGCCGTAATTTGAAGTAGAATTTTTGCGGATCAGCGGATATTTGCTGGCTGCCGCAACCATGCGGTTCAAATCGCGTGCAGTAGAAACGTTTTGGAAATTCAAACCGGTAGGCTCATAGAAACGGCTGCTGGTCATGCCCAGGCTTTGTGCTTTGGCATTCATGGCCGCAACGAACGCGCTCATACCGCCCGGATAGGTACGGCCCAATGCATGAGTAGCACGGTTTTCACTGCTCATCAGGCTCAGGTGCAACAGTTCGCCGCGTGTCAGCGTCGTGCCGATGCTCAAACGGCTGCCCGTACCTTTCAAACGGTCGATTTCAGCCTCGGTAATCGTAATCGGCTCGTTCATATCCAGATGCGCATCCAAAACCACCATCGCGCTCATCAATTTGGAAATAGAGGCAATCGGCATGACACGATCAGGGTTTTTCTGATACAGCACTTCACCGGTTTTATTATTGAAAATCAGAGCAGATTGCGAAGACAGCAGAGGGCCTGCCAAAGCGGCTTGAGCTTCGACTTGGTCGGCATGACTCAACGCAAAAGCTTCCATCGGGTCATTTTGTACTGGGAAATTTTGCTCCAAAAATTGTCCCAATACATCCATATCATCGGCAACGGCAGACGCGGAAGCAAAGGCCAATGCCACACCTGTCCATACCATTCCTAAAGTTTTATAGAATTTCATATCTGCCAATTCAAAAAAATACATTTAATTCAACATTCTGTTAAATTTTTCGCTAATTGTAAAGCGAGTTGAGAAAACTTTGCGTTTGTTTGCGAGATATTCAAATCCAGCGCCCGCATCTGTTTCTTAGACGATACGGCGCAATGCCTGCTCTGATTTGAAAAAACACAAGATAGTCATTATACTTAGGCTCCTTTGTCAGAGGCATTCCCTCAATCCGGCAATACGCCCGAAATATCTGTTCCCCCTTTACAACACAGCCTCCATACAACCATACGAAGAAATTATTATGTCTGAAGAAAAACGCACCTGTTCATTCTGCGGGAAGTCCGAAAACGACGTTAAAAATCTGATCGAAGGCGAACACGCCTTCATCTGCAATGAATGTGTAGAAACTTGCGGCATGATGCTGCAAGACAACGAATCCGGCGAGATTGAAAACGAGCTTGCCAAAGTGAAAGCAGAAAACACCGAGAAAAAACTGCCTACCCCAGCCGAAATCGTTGCCAACCTCAACGACCACGTTATCGGTCAGGAACACGCAAAAAAAGCGTTGGCAGTATCGGTTTACAACCACTACAAACGCCTGCGCCATCCAAAAGCAGAGGGCAAAGTGGAATTGTCCAAATCCAATATCCTGCTTATCGGCCCTACCGGCTCAGGTAAAACCCTGTTGGCGCAATCTTTGGCGCGCAAACTGGATGTACCTTTTGTTATGGCGGATGCCACAACTTTGACCGAAGCAGGTTATGTCGGTGAAGATGTCGAACAAATCATCACCAAACTTTTGGGCAAATGTGATTTTGACGTTGACAAAGCCCAGCGCGGCATCGTTTATATCGATGAAATCGATAAAATTTCACGCAAAAGCGACAATCCATCCATCACGCGCGACGTATCCGGCGAAGGTGTGCAACAAGCCTTGCTGAAACTGATTGAAGGCACGGTAGCCAGCGTTCCCCCTCAAGGCGGCCGCAAACATCCGAACCAAGAATTCATCAACGTTGATACCACCAACATCCTCTTTATCTGCGGCGGCGCATTTGCCGGCTTGGAAAAAGTCATCCGACAACGTACTGAAAGAGGCGGTATCGGCTTTGGTGCAGCGGTACACAGCAAAGATGAAAACGCCGATATTTCAGCCCTGTTTGAAACAGTCGAGCCTGAAGACTTGATTAAATTCGGTCTGATTCCCGAGCTTATCGGCCGTCTACCCGTGATTGCCACATTGGCAGAATTGGACGAAGATGCTTTGGTCAACATTTTGACCGAACCGAAAAACGCCTTGGTCAAACAATATCAAACCTTGTTTGCAATGGAAGATGTCGGCCTTGAGTTTGAAGAAGATGCTTTGCGCAGCATCGCCAAACTGGCGATGGAACGTAAAACCGGTGCGCGCGGCCTGCGCTCTATCGTCGAACGTTGCCTCTTGGACACCATGTACGCCCTGCCAGATTTGAAAGGCGTAGCAAAAGTCGTCATCAATAAAGAGGTCGTGGAAAAAGGCGATCAGCCAAAACTTTTCCGTGAAGACGGCAGCGAATATAAGCAATAAGGATCATTCTCTAAAAAAGACGTGTAACCGTTACACGTCTTTTTTATTTTTTAATAAAACCAAAAGCATATCTTTGAATAATGGCCTTATACATGAAAAAACAAAGGCCGTCTGAAACATATTCAGACGGCCTTTGTCTTCAAGTTGCTCTACAGCCTGCTTTCATCCGGAGTATTGATGAACGAGACTGCCTTGAATTTTATGAAGCTTATTTTTTTGCTTTCTTAACAGCTGCTTTTTTAGCAGGAACAGCAGTTTCAGAATCAGCTACAGGCTCGCAGCAGGATCGGAAGCAACTGATTCAGCTGTACGTTGATAGCCTTTGCCTTTCATGCAAGCATCAAATACAGCACGATCAGCATTTTCACCAGATGCTTGTTGACATTGAGTCATCGCTTCTTCAACAGTGATGCGTGGCGCTGCCGCTTCTTCAGGTTTGGAAGAAGAACAAGCTGCCAACATCAGGCTACCGGTGGCAAGAGCGATTAATAAAGTTTTCATAATTATATATTCCTAAATTTTGATTTTATGGTTTACCGTTAAACGGGAGATACAGGCTACAAAACAAGCTCTGTACCTCAATATTGAGTACATGAGTGCAATTTAGTTTCATTTCAACCTGTAAGTTTTTGATAAATTAATTCTATTGAAGTTAAGACAAATGCTTAATCCTCAATAAACTCAAAATCTTGCAGACCAGTCATTTTTTCTGTTTTTTTCACTGTAAAAATATCAAAACGTGGCTGTTGCTAATCGCAACCATCATTTGGGGAGTCCCTCTTTTTATGGCATAATGGACTACTTGACGGATTATTCCGCTCCCCATTTTTTCAAACCGCAGAATCAACATCATACTGCGGTTTATCCATTTCAGAATCAGATTTTTCAGACGGCCTCATTATTCAAAAGGCCGTCTGAACAGAAAGCCACCATCATGAATCCTTTCTCTTCACTCGGTTTAGGCAGCGAATTAGTCTCTGCCCTCACCGATCAGGGTTATGAAAACCCGACGCCTATCCAAGCCGCAGCAATTCCTAAAGCCTTGGCAGGACACGACCTTTTGGCCGCAGCACAAACCGGCACAGGTAAAACCGCCGCCTTTATGCTGCCCAGCCTCGAACGCCTGAAACGCTACGCCACATCCAGCACCTCCCCTGCCATGCACCCTGTCCGCATGTTAGTATTGACCCCAACCCGCGAACTGGCCGATCAAATTGACCAAAATGTGCAGGCATACATTAAAAATCTTCCTTTGCGCCATACCGTCCTCTTCGGCGGCGTCAATATGGACAAACAAACTGCCGACTTGCGCGCCGGTTGCGAAATCGTTGTCGCTACGGTTGGCCGACTGCTCGACCACGTCAAACAAAAAAACATCAATTTAAACAAAGTTGAAATCGTTGTACTCGACGAAGCCGACCGTATGCTTGATATGGGTTTCATCGACGATATCCGCAAAATCATGCAGATGTTGCCCAAACAACGACAAACCCTGCTTTTCTCCGCCACTTTCTCACCGCCTATCCGCAAGCTTGCGCAAGATTTTATGCACACGCCTGAAATGGTTGAAGTGGCTGCGCAAAACACCACCAACGCCAATGTCGAGCAACACATCATTGCCGTTGATGCACTCAAAAAACGCAACCTGCTCGAACGTCTGATTGTTGATTTGCATATGAATCAAGTCATTGTATTCTGCAAAACCAAACAAAGCGTCGATCAAGTTACCCGCGACCTCGTTCGCCGCAACATTGCCGCCCAATCCATCCACGGCGACAAATCCCAACAAAGCCGACTGGAAACCCTCAATGCCTTTAAAGAAGGTACATTACGCGTTTTGGTTGCCACCGACGTTGCCGCGCGCGGTCTGGATATTGCCGAGTTGCCTTTCGTCATCAACTACGAGCTGCCAACCCAACCTGAAGACTACGTCCACCGCATCGGACGTACCGGCCGGGCCGGTGCTGACGGCGTTGCCATTTCCTTGATGGATAAAACCGAACAGAAAATGTTTGAATCTATTAAAGAGCTGACCGGTAGCGATTTGAATGTGGAACGCATCGAAGGCTTTGAGCCGCATTGGTGGGGCATCGACAATCAATATGAAGCCGAAGCGCAACCGGTTCAGCACAACGACAGCCGCTCTCGCCGCGAAGATAGAAACAAACGCAACGAATACGCAAATAAATCAGACAAAAACTCGAAAAAAGCAGAAGAGAAAAACGATCCGGGTATTGTCTGCGGCAAAATTGCCGGCAGAACACGTCGCGGCCGTCACGAGCGTCAGCCTTGCGCCCTACTCCAACCTGGTTTTGGCGTAAAATAAACCACGCTGTTTTGTACTAGAAGGCCGTCTGAAATATATCTTTCAGACGGCCTTTTATTAAACCTAAAATAAAAAGGACGTGATGAACACGCCCTTTATTTTTCCGTTTCAGACGGCCTTTATTATTTAAGGCCGTCTGAAAATCGGTTTACCTTGTTACATTAAACATTTACTTTCTCGGCTACTTCGTTGTAGCTATCGATTTCGTTGAAGTTCATGTAGCGGTAGATTTGGTCGCCCTGCTCGTTAATGATACCAATATTGGCTTGGTATTCTTCAACAGTCGGGATTTTACCCAGTTTGGAGCAGATTGCTGCCAACTCAGCCGAGCCGAGGTAAACAAAGGTGTTTTTACCCAAACGGTTCGGGAAGTTACGGGTAGACGTGGACATTACAGTCGCGCCTTCGTGTACTTGTGCTTGGTTACCCATACACAATGAGCAACCCGGCATTTCCATACGCGCGCCGGCACGGCCGAGTACGCCGTAGTGGCCTTCGTCAGACAATTCTTTTGCATCCATTTTGGTCGGCGGCGCTACCCACAGGCGCACAGGAATATCGCTCTTGCCTTCCAAGAGTTTGGAAGCAGCGCGGAAGTGACCGATGTTGGTCATACAAGAACCGATGAACACTTCGTCGATTTTGGTGCCGGAACGTTCGGACATGAAACATACGTCGTCGGGGTCGTTCGGGCAGGCAATAATCGGCTCTTTGATGTCGTCCATGTTGATTTCAATCACGGCAGCGTATTCGGCATCTTTATCCGCTTCGAGCAATTCAGGATTTGCCAACCATGCTTCCATGGCTTTGATACGGCGTTCCAAAGTGCGCGAATCTTGATAGCCGTTGGCAATCATGTTTTTCATCAACACAATGTTGGATTTCATATACTCGATAATCGGCTCTTTATTGAGCTTCACAGTACAGCCTGCAGCGGAGCGTTCAGCAGACGCGTCAGTTAATTCAAAGGCTTGTTCCACTTTCAAATCAGGCAGGCCTTCGATTTCGAGGATGCGGCCGGAGAAGATATTTTTCTTACCGGCTTTAGCAACAGTCAGCAAACCTTGTTTAATCGCGTACAGCGGAATGGCGTTCACCAAATCGCGCAGGGTTACGCCCGGTTGCAGTTTGCCGCTGAAGCGTACCAATACGGACTCAGGCATATCGAGCGGCATTACGCCTGTGGCTGCTGCGAAAGCAACCAAGCCGGAGCCGGCAGGGAAAGAAATACCGATAGGGAATCGGGTGTGGCTGTCGCCGCCGGTACCGACTGTATCAGGCAACAGCAGACGATTGAGCCATGAGTGAATCACGCCATCGCCCGGACGCAGAGCCACACCGCCACGGGTAGAAATGAAGGCTGGCAATTCTTTATGGGTTCTCACATCGACAGGTTTTGGATAAGCGGCGGTGTGACAGAAAGACTGCATTACCATATCTGCTGAGAAGCCCAAGCAAGCCAAGTCTTTCAATTCATCGCGAGTCATCGGACCGGTAGTATCTTGCGAGCCGACAGTAGTCATACGTGGTTCGCAGTAAGTACCTGGGCGCACGCCTTTGCCTTCTGGCAAACCGCAGGCACGGCCAACCATTTTTTGAGCCAAGGTGAAACCGGCTTTGCTTTCAGCAGGCGCTTGAGGCAGACGGAATTCGGTAGAAGCAGGCAGTTTCAGTGCTTCGCGTGCTTTAGCAGTCAGACCGCGACCGATAATCAGGTTAATACGGCCACCGGCTTGCACTTCGTCCAGCAAGACTTGAGATTTCAGGCTGAACTCGGCAACGGTTTCGCCGTTTTTCACGATTTTGCCTTCATAAGGCAGGATATCGACGACATCGCCCATTTTCAGAGCAGATACATCGACTTCAATCGGCAATGCGCCGGAGTCTTCTTGAGTATTGAAGAAAATAGGAGCAATTTTGCCACCCAGACATACGCCACCGAAACGTTTGTTCGGTACGAACGGAATATCTTCGCCTGTATGCCAAATCACGGAGTTGGTAGCAGATTTACGTGAAGAACCGGTACCGACCACGTCGCCGACATAAGCAACGGGATGGCCTTTGGCTTTGAGTTCTTCCAACAATTTAATCGGACCAACTTCACCCGGTTTGTCGGGATTGATGCCGTCGCGCGGGTTTTTCAACATCGCCAGCGCGTGCAGAGGGATATCAGGACGGCTCCATGCGTCAGGTGCAGGAGAGAGGTCGTCTGTATTGGTTTCGCCGTCGACTTTGAAGACGGTAACAGTGATTTTTTCTGGAACTTTGGCGCGAGAAGTGAACCATTCGGCATCTGCCCAAGATTGCAATACTTCTTGCGCGTATTTGTTGCCTTTTTCGGCTTTTTCTTGAACATCGTGGAAAGAGTCGAACATCAACAGAGTGTGTTTCAGACCATTTGCAGCGATAGGCGCAAGTTTGTCGTTGTCCAAGAGTTCGATGAGTGCATGAATGTTGTAACCGCCAAGCATGGTACCCAACAGCTCGGTAGCATACTCAGGGGAAATCAGCGGACTGGATGCGCTGCCTTCCGCAACGGCTGCCAAAAATGAGGCTTTAACTTTGGCGGCATCGTCCACACCGGGCGGTACGCGGTGAGCCAACAGCTCAACCAAGAACTCACCTTCACCGGCAGGTGGATTTTTCAGCAGCTCAACCAAATCAGCAGTCTGCTGAGCAGTCAGAGGAAGGGGGGGAATACCAAGGGTGGCGCGCTCGGCGGCGGCTTTACGATAGGCTTCTAACATCTCTTTGTTCCTTTTTCTGTTTTTTCTTCTGGGCAATTGCAAATGATTTGCAATTAAAGATTGTAAACAATCCTTTTAAGCATCATAGACCAGTTTTCAAAAAATGGGAACAGTTATGTTACTGAATGTAATAAATTTAAACTATTTTATTTAATGTGTTAATAGTCTAACCTATCTAAAGCCGCCCTCTTCTATGCGTTTTAGCCAAACAGACGGGAAACTTCGGCTGATTTTTTACGGTACGGCAATATGATTTCAACGCGGAACAGGCCGTCTGATTGGATGTTTCTGATTTTCGCGTCGGTGTCATACATCAAAGTCAGGCGCTCTTTCAGATTGCGCAGAGCCATAGAATTGCCTTTATGCGGCTTGGTATTTTCGTTAGGTTCCGTTCCGCACGGATTTTCGATACTGATGAAAATAGATGATTTTTCCAATTTTGTTAATACCGTAATTATCCCTGGACGGTGGATAGATTCGACACCATGGAATACGGCATTTTCCAAAAGCGGTTGTAGCAGCAGATGCGGCGTTTCTGCATCGTCGGGGGCATGGTGTTGCCACATAACCTGTACGCGCATATGTCCCATACGGATTTGCTCGATGGCAATATATTCCTGCGCCCACTCGATTTCCTGCCCTAAGGTACTGTTTTGACTACCGTCGCGCAGTTGCGCGCGGAACAGATTGGCCAGATTCTCCAGCAAAGTTTCCGCATCATACGGACGCAGACGGATTAAGCTGATGGCGGCATTCAGGCTGTTAAACAAGAAATGCGGACGGATACGCGCTGTCAACGCGCTCAATCTGGCTTCGGAAATGGAAGGTGCAAGGCTGTTTCGGCGGGCCGCTTCGATGTACATAAAACTGAAACAAAAAAAGGTCAGCAAGAAGAAGTGTTGAATCAACGGCCAAATCTCTGTCTTCAAAATCACTAAATCGACAAACAAGAAAATCAGCAGGTTGGAGACGTAGGAAACCACAACGCTGTACTGCGAGCGAAGCAAGGACGGCGCAAATGCCTGTAAGAAATAGACTTTAAGTAAAATTAAAAGGATGACGGGACAAGCCCATGAAAAATGTTGGAAAATCTGTTCCGGATAAGGCACACCCGATACCGTCATCAACGGAAAGATAAACAAACTGATTAACAAAACAATGAGCAGGCGCACCAGAGTTGCGGAATTGCGCAAATCCGGCACTGCGAAATTCTGGTTTATTTGACGTATAATAGACATGATTTCAACCGTTTTCTTTCATAATGTATAGACGGGTCTGCTATATTGAAGACGTAGACCCTGTTTTTTTATTTATATTTTAAGGATGCTGATATGAGCAAGGACAAAACCTGGTCAGGCCGTTTTAACGAACCTGTTTCCGAGCTGGTCAAAAAATATACCGGCTCGATTGATTTTGACAAACGACTGGCAGAATGGGACATCCAAGGCTCGCTGGCACATGCGCAAATGCTGACACAGTCGGGCGTTTTGAGCGAAGACGACCTCTCCGCCATCCGTCAGGGCATGGCCGAGATTATAGCAGAAATCAAAGAAGGAACGATTTCCTGGTCACTGGATTTGGAAGATGTCCACATGAACATCGAACGCCGCCTCACCGACAAAATCGGCGATGCCGGCAAACGCCTGCACACCGGCCGCAGCCGCAACGACCAAGTTGCTACCGACATCCGCCTGTGGCTCCGCGATCAAATTACCGTTATTCAAAGCCTGATTCAAAACCTTCAGACGGCCTTGGTTGATTTGGCGGAACAAAACGCCGAAACCGTTATGCCAGGCTTTACCCACCTGCAAGTTGCCCAACCGGTCAGCTTCGGGCATCACATGCTCGCCTATGTTGAAATGCTCGGCCGCGATTTCGAGCGCATGGCCGACTGCCGCAAACGCGTCAACCGTATGCCGCTCGGCGCTGCAGCCCTTGCCGGTACCACCTACCCGATTCAACGCGAAATTACCGCCGAACTGTTGGGCTTTGAGCAAATCTGCCAAAACTCGCTCGATGCCGTATCTGACCGCGATTTTGCCATTGAGTTCACGGCTGCCGCTTCTCTGATTATGGTTCACCTGAGCCGTCTTTCCGAAGAATTGATTTTGTGGATGAGCCCGCGTTTCGGCTTTATCGATATTGCCGACCGTTTCTGCACCGGCTCTTCCATCATGCCGCAAAAGAAAAACCCCGACGTACCCGAACTTGTGCGCGGCAAATCCGGTCGCGTGATTGGCCACCTGATCGGCCTGGTTACCCTGATGAAATCGCAACCTTTGGCATACAACAAAGACAATCAGGAAGACAAAGAGCCTTTGTTTGACACTGCCGATACACTTATCGACACCCTGCGCATTTACGCAGACATGATGCGCGGCGTGACCGTCAAACCTGACAATATGCGCGCCGCCGTAATGCAGGGTTTTGCAACGGCTACCGACTTGGCGGATTACTTGGTGAAAAAAGGCATGCCTTTCCGCGACAGCCACGAAGTTGTTGCCCAAGCCGTGCGCCATGCTGATGAAGCTGGCGTTGATTTGAGCGAATTGCCACTTGAAGTCCTGCAAGGTTTCAGCAGTTTGATTGCCGACGATGTTTACAGCGTGCTGACACCCGAAGGCAGCTTAAACGCGCGCAACCACTTGGGCGGCACCGCGCCTGAACAAGTCCGTTTCCAAGTTAAACGCTGGCGTGAAATATTGGCTTAAACCCATCTAAACAGACAATAAAAGGCCGTCTGAAAATTTTCAGACGGCCTTTTGATTACCCGTGTTACACTCAACCTCACAATAAAAACAGATAAAACCTAAACTTACCTTCAAACGAGAAAACACGCCTCCTGACTTTGCCGCCGTCTTCAAACAAAAGGAGCAAGGATGAAAAATATTGTCTTTAAATTGGCTATGATCTGCCTATTCAGCGGATGCTATGCCTTATTCGTCGCCTGGGAAAATGGCGGATTCAGCCATCTCCATGATTTTCAAGCAATAGAGGGCAACGGCATGAGCGCATACCTTCATCAAACCTCCGCCGCCACCATGCAGGCTGAAAAAAACGAGTTGTCGATTTTGCAAAACAACCAAAACAGCTTGGCCTCTTGCGTCGGCATTGAATCTTTATGCGAATACGCCAAGCCGGGCATCTGGGTTGAACATGCCAAATTCTTACAACACAAGGACACGGGCAAATTATTGGTACTTTCGTTGGACTATTTGGAAAACAATGACACCGCAAAAACCCTACACAACCGCTATTCTGCATCGCTCCTACCTCAAGCAGACAGAAAGGAAGCGTGGCATTACGCCTGGCGTACATTTTTGAGCTCAATAATGTTTCTAATGGGCATCAATCTGCTGCCAATGATTTTTACCCTATTTGAGGAAAAGGAAACCGCAGCATAAAAACATGTCGTCTGAAAACATTTTCAGACGGCATGTTTCATTATTAAAGCTTAACGCGGATGAACCATATCGGCAGGAACGACCAATTCGTCAAACTCTTCGCCTGTCAACAAGCCCAATTCGATGGCGGTTTCGCGCAACGATTTGTCGTTTTTGTAGGCGGTTTTAGCGACTTTGGCGGCGTTTTCGTAGCCGATTTTGCGGTTTAACGCAGTAACCAGCATCAAGGAATGGTGCAGGAAATAGTCGATTTTTTCCGGTACGGGTTCGATGCCGACGGCGCAGTTTTCATTGAAGCTGTTGCACGCATCGCCCAACAGGCGGATGGATTGCAAGAGGTTGTAAGCGATAACGGGCATATAGACGTTCAGCTCGAAATTGCCCGATGCGCCCGCCATGCCGATGGTGACGTCGTTGCCGAACACTTGGCAGCACACCATGGTCATCGCTTCGCATTGGGTCGGGTTGACTTTACCCGGCATGATGGACGAACCCGGCTCGTTTTCGGGGATTTTGATTTCTCCCAAACCGCAGCGCGGACCGCTTGCCAGCCAGCGGATGTCGTTGGCGATTTTGTTCAGGCTTGCCGCCAGCGTTTTCAGTGCGCCCGAAGCGGCAACGGCGGCATCGCGTCCGCCCAAGGCTTCAAATTTGTTCGGCGCGCTGACAAACGGCAGGCCGGACAATTCGGCAAGTTTGGCAGCGGCTTTTTCGGCGTATTCGGGATGGCTGTTCAAACCCGTGCCGACCGCCGTGCCGCCCAAAGCGAGTTCGTACAAACCTTTGAGCGCGTCGTTCAGACGGCCTAAGCCGTGATCAAGCTGGGAAACGTAGCCGGAAAATTCTTGTCCCAAAGTCAGCGGCGTCGCGTCCTGCAAGTGGGTGCGGCCGATTTTGACGATGGGGGCAAATTCTTTGGCTTTTTTATCCAATGTGTCGCGCAGGGCTTGGACGGCGGGAATGAGGTGGCGGTTGATTTCAATCGCGGCGGCGACATGGATGGAGGTCGGGAATGCGTCGTTGGTCGATTGCGCATGGTTCACATGGTCGTTAGGATGGACGGGCTGGTACGCCGCCAAACCCGTACCGGCGATTTCGTTGGCGCGGTTCGCCAGCACTTCGTTCATGTTCATATTGGACTGCGTGCCGGAGCCGGTCTGCCACACTACCAATGGAAACTGCCCGTCGAGCTTGCCGTTCAACACGTCGTCCGCCGCCTGCGTAATCAAATCCGCCTGCTCAGGCTTAATCCTGCCGAGGGCGACATTGGTGGCGGCTGCGGCTTTTTTTACCAGCGCCAAAGCATAAATCAACGGCTGCGGCAGGGTTTCGCCGCCGATTTTGAAATTGTTGCGGCTGCGCTGGGTCTGCGCGCCCCAATAGGCTTCGGACGGGACTTCAACATTGCCCATGGTGTCGTGTTCGGTACGGGTACTCATGCATTTCTCCTATATTTAAACAGAAATAATAATGATTCGTAAATTTATTATACCCAGCAAAAGGCCGTCTGAAAAGGGAGGGGTTTTCAGACGGCCTTTTGCTTTATCAACCTGAAATATTAATAGAAGATAAAACCCGATTTCGGAGCAAATACATCCTGCGCCGCCGCTCCCCTCTTCTAAAAATTTTCCTCCTTGCCGATTTGTATTTTGCGCTAGGTATTTATCGACAATAAATACCTTATCGTTTCTTTACTTTGCTTCTCTCCAAGAGCATAATGAATAAAAATGATTATCAGGAGATGAAGATGAAACGAAAACATTTGGTTTACCTGTTAATGAGCAGTTTTGCCGCCGCAAACGGTTTTGCCGAAACCTTGGCAGACCCTGATGAAATCCAGCCTGTCAAAACCTTCTCCCCTCCCAAACCGATTGCACCGACCGCCGCACAAGGCTATTTCCCCGAAAACCAATTCGACCGCACCGACCGCAGCGATCATTACTTTGTTACCGAAAACATAGACCAAGCCTTCCGTCCGTTGAAAGCAAACAGCGGCTTCTACGGCAAAAGCTTTTACAACTCCGTTACCGCGCAAGCGCGTGGGGCAAAAGTGTACGGCGTGGCCAACCTCAATCACACCAAGGCCAACGGCTATAAAGACGGCGACGGCAATCAGACCGATTGGAAATACAGCCGTTTTAATCAAGCTTTGGTACTCGGTTTCGTGCCGTCTGAAAATCAAGAATACCGCCTCACCTACCTACACGACGACATCAACAACGACCGCCAGCCGCAGTTCGTCAACGATGCATTGGACACCGAACGCCATATCGCCAAACTCAACGCACGTTGGGGCAATGCCGATTTGAGCAATACGGTCAGCGCAGAAGCAGGCGTCATCAAACTCAAACGCCGTGCCGACAATTACTCCCTGCGCCCAAATAACACGCCGCAGCAAGTGTTCGTAGAACTTGACCGCAAAGTATATGATTTCTCGCTCAAACACGACGCGGATTTCGGCAAATTCCACAACACCGCCGCCGTCAGCTACCGCAACGACAGCCAAAACGGCGAACGCAACACCCACACCGCCATGCGCGATTTCCTCAACGGCTACCGTTTCGCCGATGTGCATATCGACCGCTGGCGCATCGCCGATACCCTGTCCTACAAATTTGACGACCGACACAAATTAGGCTTGGGCTTAAGCTACGAAATCAACGAAGCGGACGTACGCAAAAATACGGCGCAGCCCGCCCATCCGATGAACCGCAACCTTGCCTTCGCCTCATCGCAACAAATCTGGAAAACCCATTACGGCTACGACTTCAACGGCAAAGTTCGCCGTCATGCCTTCTCCGGTGAACTCAAATACGATTTCACGCCGTCTGAAACGCAAAAATACAGCGTTTCCCTTGCTCACTTAGAACGAATCGGCGACAACACTGAACGCTTCAACTCGCTTGCCGCCATCGTACAAAACCGCATGAACGGCATGCTGATGAACCAAAACCCAGCCGCCGCCATCGCAGGCAATCCCCTGCTGAAAACCGAAAAACACAACCGCATCAAGCTCACCGCCGACAGCCGCAACGACTACTACAACGGCTACATGAACTCGTTGGCAGGCGCGGGCTGGAACGTAGGCGGCACGCTTGTAGCAGATAAAGTCAAAGACTTGATTATTTTTGACCGCGCCCACGGACAAAGCGGTACGGCCTCCAAAGGCGGCGGCATCATCACACGCAACGTGGACGCGCGATTGTTTACCGCTCAGGCCTATGCGCGTTACAACTTCAATCCGCATTGGGCGGCAGGCATCAAAGCCGCCTACAACTACGGACACAATGAAACCGACGGCAGGCCGCTCTATCAAATCCGTCCGTTTGAAGCAACCGTCCAAGCTGACTACAAAAATTACTTTGCCCACGGCAGCTACAACATCGGCGCCGCCACACGCTTTGTCGCCAAACAAACGCGCGGCGATTTTGATGCCGCAAGCGGTTTGGGCATAGACAAACGCGAAGCCGCCAAAGGCTTTACCGTTGCCGACGTGTACGCAGGCGTAAACTTCAAAGACAAATACGGCTTACGCCTGGGCGTGAACAACGTGTTCAACAAAAAATACGCCGAATACATCAGCGGCGACCACGTCCTCGCTCTATCCCCCAGTGTCGTGTATGCACCGGGCAGGACATATTGGTTGAGTTTGCATGCGGCATTTTAAAATCAGGCCGTTTGAAAGAATGCCTGCATTGGCTTATTAAGAATTAGGAGATAAAAAATGGATATGAAAAGACGCGATTTCTTAAAAATGACCGCCGCGCTGGCAGCCGCAGGCGTTTCACCTTCATTGTTAGCAGCCGGTAAAGAACAATTTACCGTATACGGCGCACCGGCAATGCCCAGCGTTACCATCGCCGTAGCGGCGTTGCAAGGCAAGCTGGCGAAGCAGGCAGATGTATCGCTGAAAATCTGGCGTTCGCCCGACCAACTGCGTGCAGGCGTGGCAAGCGGACAATTTAAAGTCATGATGAGTCCGAGCAATGTCGGCGTAAACCTGCGCAACCAAGGGCAGAAAGTCGGCATGGTCAATATTTTGACCAACGGCATCACGCAGCTGATGTGTAAAGGCAGCGCGATTACCTCGCCGCAGGATTTGGTCGGCAAAAAAATCCTCGTACCGTTTAAAAACGACATGCCCGACATCGTGCTGCAAGCCTTGTTGAAAAAACTGAAAATCGACGCGCACAAAGTCGGCATCACTTACACCGCCACGCCGCCCGAAGCGGTGGGGCTGTTTTTGAGCAAGGATTACCACGCCGCCATCCTGCCCGAACCGATGGCAAGCGCAAGCATACTCAAAGGCAAAACCATGGGCGTAAACGTCGTGCGCAGTTTTGATTTGGTGAAGGCATGGGGGCAGGCGTTTGACACCAAACCGCTGATTCCGATGGCGGGCATCATCGCCAACGAAGAATATTTCCACGCGCACAAGGCGCAGTTCGACATCTTCCATCAGGATTTGAAAAACGCGCTCAACTGGATACTTGCCAACCGCCAAAGCGCGGCAAAAATCGGCAAAAACTACCTCCCCGCCCCCGAACCCGCCCTGGTCATGGGCTTAGACGGTGCGCGGCTGACGGTAACCAAAGGCAGCGAAGTGAAGAACGAGATTTTGAAGTTTTACGAAATTCTGATGCAGTTCAACCCGAAACTCTTGGGCGGCAAGCTGCCGGATAACGGGTTCTTCTTGGCTTAAAAACCTCAGGGTGGGCATCCCCGCCCACCAAAGTTTGGTGCTTCAAAACTAACAACATCAAACGGATATAATAAGATTTTTGGTCATAACCCAATTTGCTATTATGAATGTAAAATAAATATATTTTGAAGAAGCGTACTTTAAATTATGTTTGATACTAAATCTATAGGATATGTCTATATTTTGACTTCTAAAAATTGTGATAGTGTAAAAATTGGAGGTAGTAATTATCCACCGATTAAGCGTATTAAAGAAATCAACCAAACTGAACCTTATAAAAAATTAGGAAAATGGGAACTGGCAGATTTTAGACAAGTAAATAATTGGCGGAAAGTAGAACATTATTTGCATTATCGATTTAGAAGCTGTCTAAATACAAATCAGGCTAACCAAAAGGAACTTTTTTATTTAAGCGTTAAAGAAGCATCTGATGCTTTGAATGATTTGGATGAAAACCTGATTATTCACAAACCCAAAGTAGATAGGATGTTTCAAGATGAATATTTATGTTCTTATCTAAAGAATTTATTCATATTGTCCGGATTGGCACACTGGTTGGAATACCAAGGGGTATGGACATTTTCACTTTTCCCGTCAACAAATGGCGGCAGATATTTTACGTTGAATATCGGGTCTCATGAGGTAGCTTTTAGTACCTTAAATAGAAAGAATACACAAAGCACCCATATGATATTGTTAGATAAATTAATTTTAGATTTTCCAGGAACAATTTCTTGGATTGAACAACATGGATATATTGAAAAGAGTTATTACAAAACAGTTTTACCGAGAGCGGTTTCCATTTTTTTAAATGGTACCTTTGATATCGCGCTAGATTTTTTAAAAAAAGATGGGGTCAGACGTGCATTAATTGCTTATTGGTATGACTCTTTATTTAATTTGAAAGACAGCAACAAATGCAGTGTTTATGCACGTTTCCATAACTATAACGCCATTGCAAAACTTAATACAATTTGCAGTACACCGTAGTTACTGTTGACTACCTGAAAATAACACTAATAATCTGAAAATTGGATTAAAGCATCCACATACCCAACCTGCTGATTTCAAAATACAAACCAATACTCAAACCATGATTAAAACCGACAAAATCCGCAAACCACAGCCTGCGGTGTTTTACATCATCGACTACCTTTGGAGCGGCTTTGCCGGTCTGAGTGTGGCGATGGTGGTGGTGGCGTTGTGGGCGTTGGGCAGTGCCGTATTTGGTGAGTTTATGCTGCCTGCGCCGGTAGAGGTGTTTCAAAAGTCTTTGGATTTATTGCAACATTTTCAGGAAAACGAAATCGGGATTTCGCTGTGGCGGTCGGTGGTGGGGATTTCAGTTGCGCTGGTAGCGGGATTGGCGGCGGGGCTGGTGGCGGGCAGTTTTAAGACGGCGATGGCGTTGCTCAAGCCTGTGATTACGATTTTGTTGGCGATGCCGCCGATTATTTGGGTAGTGATGGCGTTGTTTTGGTTCGGTTTCGGCAATCCGAGCGTGTTGTTTACCATCATTGTGTTGGTTGCGCCGCTGACGTTTGCGAGTGCGGCGGTCGGGATGGCGAGTGTGAACAAGCAGCATGAGGAATTGTTTGACGCTTATAAATTAGGCCGTCTGAAAAAAATCCGTTATCTGTATATCCCGCATTTGACGGGCTATGTGATTTCCAGCATCGGCGTGGCGGTGGCGATGGGGGTGAAGGTAGTGATTATGGCGGAACTCTTGGGCGCGAGCGAAGGCGTGGGCGCGCGGATTGCGGACGCGAGGGCGATGCTGGAGACTTCGACGGTGATGGCTTATGTGGTGTTGGTTATCGTGTTTGTGTCGCTGTTTGAATACCTGATTACCAAGCCTTTGGAAATTTTGTTTATGCCGTGGAGGAGATGATGCTCTGTCTTGAAAACGTACGTTTTGAAATTCTCCGCGACCCCATCGTGCGCGATTTCAGTTTGAACCTGCAACATGGCGAAGTGAAAGCTTTGTTCGGGCCGAGCGGCTGTGGCAAGACGACGGTTTTGCGTTTGATTGCGGGCTTGGAAACGCCGAAATCGGGCACGATACGCAATACTTTCCGCAAAACGGGTTTTCTGTTTCAGGAAAACCGCCTGCCGGGAAACTTGACCGCGATGCAGAATATCGCTATTTTTATGGACAAACCCGATGAAGGCGAAATCATCGCGCTGGCGGCGAAAGTCGGGCTGACTGCGGGCGATTTGAACAAATATCCGACCGAATTGTCCGGCGGCATGGCGAAACGGGTAGCATTTTTGCGCCTGCTGCTGTGCGGCTGCGACCTTGCCTTGCTGGACGAGCCGTTCGTCGGTTTGGACCGCGATTTGCGCGATATTTTGGTCGCCATGCTGGTGGAAAAAATCGAGCGGCAGGGCATGGCGTGTATGCTGGTAACGCACGACCGCTTCGAAGCCGCACGCCTGAGCCATGAAATCATGCTGCTTTCCACTAAGGGCATGAACGTGCAAAACGTGATTACCCTGCCTACGCCGCTGTCCGAACGCGATTCGGCTTTTGAAGAAACCGTGGTGGCAAGAGAGTTTCAGGGGATTCATTATTATGAGTGATAGGAATTTAAATTTCTGACAAACCTTGCGGTTCGTTGCCCTCTCCCTAACCCTCTCCCACGGGGAAAGGGGATCAGGTTTCTCAAAATCAGAGAGCCGTAGAATTGGGAATCAGATGTCAGGTAAACCTGAAAATGTTCAGGCTCGACAGCCCAATTCCCTCTCCCCGTGGGAGATGGCTAGGGAGAGGGTAAGCAAGCCGCAGGCTTGCCTCTTTAGCGAAAGATACGAATCTGTTATCCGAACGCGATTCGGTTTTTGAAAAAGCCGTGGTGCCAAGGGGGCAGGGGATTCATTATGAGGTGCTTTATGTTTTCAACTGTGATTACTGCTGCTGTTTTATATATTGCTACAGCAGTAGATTTGTTGGTAATACTATTAATATTTTTTGCTAGAGCAAATACTAGAAAAGAATATCGAGATATTTATATCGGACAATATTTAGGTTCTGTAATTTTAATATTAGTTAGTTTATTTCTAGCTTTTGTTTTGCATTATGTTCCGGAAAAATGGGTGTTGGGTTTATTAGGTTTAATACCGATTTACTTAGGTATTAAAGTTGCTATTTACGACGATTGTGAGGGCGAAAAAAGAGCTAAAAAAGAATTGGATGAAAAAGGGTTGTCAAAATTAGTCGGTATTGTTGCTTTGGTTACAGTTGCTAGTTGTGGTGCAGATAATATTGGACTTTTTGTTCCTTACTTTGTGACTTTAGATCTTGTCGACTTATTAGTTACTCTTCTTGTATTTTTAATATTGATTTTTGTTTTAGTATATACAGCACAAAGATTGGCTAATATTTCAGGTGTTGGTGAAATTGTAGAGAAGTTTAGTCGTTGGATAATGGCTGTTATTTATATTGGTTTAGGATTATTTATTATTATTGAAAATAATACAATTCAAACAATAATATCAATAATATGAATGATACGGGCATTTGAGTATCTGACAAACCTTGCGGTTCGTTGCCCTCTCCCTAAACCTCTCCCACGGGGAGAGGGGATCAGGTTGCTGAAAATCAAAGAACGTAGAATTGAGAATCAGATGTCAGGTAAACCTAAAAATGTTCGGGTTTGGCAGTTTAATCCCCTCTCCCCGTGGGAGAGGGCTAGGGAGAGGGTAAGCAAGCCGAAGGCTTGCCTGTTTGGCAAAAATACAGCCCTGTCCTCCCAATAAATCTATATCCGAAAGCATCTTCATGCAGAATCAAGCCAAACTATGAATAAGTTTTTTACCCACCCCATGCGGCCGTTTTTCGTCGGTGCGGCGGTGCTTGCCATACTCGGCGCGTTGGTGTTTTTCATCGGCCCCGGTGCCGTCATTTTGCACCGCCAAATCTTCTTAGAGCTCATGCTGCCTGCGGCATACGGCGGTTTTCTGACTGCCGCCATGCTTGAATGGACGGGCTATCAAGGCCGTCTGAAACCTGTCGCTACTTTGATGGCGGCATTACTGCTCGCCGCATCCGCCATACTGCCCTTTTCGCCGCAAACTGCCTCGTTTTTCGTTGCTGTCTATTGGCTGGTATTGCTGCTGTTCTGCACTTGGCTGATTTGGCTTGATCGCAACACTGATAACTTCGCCCTACTAATGCTGCTCGCCGCATTTACCGTTTTTCAGACGGCCTACGCCGCAACTGGCGATTTGAACTTACTGCGCGCGCAAGTACATCTGAACATAGCAGCTGTCATGTTTGTATCCGTCCGCGTCAGCATTCTTTTGGGCGCGGAAGCCCTTAAAGAATGCCGTCTGAAAGACCCTGTTTTTATTCCAAATATCGTTTATAAAAACATCGCCATTACTTTCCTGCTGCTGCACGCCGCCGCCGAACTTTGGCTGCCCGCACAAACCGCCGGTTTTACCGCGCTTGCCGTCGGATTCATCCTGCTCGCCAAGCTGCGTGAGCTCCACCATCACGAACTCCTGCGCAAACACTACGTCTGCACTTATTACCTGCTCCAGCTTTTTGCCGCCGCAGGCTATCTGTGGACAGGCGTGGAGAAACTGCAAAATCTGCCTTCCTCCGCCCCATTACACTTGATTACCCTCGGCGGTATGATGGGCGGCGTGATGATGGTGTGGCTGACCGCCGGACTGTGGCACAGCGGCTTTACCAAACTCGACTACCCGAAACTCTGCCGCATTGCCATCCCCCTACTCTTTATGGCCGCCATCTCGCGCGCTTTCTTGATGAACGTGAACCCGATATTTTTCATTACCGTTCCTGCGATTCTGACCATCGCCGTGTTCGTACTGTATCTTTTCACGTTTGTACCGATATTTCGGGAAAATGCGTTTACGGATGATCCGGAATGAAACAAAAGGCCGTCTGAAACTTTCAGACGGCCTTTTGTTTTAAATAAATGCTTTATTTGTTGGCGTTCAAATAAAGATTAATCAGGCGTGTAGTGGAGCTGTCGTGTTTTTGCACTTCAGTCTCGCCGGTCAATTCGGCAAGAATGGTTTTGGCCAACTGTTTGCCGAGTTCTACGCCCCATTGGTCAAAGCTGTTGATGCCCCAAATAATGCCTTGCACGAAGGTTTTGTGTTCGTACATGGCAATCAGGCTGCCCATATTGCGCGGGTTGATTTTGTCCATGAGGATGAGGTTGGTCGGGCGGTTGCCGGAGAAGGTTTTGTGTGGAACCAGCTCTTCGATACGCGCTTCGTCCATGCCTTGTGCTTGAAGCTCGGCGCGTACTTCGTCAGGCGTTTTACCTCGCATAAAGGCTTCGGCTTGGGCAAAGACGTTTGCCAACAGGATTTCGTGGTGGCCTTGCAAATTGCTGCGTTTTTCAAGGGATGCAATCAGGTCAATCGGCGTGATGTGCGTACCTTGGTGCAGCAGTTGGAAGAAGGCATGCTGGCCGTTGATACCGGTTTCGCCCCAAATAATCGGGGAAGTTTCGTAACCGACCGGTTTACCGTCAAGGGTAACTTGTTTGCCGTTACTCTCCATGTCGAGCTGCTGGATGAATTTGGGCAGGCGGTGGAGATGTTGGTCGTAAGGAGCGATAACGTGGCTGCCGCCGCCGTAGTAGTTGATGTACCAAACACCGATAAGGGCAAGGATAACCGGCAGGTTGCGCTCCAGCGGCGTGTTGATGAAGTGTTGGTCCATCAGGTGTGCGCCGTTGAGCATTTCGATGAAGTTTTCTTCGCCGAGATACAGCATAATCGGCAGGCCGATGGCCGACCAGAGGCTGTATCGTCCGCCGACCCAGTCCCAAAATTCAAACATATTGGCGGTATCGATACCGAATTCGGCAACGGCTTTTTGGTTGGTCGATACGGCAACGAAGTGTTTGGCCACGGCGCTTTCATCGCCTGCATGATCCAAGAACCATTTACGTGCGGTCAGGGCGTTGGTCAGGGTTTCTTGGGTGGTAAAGGTTTTGGAGGCGATGATGAAGAGGGTGGTCTCGGGGTGGACTTTGGACAATACGTCGCGCAGTTGGGAGCCGTCCACATTGGAGACGAAGTGCATGTTCAAACGCGGATGGCCGAAAGGCTTGAGCGCGGTACACATCATCAGAGGGCCGAGGTCAGAGCCGCCGATACCGATATTGACGACGTCGGTAATGACTTGATTGGTATAGCCCAACCAGCTACCGCTGCGGACTTCATGCGCGAACTCGCCCATGCGTTGCAGGACATGGTTAACCTTAGGCATGACATCTTCGCCATCCACGACGATAGGGGCGTTGGTACGGTTGCGCAGGGCAACGTGGAGTACGGCGCGGTTTTCTGTCGTATTGATTTTTTCGCCGTGGAACATTTGCTGCATCCGCTCCGGTACGCCTGCTTCACGCGCCAGCTCGAACAACAGTGCCATGGTTTCGTCGTTGATACGGTTTTTAGAATAATCCAAAGTCAGGCCGCCAACCTGCAGCCAGTAGCGCTCGGCACGTTCGGGATCTTGCTCGAACATTTCACGCATGTGTTGTTCTTTGGTTTCGTCAAAATGTATCCATAATTTTGACCAAGCTGGTAAATCGTGAAGGTGTTTCATCGGATGCTCTCCTGGATAGTGGACAGTTTTGTTGAGAAAACGGCCGTGAGGTCGTCTGAAACGGGAACGGGGTGGTTTCCGTTTTTTGAGGTTTCAGACGGCCTTGATGTGGGTTGGAGCCGTCTGAAGATATCAGTGAAGAATCAATCTTTATCGTATTCGATGTGTTTGTTATGTATGCTTTTTTTACTTTTTTGCAGTTGCGTGCTGGCAGTATCGCCCAAGCGCAAGGCCAAGCCGATAGCAAGAATGTCGATAACGGCCAACTGCAGAAGGCGGGACACCATAGGCGTATAAAGCTCGGCATTTTCCTGAGTGGCAATGCTCAATACACAGTCGGCCATTTGAGCCAACGGCGAATCATTGCGGGTCAGCGCGATAACGGCTGCGCCGTTTTCTTTGGCGATACTGGCCGCGTCCAACAATTCGATAGATGAGCCGGTATTAGAAATCGCCACCAACACATCCTGCTCGGTCAACACGGAAGCTGCCATCAACTGGGTATGCGTATCGACATAGGCAACGGTGGACATACCGAAGCGGAAGAATTTGTGTTGCGCATCTTGGGCAACGATGCCGGAGTTGCCGACTCCATAAAACTCAACGCGTCGCGCGTGCATCAGAATGGCAATCGCGTTTTCCAGCTCGGATTCTTTCAGAAAGCGGCGCTCGCCCAAGAGGGAGGCTGCGGCGTTGCCCAACACTTTTTCGACCACGCTGCCCATGTTGTCATCGGCGTTTAATTCTTCATGAACGTAAGGCATACCTTCATGACCGATACTGGCAGACAAAGCGAGTTTGAACTCAGGCAAGCCTTTGTAACCCAAGCTGCGGCAGAAACGGATTACAGTCGGCTGACTGACGGATGCACGCTCGGCGATTTCGGCCACAGCGGCATGAACGAACCATTTCGGCTCGGCCAACGCAGATTCGGCAACTTTGCGTTCTGCGCCGGAGAGATTGGACAATGATTCGCTGATTTTGCTTAACATATACTCTACCCTTTGATTTTTTGACGTTCAGGACAAGGGTTTTTTCCACCCCCTGCCCTGCACCGCCGTTTGTGTGTTTAAACGTTATTTAAATGATTGTCTAATGCGACCGCCGCGCCGACGATGCCCGGAAACTCGCTCAATACGACATACACGGGAATAGCGGCAAGATAAGCCTCAAAGCGGCCTTTATTTTCAAAGCGGCTGCGGAACGGGGACGTTTTAAAGTAATCCAACACGCGCGGGATAATGCCGCCGCACAAATACACGCCGCCGCGCGCACCCAATGACAAAGCCAAATTGGAAGCAACCGTACCCAGCATGGCGCAGAAAATATCCAAAGTCTGACGGCAAATCGGCGATGTTCCGCTCAATGCCTTATCGGTGATTTCCGAAGGTTTCAGACGGCATTGTTTGATGTTGTCGCGTTTGGCCAATGCTTCGTAAATCAGGCTCAAACCTGCGCCGCTCAAGAAACGCTCGGCAGAAACATGGCCGTATTTGTTTTTAGCGTATTGCCAAATCAACACTTCCATATCGTCAAACGGCGGGAAGCTGGTATGGCCGCCCTCGCCTGCCAATGCCACCCAGCCGGCAGCGCTGTGCACCAAACCGCTGACACCCAAACCGGTACCCGGGCCGATAACGGCTTTAGGTGCAAATTCGATGGGCTTTTGACCGCCGATTTGTACCAAGTCATTCTTTTCAGTTTTGGTCACTGCCAAAGCTTGGGCGGTAAAATCGTTCAACAGAATCAACGTTTCAAAACCCAAAGCCTGACGGGTGGTCTCGATGGAAAACGCCCAGTGGTGGTTGGTCATCTGCACCCAGTCGCCCAAAATCGGATTGGCAATCGCAAAGGCGGCGTGCAAAACTTTCGGGCTGCCTGCGCGTTCCAAATAAGTTTTGACGGCATCAACGACGGTATCGTAATCTTTACAAGGTAAAACTTCAGCCTTCTCAATCACTTGCGGTGCAGTTTCAAGCGCAAAACGGGCATTCGTACCGCCGATATCGGCGACCAGGCGGGGATAAGCTTCAGTGTGCATAGTAGACATGGCAGTTAATTCCTTGGTGATTGAGAATCAGGCTGGTCGGATATTCGGTATCAGCCCTTGTGGCAGCTTTATCAAATACTGCTTTTTTCTCTGCGCCTTGAATGGCCAAAAATACATTCGGCGTCTTGGCAATCGCACCCAAAGTCATGCTCACACGCTCATGCGGCGCGGTAACCGGCGTAGTATGAATCAATGTCGGGTCATCAGCTTCATTGATTGCGGCCTGTAATTGAGGCGCTTGAGGGAACAACGACGCTGTATGCCCGTCTCCTCCCATGCCCAACACCAGCACGTCAGGTTGCTTGTAATGTTTCAATGCATAAGCAACGACAACTTCAGGTTGTAATTCAGTTTCAGACTTTCCGTCTTCAACAACAGGAATCCATGTGGCAACGGCCGCGTTATTTTTGAGCAGATATTCACGTACCAAGCCTGTATTGCTGTCGGCATGCGTGGTCGGGACAATACGCTCGTCCACCAAAGTAATGCCGACATTTTGCCAATTTAAATCTTTTTGCGACAAAGCCTCGAAAAACGCAATCGGCGAACGACCGCCGGAAACAGCCAAAACCGCATGGCCTTTCTCATTCAACGCGGTTTGTAATGCAGCGGCAACGGCATCAGCGAGAGCCTGCGCGGCAGTTGCAGCGTTTTCTTGTTCGTGCCAAACAAACATGTTTCGTCCTTTCATGGTTTCAGACGGCCTTTTGTTGGAAAACAAGGCCGTCTGAAAGAAATATTATTGCTCTTCGTGCCACTTGTTGCCGTCACGCGCCAACAGCGCGCGCGCAGCTTCAGGACCCCAAGAATGGGCTTCGTAAGCATGCGGAGGCGTTGTATTGTTCGCCCAGTTTTCCAGGATAGGCATCACATATTCCCAAGCGGCTTCGAGTTCGTCGCGGCGGTTGAACAAAGCGAGTTTGCCGTTAATCACATCCAGCAGCAGGCGCTCATAAGCCTCAGCGCGGCGGCCCTCTACTGCTGTGCCCAAGTCCACGCCAATCGGTGTCACTTCGACTTTGTTGCCTGCACCCGGGGTTTTTACTTGAGTGTAAAGGCGGACGGATTCGGTCGGTTGTAGTTCAATAACCAAACGATTCGGCGCAGGTTGGCTGTTGTCAAAAATATGGTTTTGCAGCGGATGGAAGTTCAACACGATTTCCGCCACTTTTCCTGCCATGCGTTTGCCGGTACGTAGGTAGAAAGGTACGCCTTTCCAACGCTCGTTTTCAATTTCGGCTTTGATGGCAACATAGGTTTCAGTGAAGCTGTCTTTCGGTACATCGACTTCTTCCAGATAGCCGTTCATGCCGTTTGCTGCAACATATTGGCCGCGAATAACATTTTCGTTGACGGATTCGATGGTCAGCGGTTTCAGCGATTTAATGACTTTTACTTTCTCGTCGCGTACGGCATCCGCATCCAAGCTCGCCGGTGCTTCCATGGCAGTCATACAAAGCATTTGCATCAAGTGGTTTTGCACCATATCGCGCAACGCGCCGGTAATGTCGTAAAACTCGCCGCGTTCTTCCACGCCCAACTGCTCGGCGATGGTCAGCTGTACACTTTCAATATATTTGTTGTTCCACAAAGGCTCGAACATCACATTGGCAAAACGCAAGGCCAGCAGGTTTTGCAGGCTTTCTTTACCTAAATAATGGTCGATACGGTAGATCTGCTCTTCTTTGAAATAACGGGCCACATCTGTATTGATTTGCTGGGAAGAAGCCAAGTCCGTACCCAACGGTTTTTCCAAAACTACGCGCACGTTATCGGCATTCAAACCGATTTCGGCAAGGTTTTCACAGGCTTGCGCAAAGAATTTCGGCGCAGTTGAGAGGTAGATCACGACATTCTCAGTATTCTTGCGCGCTTTTACCAAGTCGCCCAAAGCAATGAAGTCGTCTTTCTTTGTCACATCGACTTTCAAATACTCAAGACGTTGGATAAACGATGCCCACGCTTCTTCTGAGAAGTTTTGTTTGACATGGATTTTAGAATTCGTTTCCACTTTAGCCAAAAAGCCGGCGGTATCCAATTCGCTACGGCTTACGCCCAAAATACGACCTTCGGGATGAAGCAAACCGGCTACATGCGCCTGATACAGGCAAGGCAAAAGTTTACGCATTGCCAAATCGCCGGTCGCGCCAAACAACACCAAATCAAAATTTGTCTGTGTACTCATTGTTTCATCTCTCGTTGAGGAAGCTTGCTTCAAAACTTTTGGACTGTCGTCATCTATAAAAATCGATTAGAATCAAAAGCCTTTAAGCAATAAGCAGTAAAAAACCAATCGCCTGCACCAAAATTTCAAACAAGCGGGCTAATGAGTAGTAATACTACACATGGCTACACATTTTGTCTATTCTCATTTTTACAAATTGTTTGATTTAACATAAAAGTTTGATGACTTTTGCAGCCTGCCATTTTACGAATTGACCATACCTCGATTTAAATCAAATTTCTTCCACTTAGTAAATTATTTTGTAACAAAATTACAGATTTTGTACTATAATATGCGGACGCTTCGAAGAGAAAATCTTCAAATATTCAGACGGCCCATATTATTCATTCCCACAGCTCAAGGCCGTCTGAAGAAAACACCCAATACAAAAATCAGAAACGCGCAAACAAAATCCCTATCATATCGTTTAGCCAGGAGACAGCCCATGAACCCCACTCCGATTCACCCTAAACTCGCCGAGATTACCGAGCGCATCATCGAGCGCAGCCGCCCGACGCGTGAAAAATATCTGGCGAAAATCCGTAGTGCCAAACAGATGGGACGCTTAGAGCGCAACCAACTCGGCTGCAGCAATCTGGCTCACGGCTATGCCGCCATGCCTAAAAGCATCAAAATCGAAATGCTTCAGGAAACCGTCCCCAACTTAGGCATCATCACTGCCTACAACGACATGGTTTCCGCACACCAGCCGTTTAAAGACTTCCCTGACCAAATCAAAGACGAAGCACAGAAAAACGGCGCAACCGCCCAAGTCGCCGGCGGCACGCCCGCCATGTGCGACGGCATCACGCAAGGTTATGCCGGTATGGAATTGTCGCTGTTCTCCCGCGACGTGATTGCCATGAGTACCGCTATCGGTCTGTCGCATCAAATGTTTGACGGCAGCCTGTTTATGGGCGTGTGCGACAAAATTGTTCCCGGCCTGATGATCGGTGCGTTGTCTTTCGGCCATATTCCAGGCATCTTCGTCCCCGCAGGCCCGATGTCCAGCGGTATCGGCAATAAAGAAAAAGCCCGTACCCGCCAGCTTTTCGCCGAAGGCAAAGTTGGCCGCGATGCCTTGCTTGAAAGCGAAATGGGCTCTTACCACAGCCCGGGTACTTGTACCTTCTACGGTACTGCCAACTCCAACCAAATGATGATGGAAATGATGGGCGTACACCTGCCTGCCGCCGCCTTCGTCCATCCTTATACCGACCTGCGCGAAGCCCTAACCCGCTACGCTGCCGGACACCTCGCACGCGGCATCAAAAACGGCACCATCAAACCATTGGGCGAAATGTTGACCGAAAAATCCTTCATCAACGCCCTGATCGGCCTGATGGCAACCGGCGGCTCGACCAACCACACCATGCACCTCGTTGCCATGGCACGTGCCGCAGGCGTGATTTTGAACTGGGACGACTTCGACGAAATTTCCTCCATCATCCCATTGCTGATCCGCGTGTACCCCAACGGCAAAGCCGACGTGAACCACTTTACCGCAGCAGGCGGCCTGCCTTTCGTTATCCGCGAATTGCTGGACGCAGGCTTATTGCACGACGATGTCGATACCGTCGTCGGACACGGTATGCGCCACTACACCAAAGAGCCTTTCCTCATCGACGGCAAACTCGAATGGCGCGAAGCCCCCGAAACCAGCGGCAACGATGACATCCTGCGCAAAGCCGACAATCCGTTCTCCCCAGACGGTGGTTTGCGCCTGATGAAAGGCAACATCGGTCGCGGCGTGATTAAAGTATCTGCCGTGCGCGAAGGTTGCCGCATCATTGAAGCGCCCGCCATCGTATTCAACGACCAACGCGAAGTGTTGGCTGCGTTTGAACGCGGCGAGTTGGAACGCGATTTCGTCTGCGTTGTCCGCTACCAAGGCCCGCGTGCCAACGGTATGCCCGAATTGCACAAACTGACCCCGCCTTTGGGCATCCTGCAAGACCGCGGTTTTAAAGTGGCGCTGCTGACTGACGGCCGTATGTCCGGTGCATCCGGCAAAGTGCCTGCATCCATCCACATGACGCCTGAAGCCCTGATGGGCGGCAATATCGCCAAAATCCGTACCGGCGACCTGATCCGCTTCGACTCCGTTACCGGCGAACTCAACGTCCTGATTAACGAAGCCGAATGGAATGCCCGCGAAGTCGAACGCATCGATTTGAGCGCTAACCAACAAGGTTGCGGCCGCGAACTTTTCGCCAACTTCCGCAGCATGACCAGTAGCGCAGAAACCGGTGCTATGAGCTTCGGCGGCGAATTTGCCTAAACCATTTTCAGACGGCCTTTTAAAACAATCAGGCCGTCTGAAACCATGTTAACAACCCTATTACGATACAGTCCCCAACGGAGACCTAAAATGTCCAAACTGACCCCTCGTGAAATTCTGACAGCCGGCGCAGTTGTGCCTGTGATGGCGATTGACGACTTGAGCACCGCCGTCGATTTGTCCCACGCCCTTGTCGAAGGCGGCATCCCCACCCTCGAAATCACCCTGCGCACCCCCGTCGGCCTCGACGCCATCCGCCTGATTGCCAAAGAAGTGCCTAACGCCATCGTCGGCGCGGGTACGGTAACCAATCCCGAACAGCTCAAAGCCGTCGAAGACGCAGGCGCAGTTTTCGCCATCAGCCCTGGTTTGCACGAATCCCTCGCCAAAGCCAGCCACAACAGCGGCATCCCCCTGATTCCCGGCGTTGCCACTCCGGGCGAAGTCCAACTGGCTTTGGAACACGGTATCGACACCCTCAAACTCTTCCCTGCCGAAGTCGTTGGCGGCAAAGCCATGCTCAAAGCACTCTATGGCCCTTATGCCGACGTTCGCTTCTGCCCGACCGGCGGCATCAGCCTGGTAACTGCACCCGAGTACTTAGCGCTGCCTAATGTCTTGTGCGTCGGCGGCTCATGGCTGACTCCGAAAGAAGCCATCAAAAACAAAGACTGGGATACCATCACCCGTCTGGCTCGCGAAGCTGCCGCTTTGAAACCAAAAGCCTAATCAGGTTATTAAGTTAAAAGAGAAAAGGCCGTCTGAATATGATTTCAGACGGCCTTTTTATATCAATTAAGCCAACACTTTCCGTGCCGCTTCCACACCCCAATACAAAGCCTCTTCAAATACCGAATAGCTGCTTAAATCACTGTGTGCAAACAACAATCCGCCATTTCGGTTTCTGATTTTTAATAAAGCCTCATCGCTTAAATAGCCGGGCTTCGGCACGCTCATACCATGCCCGCGAACGGTAATATCAACATGGGAAACGTGCCGCCAAAAGCCTTCGCCGTAAGCGGTAAGCAGATCTTGGGCGGCAAGCTGGAGCAGCTCTTCGTCGCTTGCTTCAAGCAGCTGGCGGCGGACGACTTGTGGCGCATCGTGATTGAGCGCGGCGTAGGCGGTAAAAATCGTGCGTTCAGGACGGGCAACCCGGATAAACTGGTTGGTCGCAACAACATAGCCCAGCCCTTGGCTGCCGTAAACCACATTGTCCCACGCAAGTTCGCTGTTGTTTTTTTCTTTCGGGAAACTGTGCAGTTCAAAATTAGAAACCAGCCATGGCGCGTATTCTGGGATGTCCAGACCAAATTGTTCGGGAAATTCAATAATGCAGGCGGCAACCATCAGCGGCATGGCGGAGATAACGTGTTGCGCGGTGACAGCAACGGTTTCCCCTTTTGCATTATCACGCAGCCACACTTCAATCCGGCCGTCTGAAAGCGGTTTGATTTTGACGGCAGAAGCATTAACCGAAGCAGGTTTCTCCAAACGGATACTATTTTCAGACGGCCATTGCCAACCTTCCTGCAAACCGGCATGACGGCGCAGGTTTTCAGAAAGATGTGCCAAACCTTCGGGCCAAGTGAGGACGGTTTCTGCATTGTTGCGGGCGGCAAAATAATGCAGCCCGGCAAAGGCAGACACTTGCCCAATGCCTTGTCCGTAATCGTCGCGGCAACAATAATCGAGATACCATAAAAGCTCAGGCGAGTGGTAGTCCTCTTGATCAAGCCATTGTTTAAACGTCAGATGATCGAGTTTGCGCCATGTCTCATCTGCCGATGACAGCGCAATCGGAATAGCAAAAATTTTCTTACCGTCATCGCCGTAAGACTGTTTCAGACGGCCGATTAAATCAAAAAACCGTTTGGAATCCGCATCTTCTTTCGGCAATAAATGTTCCACCCATTTATCCTGATATAAGAGGCGCGATTCGGGCGCATAGACCAAATCGGTTTCCCTAAAGCTGCCGTCCGACTGCAAGATACCGAAATCTACCAACATCTCGCGCACATACACGCTTTCTTTCGACGGCAAAGCCAAATAATGCGCACCGCTCGGCGCTTTCAGGCCGTCTGAAGACGTATAGGCAGCATTGTTGCCATTGCGTTCAAACCCTTCTGCCAACAATACATCGCAGTGATTATGCTTCGCCAAATACCACAACGCCCCCAACCCAGCCGCACCGCCGCCGAGTATCAACGTATTGCATTCATAACGACGGGGCGGCGCTTGCAACAATTCCCGATCGCGCAACAAATGCCCCAACGGCAAGCCGACACGGTTAATAGAAACCGGCGGTTTGCGGTTGAGGTATTTGTAAGTCTGCCAAGAGAAAGCAGAAGCGGCACCAAGCGCGGCGGTATAACTGAGAAATTGACGGCGGGTTAGCATAATAAATTATTGCTTTTCAGTATTTTTTTAGGAAAGCAAGTCATACACCCTTTTCTCTGTAAGATACCCATTATTTCCAAATGCCTTCATGTTATAGAACCGATAACACTTAACCAGCAATAAATTAACATCTCCTGAAATATCAAATGGCGTATGCTTGGCGTTGAACTTTTGCCCCTCTTGCCAATATTGATAAAACTAAAATAAAGTCAAATCACTGCCTCTATTTACAACCGTCCAATCCACCCGTTCCGCCGCCAACTCCCTGCACAAGATTTCCTTCACTTTTTCCAATTTCATGCCGCCGCAGATAAATGCATCAATGGCGGCGAAGCGGTGTTCCGGCCAAGTGTGGATACTGATATGGGACTCGGCGAGCAGTAAAACGCCGGTTACGCCGCCTGCGCCGCCGAAGGTGTGGAAATGTTCGGTTAATATGGTGGCTTCTGCGGCTTGTGCAGCAGCTGCCAAAGCGGTTTTCAGACGGCCTTCATCTTTTAAGATGGCTTCGTCGCAACCGTATAAGTCCAATAGGCCATGATTACCGGGTGCATGGGTCATTTATGGCCTCCGGAATAACCGCTGCCGCCGTAATAGCCGCCGGAGTGCATACGCGAGCCGTCGGAGTCGGAAGAGCCGTAGCTGATGATCATGGAGATGACGATGATGATGGTGCTGAAAATGATGTAAGTGATTCTTGACATATTAATCCTCGTCCTCGTCTTTTTTACCCATGCTCCACAACAACCAGCATCCTACAAAGATGACGGTAAGTGCAGCAGAACTGTCGCCGGTCAAAAGCGCAGGGAGGTTGACGACAACCAAGATGGCGGTCATTATCATTCTTAATGATTTATCAATGCCGTCCGCCGCCATGTTTGCAGTGTAATGCGGAGCTTGGCTGGTCAGATTAAACGCATCTGCAATTTCCCGATAAGCAATTGGGGCACTTCTAGTCCATGCCATTTCGTGACTGTTTAGTTCGGAGCCAATCTTACGGCTTTGTCCGTCTCGGTAATCGCTGTAATAGTTCAAATCACCGTTTCGGACACGCCAATAAAACGCTCCGCTGGCAACCTTGACCTGTCCGCCATAGTCATAAAGTTTGCCATAGCCTTGCGGTTGGCGGTTGCGGTCGAGGCGCGGCCAATCGTTCAAGGTTTCGGAAATATTCCAACCTTCATCAGATTCAACCAACCATAAGAAACCCTGTGTAGGGTTGTAAAGCAGATACTCCGTCCATTGCCCTTCGGGCGTGAGCGTACGGTTGAGGCCGCTGAACAGGTTTTCAAATGTTTCCTGCGCGTCTGTTTCGGCGTATCTGACTGCGCCCATAACGTAAAATTCGCGATTTTTCAGACGGCCTTGTCTGCCGACGGGCAGGGTAAACAGGCTTTGCTGCGCCGTTCGCATGGCGTTGGCGGTAATGAGTTCGGCTTTGTCTTTGCCGATTGCCAATTCGCTGCCGCAGCTTGGGCAGTTGAGATGGGCGGTGAGGCCGTTGACCCAGTGGACGGACGAGCCGCAGTTGGGACAGTTTTCTGAGGAAATACTGCCTTTCAGACGGCCTGCGCTTTCTTTGATTTCGTCTTCGCTGCGGGTGTTTTCCAGCTTCAAATCATCTAGGTTTACCATCCGCCCGAAGAAGGCTTCAGGTGTTTCGCTGCTGTAATCGAGCGTGATGAAAAGGTTTTCGCAACGCCAGTCGGAAACCCGATTTTCTGTATCCTCTTTCAAAACAAACGGCAACTCACCCTGCGCGGCCGCATGTTTCAAGCTGATGTTGCGGACATCGGAGGCAATATAGCGTTTATCTTGAAAAATCAGCTCGCTAAACCCGGCTCGCGTGTCTTCAAATCTCGGCGGACTATCGATTTCGACCGGCATGGTCATCACATACAAATCGCCCGCCTCAGAAAGCCAACCGGCCCTGCCGTCGTCAAACAGCGCATACCATTCGTTCCACGCGCCATCGTCGTACTGCACCTGAAGCCGTCCGACCAAGGTAAAGCGTTGTGCGACAAATGTACCGCTGGTTCCGATTTGCAGCGGACTAAAATCTTCCAGCAACGCGGAATCGCGGCCGGAGTCGACAACGCCGTTATCTTGCCGCACCAGCATGCTGTTGCAATAGCCGCACACCAGCGTCACGGCAGAAGCAGAATGCGCCTCGACAGGTGCTCCGCAGCTTGGGCAGTCGGTTTTGAAGAAAGGAGTTTGAGACATGGGTTTGCTTTTTCAGAATGGGTTGGAGTGTTTCAGACGGCCTTAACGTTTTTGAAGTCGGACAGGCTTAATCAAATCATTTGAAAGGCCGTCTGAAACCTTTTCATAGAAGCAGCTCAACGCTTCTTTTGAATGATATTTTTCAGACGGCCTTCAATTGATCAACCAATCAGCTGTTTCAACACTTCAGCCTTGGCTTTGTCAAAATCTTCTTGCGAAATCAAACCGCCATCCAGCAAAGACTTGAGTTTCACCAATTTAGCCTGCGGATCTTCGGCAACCGGCTGAGCATTTTGCTGAGCCTGTTGCGCATTCGGCTGCATCATGCCAGCCATGGCACCCGCCATCGCCTGACCAATACCGGCACCTACGCCCAAACCTGCACCGATTCCGGCAAGTCCGCCTTCATTTTGTGCCGCAAGCGGAATAGATTCGGCGGTTTGATATTGGGTGTAGCGTCCCAAATCGCCGATAACACCCATCGAAATTTTCTTATCCAACGCAGCCTGAATAGACGCGGGCAAAGTAATGCTTTCAACAGTGAAGTTTTCCAGTGCCAAACCCAGCTTGGCAAATTCCGCGCCAAGCAATTCGCCGATTTTTTGCGACAGCAAAACTTGGTTCGCCGCCATATCCAAGAATGGGATACCGGAGCTGCCGAACGCGGCCGCCAACTGGGTGACTGCGATATTGCGCAGTTGGTTTTCCAAGTCTACGCCGCTGTATTGCGCCGCCACACCGCTGACTTCTTTAAAGAATTTTGCCGGATCGCTGATGCGGTAAGAATACATACCGAACGAACGCAGTTGCACCGCGCCAAACTCGGCATCGCGCACGGTAACAGGTTGGGATGTACCCCATTTACGTGCAAGCTGTTGTTTGGTATTGAAAAAGTAAACATCCGATTTAAACGGAGACTCAAAAAGCTTGTCCCAGTTTTTCAAGTTGGTCAGCACAGGCAACGTTTGCGTATTTAGCGTATAACGCCCCGGACCGAACACGTCGGCGGTTACGCCTTCATCGACAAACATCGCCATCTGCGCCTCACGCACAGTCAGGCTCGCACCGTTTTGGATCTCCTCATCGGCAATCGGAAAACGCCACATCAGCAGGCTGTCATCGGGATTCGGCCATTGAATAACGTCGATAAACTGTTTCTTGATAAAGTTGAACATCGCAGTTCCTTATTTGAAGAAGAAGGGATAACTTATGGGCAGTCAGGTCAATTTGCCTAGTCGGTTATATCGCTTATTTTATATAAATAGAATGTCATATGATATAAACATTCAAAATGTCTTTATGCATGGGAATAGAGTGGGTTGCTCTATCTATTTTTAGTGTTAAACCCACTAGCCGACCCAGAAACATTAACATATCATTAAAATTCATGCAGACTCTGTTTTACACTATTTTTCTGCTTTTACCTGCGCTATATCATAAAAAAGACAAATACAGGTAGAAAATCATTAAACACTATACCAAGCGTTCACTACACCTGTTAATATTTACCAAATCCTAGAAATTCATCATGATGTATTGTCAAATTATCACATTGGCTTTCATAAAGTAAAAGGAATTTATATGAAAAATTCTGCTCATTTCTGTTTTGCAGTGTTAGCACTCTCTGCTGCCGTAAGTACACAGGCTGCCCGCCCTGTTGAATTTACCGTTGGTAGCGAATATTACAACGAGACCTATCGCGAATACGAAAAAGATGGTAGTCGCTTAATGCAGCAAAAAGGCAACTTATGGTCTATTAATGCCGGCGTAAAATACCGTTTCAACGATCGCCATGCGGCAAAATTAGAAGGCCGTTATTCGCGCGGTAAAACAGATTACACGGGAAGCGTACAATATATAACTGAGGATTATATCGACGATTCAGCAAGTTATGGCTCAGCCACACTCAAAAATGCACCACGCCGCGCATACGATATCCGTGCCTTATACGAATATACACTCCCGATTAACGATCGCTTTAGCATTACTGCCGGAGCCGGCTTGGGACACCGCGTTCTGAGAGACTTAAGCAGCCGCATTGATCCAAATGATTATGACCGCAAAAACCGAACTACATATGCGCAAATCAATACCGGAGTAAATATCGCCCTTCCTGCAAACTTTGAGATATCTCCCCGCATTGCCTACAATCGTGCCGTAAAAGGCCGCCAATATTCTTACGAACCCGACCAGGTAGAAACCCGAATGAAACAAGGCGGCGGACAAGGGATTGAGGTTGAAGTGCCTATATCTAAAAAATTCGCTAACGGCTCCAAAATCAGCCTCACTCCATTCTATCGCGGCTGGAAAGTTAAAGAATCGAACCTTACCGTTACGGAAGAGTATGACTCATATGGATTGGGATCTATAGAACCTAAAAACCACACCCACGAAGCGGGCATAAGATTGCAATACTCTTTCTAATTTGATGAGTTTAAGTAGTTAAAACGTTTCAGACGGCCTTGTATATAACAGGCCGTCTGAATTTTTTGATACTTTCAGAATTTCACTATAACGCCAATACCATCAGGCATAAGCCATTATCAGTCAAAAAAATCTACCGATAATTTCTCCAGGCAGGAGTCAGGATCAGCACATCTTTTGCTATCCAACCGACCATCAAAATCAAGTCAAGCAAGCCGCATTCAAAATGCCGATCGAGATGGACACTGCACCAAACAGCGCGCCGACGGCGACATTGTTGCCGATAAGTTCTGGGGTAGCGTCTTTAATCATCATTGTTGCAGCGAAATAGACAAAAATCTGAATCACTGCTGCGGCAAGTCCCCACAGGATAAAATCGATGAAGCTGACGCTGTGTGCAATGCTTGAGGCAAGCGTCAGACAGAAACCGACCAACGCGCCGCCAAACGATAAGGCGCAGGCAAGGTTGCCGTTTTTAATCAGGCGCAATTCTTCGGCGGGGGTAATCCGCAGATATACGGCACCGAAAACTACAGTCATGGCGATACCTGCCAACATATATTGCAGGTACAGCAGATATTGGGACAGAGAAATACTCACGATAAGATTCCTTAGTTTGCAATAAAGTGATTATGCCATATTTTTGAAGATAAACCCTTCTGAAAATACGGCATTTTAGAAGCGCTTCAGGCCGTCTGAAACAGCCTGATTTTTAATTCATGTTTTATTACGATAATTGTTGACGATTTTTGTATGTTTATGTAACTATTGCGCACTGCCATTTAATTAGAGTAAAGAGGAGAATTATGAGCATGCTCGCCGCTATCCGCCCTAAAGAGCCTTTGCGCCATCTGCGCTGGTTTGACATGCTGATTGTTACCGCCATCCTGTTCGGTCAATTTGCCTACCGTTCTACCCAACTTTATATCGCCAGCCTGATGCCGCAAGTGGAAACAGCTGCTGCTACCGAAGAAGTGCGCGATACTGCGGTAACCGGCGTGGCTTATTCGGAAAACATGAGCCTGCAGTTGACGCTGCTTGCTATTGCTCTGATTTACCTCATTATTCGCCGTTTCGACTTCAAACAATTGCCGATTCGCTTTAATTTAGGCGTATTGTTTTGGACGCCTGTAATTTTTATCCTGATGGGTCTGACCGCCGATGCGGTGACTTCGTTAAGCGGCGGCTACAATTACTTTACCACTGAAATATTCCAATACATCAAACCATTATCCATCTTCGACAAATTCGCCGCCCTTGCGCCGATGGCCATCCTCTACGGCCTTTTAAACGGCTTTTACGAAGAATTCTGTTTCCTCGGCCTTTTAACCTGCGTGGAAGACAAATACAAATGGCAAGCATTGGCCTATTCGACCTTGGTTCGCGTCTCCTTCCATACTTACCAAGGCATGCTTTGGGCGACCGTTATCGGCGTTGTTTTCGGCTTGATGTACTACTTCTTCTACAAATACAAAGTCAAAAACCTGCTGCCGTTTTTCCTGATTCACGCCTTGGCAGATATCTTCGGCTCCGGCTTCATCTATTTGATTTGCGCTTAATGGCAACGGTTGTATGAATAAACAAGGCCGTCTGAAACATCATTTTTCAGACGGCCTTTTATTATCTATCGGTTTACTTAATCAAAGTAATTGCCACATCAGCATCTTCGGTTGCAACTGCCTCAATCACTGCATCGCCGCCAAACCGCAAAATCGAGCCTGCGCCGACCGTATGTTTTTCAGTCTGATTCAGCGTCACGTCAAAGCTTCCTTTTCCAACGGCAAAAATCAACGTTTTAAAACCCGGATGATCGTGCGGCTTAATCTGCTCCCCTTTCTTCATGTCTTTCTTAACGACCATGTAATTTTCGCCGCTGAAAATCTTACCGTTTTCGGAAGAAACCTCCCCCAAAGGCGCGGCAGAAACGGCAACGGAAAACAAAGCGGACAGCAATACGGCAGAAATATTGGATACTTTCATGGCAAGCCTTTCTTAAAAACAGAACCCCCATTCTATAAAAACCCACTTCATTGTTCAATAATAATTCTCATTTTCTAATAAAAGGCCGTTGAAGCCCAACGATATTTTTCAGACGGCCTGATTGACCTGTATAATATTTTCTTATTAATAAAATCGCTTTACATACCCATCAAATGGAAACCATCAGAAAAGATCCGCTCGGCTCGGCATGGGTGGTTATTGCCGCGCTCGGCTTTACCGTCATGAACCTCTCCGTCAAAGCCGCCTCTACACATTTCGGCTTTTCCAGCGGCGAGCTGGTCTTTTGGCGCATGCTGGTCTCCACCCTGTTCTTAGGCATCATGGCCAAAGCGCAAGGCAACACATTTTCCACGCCGCATTGGAAAACCCATCTCAACCGCAGCGTCATCGGCACGCTTGCCATGATGTGCACGCTTTATTCCGTCATACATCTGCCGCTGGCAACAGGCGTCACGCTCAACTACACGTCCTCCATCTGGCTTGCCATTTTTTCATTTTTCATTTTAAAAGAACGAATTACACTTTATACCCAAGCCATTTTGGTTATGGGCTTTATCGGCGTTATCCTGTTGCTCAACCCATCTTTTCAAGGCGGACAAGAATTTGCCGCACTGGTCAGTTTGGCAGGCGGCGCCATGTCAGGCTGGGCGTATTTGCAAGTGCGCGAACTCTCGCTTTTGGGCGAACCGGGCTGGCGCGTGGTGTTTTATCTGTCGCTTACCGGCCTGATTATGTCCGCCATTTGGAGCTGCTTTACCGGCTGGCATCCGCTGACCGCGTCTTCCCTGCCCTATCTGGCCGGCATCGGCATCTCCGCCATGATTGCACAATTGGCCATGACCCGCGCCTATAAGGTCGGGAAGAAATTTACCGTTGCCTCGCTTTCCTACCTAACCGTCGTTTTCTCCGCCCTATCCGGCGTACTGCTTTTCGGCGATAAAATCACTTGGCAGGAAGCCGCCGGCATGGTTATCATTGTTGCAGGCGGCGTGTTCAGCAGTTTTACTCCGGCCTCAATCAAAAAATTTCTGATGAAGCAATAATTTAACAAGGAGAACACCATGATTTCCATCCGCGAACAATCTTACGGCTTAAACGTAGCGCTGTACAACGAGTTCACTTTGGACGATTTCCGCCAATTGGAAGAAGCCTTGTTGGCCGCAAAACAAAAAATCCATCTGCCCGACATCCTGTTGGATTTGTCCATGCTAAAAGACTTCACCATCGATATGGCGGTCGAGCAAATCAAATTCCTCAACCAACACGAAACCGACTTCGGCCGCGTTGCCGTCATTACCGACGACATCTGGATCAAACTCGGCGCGCGCCTTTCCAGTCTCCTGACCAACCAACACCCAAAATATTTCAGCGATGCTACCGAAGCGCAGGCTTGGTTGTTGGCAAGCAATTTGAAATAAAGACAAGGCCGTCTGAACGCATTACCTGAGCAAATTCAAAACCGCTTAGGCTCAAAATCAACGGTATCACAATATTTTTTAAAGCATCAAAAAGGCCGTCTGAAACCTTGCAACCTGCAAGGTTTCAGACGGCCTTTCATCGTTTTTATTCAAAAACTTACATAACACTCAATACATCAATACCCAACAACTCCAAGCCTTGTTTCAGCGTGTCGCCGGTCAGCTTCGCCAGTTGCAGGCGGCTGTTGCGGGTTGCACCTTCTGATTTCAAAATCGGGCAGGCTTCGTAGAAGCGGCTGAACAGAGTGGCGATTTGATAGAGGTAGGCGGCGAGGTAGTGCGGATAAGCGGTATCTGCCACGCTTTGCAGTACGTCTTCAAATTTCAACAGCTCTGCGGCCAGTTGTTTTTCCAAAGGTTCGGTCAAAACGGTTGGCGCAGTTGCGTCCCATTCGCCGGCTTTGCGGAATACGCTTTGTACGCGTGTGTAGGCGTATTGCAGGTAGGGGGCGGTATTGCCTTCAAACGAAAGCATGGCGTCCCAGTCGAACACATAATCGCTGGTGCGGTTTTTGCTCAAGTCGGCGTATTTGACTGCACCGATGCCGACGGTTTTACCAATTTTACCTGCTTCGTCTGTGCCCAATTCAGGGTTTTTCTCTTTCACCAAAGCGGTGGCGCGTTCAACGGCTTCGGTCAGCAGGTCAACCAGTTTTACGGTGTCGCCGCTGCGCGTTTTGAACGGTTTACCGTCTTTGCCCATCATGGTGCCGAAGCCGATAAACTCGGCTTTTACATCTTCCGGCAGATAGCCTGCTTTGCGGGAAGTGGTAAAGAGTTGCTCAAAGTGCAGGGCTTGGCGGTGGTCGACGACGTACAGCAAGCGGTCTGCATGAAGCGTGCCGACACGGTAGCGCAAACATGCCAAGTCGGTGGAAGCATAAAGGAAGCCGCCGCCTTGTTTTTGCACGATAAATGCGGCAGGTTCGCCGTCTTTGTTTTTGAACTCGTCCAAGAACACGACTTTCGCGCCGTCGTCTTCGACTGCCAAACCTTTTTCGACCAAATCATCGACTACGGGTTGCAAATCGTCGTTGTATTTCGATTCGCCTGCCACGTCTTCAGGACGCAGTTTCAAGCCCAGCGTGTCATAAACGGCTTGGGCGTGCGAGAGTGAAATATCGACAAACTGTTTCCACAATGCCAAAACGGTTTCATCGCCGCCTTGCAGCTTCACAACGTATTCGCGTGCGGTGTCGGCGAAGGCAGGATCTTCGTCAAAGCGCACTTTGGCGGCGCGGTAAAACTGCTCCAAATCCGCCAGCTCAAACGCGGCATTGTCTTTTTGCTGCTCAACCAAATAAGCGACCAACATGCCGAACTGCGTACCCCAGTCGCCGACGTGGTTTTGACGGATAACGGTGTTGCCCATAAATTCCAACACGCGCGAAATGCTGTCGCCGATGATGCTGGAACGCAGATGGCCGACGTGCATTTCTTTGGCAAGATTAGGAGAGGAATAGTCGATAACGACGGTTTGAGGTTTGTCGGTTTTCGCTACGCCGAAACGCGCGTCGCTCAAGGCCGTCTGAATGTTTTGGGCGAGGAACTCAGGACGCAGGCGCAGGTTGATAAAGCCCGGGCCGGCTACTTCCGCACTTTCAATCACAGCGTTGTCCGCCAATGCCTCGGCCACTTTTTGCGCCAATTCGCGCGGATTTTGTTTGGCTTTTTTCGCCGCACCCATCACGCCGTTGATTTGGAAATCGCCGAAGTCGGGATTTTTCGCCGCCTGCAATACGACGGGGCTGTCGGACAAACCGGCAGCGGCAAAGGCTGCTTGGGCTTCACGTTCGACGGTTTGGTATAAATTCATGTTGTCGGTCTCTATCAATTCAAATCAGGCGGTATTTTAAAAGAATTTCGGGCTTTAAAACAGGGCAAGCTGCAATACTTTTCCAGCGGCTTGTTATATGATTGCATTCTGATTCAACGATCTTGCCGTAAAGGCCGTCTGAAAGGAAAAGCCATGAACCCCAAAAATACGCTTTGTCTGATTGTCGATATTCAAGAACGCCTGCTGCCCGCCCTTTCCGGCGCGGACGAAATGGTGGAACGCTGCCGCCTGCTGATTCAAGGTTTGACGGCTTTGGACGTACCCTTTGCCGTAACCGAACAATATCCGAAAGGTTTGGGCAGCACCGTATCCGCCGTATCGCTGCTGTTGCCAGAAGGTACGCCTGTTGTCGAGAAAACCCGATTCTCGGCGTTTTTACCTGAAATTCAGGAAATCTTACGCAAAAACGACATCAAAAACGTTATTTTAGTGGGAGCAGAAGCGCATATCTGTATGCTTCAGACGGCCTTGGATTTGAAGACGCAAGGTTACGCCGTATCCCTGCCTTTCGAATGCACCGCCTCGCGCACAACAGCCAACCGCGACAATGGTTTGGCGCAACTAAGCCGTCAGGGCATTACCGTTTCCAATGTCGAAAGTATTTTGTTCCAACTGCTCGGCGATGCCAAACATCCGGCCTTTAAGACTATCTCCAAACTGATTCAATAACAGGCCGTCTGAAATGCAATACACCATCCGCCCTGCCCTGCGCCAAGACTTGCCCGCCATCGTCGATATTTACAACAGCACCGTGGCCACGCGCCAATCCACCGCCGATTTATCGCCGACCACGGTTGCCGAGCGTGAAATGTGGTTTGCCGCGCACACGGACAAACGCCCGATCTACGCCCTTTACGATGCCGACGGCACCGTATTGGCCTGGGGCAGTTTCAGCGACTACCATCCGCGCTACGCCTACCACATCAGTGCGGAAGTCAGCGTTTATGTCCGCCACGATATGCGCGGCGCAGGCGTAGGCAAAATCCTGTTGCGGCATATGCTCGAACGCGCGCCATCCTTAGACATCCGCAACGTCATCGCGCTTGTGTTCGGCCACAACTATCCGAGCCTGAACCTGTTTCACCGTTTCGGTTTTGAAGAATGGGGGCGGCTGCCGCAAGTCTGCGATTTGGACACCATGTTGGCAGACGTGGTGATTTTGGGCAAAAGGATTGTGGATTGATTACGACAAAGGCCGTCTGAAAACTGAATTCAGACGGCCTTTTGACGGCAAAACCTTTATTCCGGTTTCTTCGCCAGCATGGTAACGAATTTAAACTGAATCGGATTGCCAAATTCGTCTTTCGCGTGCATCGAGCCCAGCTCTTCCTTGTATTCCACCAATTCCCAATCCTTATAGTATTCGCGCAACTCGCCCTCGCCGAACTTGAATGGGAACGGCATCGGGCAAGGGAAATCTTCAGTATCCATCGCAGACACTATCAGGTTGTAGCCGCTGGGGTTGGTGTGTTCCTTCATATTGGCAATCACGTCAGGAACGTAACGCGGCATCAGGAACATAAACACCACGGTCGCCACCATATAATCGAAGTTTTCCTGAATATTGGCGGCGTTGAGGTCGTATTCAAACGCGCGGACATTCAACTCTTCAATACGCGCCAGCTCTTCCACGTTTTGAACCGCATGGGGATTATTATCGACAGCGGTAACGTCAAAACCTTTCAAACCCAAATACAGCGCATTGCGCCCCTGACCGCAGCCCATATCCAAAACCTTGCCGACGGGCACGATGCCTTCGGCGGCACGGACGGCCGAATGTGTCGCGCTCATGCCGTATTTCTTATTAAAATAGTCCGCCGCCTCGCAGTAAAACGACAGTTGGATTTCCGTATCTTGCGTTTGCGGCGCGATAAAGTGCCATGCTTGCGGATGGATAATCCAATCATCGCTTTCAGGCGTCAGCTCGTGCGTAGCCGTAACATTGCCCGCCTCGTCCACTTCATTGAAGTTCAGACGGCCTTGGAGGACATTGAGGCAGCCCCAAGTACCGGCGGCGGTATTGTGTTTGGACAACAAAGCTTCGGGAATCTCGTCCGCCGTCCACACCGGCATCTGTTTGTAACAAAACAATTCTTGCTGTTCGCTCATCATATTTCCTTTCTATTTTGACGGTTTCAACACAGCTTCTGCCAAGGCTTTTTGAATGGCAATCACGCTCTTGTCGCTTTTAAACTGCAAGGTTTCGGTTGGTGCTTCGCTGGAAGAAACCCAAATCTTCAGCTCGGCATCCAAATCGAAATGGCCCGAGGTTTCCACCGAAAAGCGCGATACGGAACGGTACGGAATCGAACGGTAAGACACTTTCTTGCCGGTCAAACCCTGTTTGTCCACCAACACCAGCCGATATTCGGTAAACACAATCAAATCGCGCACCAGGCTGAATGCCATTTTTACCTGTTCGCCATCAATCAGGATATTTGCCAAATCGCGTTCCACCGCATCTGCGTCTTTTTGCGAAGCATTGCCCAAAAGGCCGCTGAACAATCCCATATCTACCTGCTTTCTATACGAGTGATAAAGTGCAGGGTATTTTACACGCGCAAACCGTATTTGCCGATATTTCAGACGGCATTTGCCGATATTTCAGACGGCCTTATGTTATGATACCGCCTTATTCGACAAAGACATGCCCATGGATAAACCCGTTTACCTCTACACAGACGGCGCATGCAAAGGCAACCCCGGCGCAGGCGGCTGGGGGGTATTTATGCGCTACGGCACACACGAAAAAGAACTGTTCGGCGGCGAAGCCGAAACCACCAACAACCGCATGGAGCTGACCGCCGTTATCGAAGGACTGAAATCCTTAAAACGCCGCTGCCAAGTCGTTATCTGCACCGACTCGCAATACGTCAAAAACGGCATGGAAAGCTGGATACACGGCTGGAAAAAAAACGGCTGGAAAACTGCCGCCAAAAAACCGGTTAAAAACGACGATTTATGGAAAGAGCTGGATAGTCTGGTTCAACAGCACGATGTCCGCTGGACGTGGGTCAAAGGCCACGCCGGACACTCTGAAAACGAAAAAGCCGACGAGCTTGCTAATCAAGGGGCGGCAAAATTTGCATAACACTTCACCCATGACTGTACTCAAATATCTCAAACCATTCTTTTGGATTGCTATCATTGCATTGATTTGTGTGACGCCAAAAGCACTTATGTCCGCCTATTCGCCCTTTCATGATGTCGATGATTTTTTTCGCTTTGGCTTATGCGATCACGTTAAGAGTGCCGAAGAATGTGCCGACTGAATCACGCCTACCTATTTATTTTGGTGGTTTATACCTGAACCGTGGCTGTTCACATTCATCACGCTGACTGCTATTTACCTCATTCTAAAAATCCTGATGGCAATCATCCGATTCCTATTCAGACTAAAAAAGAGAAAACCATGACCTGCCCCATCTGCACTGCCGACAACGAAGATATTTTGCTGCAAACGCCAAACCTGCGCGTGATCGCCGTCCACAATGAAGCCGGCGCACCGGCATTCTGCCGCGTTATTTGGAATAACCATGTCTCCGAGATGACCGACCTTTCCCCTGCCGAACGCAACGAAATCATGGAAATGGTGTATCAGGTTGAAGCCGCAATGCGCCAAGTCTTCCGCCCGGCCAAAATCAATCTGGCCAGCCTCGGCAATGTTGTGCCACACCTGCATTGGCACGTCATCGCCCGTTTTGAAAACGACGCCAATTTCCCCGCGCCGATTTGGGCTGCGCCCGTCCGCGAACACGGTATGGCCTTGCCCGAAAACTGGCCGGAACAAATCAAAAACTTAATCGCTTAAACTTTCAGACGGCCTGCAAGGTCCGACACGCCGAACTTCAGGCCGTCTGAACATATAACGAAAGAAAAACCTCAATGACTTCCACCACGCGCCGCCATTTCCTGCGCACCTGCTCTGCCGCGGCAGGCGCAGGGTTGTTGCAAGCCTGCGGTACAGGCACGACCACCACGCCGCAAACCAAAACCACTTCCACCACCGCGAAAGCCCAAACCGTGCAACCTAAGCAACCCCATCCGCCACGTTCCGGCGACAACCTCCTGCGCGTTGTTGCGCCGTCAGGCTTCGCCGAAGACCCCAACCGCGTAACCACCGGCCTGACCCGCCTCTACAACGCAGGTTTTACCGTGACTAACCAACAAGCAGGCAGCCGACGCTATCAACGCTTTGCCGGCTCCGATGCCCAACGTTCCGCCGACTTCCAAGACGTTGCCAGCGGCCGTGTTGAAACACCCAAAGTCCTCATGGGCTTGCGCGGCGGCTACGGCGCGGCACGCATCCTGCCGCAAATCGACTTTGCCTCACTCGGCGCCAGAATGCGCGAACGCGGCACATTGTTCTTCGGTTTCAGCGACGTTTGCGCCGTCCAACTCGCCCTGTTGGCCAAAGGCAATATGATGAGCTTTGCAGGCCCGATGGTGTACAGCGAATTCGGCAAAGCAGACCCCAGCGTCTTTACCATGGATTCCTTCATCCGCGGCACGACCAACAACGTCAACATCGTTGATGTTCCGACCATCCAACGCGCCGATGTCAACGTCGAAGGCACATTGTGGGGCGGCAACCTCAGCGTTCTCGCTTCCCTCGCCGGTACGCCCTACATGCCCGACATTCAAGGCGGCATCCTCTTTATCGAAGACGTCAGCGAGCAGCCTTACCGCATCGAGCGTATGCTCAATACACTTTATCTGTCAGGTGTTTTGCAAAAACAACGCGCCATCATCTTCGGCGATTTCCGCATGGGCACCATCCGCGACGCGTACGATTCCAGCTACGACTTCTCCGCCGTCGTCAACCACATTTCGCGCATCGCCAAGATTCCTGTGTTGACCGGTTTCCCATTCGGCCACATCACCAACAAAACCACTTTCCCGTTGGGCGCGCACGCCAAAGTCCGCAGTACCGGCAACGGCGGTTATTCCGTAACCTTCAGCGGCTACCCGACGCTGAACCCGTCCGCGCTGACACTCAACAACCTGCTGCCGCCTCCCGTGCCGACTTACGACAGCACCATCTACCGCGACAGCATCACTGAAGAAGTGACCGAATAAGGCTAATTCAAATAAAAAGGCCGTCTGAAACCCAGTTTCAGACGGCCTTTTTATCTTAAGTCTTAACCGTAACGTCGTTGGAAATCTTTCATAAATTCGGCCAACGCGTTCACACCTTCAAGCGGCATCGCATTGTAAATGCTGGCGCGCATGCCGCCGACGGTTTTATAGCCCTTGAGCAGGCACAAGCCCTGCAACTCGGCTTCCAACACAAAGCGGCGGTCCAAATCCTCGCTTGTGGTTTTGAAGACCACGTTCATTTTGGAACGCGCATCAGGATGAATATCGTTGATGTAAAAACCGCTGCTGCCGTCTATCGCCTCATACAAGGTTTGCGCCTTCATTCGATTGACCGCTTCAATTTTTTTCACACCGCCCTGCGTTTGCAGCCAGCGGAACACCAAGCCCGACATATAAATCGCATAAGTGGACGGCGTGTTGTACATACCGTCGCGGTTGATATGAGAACGGTAGTTGAACACATCGGGGATATCGTTCGGACAACGCTCCAGCAAATCCTCGCGGATAATGACCACGGTCGCACCGGCAGGGCCGATATTTTTTTGCGCGCCGGCATAAATCAAGCCGTAATCTGATACATCAAACTCACGCGACAAAATCTCGCTGGACATATCGCACACCAGCGGCGGCAGGCCGTCTGAAAGTTTGGGGACGTTTTGATACTGCAAGCCGTTTACGGTTTCATTAATCGCAAAATGAACAAACGCGGAATTCGGGTTGACATCCCAATCCTCAACCGCAGGCAGGTTTTTATAGGCATATTGCTCGCCACCATGCGCGGCCAAACGGATTTCGGCATTGCTCAAACGGCTCATCTGTTCATAGGCAATACGGCTCCAGTTGCCCGTTACCACCGTGTCGGCAGTCGCAAAACCGTGCGCCAAATTCATGGCCGCCATATTGAATTGCGTGGTCGCACCGCCCTGTAAAAACAGGATTTTATAGTTAGACGGAATATTCAAAAGCTGGCGCAAGTCTTGTTCGGCATGATGCAGAATGCTCAAAAACATATCCGAACGGTGGCTCATCGCCATCACGGGAAAACCCGTACCGTTGTAGTCGAGCATTTCCTGTTGCGCGGTACGCAATACGGCTTCCGGCAATACGGCAGGACCTGCGGAAAAATTATAAATCGGGTGTGCGGACATAGCGGCCATCTTTCTTATTCGGAGGGTATGAAGAAATTGTAGAACCGCCTTGCACATTGTGCAAGCACGAAAAATCAGGAAATCCAAGGCCGTCTGAAAACAAAGCAATACCAATTCTTTGTTTTCTAAAAAAATTTCAGAAAAGCCAAATTAAAACTTGTCAACAATTCCCTTTTCAGACGGCCTCATCCCAATCTCTTCCATTTAAGCAATCACTTCAAAAAATCCACGCCAAATCAACGCTTTTCTTTTATCTGGAAAACAGTTATAATAGGCCAATTTTTCAAATCACACGAAAAATGGCCGCGCGGCCATTTTTTTGTTTATGTACTTCTGGAGAAGCATGGATATTCAAAGCATTCTTGATAAAACCCTGCCCGGCTTGGGCTACGAGCTGGTCGATTTCGAACTAACCGCGCAAGGCGATTTGCGCATTTTCATTGATAAAGACGGCGGCATCACCGTCGAAGACTGCGCCACTGTCAGCAACCATCTGAGCCGCGTGTTTATGGTTGAAGACATCGACTACAAACGCTTGGAAATCTCCAGCCCGGGCCTTGACCGACCGTTGAAAAAAGCCGCCGACTTCGTGCGCTTTGCCGGCCAGAACGCCAAAATCAAAACACGCCTGCCGATTGATGGTCAGAAAAACTTCATCGGCCGCATCGAATCTTGCGAAAACGACATCGTTACCGTCTCTTTCGACGGCAAAACCGCCCAAATCGAATTGAGCAACATCGACAAAGCCCGTTTGCGCCCCGAATTTAAATTTTAAAAACCGATTACTTGGAGATTCTAGAAAATGAGTCGCGAAATGTTACAGCTGGCCGAAGCGCTGGCAAGTGAAAAAAACGTTGAAACGGAAGTCGTATTCAAAGCCCTTGAATTCGCCCTCTCTACTGCCGCCAAGAAAAAAGCCGACCGCGAGCACATGGACGTGCGCGTCGAAATCGATCGCGATACCGGCGAATACCAAACCTTCCGCCGCTGGCTGATTGTTGCCGATGAAGACTACACCTACCCTGACGTAGAAAAAACCATCGAGGAAATCCAAGAAGAAATCCCCGGCACCACCATCCAAATCGGCGAATACTACGAAGAGCAGCTGCCAAACGAAGGCTTCGGCCGCCAAGCAGCGCAAACCGCCAAACAAATCATCCTGCAACGCATCCGCGATGCCGAGCGCGAGCAAAACCTGAACGAGTTCCTCGCTTCTAAAGAAGACATCGTTTCCGGTACCGTAAAACGCGTCGAGCGCCACGGTATTATCGTTGAAGTCGTCACGGGCAAACTTGACGCACTGATTCCACGCGAAGAAATGATTCCGCGCGAGAACTTCCGCAGCGGCGACCGCATCCGCGCCCTCTTCCTGCGTGTGGACGAAATCGGCAACACCGGCCGCAAACAAGTTATTTTGAGCCGTACCAGCGGCGACTTCTTGGCCAAACTCTACGCCAACGAAGTGCCTGAAATTGCAGACGGCCTGTTGGAAATCCGCGAAGTAGCACGCGATCCAGGCCAACGCGCCAAAGTTGCCGTTAAAGCCAACGACCAACGCATCGATCCGCAAGGTACTTGTATCGGCGTGCGCGGTTCCCGTGTCAACGCCGTGAGCAACGAATTGTCCGGCGAACGCATCGACATCGTTTTGTGGTCTCCCGAGCCTGCCCAATTCGTGATGAACGCGCTGTCTCCTGCCGAAGTGAGCCGCATCGTGATTGACGAAGATAAACACGCCGTTGACGTGATTGTTGATGAAAACCAACTGGCGCTGGCCATCGGCCGCGGCGGTCAAAACGTCCGCCTGGCTTCCATCCTGACCGGCTGGCAGCTGAACATCATGACCGTTGAAGAAGCCGACGAGCGCAATGCCGCCGAAGACGCCGTTATCCGCAACCTCTTCACCACCCACTTGAACATCGACGACGAAACCGCCGATATTTTGGTTGAAGAAGGTTTTGCCACATTGGAAGAAGTGGCTTACGTTCCGGCGGCAGAATTGCTCGCCATCGAAGGCTTTGACGAAGAAATCGTTGAAACCCTACGCAACCGCGCACGCGACGCCATCCTGACCATGACCATCGCGGCAGAAGAAAAACTGGGCGAAGTGTCTGAAGACATGCGCAATCTGGACGGCGTAGATTCCGATATGTTGCGCAAGCTTGCCGAAGCAGGCGTGACCCAACGCGACGATCTAGCCGAATTGTCTGTTGACGAATTGGTCGAAATTACCGGTGTTGACGAAGAAGAAGCCAAAAAAGTGATTTTGGCTGCACGCGAACACTGGTTTACTGAAGAAAACAACTAAGGGGGTACTGAATGAGTAATACAACCGTAGCACAATTTGCCGCCGAACTAAACCGCCCCGTCGATGATTTGCTCAAACAATTGAAAGAAGCCGGCGTCAACAAAAACAGCGGTAATGACAGCCTGACCACTGACGACAAACAATTGCTGACCGCTTACCTGCAAAAGAAAAATGGCAGCAACAGCGGCACCATCAGCATCCGCCGCAAAAAAACCGAAGTCAGCACCGTTGACGGCGTAAAAGTGGAAACACGCCGCCGCAGCCGTGCCGTTACCATTCCTTCTTCCGAAGAATTGGCCGCGGAAGCCAAAGCCAAAGTAGCGGCTGAAAACCAAAAAGCCGAAGCAGAAAAAGCAGCCGCAAAAGCTGCCGAAGAAAAAGCCAAAGCTGAAGCAGAAGCAGCCGCAAAAGCCGAAGCCCGCGCCAAAGCAGAGGCCGAAGCAGCCAGACTGAAAGCAGCCAAAGCCGCACCAAAAGCGGAAGGCAAACCTGCCGAAGCTAAAAAAGAAGAAGCCAAACCGGTTGAAGCTGTAGAAGCCAAGACCGAAGTAAAAGTTGAAGCTAAAGCAGACAACAAGCCGTCTGAAAAATCCGTTGAAGCTGAAAAACCAGCCGAAGCCAAGAAACCTGCCAAAGCCAAACAAGACAAAGGCGGCAAAGGCAAAGAAGCGAAAAAGGCAGCTAAACCTGCCGCTCCTGCCGTACCGCAACCTGTCGTCAGCGTGGAAGAACAGGCTCAACGCGATGAAGAAGCCCGTCGTGCCGCCGCCCTGCGTGCGCATCAAGAAGCCTTGTTGAAAGAAAAACAAGAGCGTCAAGCACGCCGTGAAGCCATAAAACAACAGGCCGAGAAAGACTCAAAACCTACTAAAGAAGCCAAATCAGGCGAACGCAGTAAACCTGCCGAGAAAGCTAAAGCAGCATCCGGCGAAGGCAAATCCGAACACAACGCGCGCAGTAAAAAAGAAGACCGTCGTGAGCGTGATGAAGACACTCAAGGCCGCAATGCTAAAGGCAAAGGCGGCAAAGGTGGTCGCGACCGCAACAATACACGCACTGGCGACGACGAGCGCGTACGCGGCGGCAAAAAAGGCAAAAAACTCAAACTTGAGCCAAACCAACACGCCTTCCAAGCGCCGACCGAACCTGTCGTACACGAAGTTTTAGTGCCTGAAACCATTACCGTTGCCGACTTGGCACACAAAATGGCCGTTAAAGGCGTCGAAGTGGTTAAAGCCCTGATGAAAATGGGCATGATGGTAACCATCAACCAATCCATCGACCAAGACACTGCCCTGATTGTTGTGGAAGAACTCGGCCACATCGGCAAACCTGCCGCCGCCGACGATCCTGAAGCCTTCTTGGATGAAGGCGTTGAAGCAGTAGAAGCCGAAGCATTGCCGCGTCCTCCGGTTGTTACCGTGATGGGTCACGTTGACCACGGTAAAACTTCCCTACTGGACTACATCCGCCGCGCCAAAGTGGTACAAGGCGAAGCGGGCGGCATTACCCAACACATCGGCGCATACCACGTTGAAACCCCTCGCGGCGTGATTACCTTCTTGGATACTCCGGGTCACGAAGCGTTTACCGCCATGCGTGCGCGCGGTGCGAAAGCAACCGATATCGTGATTCTTGTTGTAGCAGCCGACGACGGCGTGATGCCGCAAACCATCGAGGCGATTGCCCATGCTAAAGCTGCGGGCGTACCAATTGTGGTTGCCGTCAACAAAATCGATAAAGAAGCCGCCAACCCAGAGCGTATCCGCCAAGAGCTGACCGCGCACGAAGTCGTGCCGGACGAATGGGGCGGCGATGTACAATTTATCGACGTTTCCGCTAAAAAAGGCCTGAACATCGATGCATTGCTCGAAGCCGTCTTGCTCGAAGCCGAAGTTTTGGAACTGACTGCCCCAGTCGATGCACCTGCCAAAGGTATCATCGTAGAGGCACGTTTGGACAAAGGCCGCGGCGCGGTTGCCACCCTCTTGGTACAAAGCGGTACGCTGAAAAAGGGCGATATGCTGCTGGCCGGTACTGCATTCGGTAAAATCCGTGCAATGGTTGACGAAAACGGCAAAGCCATCAATGAAGCCGGTCCGTCTATCCCTGTCGAAATCCTCGGCTTGTCCGACGTTCCGAACGCAGGCGAAGATGCAATGGTATTGGCCGACGAGAAAAAAGCGCGCGAAATCGCCCTCTTCCGTCAAGGCAAATACCGCGACGTGCGCTTGGCCAAACAACAGGCCGCAAAACTGGAAAACATGTTCAACAACATGGGCGAAAACCAAGCCCAATCCTTGTCCGTCATCATCAAAGCAGACGTACAAGGTTCTTACGAAGCTTTGGCGGGCAGCCTGAAAAAACTGTCCACAGACGAAGTGAAAGTGAACGTGTTGCACAGCGGCGTTGGCGGCATTACCGAATCTGATGTCAACTTGGCCATCGCTTCCGGCGCATTCATCATCGGCTTTAACGTCCGTGCAGATGCTTCCGCCCGCAAACTGGCTGAGAATGAAAACGTGGAAATCCGTTACTACAACATCATTTACGATGCCATCGACGACGTGAAAGCCGCCATGAGCGGTATGCTCTCTCCGGAAGAGAAAGAGCAAGTAACCGGTACGGTCGAAATCCGTCAGGTTATCTCCGTTTCCAAAGTCGGCAACATTGCAGGCTGTATGGTTACCGACGGTGTGGTCAAACGCGATTCCCATGTCCGCCTCATCCGCAACAACGTGGTTATCCATACCGGCGAGCTGTCTTCTTTGAAACGCTACAAAGAAGACGTCAAAGAAGTCCGCATGGGCTTCGAGTGTGGTCTGATGCTCAAAGGCTACAACGAGATTATGGAAGGCGACCAACTCGAATGTTTCGACATCGTCGAAGTTGCCCGTACTCTGTAATCAGACAGGCCGTCTGAAAAAAAAGAAGCAGGTTTTGCAATGCGAAACCTGCTTCTTTTTTTTCAGACGGCCTTTTTACAACCATTCATAGTTTGAAACTATGGAAATTGATGTGTGGTATATAAGAAACAAAACAGCCGCACAAGGCAAAGCCATTTGGCAAAAGAATAGACGGCAAACTAAGCCTGATAAGGCTCTCTATATATTGTCATATCTTAACGTTTCTGTTGTTTTTATCAAATTTCGGCACTAGTATATACAGTCTAAACACAATACAAATTAAGCAATACCGGCCATATGCCGGATACGTTTACTTCCTTGTTACTCTCATCAATATCTAAAGAAAATATCATGACAATCGAAAAAGCAATGCGCATCCGCAATGCGCAATTTGAATTACGACATTTAGAGCAATTGCAGCCATCCCCACTTGCACAAGCAACAACAGGCACATCGGGAGATGACGTTTATTATGTAACCCGCAGCGACGATAAAATCATTGAAAACCCAAATGGCGGAGATGATACGGTTTACAGCAACGTCAGCTATACCCTTCCAAACCACGTTGAAAACCTTGTTTTGACCGGTACAGCCAACATCTTCGGCGCAGGCAACAACAGTAACAACATCCTCATCGGCAATGAAGGCCGCAACCGCCTCAACAGCGGTCGCGGTGACGACATCGTTTATTGCGGCGGCGGCAACGATTTCATCAACGGCGGCGAAGGCAACGACCGTCTTTTCGGCGAAACAGGCAATGACACCCTCAACGGCGAAGCAGGTAATGATGTGCTTGAAGGTGGCGAAGGCGACGACACCTACCTTTTCTCTGCCAAAAGCGAGCAAGACACCGTTATCGACAACCAAGGCCACAACAGCATCCGCTTCCATACTGACCTGAGCCTTAACGATTTAACCGTTGAAGTCCGAAACAACGAAACTGGTGGTCACGACTGGCTGATTGCCGTAAAAAACAGCAACGCCGTTTTAACCATCAAAAACCAATACACTCAAAACGGTACAACACCGGCAGTCTCCCAATTCATCATTGGCACACAAAAACTGGATGTAAACAGCTTTGCCAAATATTTCGATATTTCCCTGACAGAGCATACCGAAAGCGGCAAGACCATAGATGGCAGCGACGGCAATGACCATCTTATCGGCACATCCGGCGATGATATTATCGACGGAAAAGCCGGTGCCGACATTATGGAAGGCGGAGACGGCAATGACACTTACTACGTTGATGATGTAAAAGACGTGGTTATCGAACAAGCTGGCGGCGGCGAAGACACCGTATTCAGCAGCATTTCCCATACCGCCGCTACCCACGTCGAAAATGTTACCTTGACCGGCTCGGCCAATATTTTTGCCGCCGGCAACAATAGCAATAACATTCTGACCGGTAACGAAGGCCGCAACCGCCTCAACAGCGGACGCGGTGATGATACCGTTTACGGCATGGGTGGCAACGACAACCTCAACGGCGGCGAGGGCAACGATTATCTGGATGGCGGCGACGGTAACGATGTCATCAACGGTGATGCAGGCGACGACATTTTGGTGGGCGGCAAAGGTAAAGACATTCTGAAAGGTGGCGCCGGAAACGATACCTATATCTACGGCGACAACGATACCATTATCGACAACCAAGGCATCAATACCCTCAAGTTTTCAGACGGCCTGAACAATGCCAAGCTCAACCTGAAGACCATTCATAACAATGATGGCAGCCAAAGCTGGGAAATTACTTCAGAACAAGGTTCAGCCTTGATTCAAAACCAAATCGGTGCGGATGGCAGCATTTCCATCGACCGCTTCCAGTTTAACGACCAAACTTACACTGCCACTCAGTTCCAACAAGCCTTTCAACCTGTGAAAGCTGAAACCATTAAATTTGCCGGTACTGACGGCGATGACACTTTGCATGGTAATGCAGCCAACAATGAAATCGACGGCGGCAACGACGGCCATGACACCCTCTATGGCCACGACGGCGATGACATCTTGCGCGAACACAGTGCAACCTATTACAGCACTGAGCCAGATTCCGACGATAAACTCTACGGCGGCAACGGTAACGACAAACTCTATGCCCATGTAGGTGCCGACCTGCTTGACGGCGGCGCAGGCAATGATTACATGGAAGGCGGCGAACACAACGATACCTATGTTTTCGGCAAAGGTTACGGTCACGACACCATTTTTGACTTCAACTTCGGTTTTGATAGCAAAGCAAGCCTACACAGACTCAACGCCAACGTCGTGAAATTTACCGGCGGCATTACCCTTGACGACCTCGAAATTACCATTGAAAAAGGTTACGACAAAACCAGTATTATCAACATGCCTGACAGCTCTCAATTTGTGACCAATCCCCTGCTGGATGGTGATACTTGGCATATCCGCATTAAAGGCACAGACGATGTTTTAACCATCAAAAACCAAAGCGGTATTTATGGTGCAATTTCCGAGTTTCAGTTTGACGGCAATACCTCATACAGCATGGGCGAGCTGATCAACCACTTCAAACTGTCTATCCCGCACATGATCGGCAATACAAACATCGTCCAATACACCGGCCAACCCGTTGAAGAACTCAACCGTGATGTATACAACAACTTCAACCACACCATTCACGCCAATAGCGACAACAGCGATTTAGATTTGTCGCGTTACACTTCTGTTGTCGAATACAGGGGCAACCGCAGCGATGAAACCATTACTTTGGGTCGAGGCATCAACATCGTTGATACGGCCGGCGGCAACGATACCATTACCGACCTGGGTGCCGAAAACACCGTTATCATGTTTGGCAGAAACAGCGGCAACGACACCTTTAATCCGTATGGTGGCAGCAATACCCAAGTCCTTTTCAAAGAAGGGCTTACGCTGAAAGATTTACAGTTGAAAACCGGCGATGATTGGGTCTTAACCATCAAAGATACAGGCGAAACCCTGACCATCCATGACATTGCCAACAATAATGTCGACAGCTTTGTATTCGGAAACGGTAAGAGCTATACCGCCGATGAAATCAGCAAAGCACTGATGACTGAAAATACACAAAACAACGGTATCCTGTAAAACTCAAAGGCCGTCTGAAACCTTAATTCAGACGGCCTTAGTCCTTTGCTGATTTATTTATCGTTCTGCTATATAATTATTCTCATTCGAATTCACAAGAAAGAATAAAAATGGATGCCTTAAATCTCCTCACCACGCGTCGCTCTTCCAAAAAACTGGCTGCTCCGGCGCCCAACGCCGAGCAACTGGAACAAATGCTGCAAGCGGCAACACAAGTACCCGATCACGGCAATATGCGCCCTTTCCGCTTTACTGTGATTCAAAGCGAAGCCGGTTTGCAACGTTTCCGCGAGCTTTTGGGCAAGACCGTTACCGAACTCAACTTCGGCGATGATGCCATGAAAAAGGCCGAACGCGTCGGCAACATGGCGCCTATGATTATCGGCGTTACATTCGCGCCGAACCGTGAAGTAGCAAAACCGAAACCTGAATGGGAACAAATGTTGACTGCCGGCTGCGCCGCCTACGCATTGCAACTGGCTGCTTCTGCTCAAGGCTTCGACAATGTTTGGATTACGGGCATGTGGGTCAACAGCCCATTGTTGCGAGAAGCATTTGAGTGTGCCGACAAAGACAAAATCATCGGCCTGATGATGATTGGTTCGCCGACCGAAGAAGGAAGCGGCCCGAAAAATACCAACTTAGAATGTTTTACAACTTATTGGTAAAGCCTGAAAATACTAAGGCCGTCTGAAAAACCTAATTTAATGGTTTTCAGACGGCCTTTTTATGTCTCTTGTCAAAATATCAAGCAGGATTCATAAACGCTTCAACTTCTTCCAAAGAAATATCCGCCGTCGCGCCATGACGTGAAGCCACCAATGCACCCAGCGCACAAGCAAAAGCAATGGCTTCTTGAGGAGGCGCATTGTTCAGGAGTTTGTAGGTCAAACCGCCAAGGAAGCTATCTCCGGAGCCGACAGTATCCACCACTTTGACACGGAAACCGCAATGACGGTATAACTCGCCATCCTTATACAAAACCGCGCCATGGCTTCCCAAAGTCACGCAAAGGATTTTGACGCCGGTCAGCTCAACGAGGTAGCTGATATTTTGCTCGATACTGTGATAAGGAGAGCCATAAGCCGCAGCCAATTCATACAACTCATCATCATTGAGTTTGACCATATCGGACTGTTTCATGGTCTCAAGCAAGCGGTCAATATCGTAATGAGGCTTACGCAGATTAACGTCAAAAATTTTGAATTTGGCTTCTTTCAGCAAAACCGCCAAGCTTTTACGCGAAACTTCATCGCGGGTTGCCAAGCTGCCAAAAACGAAAGCATCTGATTCTGCTACACGTTTGATTGCCGCATCATTAACCGCAATCCTGTCCCACGCGCAAGGATAAACAATCTCATAAGACGCACTGCCAGACTTGTCCAAGTGTACTTTCACCAAGCTGGTCGCACATTCGTGACAAACCTGCAAATAATCAGTATTGACGTTTTTACTTTGAATTTGACGTAGCAATTCTTCGCCATCGGCATCATCGCCGCGACGGCTGATGATGGCAGCATCGATACCCAAAGACTGCAAACGGACAGCAACATTCAAGGGTGCGCCACCCAATACCTTTCCGTTTGGAAAATCGTCCCACAGCACTTCGCCGAAACTGGTTACTTTCATTCTTGGCCTTCCTTTTTTGAGGTTGATTGGCAGGGTCTGCACTCCCGACAGATTTTTTGCAAATCATGTACTTGTAGTAAAACTCCAGCATCGGGGGCAAAAGTATTATGTTTTAAAATATTAGGACTGACAAGCAATTAAGGGAATATCAGACAATAAACTTGATTCATCACAAAATTATATCGTCCATATTTTTTCTTTTTCTTTCACATTTATCCCCTCTGATTTCATCAAAATAAAACATTTTGAAATTTAAATACAAAAGGCCGTCTGAAAACTGATTCAATCAATTTTCAGACGGCCTTTATCGAATTATTGCAGGTTTAAACTACCACTTCTTCTTTTTTCTTCACTTCTTTGGCAATGTTCTCACGGCTCAAACCGAACATCAGCAAGAGCGGGCTGGCAACCAATACGGAAGAGTAAATACCGAACACGATACCGATGGTCAGCGCCATAGAGAAACCGTGCAAGGCCGCACCGCCGAACACCAGCATAGAAACAACCATTGCCTCGGTCGAACCGTGAGTAATGATGGTACGGCTCATGGTTGCGGTAATCGCATTGTCGATGACCTCCGGAACAGTATGGCCGCGCATATGCGGTTTGCGGAAGTTTTCACGAATACGGTCAAACACCACCACAGACTCGTTCACGGAATAACCCAGAACTGCCAAAATACCTGCCAAGACAGTCAGAGAGAATTCCCATTGGAAGAAGGCGAAACAGCCGAGAATGATCACGATATCGTGCATATTCGCAATAATCGCCGATACTGCAAAACGCCACTCAAAACGCATGGACAAGTAAATAATAATACCTGCCACCACGAAACCTAATGCCATCAAACCGTTAGTGACCAATTCTTCGCCGACTTGAGGACCGATGAATTCGACTTGGCGCAAGGTAACGTCAGGATTGTCTTTTTTCAGCAAATCCATCACTTGGTTGGACAACTGGGCGGAGGTTACGCCTTCTTTGTTCGGCAGGCGGATCATGATGTGCTTGTTCGTACCCAATGCCTGAACCTGTACATCGCCCATTTTCAGCGTATCGAGGCGTTCGCGTGTTTTATTCACATCAACACCCTGCTGATATTGGACTTCCATCACCGTACCGCCGGTAAATTCGACGGAGAAATTCAGGCCTTTGGTTACCAAAAAGAACACGGCGGCGATAAACGTAACCAACGAAATAAAGGTCGTCAGTTTGCCGTAGCTCATAAACGGAATATCGCGTTTGATTTTAAATAATTCCATGTTTTACTCCTTGCCTTCTGCCATTTCAGCTTTCGGCTTCCATACCGCACCAATGGAAATATTCCGCAATTTGCGACGGCGGCCGTACCACAGGTTGACCAAAGCACGGAACACGACCACAGACGAGTACATCGAGGTCAGAATACCGATACAGTGCACAACAGCAAAACCACGTACCGGGCCGGAACCGAATACCAACAAAGCGATACCAGCAATCAGAGAGGTCAAGTTAGAGTCGACAATGGTTGCCCAAGCATGTTGGAAACCGAGGTTGATGGCCTGTTGAGGTGGTATGCCTCCGCGTAATTCTTCACGGATACGCTCGTTAATCAATACGTTAGAGTCAATCGCCATACCCAATGTCAATGCCAACGCGGCAATACCCGGCAGGGTCAGCGTTGCCTGCATGGCAGACAAAATACCCACCAAAAACAAGATATTGGTACTCAAGGCAATGGTAGAGAAGAAACCCATCAAGCGATAGTAAATCACCATGAATGCAGCAACAGCGGCAAAGCCCCACAAGGTGGAATTGAAACCTTTTTCAATGTTTTCTTTACCCAAAGACGGGCCGATGGTACGTTCTTCGACAATTTGCATAGGCGCAGCCAGCGAGCCGGCACGCAGCAACAATGAAGTATCGTTGGCTTCGGCAGTTGTCATGCTGCCGGAAATCTCCACACGGCCACCGGTAATGGCGGAGCGGATGACAGGCGCAGTCACGACTTCGGATTTACCTTGGTCGATCAACACCATAGCCATACGTTTACCCACATTGGCCGAAGTCAATTCGCCAAAAATGCTGCCACCTGCGCTGTCCAAGCTCAGGCTCACGGCAGGCGCACCCATTTGGTCAAAGCTAGGTTGCGCGTCGTTGATGTTGTCGCCGGTCAATTCAACTTGTTTGTTGACCAAAATAGTTTCCGGATGATCGCCACCGCTTGACAGTAACTCATAACCAGTCGGTACATTACCGTTTAAGGCTTCTTGAAGTTTAATCGGATCGTCTTCCACCATACGCACTTCCAAAGTCGCGGTACGACCGATAATGTCTTTGGCTTTGGCAGTATCTTGCACGCCCGGCAGCTGTACAACAATGCGGTCAAGACCGGATTGTTGGATAACCGGTTCTGCCACACCCAATTCGTTCACACGGTTGTGCAAAGTGTTGATGTTTTGTTTTACCGCATCAGAACGTACTTTATTGATCGCCTCTTCAGACAGAGTCAGCACGATATTGTTGCCGTCTGCAAGCAAAGTGGCTTCAGGGAACATCTTTTGCAACTGAGGCAAAGCCTTTTGTACATCGGCAGCATCTTGCAGAGGCACAGTCAGACCATTTTCAGCCTGATGCACCGTACCGGTACGGATTTTTTCGCGACGCAATTCGCGGCGGATGTCGCCGGCGTAACGTTCAAACGTTTTCTGCATCGCGGCTTTCATGTCCACCTGCATGGTGAAATGCACACCGCCGCGCAAGTCCAGACCCAAGAACATCGGATTGGCTTTAATTTTCGCCATCCACTCAGGACTGTCCGCCAAAAGGTTGAGCGCGGTAATATAGCCTTCGCCCAAAGTGTTTTCGATGACATCACGCGCTTTTAATTGCGTTTCAGTATCTTTAAAACGCACTTTCAGCGAATTATCGACAATGAACATACCATCAGTCTGAATACCTGCGCTTTGTAACGCAGAAGACACTTTAGACTGGGTTTGATCGTTGATCACGATGGCTTGTCGGTTGGTCGATACCTGTACGGCAGGCGTTTCACCGAAAAGGTTGGGCAGCGAGTAAACAGCCGCAACCACAATCGTGAACGCAATCAGCAGGTATTTCCATAAAGGATAACGGTTCATGGTAAACCTTTGCTTTATTTATAAAGGCAAACAGCCGCACTCGGAAAATGAGGCGGCTTTTCGCAAAAAAACGGATTATTCGGCTTTCGCGGCAATCGCGTTGCGTTCCACTTCTACTTCGATTCTCGCACCTTGGCCGATGTCGACAGTGTAGAATTGCTCGCCGACTTTGGTCACGCGGCCTTTGAAACCTGCAGCCAAAACGACTTTATCGCCTACTTTCAAAGCAGCCAGCATAGCTTGATGTGCTTTGAATTTCTTTTGTTGAGGACGCATAATCAGGAAGTAAAACACCACCATAATCAGCAGTAAAGGGGCAAATTGAGCCACAGCTTGATTCATAATATATCCGTTCTTTTGAGTTTTAAGATAAAGTAAAAAAACTGCATACAGCCCAAAACGCAGTTGGTCGGACTGTAAAATTGAGCTATTCTAAAGGCCGTCTGAAAAATTTCCAAGCATTTCCGTATTTATTAACCATATTTAGCAGTCCGTGCGACTCGTTCGATACATACTTTCCATGCTTAAAAAAATCATTTGGCGCGTGCGTACCCTGCTGCGTCGACTACTTGGCAAAAATGCCCGCACCGTATGGATTTCCCATCCGATATTTTTGCAGCACCAGCCGGGCACCAACCACCCCGACAAGCCCGAACGCATCAGCGCCATTCAAGCCGCCTTAAAAAAGGAAGGCATTTGGCGTCATCTGCAAACCGCTGAAGCACCCGAAATCAAAGATGCGCAACTGGCATTGGTCCACTCGCGCAACTATCTGCACGAATTAGAGGCCGCACAGCCGCTTCCCGGTAAAATCCACCGTATCGACGACGATACCGTCATCTGCCACGACTCCCTCCAAGCCGCCCGTTTTGCGGCCGGCGCCGTCATCAAGGCAGTCGATATGGTGATGAACAAAAAAGCCTGGCATGCTTTTTGCGCCATCCGCCCGCCAGGCCACCATGCCCACAGCAACAGCGCCGGCGGATTCTGCCTCATTAACAACACCGCCGCCGGCGTGATGCACGCCATTGCCCAATACCGCTTGCAACGCATCGCCGTCATCGATTTCGACGTCCACTTCGGCGACGGTACGGCGGAGATTCTCCAAGACGATCCGCGCGTGATGTTTTTCAACCTGTTTGAAACCGACATCTTTCCCTTCCCTCAGGCGGAACAATACGCCGGCAATAAGAATATGCTGCATACGCCCCTCAAACCGGGCACAGGCAGCCGTATCTTCCGTACGACCATCCGCGAACAATGGCTTCCCAAGCTCACGGCCTTCCGCCCCGAGTTGGTGTTGCTTTCAGCCGGTTTTGACGGGCACAAACAAGACGAAACAGGCCGTCTGAACCTGCATGAAGCCGATTTTGCCTGGCTGACACACAAAATCGTCCAAGCAACAGCAAGCTGTCAAGGACGTATCGTTTCCGTGCTGGAGGGCGGATATACCTTGGAATCCATGTCTAAATCTGCCGCCGCCCACATCCGCGTATTGGCAGGCTTAAGCAAGGCCGACTACGTCATCGCCTACCAAAAGCATCTGAAGCGCGGCAAAAGTAACAATCCTACACCATAACGTATTCAAACTATTGCCCCAGGCCGTCTGAAAATAGATTATCCATTTCAGACGGCCTTTTTTTCATTTACAAACTTTAATTTGAGCAAAGACAAACCATTTTCATATTATCAGTAGTAAAATAACAAATATAAAACATATCAATAAAAATATTTCACACGCCACACTGCTTCCCTTTCCCTAATTGACCGTCTTTTTCAGACGGCCTCCACTTTAAAAAAAGGAGCGTTACAATGAAAGCAGCACGTTTTTACAACAAAGGTGACATCCGCATCGAAGACATTCCAGAGCCAACCGTAGCTCCGGGTACTGTCGGCATTAATGTTGCGTGGTGCGGTATCTGCGGTACCGATCTGCACGAATTCATGGAAGGCCCGATTTTCATTCCGCCTTGCGGCCATCCGCACCCAATCTCCGGCGAGTCAGCCCCTGTAACCATGGGGCACGAGTTCTCCGGCGTGGTTTATGCCGTAGGCGAAGGCGTGGACGACATCAAAGTCGGCCAACACGTTGTCGTTGAACCCTACATCATCCGCGACGATGTACCGACCGGCGAAGGCAGCAACTACCACCTCTCCAAAGACATGAACTTCATCGGTTTAGGTGGCTGCGGTGGCGGCTTGTCTGAAAAAATCGCCGTTAAACGCCGTTGGGTACACCCTATTTCCGACAAAATTCCATTAGACCAAGCTGCTTTGATTGAGCCTCTGTCTGTCGGCCACCATGCTTATGTACGCAGTGGCGCGAAAGAAGGCGACGTCGCATTGGTCGGCGGCGCAGGCCCAATCGGTTTGCTGTTGGCTGCCGTACTGAAAGCCAAAGGCATCAAAGTCATCATCACCGAATTGAGCAAAGCACGTAAAGACAAAGCACGCGAAGCCGGCGTGGCCGACTACATCCTCGACCCATCCGAAGTCGATGTCGTTGAAGAAGTGAAAAAACTGACCAACGGCGAAGGCGTAGACGCTGCATTCGAATGCACCAGCGTCAACAAAGTGCTGGACACCATGGTCGAAGCATGCCGTCCGACTGCGAAAGTCGTCATCGTATCCATTTGGAGCCACCCTGCCACCATCAACGTCCACAGCGTTGTAATGAAAGAGCTGGACGTGCGCGGCACCATCGCCTACTGCAACGACCACGCCGAAACCATCAAATTGGTTGAAGAAGGCAAAATCAACCTTGAGCCTTTCATCACCCAGCGCATCAAACTGGACGAATTGATTTCCGAAGGCTTCGAGCGCTTGATCCACAACAACGAATCCGCAGTAAAAATCATTGTCAATCCTAATCTTTAATCCTAAGGCTTAAAGAATAAAACAGGCCGTCTGAAACTTTTCAGACGGCCTGTGTACTTGATAAATTACCGAATGGCCCAATTCTATGCCGACCATTCACTTATCAAGAGTCAAACTCCATGAATCCAAAATACGCCCCACTCTTCCAAACATACACCCTCAATAACGGCGTAACCATCAAAAACCGCCTTGTCGTCGCCCCCATGACCCATTTCGGCTCACAAGCCGACGGTTTAATCAGCGACCAAGAGCGTACCTTCCTCAACAACCGCGCAGGCGATATGGGCATGTTTATCACTGCCGCCACTTTGGTTCAAAAAGACGGCAAAGCCTTTCACGGCCAACCTGAAGCCACAGGCGAACACTGCCTCGACAGCCTGAAAGAAACCGCACAAATCCTGCAACAGCAAGGCGCAAAAGCAATTTTGCAAATCCATCACGGCGGTTCCAAAGCCATTGATGACCTTTTGGACGGTCTCGACAAAATCAGCGCCTCCGCCAGCGAAGCCGAACACGCACGCGAAGCGACAGCAGAAGAAGTCGAGGCACTCATCGCCTCTTATGCGCAAGCCGCCGATTTGGCGCTTCGTGCCGGTTTTGACGGCGTGGAAATCCACGGCGCGAACGGCTATTTAATCCAACAGTTTTACTCTGCCCAAAGCAACCGCCGCAACGACCAATGGGGCGGCAGTCTGGAAAACAGAATGCGCTTCCCGCTGGCCGTTATTGATGCCGTGGTTGCCGTCCGTGAAAAACACCAGCGCAACGGCTTCATCATCGGCTACCGCTTCTCCCCTGAAGAACCGGGCGACGACGGCTTAACCATGACCGAAACCGGCGCACTGATTGACGCATTGGTACAAAAACCGCTGCAATATCTGCACGTTTCCTTGTGGGAATTTGATAAAAAAATCCGTCGCGGCGGCGATACCGTCCAAACCCGTATGCAGTTTATCCACGAACGCATCAACGGCAAACTGCCGCTTATCGGCGTGGGCAACCTGTTTACCGCCGATCAAATTTTGGCCGCCTATGAAACCGGCTGGGCAGAATTTATCGCATTGGGCAAAACCGTGATGATTAATCCGCACATCGCCACGCAAATCCGTGAAGGCCGCGAAGATGAAATCGAAACGCAACTCGATCCGACGCGCGCCGACCATTACGGCCTCCCCGACACCTTATGGGTATTTTCCTCCAGTGGTACGCAATCATGGCTGCCGCCGGTAAAAGGCGCAGAATGGAAACCGATGGATATTTAATCATCGATTCATAACCAAAGGCCGTCTGAAACTTTTCAGACGGCCTTTGTTTTGGTACAAACATTGAATTATCAAGCATTTTTTTGTACAATTCCGCATCTTTCAATCTATTGCAGGGCGTGTTGCACACGCCCTTATTTTAGCCTGTTTTCCAACACCCATATCCTTCAGGCCGTCTGAAAAAGCGGCCTGAAACTTTTTGCAAAGAAAACCATGTCCCAAGAAATCCTCGACCAAGTGCGCCGCCGCCGCACGTTTGCCATCATCTCCCACCCCGACGCGGGTAAAACCACGCTGACCGAAAAACTGCTGCTGTTTTCAGGTGCGATTCAAAGCGCGGGTACGGTAAAAGGCAAGAAAACCGGTAAATTCGCCACTTCCGACTGGATGGAAATCGAGAAGCAGCGCGGCATTTCCGTGGCCTCGTCCGTAATGCAATTCGACTACAAAGACCATACCGTCAACCTCTTGGACACGCCGGGACACCAAGACTTCTCCGAAGATACCTACCGCGTATTGACCGCCGTGGACAGCGCCTTGATGGTCATCGACGCGGCAAAAGGTGTGGAAGCGCAAACCATCAAACTCTTGAACGTCTGCCGCCTGCGCAATACGCCGATTGTCACGTTCATGAACAAATACGACCGCGAAGTACGCGATTCGTTGGAGTTGCTGGACGAAGTGGAAAACATCCTGCAAATCCGCTGCGCGCCCGTAACCTGGCCAATCGGCATGGGCAAAAACTTCAAAGGCGTGTACCACATCCTGAATGACGAAATCTATCTCTTCGACGCAGGCGGCGAACGTCTGCCGCACGAGTTCGACATCATCAAAGGCATCGACAATCCTGAATTGGAACAACGCTTTCCATTGGAAATCCAGCAGTTGCGCGACGAAATCGAATTGGTGCAGGCTGCTTCCAATGAATTTAATCTCGACGAATTCCTCGCCGGTGAACTCACGCCCGTGTTCTTCGGATCGGCGATTAACAACTTCGGTATTCAGGAAATCCTCAATTCATTGATTGAATGGGCGCCTGCGCCGAAACCGCGCGATGCGACCGTACGCATGGTCGAGCCGGACGAGCCGAAATTCTCCGGATTTATCTTCAAAATCCAAGCCAATATGGACCCGAAACACCGTGACCGTATCGCCTTCTTGCGCGTCTGCTCCGGTAAGTTTGAGCGCGGCATGAAGATGAAACACCTGCGTATCAACCGCGAAATCGCCGCCTCCAGCGTAGTAACCTTCATGTCGCACGACCGCGAGCTGGTCGAGGAAGCCTACGCGGGCGACATCATCGGCATCCCGAACCACGGCAACATCCAAATCGGCGACAGCTTCTCCGAAGGCGAACAACTGGCATTTACCGGCATCCCATTCTTCGCGCCCGAACTGTTCCGCAGCGTACGCATCAAAAACCCGCTGAAAATCAAGCAACTGCAAAAAGGTTTGCAACAGCTCGGCGAAGAAGGCGCGGTACAGGTTTTCAAACCGATGAGCGGCGCGGATTTGATTTTAGGCGCGGTCGGCGTGTTGCAGTTTGAAGTCGTTACCTCGCGGCTGGCTAACGAATACGGCGTAGAAGCCGTGTTCGACAGCGCATCCATCTGGTCGGCGCGCTGGGTATCGTGCGAAGACAAGAAAAAGCTGGCGGAATTTGAAAAAGCCAATGCAGGCAACCTTTCGATAGACGCTGGCGGCAACCTCGCCTACCTCGCGCCTAACCGCGTAAACTTAAATCTGACACAAGAACGCTGGCCGGACATCGTGTTCCACGAAACACGCGAACATTCGGTTAAACTGTAAAACGCAAAGGCCATCTGAAACTTTCAGACGGCCTTTTTTTCATTCGATATCAACCCAATAAATCCCAAGCAAACTTCCCAATGGTCAGGCACAGCAGCAACATAAACCCATAACGAAGTAATTTAGTTCCGCCGCGTATTGCCAAGCGCGCGCCGACCACGCCGCCGCACAAATTCGCCACTGCCAACGGTATCGCCCATTCCCACGCAACATGGCCTTGCGGGATAAAAAACGTCAGCGCGGCAAGATTCGTGGTCGAATTGATGACCTTTGCCGAAGCATTTGCCGCCAGAAAATCATAGCCGTAAAAGCGGACGAACACAAAAGCCAGCAGGCTGCCCGTTCCCGGCCCGAACACGCCGTCGTAAAACCCGATTAACGCGCCGAAAAATAATCCCCATAAAGTTTCGCGGCGCGTCAGCTTTTCAGTGCGCACCGTCTGCCCCAAGTCTTTTTTCAAAAAAGTGTACAGGCACATGGCAATCATGATGACCAGCATTGCCGGTTTCATGTATTGCACGGGGAAATACACCACCGTTTTCGCGCCCAAATATGAAGCGGCAAATGCTAACGCCGCGGCAGGCAGCAGCATTTTCCACGGCACGGGGATTCGGCGCAGATATTGCCCCGTCGCGGTCAACGTGCCACAGCAGGAAGCAAATTTATTGACACCCATCACCGAGGCCACAGGCGTAGCGTTTGGCAATAGATTGAACAATCCGGGAATCTGCAACAGCCCTCCGCCGCCAACCGCCGCATCCATCAGCCCTGCGGCAAAGCCGACCAACACCAGATAATAAAAAAACAAATCTGCAAGCATAATGTCCATCTCTAAAAAGCAAAGCGATTTTGCGCGTATTTGCCTATCCTGACAACCTACAAGGCCGTCTGAAAACAAGAAACAATATCCTGTTTTCAGACGGCCTTTCTTTTTAAATTCAACCACTCAAATTGCGGCTTAAAAATTTTTCCATTAAAATGCCGCCCCTTATCTTTCCTACACACAAAACATTTTATGGAACATTCCACCCCGACCAAACGCACAGCCCACGACCGAATGGGCATCTTCGCGCATTTCATTTTTGCCAGCCGCTGGCTGCAACTGCCGATTTATATAGGCTTGATTATCGCCCAAGTCATTTATGCCTGTAAGTTCCTCAAATCCTTGTGGCACTTGGTATCCAATTTCAGCATCATGGATGAAAACACCATCATGATCGCCGTATTGAACCTGATTGATGTCGTGATGATTGCCAATCTGCTGACCATGGTCATTGTCGGCGGCTACGAGACCTTCGTCTCCCGCCTTCACGTTGACGAGCATCCCGACCAGCCCGAATGGCTCAGCCATGTCAATGCTTCGGTTTTGAAGGTTAAGCTGTCGATGTCCATCATCAGCATTTCCTCCATCCATCTGCTGCAAACCTTCCTCAACGCCGCCAATCTGTCGGAAAAACAAATCATGTGGCAATGTATTACCCACATCTGTTTCCTGATTTCCGCGCTTGCCATGGCTTTAACGGACAAAATCGTGTACAGCACGACGCATAAAGCGCATTGATAATAAAAGGCAATCAAAAGGCCGTCTGAAGTGTTTCAGACGGCCTTTTGTTATCTGGCAATGTTTACCGGCTTATTGCTTACGCTTGTCCCACCAAGCAAACAAATTACCCAAAACTGTTCCTGACACAGAGTGCCAAACGCAGGCAACGGCGGCGGCAACGGCAGATTCGGCATTGCCGGGGAAGAATTTAGCACTCAAACCAGTGGCAAGTCCGGCATTTTGTACGCCGACTTCGATGGCAAGGGTGCGTTTTTTAGCAGTATTCATGCCGGTCAGCGCGCCACTGTAATAGCCGAGGATGTAGCCGCCGATGTTGTGGGCAGCGATGGCGAGTACCATAACAAAAGCGGATTCAGCAAAGCGGTGGCCGTGAACGGCAGCAACGCCGCCGACGATACAGGCAAACGCGACAACGGCAACGGCAGGCATAATCGCGCGCACGTCTTCAAACCAATGTTTTTTATGCAGCAATATATTGGCGGCAGAGCCGATAACGACAGGCAACAGGGTAACGAGCAGCATAAATTTGAACATACCCCAGCCGTCCATTTCGACGGTTTGTCCGACCAAATAAGTCATCCACAGCGGCGTCATCACAGGCGCGAGGACGGTGGAAACAGTGGTCATGCCAACCGAAAAGGCAACATCGCCTTTAGCCAAAAAACTCATGATATTGGACGAAACACCGCCCGGGCAGGTACCGACCAAAACCAGACCTAGCGTCAATCCGGGCGAAAGGTCAAAGGCTTTGGCAATGCCGATGGCAAGCAGGGGCATAATCGTGTATTGGGCGATTGCGCCGATGAAAATATCGAGCGGACGTTGCGCCAGAATTTGATAATCTTCTTTACCCAAAGTCATGCCCATGCCGAGCATGATGATGCCGAGTACAACGACTTGCGTATCGCCTTTTACCCACGAAAAAGTGGCAGGTTCGATAAAGGCGATGATGGAGGCAAGGACAATAATCAAGGCGGTGAAGCGGGTCATTTGCCGACTGATAGCGGTCAGAAAGTTCATGTTTTTACTCCTTTGTATGTTTTTATCATGACAATAATTGCCATAATTTAACACATGTTAACTCTTATGCGCAATTACAGTAACGAAACAGGAAATCCATCATCCAATAATGTTTAAAAACAAACCACACTGACTCCACCCAATATCAACACAAAGGCCGTCTGAAACTTTTCAGACGGCCTTGTTTTATCCGTTCATTATCGATTTATTCGATATTTTGAACCTGTTCGCGCATTTGTTCGATTAAGACTTTCAGTTCAACCGAAGCTTGCGTGCATTCGGCGGCGATGGCCTTGCTGCCCAAAGTGTTGGCTTCGCGGTTGAGCTCCTGCATTAGAAAATCCAAACGTTTGCCTGCGCTGCTCTTGCCTTCAGTAACGATGCGGCGCACTTCGGCGATATGGGTGCGCAAACGGCTGAATTCCTCATCCACATCAGATTTTTGGATGAATAAAGCAAATTCCTGTTGCAGGCGGTCGTTGTCGATATTGCCGACGGCTTCTGCCAAACGGGTTTTAACTTTGTCCATATGTGCCTGCAAAAGGCTTGGGAACAATTCGTTCAAAGCATCCACAATCTCTTCCATGCCGTCCAGACGTTGTAGCAAATGTTCGCCCAGTTTTTTGCCTTCGCGTTTGCGGGCAGCTGTGAACTCTTTCAACGCGCCGGTCAATAAATCTTTGACACCTTTCGCCAAAGCCTCGGAGTCTTCGCTCTGACCTGCCAAAACGCCGGGGAAACGCAAAACGTCGGCCACGCTCAGCTTGCCGAAATTGTGTTCCTTGCGCCATTCTTTGTTCAAATGCGCCAGCTGTGAGACCAAATCCTGATTGACTTCCAAAGTCTGACCGCCAGAAGCCGCATCTTGCAGCTGAACACGGCATTCCAGTTTACCGCGCGCCACAGCCGCGGCAATCTGTTCGCGCAATGCTCCTTCCAAATAGCGCAACTCTTCCGGCATACGGAATTGGACATCCAAATAACGATGGTTGACCGCGCGGATTTCCAAATTAATCCGCTTGCCGCCGCATTCGCCTGCGGCATTGGCAAAGCCGGTCATACTGTGAATTTGAATATTTCGTCTTGTAGCCATGGTTTTACTCCGTTTCCAAATACGAGTGAAAGTATGGACACTATAACACACCCGACCGACGATTTTCAGACGGCCTTTGCTGCCAAATTCCTCTATAATTCAAGGCAGCCCATTTTTTATTCCCCCCAAAGGACCATCATGAGCGACTACACCCGCACCGGCCGCGCTGCCGACAGCCTGCGCAACATTAAAATCACCCCCAATTTCCTGCCACACGCCGACGGCTCCTGCCTTATCGAGTGCGGCAACACCAAAGTGATTTGCACTGCCTCCATCGACGAAAATGTCCCGCCCTTCTTGCGCGGTAAAGAACAAGGCTGGGTAACGGCCGAATACGGCATGTTGCCGGCTTCTACCGCCTCCCGTATGCGCCGCGAGGCCGCCGCAGGCAAACAGTCCGGCCGCACACAAGAAATCCAACGTCTGATCGGCCGCTCGCTGCGCGCCGTTGTCGATATGGAAAAACTCGGCGAACGCCAAATCCTGATTGACTGCGACGTCATCCAAGCCGACGGCGGCACGCGTACCGCCTCCATTACCGGTGCCTACGTTGCCCTGCAAATCGCCGTGGACAAACTCCTTTCAGACGGCCTTATCAGCGAAAACCCAATCCGTGAAGCCGTTGCCGCCGTTTCCGCCGGCGTGGTAGGCGGTGTACCGCTTTTGGACTTGGACTATCCCGAAGATTCAGGCTGCGACAGTGACGTTAATATCATCATGACTGCATCCGGCAAAATCATCGAAATCCAAGGTACGGCCGAAGGCGCGCCGTTTAGCATCGAAGAATTGGGCAAGCTGATTGCCCTCGCGCACAAAGGCATTGCCGAATTGGTTCAACACCAGCAGGCCGCCCTTTTGGCCCGATAATCAGCAAGGCCGTCTGAAAACTTTCAGACGGCCTTTTTTAACCAAACCCCTTTATGCGTATTTACTCAAAAAAGCGCGTCCCATCCTTGAATTCCATGTAAAAAATAGTAATAATAACCCTTTTTCCAGCAAACCAAGCTGCCCGACAACCCCCCACAAGAAAGCACGAAACATGGCGTTAATCGTACATAAATACGGCGGCACATCAGTAGGCTCGCCCGAACGCATCAAAAACGTAGCCAAACGTGTCGCCAAAGCCCGCGCCGAAGGACACGACATCGTAGTCGTCGTATCCGCCATGAGCGGCGAAACCAACCGACTGGTCGCACTGGCGCACGAAATGCAAGAGCATCCCGATCCGCGCGAACTCGACGTCGTTCTCGCTACCGGCGAACAAGTGACCATCGGCCTGCTGGCCATGGCCCTGAAAGACATCGGCGTTGACGCCAAGAGCTACACCGGCTGGCAAGTCGCCCTCCAAACCGACACTTCCCACACCAAAGCCCGCATCGAAAACATCGACGACGAGAAAATGCGTGCCGATTTGGCCGCCGGAAAAGTCGTTATCGTAGCCGGTTTCCAAGGCATCAGCAGCGAAGGCAATATCTCAACTCTTGGCCGTGGTGGTTCTGACACCTCCGCCGTTGCCATCGCCGCAGCCCTCAAAGCCGACGAATGCCAAATTTACACTGACGTGGACGGCGTTTACACCACCGACCCGCGCGTCGTACCCGAAGCGCGCCGCATGGACACGATCACATTCGAAGAAATGATCGAATTGGCCAGCCTCGGCTCAAAAGTTTTACAAATCCGCTCCGTAGAATTCGCCGGAAAATACAAAGTGCGCCTGCGCGTACTCAGCAGCCTGCAAGATGGCGGCAACGGCACCCTGATTACCTTTGAAGAGGACGACAACATGGAAAGAGCAGCCGTAACCGGTATCGCATTCGACAAAAACCAAGCACGCATCAACGTACGCGGCGTACCTGACAAACCCGGCGTTGCCTACCAAATCCTCGGCGCAGTTGCCGATGCCAACATCGAAGTCGACATGATCATCCAAAATGTCGGCAGTGAAGGCACAACCGACTTCTCCTTCACCGTTCCACGCGGCGACTACAAACAAACCATCGAACTCCTGCAACAACGCCAAGACAGCATCGGCGCCGCTTACATCGACGGCGACGACACCGTATGCAAAGTCTCCGCAGTCGGCTTGGGCATGCGTTCACACGTCGGCGTAGCTGCCAAAATCTTCCGCACCCTCGCAGAAGAAGGCATCAACATCCAAATGATTTCAACTTCCGAAATCAAAGTATCCGTCCTGATTGACGAAAAATACATGGAACTGGCCACCCGCGTTCTGCATAAAGCATTCGACTTAGGCAACTAATTCCAGCCAATCAAAAGGCCGTCTGAAACTTTATTGTTTCAGACGGCCTTTTTTATTTCCATTACATAAATCAACAACATCTTAATAAAAAAATCTACTTTAATTCAAAACAGCACAGCTTGCCTTATTATTACCCTTGTTAATTTCATTATATGTTCAATATTTTACAACCATCCATCTTCGCCGTTTAATTCCAAAAACATACCACTTAACCTAATTTAAGGAAAATAAACAAATTTGTAATAAAATAGGACAAAAGCACAAATAATTATCTACGCTCATCAATAAAAACAAATTTCCCCCAATTTTCCCCTAACTTAAGAAGGAATCCTAATATGAACGTATTAAACAAATTCGGTATGCTGATCTTGACCGCTTCCCTGCTGACAGCTTGCGGCGACTCCGGCAATAAAGGCAGCAGCGACAAACCAGCAGAACAAGTCGCTCAAAGCGAATCTAGTTCAGACAATAAATACGAAAAAGCTTTGAGTGAATTCCCGGAAGCAGATCCTAAACTGGCTGAACCTATTGTTATTTCCGATAAAAAATCTCCAGAAGGTCTTGCCGAATTGCAAAAATTCATTCACTTCACCACCAGTGAAGAAGCTCAAAACATCGGTAAGATGGGGCAAGAATTACAGCAACTGGCCAGACAAGGTAAAGAAGCCGAGACTTTAGATCAGATGAAAAAACTGACTGACGCTCTGGAGCAATTCCATCAGAGCGCAATTGCCCTCGATATCAAAGATCCTGAAATCAAAGCAGTTATGGATCGTACACTGCAAGTCAGCAGTGCTGCCAACAACCTGATGATTTATGCAGGCAAGTATTCTTCTGAGCTGACTATCGACGGCAAAGATAAAGATGCAGTCAAATTTGCCAAAGATTTCCAAGAAAAATCTCAAAAATTGCAAGAAACCCTGCGTGCAGCCAATCAAGAAGTAGAAAAGGCTGCCACAGCCTTAGGCAAGAAATATTCCCAATAAGCCCTATTGTTTCCAATAAATAGCAGAAAGGGACATCATCAAAATGTCCCTTTGTTTATATTCAGACGGCCTTGAATATCTTCAATACTCAATCCTTCCCTTCTCTCGAAAAATGCTCAATCTCAAATCCGCTCTGACGATAAGCTCGGAAACGGTCTCGGGCTTCGGCCAAATCTTCTAAGCTATTTCCCACAATTTCAAGGATACGGTTTGGAATGGCCGGGGCTTGACTCCAGAAATCAGCAGACAGGTTCAAAACCGTGCAATCTTGCGAAATATTCGGCAATGCGTTTCCAAACGCAAGCAATACCGGCGTTTCAGACGGCATGGGGTCGGTAGACAGCCAGATTTCATGCGGAATAAAGCTTTCGGGAATCTGCTGCCACAAATCAATGTCGAGTTGCTGTACTGCCGCGGCAGAATCCGACCACACCAAAATCTGCCCGCCATCGCGTATGGCGCGCGAAATCAAGCGACAGGCAAAGGCGGCCGGTCGGGCAACGTGTGTATAAAAAGTGGCTTTAGGCATGGCGTATTCTTTCGTTTAGGCAATGGATTTGCTGTTTTCAGACGGCCTTTTTGGTTTTCAACAATCTCAAGGCATTGCCCAACACCAGCAGCGAGCTGAAACTCATGCCGAGCGCGGCGATCCACGGGGTAACGTAACCAAACACGGCCAGCGGAACGGCAACCAGATTGTATGCGCTCGCCCAAGTCAGGTTTTGGCGGATGATTTGATGGGTACGGCGTGCCTGTTCCATCATCACGGGCAAAACGTTCAAATCATCATTGAGCAAAACCACATCGGCCCCGTCTCGCGCCACATCGGCACTCGTGGCCACGGCGGCCGACACGTTGGCTTGGGCAAGGACGGGGGCATCGTTAATCCCGTCGCCGATCATCATGACTTTACGTCCTTGTTTTTGCAGATTCTCCACATAAGCCAGCTTATCTTCAGGCATAGCTTCGGCACAATAGGCATCCAAACCCAGCTCTTGCGCGACTTGGGCTACGGCAGCCTGACGGTCGCCACTTAAAAGGTGTAAACGGATGCCGTGTTGTTTCAGGTTTTGCAACATTTCAGCGGCGCTGTCTTTGATTTGGTCTTCCAGCAAAAAGGCCGTCTGAAAACCGCTTTGATTGCCCAAGAAAATAATGCTGCCTGTGTGGTCGATATGGGCAAATGTTTCAGGCAGATTACCGGCGATTTCCGAAACAAACGCCGCTTTGCCCAAAGCCCAAACTTGGGTTTCGCCATCAAATTCGATTTGCGCGCTGACACCGTACCCAATACGGTTGACCCGTTGCTGCACTTTCACATCAAGCGCGGATACCAGGCCGTCTGAAAGCTTATGGTTCAAAATGGCACGGGCGATGGGGTGTTCGGATTGCTGCTCCAATGCTTGGGCGATAGCAAGGGCTTGAGCTTCGTTCAGACGGCCTGCGGACAACATACGGCTGACGGAAAGCTGCCCTTTGGTCAGCGTACCGGTTTTGTCGAACACGACATCGCCAATTTGGGCAAGCGTTTCCAGGCTTTGTTTGCCGCTGATGAGAATGCCGTCTTTGGCCAGCGCACCGGTAGAAGCGGCCAGCGCGGTCGGTGTGGCAAGCGACAAGGCGCACGGACAGGTAATGACCAGCAGGGCAACGGTAATCCATAAGGCAGTGTGCGCATCTGCATACCAAGCCCAGCCGATAAAAACAGGAATCGCAAGCAAAAGTTCGCCAAACACAAAACTGGACGCGTATTTTTCGGCCAACTCGGCGGCACGCGGTTTTTGCGCCAGCGCACGGTCGAGCAGTTTGACGATATGGGACAGGCGCGTGTTGCCGCCGGTATGGTCGGTTCGGATGATTAAAGGGCTGCTGGTGTTGAGCGTGCCGGCGGTTACTTTTTCAGACGGCCTTTTCACGATGGGCAGGCTTTCGCCGGTCAACATGGCTTCGTTAACTTCACTCTCGCCGGACAAAACCGTACCGTCCACCGGAATGACTTCGCCGGGCTTCACAACAATCGTATCGCCGATATTGAGGCAGACGACCGCGGCTTCCTCGATGGCTTCGCTTTCAGGATAAGACGGCAAACGGTGGCAGAATGCCGGAACCAGTTTGACCAACCGCTCCGCCGCATCGCCTGCTTTGCGTCGGGCAATCTGTTCCATAAAACGCCCGCCCAACAGGAAAAACAGCAGCATGGCGATGGATTCAAAATACATGCCCTGCCCTGCGTTGGTGGCCAGGCTGTAAATACCGGCGATAAAGGTCATCACAATGGCAATGGCTATCGGCGTATCCATGCCGACACGGCGGTTTTTCCAGTCACGCCATGCGCCGCGGTAAAACGGCAACGCGCTGTAAAACACAACGGGCAATACCATCAAAAAGCCGCCCCAATGCAGGATTTCCAAATAAAGCGGCTCGATGTCGCCGCCGTAAAAATAAGTCGGCAGGGCAAACATCATCGTCTGCATCATACCCAGACCGGCCACAGCCAATCTGACGATAAACTGTTTGCGCTCTTTCTGAGCCTGCACTTCGATTTTTTGCGCGTCATAAGGCGCGGCGGTATAACCGGTTTGGCGGATTTTCAGCAAAATGTCCGACAATTCAATGTGGGCGCTGTCCCACACCACGCGGCAGCGGTGGGTACTGTAATTCAAATCCACGCGCACCACGCCCTTCATACGCAACAACTGCTGTTCAATCAGCCACACACACGCGGCGCAGGTAATGCCGCCCAGCATCAACACCGCCTCGCGCTCATCCCCTGCGCCAACCTCGACAAAATCAGCCTGCACTTCGGGCAAATCGTACAGCTTTAATTGCGACAACACTTCCGGTGGTGGCAATTCAGATTTTTCCGCGTCTGCGGTACGCTGTTTGTAATAATTGCCCAAACCGGCATCAATGATACTCTGCGCCACCGCTTGGCAGCCGGCGCAGCAGGTTTCGTGTTCTTCGTCTTCAAAACGAACCGTCAGATGCAGATGCTCCGGGACTTCAAGTCCGCAATGGAAACAGTTTTTTTGGGGATGTGTGGAAGATGTCATAATGTGTTCGATTTATTTTTCAGACGGCCTGAAACAATCGTTTCAGGGTGTTACATTTTAGCAAAAAGCGTTTTTCCGCCTCATTTCATTTACTTTTGAATTAATAGACTGTCGAATTTTATAAAAAATATGGAAAACAAAGTATTGACCGTTTATCAAATGATGAACGGTAACATATAAATACCGTTTATCCTTAAAAACTTCCAATTATTTTAATGTAAAAATGGAACTTTTTTAAAAACTCCAATACATTTTTTATTGACCTCAATCCATTTAAGCAGCATACTTTAGGCATTCCGCGAAGACGGAAATAAAAAAACACACATTTACTTATAAAACTAACTTATTGGGAAACCTCACCATGATTGATCGCCTTATGCCTATCTTCGCCGTTATCGGCATTTTGTCCAGCACCGTATACCTGAGCCTCGCCGCTTGGATGCTTTACGAAAGCGTGTTCAAAAAGAAAAGCCCTCTGTCGGCATAATCCTCAGATTTAGAATTTTACGGTAAGGCCGTCTGAACATTCAGACGGCCTTGTTTCATTCCATACTATCAAGCACTTGGCTGTACGGCCAATTCAATCATTGCTTCGCGCAAACCGTCCAAGCCCAAACTTTCTGCAACGGAAACATTCACGCCGACGGCATGCCCGGAATTGTCGCGCAAAATGCCTGCTTCACGCATACCTGACGGCAGCAAATCGATTTTGTTGTACACCACCAATTGCGGAATTTCATGCGCGCCGATTTCTTCCAAGACTTCGTTGACATCGTCCATCTGCCGTTCAAAATCGGTATTGGACGCATCAACAACGTGCAGTAGCACATCCGCCATCGCCGTCTCTTCCAAAGTAGCGGAAAACGCCGACACCAGCTTGTGCGGCAAATCGCGGACGAAGCCGACGGTATCGGTCAAAATCACGCTCGCCTCGTGCGACAGAAAAAGCCGACGCGCAGTGGTATCCAAAGTGGCAAACAATTGGTCTTTCGCCAATACGTCCGCTTTGGTCAGGCGGTTGAACAGGCTGGATTTTCCGGCATTGGTATAGCCGACAATGGCAAAGGTTTTCAGACGGCCGCTCATGCGCGATTTGCGGCGCGTGGCGCGTTGTTTGCGGACATCGGCAAGCTGTTTTTTCAATGCCGTGATTTTTTGTCCGATTAAACGGCGGTCGGTTTCCAACTGGGTTTCGCCCGGCCCTTTCAAGCCGATACCGCCCTTCTGACTTTGCAGGTGTCCATAACCGCGTACCAGCCGTCCGCTCAAATGGTTCAACTGAGCCAGCTCCACCTGCAACTTACCTTCCTGCGATTGGGCGCGTTTGGCAAAAATCGCCAAAATCAAACCCACTCTGTCGAGGACGCGGCATTGAAGCTCTTTCTCCAGATTACGCTCTTGTGTCGGCGTGAGTTCGTGGTTAAACACGACCAGCCCGACATCATGCTGCTTGACCACTGCCGCCAATTCTTCCGCCTTACCCGTACCGACAAACAAAGCCGGATGCGGTTTGTCGCGGCGTGAAGTTTCGATAGAAACCAAATCGCCTCCGGCCGCGCTCACCAATTCTGCCGCTTCGGTCAAGGCCGTCTGAAAGCCGCGCTCGCGCGTTTCATTTGCGCCAGAATAGTCCGCCGTCAGCATTACGCCGACCAAGAGGACGCGTTCGGGCTGCTCCAAAGATTTATCGACGGAAAACAGATTGCGCTTGCTCAAAAAATTTCCTTTCAGACGGCCTTATGGCTGGGTCAAAGTGCTAATTAACGGTTTTTCAAAATATCGGCAAAATATTCGGTCACTTCTGCCAAACGTCCGCCTTGCGCGGCATAAGGCTGCATTACGGCCACCAGCTGCTCCAACACTTCGCGCGTTTCGGTTTGCGCGTGTTCGCGGTAGAGCCACATATTTTGCATGGTCACCGTGGTCAATGCCTCGCGTACATTAAGCAAGAGCAAGTGGCGGCAAGATTCATAGCCTTGGCGCAAATCGCCGGCCGCATAGGCGGTAACCGACAATTCATAATCGATGTCCAACTGATAAACATTGCTTTGGACAAAAAGAATATCGTCTGTTGGGAACGGGATACGTTTCGCCATCAGACCGATCGCATGGGAAATGCGGTATTTCCCTTCCTGGCGCAACATGGTTTGCGCAAGGTAGAGACATTCGGCACGGCGCGGGTTGTAATCATAGCCTGCCAACCAAGTCGCCAAGGCTTCATCGCGTTTGCCCATTAATTTGTAGCACTCGCCCAGCTGTTGGTAAGAAACCGACACTTCCTCGATCCAACCGCCCAACTCGATGCGTTTTTTAAACCATTCGCTCGCACGCTCGGGCATATCAGAATCCCAATAAGAACGTGCCGCATAAAAGGCGTAACGCGGTTTCAGGTCTTCATCTTCAGGGCTGTAAAACGCTTTTTCCAAAGAAACGGCGTCAAGCAGGTATTTGTTCGCCATATTGCTGCGCGCACCGAAACGGCCGCTGAGAACCGTATAGCCGCCATGAAGCGTGGCTTCGCTGGTATCTTGTTTGTCGGTTTCGATAAACTCATGCAACACGCCGCGCCAGTAGAATGTACCGTCATTGCGCAACAACAGCGGACGGTAATAAACCACGCTGCCCATGGCATTTCGCATGCGGAGGCGGTAACGGTCGGCGGTCAGCTCGGGCAATTCCAATTTGCCTTCAAAGCGGTCGTCCGCATCAAAAATCAACACATAATCGGTTTTGTCTTTTGCGTGTTTCAAAGCCTGATTGCGGTTGTATGCAAAATTTTGCCAACCATCATGATGAATCTCGCCTGCGATGCCCTTTGCATCGAAAAAGCGGCGGATCACGCCGGCGGTATCATCGGTCGAACCGGTGTCGCTGATGACATAGTAGTCAAGTTTGATGTGGTCGGTGATGTTGGCCAGTGTTTCTTCGATGATTGCCGCTTCGTTTTTGACAATCATATTCAAGCAGATGGTTTGGGACATTTTCAATAGCCGCATTGGTTTGGAAAGGTATTATTTTACTTTAGCATTTTGTTTTTTGCACACAAAATACTCAGGCCGTCTGAAGATTGCCTTTCAGACGGCCTGAAGTTTATTTTGCCTTATCTTTTTTCCTGACGACGTATCAGATACACCGCCAACAGTGCAAACAAAACCGTCGGCAATGCGCCCGCCAAAAACGGCGGCACGCCGTACAACTGACTGGTAAAGCCGAAGAGCCGTCCGGCAAAGTGGAACAGCAAACCAAGGCAGATACCGCCGAAGAGTTTCAAGCCCATATTGCCGTGGCGCGTGGTTTGCGGGGTAAAGGCAAAGGCAACAAGCGCCATCACCCATGCGGCAACGGGATACACCAGCTTGCGCCACCATGCGATGGCATAGACTTGGGTATTTTGGTTGTTTTTTTCCAGATGGTCGATATAAGTGGTCAATTCGCCGACAGACATTTGGTCGGGCTTGACGAGCAATACATCCATCAGGTTGCGTTTGACGGAAATCGGCCAGTTTTCTTCGGCAGCAGTAGAAACCTCGACTTTATCTTCGCCCAATATGCTGCGGCGTATATTTTTCAGCTGCCAGCTGCCGTCAGGATTCAAAACGGCGGATTCGGCTTCTGCCGCTTGGGTCAGTTCGTTTTTATCGTTGCGCTGCCAAATTTTGATGCCCAAAAGCGTATGGTCGGGCAACATTTCGCGCACGTTGATAATACTGTTTTTTTCTTTCAGCCAAAGGCCGGTATTGCCGGTACTGATTTTGCCGTTGATGGCGGCGGCTTTGATGTTTTCGGCTTTTTGGCTCAGCGCGGGGGCAACCCATTCGCCGAGCGCAACGGTGGCAATGGCGAAAATCAAACCGAACTGCGACAGAATCAACAGCAGCTTTTTGGTGCTCATGCCGCTGGCTTTGATAACGGTCAGCTCGCTGCCGGAAGCCAGTTGGCTGAGGGAAATCAGGCCGCCGATCAAAACGGCAAGCGGCATCAGTTCATATGCGCGCGCAGGCATCTGCATTAAAACATACTGCCCCAATTTTGCGCCGTTATAGCTGCCTTTTCCAAGATCGCCGACTTCGTTGATGATTTCAAAAAAGCTGTACAAAGCGAGGAAGGCAAGGAGGGCGTAAACCGCCATAACCGCCATTTGACGGATGATGTAACGTGAAATCAGGTTCATTTTCCGCCTTTCAATGTCAGACTTTTGGCAACCGCCTGCCAGAAGGGTTGGCTGGGCATACTGCGCACGCGCAGCAGGACGACGGCAATCACAAACATGATGATGTGCATAGGCAGCAGTCCGAGCCAAAAATGGATTTTGCCGTCTTCCACAGCATTGCGCAGGAAAGTCAGCCCGTTTTGGTAAACCAAAAATAAACCGATGGCAATCAGGATATTGTAGGTATGGCCGCTGCGCGGATTGAAATAGGAAAGCGGCACGGCAAGCAGGCACAACAACAAAACGCTGACGGTCAAGGAAATACGCCACATCAATTCCGCTTGGTGTTGGGGATTGCTGCTGCCAATCAGTTGGGCAGTCGGAATGGTGCGGCGGTGTGATACAGGGTCGATGAGTTTGGGCGTGGTGCTGATAATCAGGCTGAGGTGTTGGAAAGAAACGCGGTTGTAATCGGCTTTGCCGGGCGTACCGCTGTAACGGTAGCCGTCACGCAATTCAAGCGTGCGTTTGTTGTCGGTCAACGAAAAATTGCCCTCTTTGGCAAAAACAATGTTGTCGTTGCCGTTTTTGTCCTGCTCGCGCAGGAAGAGGTTTTTCATGATGCCGGATTCGGTATCGAAGGTTTCGACAAAATAAACCCTGCCGTTGCGCTTGCCCAAGTTATTGAACTCGCCGGCTTCCACCAAAGACAATTCCTGCTTCTGCTTCAAAATTTCAGCATATTCGCGGCTGCGCAACTCTGCCCACGGCATCACCCAAAGCTGCATGACGGCAATCAAAATGGCAAACGGCACGGCAAACTGCATGACCGGGCGTATCCATTGTTTCAATGCCAATCCGCAAGAAAGCCAGACCGACATCTCGCTATCGCGCCAGTAGCGGGTCAATACGGTCAACGTACTGATAAATGCGGTCAACACCAGCAAAAGCGGGGTCATGCCGATTACCCAGAAGCCGACTAAGGCCAACACGGCATCGATGGCGACACGCCCGTCGGCTGCGCGGCCAAGCAGGTTGATGGCCTGCGTAGACACCAATACCGCCAAGAGGACGACAAAGATGCCGACGGCAGTAAAGGAAAGTTCTTTAATAAAGTTTCTTTGGTAAATCATAAGATTGAGCGTGGTATACGGTTTATGGGAAACCTATATTTATTAATAAGGCTTCAGACGGCATGACACAAATGGAGTACAATGATTTTCATCTGTTCGGACGGTTGGTCACAGGCCGTCTGAACAACTGACAACCGTTCCAATCAGGAGAATAAACGTGAAATTTAGCACAAAAGCCGAAACTTTGCAGGCTCAACAGGCAGGTGCGCAATTATTTGTCTGCACCGAAGCATCGCAACTGAACAACCCGACTGCCCTCGCCCTCTTCGCTTCCCTTGAAGAAGGTCAAAATTTCGCCGACACCAAAATCCCGACGGACAACGGTTTGCAGGCCATTGCCATCGCCCGCCTCGAAAAAACCGACCGCGCCGCATTGAACAAAGCTGCAGCCGAAGCCGCCAAATGGGCGCAAAATCAAGAAACGGTCAATGTGGACGTTCACGCCTTTGAAGAAGCGCAAGCCGCCGCCGTTGCCGAAGCGTTTGCGATTGCTTTCGGCAATGCCGCCTACCGTTTCGACCGCTACAAAAAAGAAGCCAAACCGGCCAAATTTGCAGAAGCCGTGTTCCACAGCGCACACGAAGCCGCCGTCAAAGAAGCCCTGCGCATTGCCGAAGCGCAAGTTTACGGACAAAGCCTCTGCCGCGACTTGGGCAATGCCGCGCCGAACGAATGCACGCCTGAATTCCTCGCGCGTACTGCCAAAGCCGAAGCCGAAAAATTGGGTGCACACGCCAAAATCATTGAAAAAGACTACATCAAAGAAAACATGGGTTCGTTCTGGTCTGTCGCCAAAGGCAGTGTCGAGGATCCATATTTAGTCGAACTGAGCTATTTCGGTGCGGCCGACAAAGAAGCCGCGCCTGTGGTATTGGTCGGCAAAGGCATTACCTTCGATACCGGCGGCATTTCCCTCAAACCCGGCCTGAACATGGACGAAATGAAGTTCGACATGTGCGGCGCGGCAACCGTCATCAGCACCTTCTGCGCCGCCGTCAAACTGCAACTGCCGATCAACCTGATTGCCGTCGTCGCCACTTGTGAAAACATGCCTTCCGGCGCGGCCAACAAACCGGGCGACGTCGTGAAAAGCATGAAAGGCTTGACCATCGAAGTGTTGAACACCGATGCCGAAGGCCGTCTGATTTTGTGCGACGCGCTCACTTACGCCGAGCAGTTCAAGCCCAAAGCCGTCATCGACGTCGCCACTCTAACCGGCGCGTGCATCATCGCCCTGGGTCATGACGTCAGCGGCGTGATGGGCAACAATCAAGATTTGGTCGACAGCCTGCTGACTGCTTCCCGCAACGTGGACGACAAAGCATGGCAACTGCCGCTCTTTGAAACCTACAAAGACCAACTCAAATCCAACTTTGCCGACATTCCAAACATCGGTACGCCGGGTGCAGGCACGATTACCGCCGCAACATTCCTGTCTTACTTTACCGAAGACTATCCATGGGCACACCTCGACATCGCAGGTACCGCATGGAAATCCGGCGGAGAAAAAGGCGCGACCGGCCGCCCTGTTCCTTTATTGTTGAACTATCTGCGCAATGTGAAATAAATCTTGGGGAAAGCCTGCGGGGTTACACATTTCAACCCCGCAGGCCGTCTGAAAACGGAATCCGCATTATCTGACTCAACCTGACAAACGGAGAACCACCATGAAACCACTATTTGCCGCATTATCTGTTGCCCTTCTGCTCGGCACATCCATAAGCGCTCAAGCTACCGAACAAACCGCCCCCACCGACCGCAGCATCCAAGTGTACAAAAAAGCCGACTTAACTGAATGGAACCGCGAAAACGCAGCCGGAGGCCAAGGCCCCTTGCTCGGCAGCTTTGCCTTCACGCGCCATCAAACCGCCGACCAAGACGCATTCAAAGAAATCGGCTGGCTGACACTGCCGCCGGGCGCTTCCATCGGTCAGCACAAACATACCGGCAATGAAGACGTCTACATCATCGTATCGGGCAAAGGCCTGTTTACCGACAGCGAAGGCAAACAAACCGAAGTCGGCGCCGGAGACATTACCATCGCCCGCCCCGGCCAGTCCCACGCACTCAAAAATATCGGCAAAAAGCCGTTGGTCTTCCTTGATCTGATTGCCGAAACTGCTGCTGCCCAAACTAAGACCTTTACAAAATAACCCATTTATCCAACAGCCGAAACCTAGACACAAGATTTCGGCTGCTTCAGGTACTGTAATCGGGTTAGAGTAACCATTGTTTCTATATTAAATCATGTTATGATTGAACTTGTTTTATTCTTGAGTTCAATCAATTATGGCTAACCGTCTTTTTCACTTATATCGCTATCAAATTATTTCGAATGAACGCATTCAAGAACGTCTGCCTTTTGGGGATATGACAGTTGAAGAAGTAATCCAAAATAAAAATGCATTTTTTATCGAAGCCTTTAATAATCTTATCCTGCAGAGTGATTTGAATTTATATGAAGAAACGACTAGAAAGATAAGAATTAAGCAAATTTTCCCAAGTACCCATGCAGATGAAAGTGAGCAACTTTTTGTATTTAAAGTTGCTACACGTAAGCGATTGAAGAGAGAAACAGAAAATTTTGAATCGGTTTCCGAAGAAAATTGGCCAAGTGCGTTTGTACTTATTTGGAATGACCCAGAGCAACAAATTATTGCTATTGAATATCGACCAATAGCATTTCATAGTACTAATTCATTAGCAGCAACCTTGGAAAAACGTTTAAATGAAATACTTGCTATTCATAATTTAAATGTGCAAATCAATCCGATATTTGATAAGAAATCCTTTTGGGAATTTATTGAAGGTCGCAACTTAGAAAAGGTTATCTTCAAAATAGTTACACCTAACATGGCTTCTATTTCTCAGTCATTAAGTGAAGAATTAAAAGCCATAGCTAAAATGTCCAATTCTGCCACAACAGAATTGACTTTGACTGCTCCCGAAAATGGTACTTTGAATATTTCACCCAGTATGCCGCAACTTCCTGAACTGGTAGATTACAGCAGTAAAGGAGGTGGAAATATTAGAGTAAAGTATAAAGGTGTCAAAGCAATTACCAACGTCAAAACTGAACACTCTAGTTTAACGGTTGATGAGATTACTATTGAATATCACCCCTATAACCTTGTTGACAAAATTCAAGATTCTTGTAGAGAAAATGATTAAAACTATTGCTGACACCTTTGCCAAATCTTTTGTCATTGCTGTGGTTATTTGTGCCATTCAAGCATTATTTGGGATTTCTTTTGTCAGAGAATTCATGCAGGACAATTTGCTCAATATTCTGGTTACTTTGATGGCTATTAACACTGCAACAATAGCTGTCATTTTGTCAAAAATGTATGAAATCAGTCGAGAACATCAAAAAAAAGTTAATGAAATCTTTGGTGCTACCAAATCACAAATGTTGTTGTCTATTCGTGAACAAATTGCTTTGATAGGTAGTGGTCTAGTTCTTTCTATTTTATCGAAAAAAATAGATTGGGCTTGGAATCCGACTATTATTAATGCCAGTTTGGAAATTTTGTTATTAACAGTATTTATTTATGCATTGTTTATATTGTATGACACTGCTAAAGCTGTTTTAGAATTTTATCAATAACTTTCTAGTATCTGTTAAATAGTCAGCAAGCACCCCTTAACAGTTGGTTAAACATTGATTTATACAATGTCTAACCAACTGTTAAGGACTTTTATGTCTAAATCCCTTGAACTCATTTGAACATCGAAAATTACGAAGCGCGTTTTTTCCCGATCTAAACCGCCCAAGCCGCCAAATAGCAGTTATCAAACCGACAAGGTCGTCTGAAAACCATATTACGTTTTCAGACGACCTTTTTTGCTGTTTAGGCAGCATGATTCGTTCCAAGCAAACGGGGGGATGGTGCGCCGCCGTTGTTTCCATCTTTTTTATCATTTTCAAGATATTGGGCTTCAGACGACCTTTGGTTTTTCACTGTTTGTATGAGCTTTGGCTTGACTGTTTTTCAGCATCAAATGCGATTTACTTCTTAAATTCTTGTTATATTAATGATGAAATGTTATATAATAACAGCCTTTCGAAATATGATGAGAAACTAAAATGACACAAACCACACTCAAACCCATTGTTTTATCTATTCTTTTAATCAGCACCCCCATTCTCTCCCAAGCGCATGAAACCGATCAGTCGGTGGACTTGGACGAGGTTACCGTTGTCGGCAAAAGCCGTCCGCGCGCCACTTCGGGGCTGTTGCACACTTCGACCGCCTCCGACAAAATCATCTCCGGCGATACCTTGCGCCAAAAAGCCGTCAACTTGGGCGATGCTTTAGACGGCGTACCGGGCATTCATGCCTCGCAATACGGCGGCGGCGCGTCCGCTCCCGTTATTCGCGGTCAAACAGGCAGACGGATTAAAGTATTGAACCATCACGGCGAAACGGGCGACATGGCAGACTTCTCTCCCGACCATGCCTTGATGGTGGACAGCGCCTTGTCGCAACAGGTCGAAATCCTACGCGGTCCGGTTACGCTCTTGTACAGCTCGGGCAATGTAGCCGGTTTGGTCGATGTTGCCGATGGCAAAATCCCCGAAAAAATGCCTGAAAACGGCGTATCGGGCGAAGCTGGATTGCGTTTGAGCAGCGGCAATTTGGAAAAACTAACATCCGCAGGCATCAATATCGGACTGGGCAACAACTTCGTGCTGCATACCGAAGGCTTGTACCGCAAATCAGGCGATTACGCCGTACCGCGCTATCAAAAAGAAGAAGGCCGTCTGAAACGACTGCCCGACAGCCATGCCGATTCAAAAACAGGCAGCATCGGCCTGTCTTGGGTGGGTGATAAAGGTTTCCTCGGCGTAGCGTACAGCGACCGTCGCGACCAATACGGCCTGCCTGCCCACAGCCACGAATACGATGATTGCCACGCCGACATCATCTGGCAAAAGAGTTTGATTAACAAACGCTATTTGCAGCTTTATCCGCACCTGTTGACCGAAGAAGACGTCGATTACGACAATCCGGGCTTGAGCTGCGGCTTCCACGACGACGATAATGCACACACCCATGCCCACAACGGCAAACCGTGGATAGACCTGCGCAACAAACGCTACGAACTCCGCGCCGAATGGAAGCAGCCGCTCCCAGGTTTTGAAGCCCTGCGCGTACACCTGAACCGCAACGACTACCACCACGACGAAAAAGCGGGCGACGCGGTGGAAAACTTCTTCAACAATAAAACACACAACGCCCGTATCGAGTTGCGCCACCAACCCATAGGCCGTCTGAAAGGCAGCTGGGGCGTGCAATATTTGGGACAAAAATCCAGCGCGCTTTCCGCCATTCCCGAAACCGTCCAACAACCGATGTTGATTGACAACAATGTCCGCCATTACAGCTTTTTCGGTGTAGAACAGGCAAACTGGGACAACTTCACGCTAGAAGGCGGCGTACGCGTGGAAAAACAAAAAGCCTCCATCCAGTACGACAAAGCATTGATTGATCGGGAAAACTACTACAACCAACCCCTACCCGACCTCGGCGCGCACCGCCAAACCGCCCGCTCGTTCGCACTTTCGGGCAACTGGTATTTCACGCCACACCACAAACTCAGCCTGACCGCCTCCCATCAGGAACGCCTGCCGTCAACGCAAGAGCTGTACGCACACGGCAAACACGTTGCCACCAATACCTTTGAAGTCGGCAACAAACACCTCAACAAAGAGCGTTCCAACAATATCGAACTCGCGCTGGGCTACGAAGGCGAACGCTGGCAATACAATCTGGCGCTCTACCGCAACCGCTTCGACAACTACATTTACGCCCAAACCTTAAACGACGGACGCGGCCCCAAATCCATCGAAAACGACAGCGAAATGAAGCTTGTGCGTTACAACCAATCCGGCGCCGACTTCTACGGCGCGGAAGGTGAAATCTACTTCAAACCGACACCGCGCTACCGCATCGGCGTTTCCGGTGACTATGTACGAGGCCGTCTGAAAAACCTACCGTCCCTACCCGGTAGGGAAGATGCCTACGGCAACCGTCCTTTCATCGCACAGGATAACCAAAACGCCCCCCGTGTTCCGGCTGCGCGCCTCGGCGTCCACCTGAAAGCCTCACTGACCGACCGCATCGATGCCAACTTGGACTACTACCGCGTGTTCGCCCAAAACAAACTCGCCCGCTACGAAACGCGCACGCCCGGACACCATATGCTCAACCTCGGCGCAAACTATCGCCGCAATACGCGCTATGGTGAGTGGAATTGGTACGTCAAAGCCGACAACCTGCTCAACCAATCCGTTTACGCCCACAGCAGCTTCCTCTCTGATACGCCGCAAATGGGCCGCAGCTTTACCGGCGGTGTAAACGTGAAGTTTTAAAATCGGACAGGCAAACAAAAAAGGTTTTCAGACGGCCGTCTGAAAACCTTTTTCTTGTTTTAACCAATCATTCAAAACTGACTATTAATCTTTCAACACATCTTGCACAGCCGCTTGAATCTTAGCCGCCGCTGCTTCGATTTGCTGTTGCTCGGTAGATTGGCTTGCCACTGTTTCAACCGGAGCCGCTTGTGAAGCAGGCGCAGCTTGTGGAGCTGCGGCTTTAGGATCAGATTCAGCTTGCGGCGCAGTCAGCGGCAAACGCGCCAATACAGTGCTGACGCCGGTAACTTTATCGCCAATCGCCACTTGCGCCTGCGCATCGACAGGCAGATACATATCCACGCGCGAACCAAAGCGGATAAAGCCATAGCGTTCGCCGCGAGACAGTTTCGCACCGGCTTGGGTGTAGCACAAAATACGACGCGCCACCAAACCGGCCACTTGAACAAAAGTAATTTCACGACCAGAAGCCGTAGTCGCCAACACCGCATTGCGTTCGTTTTCCGTGCTGGCTTTATCCAAATCCGCATTCACGAATTTGCCTTTGTTATAGACCACTTTCGTTACCGTACAATCGGCAGGCGATTTTTGCGAATGCACGTTGAACACGTTCATAAAAATACTGATTTTCAAAGCATCGACATCACGATACGGATCGCGTGCGCGCTCAACCACCACGATACGACCGTCAACAGGGCTCAACACCGCTTCAGGATTTTGCGGAATCTCACGCGCAGGGTCGCGGAAAAACTGCAAAGCAAATACGGTAAACACCCAAAACGGCAAAGACCACCAGCCGCAACACATCGACACCAGCAGGCTCAAAGCCAAACCGCCGCCGATAATCGGCCAGCCCTCACGGGCGATAATCGGGTGGGGATATAAACGGTTCATCACTTATCCTTCATTTAATAATTTCAAAATTGCCGCCATTATATCTGAAACTCCAAACATTGAGGCCGTCTGAAATGTTCAGACGGCCGGTGTCTTTTGTAAAAAATACTCAACATAGATAAAGTCTCAGTTTCGGCAACACAATGACGCAGCGTCCTCAACAAGCGGCTCCCACGAGCCAACAACTCGCCGCAAATATCATTTTGACCAAACCTCCGCCCTCGATTATCTCGATAAACCCACTATGACCGCCAATACCAGCCAAATCCAATGCCGACGGCGCGATGTAGAAAACAAAGCACGTTGAGACAGCAAACGCGTTTGACTCAACTGATACGCCACATCGGCCAACATTACCAAGCGATTAGTCTGCCGAGCATTACCTTCTTCCGCTTTACGCAGTTTCAAATTTTCCGCTTCAATCCGCAGCCGCACCAGCTTGGCTTCCAAAAGAAGCAGCTCGCGCGCTTCTTCATACTCCTGTTGCTTCATCGTCCGCATCCTTATCTATCTCACTGCGCAAATACGCAATATCCGATCGAATATCCTGCAAGGTTTCAGCCACACGACTGCCCTGCTCCCGATAATCTGCCGATACTGTTTAAAATGATACAGTATAATCAACAGCTTCATAAAAAATACCTAAAAATATCCTCAAAGCCACCAGATTTGACAATGCTATCTCAATATTATCTCTTTTCAGGAAAACATAAGGCTTAAACAAAAGAAAATGTAAATGTCCTAAAAAGTTAAAAATTTGAGAGTCTTTTTCCAATAAGAAATAACAACTCGAGATCTTCTGCTACCATAATACTCAAAGGAGGGAACCAGAATGAATAATGCTAAATTAGTGATTCCAAATTGTAATGAGTTTATGTCTATTTATGGGTTTGATTGCGAAATAGACGATGTTATTCAGACCGTTAAGTTTGTTAACGGTGATGAACGATTTACTTTAAGCTTTGATCTGACAGTAAATTCTGTCAGACTCTTGTTTTACAGAAAAGAGCATATTGTCATTGATCTTTATCTAGAAGATCTGTCGAAGCTATATTTGGATGAAAATGGTGATTGCCTATCATTTAAATTTTCTAACAACCTTCATATACTGATAAAACTCTATCCCCAAATTAATATTACTGGAACTACCCTGCTATAGATAACCAGAACAAATCTTTTTTTACTGATTATTTGAGGACAACCCCTTATCATTAGAGAGCAAGTGCCTAATCAAGGTTTCAAGAGTATCTTAAAAGCTACGAGAATATTTTTATGTCTATCTATGACGGCATTTGCAATAGAATTGACATATTCTAATATTCTTAAAAAACTCTATACACCTGTTGCTTCATCGTCCGCATCCTTGTCTATCTCACCGCGCAAATACGCAATGTCCGATCGAATATCCTGCAAGGTTTCAGCCACACGACTGCCCTGCTCCCGATAATCTGCCGATACTTTGCGGAACAATACTGCAATAATCAGCAGGCTCATGAAGAAAATGCCGAAAAATACCCACAAAGCGGCCACATCAGACAGCACGCGGTTCAAACCGAACAGCAAACCAACCAAGCCCACCATCAACAGCGCGCCGGACAACACCAGCCAGATCGCCAACCGGAACACATTCTCCGCCTGACGCGTCAAATCCAAGCTCAATACCTGCAAACGCAGCAGCAGCAAATCCGCGCCCTGATTCAACAAAGCCTTGCCATGTTCAAAACGCTGGCGAATTCCCATCTCGATTATCCTTTTTTCCAGGAAAAATAAGGCTAAGGCCGTCTGCACAGCGCAATGAAATCCATGATTTCATGTACACGCCTGTTCAGACGGCCTTAACATATTCACATTAACGGCGGTTCAACAACACACCGACAACCAAACCGGCCAATGCGGCAAAACCCATCGCATAATATGGTTTTTCATGCACCACTTCATCAGCTTGTTTGGCACCGCGTTTCAAGCACGCCCCAGCATCTGATTCTAAATCGGAAAAAAGCTCTTTACCATCTTTAAATCGTTCGCTAATCTCTTCTTCGAAGCTGCTAAAACGCTCTTTGGCTTCTGCCAATTTTGCTTCCAATTTAGCGCGAATTTTACTACCTTCTTCCGAACCGGCTTCAACACCATTGCGGTACAGTTCGTCCACATCATCCATTACTTCTCGGATATCTTCCAACAAAGCATCACGACGTTTTTCAAAATTATGTTTTTTCATAATACATACTCTCCTATAGATTGATATGGTTACAGATTATTCATCTGTTAATAACATTATAACCATTTATTTCCAAATAAACGTTAATTTAAATAAAATTAAGTCCTTATTCTGAAAACAAACAAATGAAATTTAAAAAAAGGCCGTCTGAAAACTTCAGACGGCCTTTTCCATTCAGCTTAAAGACTTAAGTCTTATGCCAAACCTTTTGCTTTCAACACTTCCAGCATGGTAGTGCCCAACTCGGCAGGGCTGCGGGTGTAAGCGATACCGGCTTTTTCGAAAGCGGCGAATTTTTCTTCGGCAGTACCTTTACCGCCGGAAATAATCGCACCGGCGTGGCCCATACGTTTGCCTTTAGGAGCGGTAACACCAGCAATGTAACCTACAACAGGTTTGGTTACGTTGGATTGGATGTATTCGGCTGCTTCTTCTTCCGCAGTACCGCCGATTTCACCGATCATGATGATGGCGTCGGTATCTGGGTCTTCTTGGAAGAGTTTCAGTGCGTCGATTTGGTTCATACCAGGAATCGGGTCGCCGCCGATACCGATACAGGTTGATTGACCCAAACCCAGTTTGGTGGTTTGTGCCACGGCTTCGTAAGTCAATGTACCGGAACGGGAAATAATACCGATGCGGCCAGGTTGGTGGATGTGGCCCGGCATAATGCCAATTTTGCACTCACCCGGAGTAATTACGCCAGGGCAGTTAGGGCCGACCAAACGTGTGCCGTTGCCGTTGGTTTCCAGATAGCGTTTGGCTTTGAGCATGTCCAGAGTAGGCACGCCTTCGGTAATCACAACGACCAAGCCTACGCCTGAATCTACGGCTTCAACGATAGAATCCAAAACAAACGGAGCGGGAACGTAAATTACAGATGCGTCTGCGCCGGTTTCTTTAACGGCTTCTTTCATGGTGTTGAACACAGGCAGGTTCAGGTGGGTTTGACCGCCTTTGCCCGGGGTAACGCCGCCGACAACTTTAGTGCCGTAAGCCAGAGCTTGTTCGGAGTGGAAAGTACCGTTTTTACCGGTGAAACCTTGAACCAATACTTTGGTGTCTTTATTAATCAATACGCTCATTCTTTTCTCCTTAGGCGTTTACGGCTGCAACAATTTTTTCGGCTGCGTCATTCAGGCCGTCTGCAGAAGTCAGTTTCAGACCTGATTCGTTCAGGATTTTCGCGCCGAGTTCGGCGTTGTTACCTTCCAAACGAACAACGACAGGAACGTTGACGTTGATTTCTTTAACGGCTGCCACGATGGCTTCCGCAATCATGTCGCAACGTACGATACCGCCGAAGATGTTGATCAATACGCCTTTAACGGATTTGTCTTCCAGAATCAGTTTGAACGCTTCAACCACGCGGTCTTTGGTTGCGCCGCCACCAACGTCCAAGAAGTTGGCAGGTTGGCCGCCTTTCAGTTTGATGATGTCCATAGTGGCCATCGCCAAACCTGCGCCGTTAACCATACAGCCGATGTTGCCTTCCAGGGCAACATAGTTCAGGTCGAATTCAGAAGCTTTCAGCTCACGTTCGTTTTCTTGAGATTTGTCGCGCAAAGCGGCAATTTTCGGCAGGCGGTAGAGCGCGTTGCTGTCGATACCGATTTTGCCGTCCACACAGGCCAAGTCGCCGTTTTCACGGACTGCCAATGGGTTTACTTCAAACAGGGCGAAGTCGTTTTCGACAAACGCTTTGTACGCTCCGGTCATCAGTTTGACGAACTCGTTGATTTGTTTGTCTTTCAAGCCCAGTTGGAAGGCAACTTCGCGAGCTTGGCAAGGTTGCAGGCCGACCAGCGGATCAACGGTTACTTTGAAGATTTTTTCTGGAGTTTCGGCAGCAACTTTTTCGATTTCCACGCCGCCTTCGGTAGAAGCCATGAATGTAACGCGGCGGGTAGAACGGTCAACCACTGCGCCCAAGTACAGCTCGGTTTGAACCGGATACATGTCTTCGCAAACCAAAACGCTGTTGACAGGTTGGCCGTTGGCATCGGTTTGGTAAGTTACCAAGTTGGTACCAATCAGGCTTTCAGCCACTTCTTTAGCTTCTTCGCGGCTTTTAACGACTTTTACGCCGCCCGCTTTACCGCGGCCGCCGGCGTGTACTTGTGCTTTGACAACAGCGAATTTGCCGCCCAATTTGTCGTAAGCTGCAGCGGCTTCTTCGCCGTTGTGTGCCAAAATACCGCCTTGTACGGGCAAACCGTAGCTAGCCAGCAGTTCTTTAGCCTGATACTCGTGTAAATTCATGGATTTCTCCTTAAGGTGAGTGGGTTTTAGGAATCGCCCTGCGGCCAATCCCATATTTTCAGACGGCCCTACTATTTACTGAAGGGCAACCACATCCGCGCCAGCAGATACATGGTTGCGCCACCTCCTCCGAGAATAAAAAAGACAATGCCTTTTTTACGCGAATTCGGGCAGAGCAGATAAACGGCAAGGCTGAAACTGATAAACAACAATGCCACGCGCCAAACCAATTCTTTATCTTTGAAACGGTTGAGCGTATAAGTTTCGGTCATCATCACATACATTTGCCACAATGCGGCCATACACATGCTGATGATGCCCATCGGTATAAAGAAAATACCGACTATTTCTTTGTTCATAACGAATGTAAATGCTGTTTGTTTGTCTGATGGAATTATAAATCAGAAAACGAAGCTCTCGAAACATTCAATTTGTCGGAGGCCTTAAGGCCGTCTGAAAAGTTTCAGACGGCCTTAATGTCTATCAACCGTGCAAAGCGCGTTTGTCAGCCGCCAATGCAGCTTCGTGAACCACTTCGGACAAGGTTGGGTGGGCATGGATAATGCGGGCGATGTCTTCGCTGCTGGCGAAGAATTCGAGCGCAGTCACGCCTTCGGTAACCAATTCGCTGACAACCGGGCCGATCATGTGTACGCCCAAGATACGGTCGGTTTTGGCATCTGCCAACACTTTAACCGTACCTTTGGCTTTGCCCATTGCCAATGCGCGACCGTTTGCACCGAAACCTGAAGTACCTTTTTTGTACTCCACGCCTTCGGCTTTGAGCTGCTCTTCGGTTTTACCCACCCAAGCGATTTCAGGGTCGGTGTAAATAACAAACGGTACGTTGTTGAAGTCGATATGCGGTTTTTGACCGGCAATGCGCTCAGCAACGGCAACGCCTTCGTCGCTGGCTTTGTGTGCCAACATTGGGCCGCGGACCACGTCGCCGATTGCCCATACGTTAGGCAGGTTGGTACGGCATTCGCCATCTACTTTGATAAAGCCGCGCTCGTCTTTTTCCAAGCCTACGGCTTCCGCGTTCAGGCCTTTGGTGTTTGGAATACGGCCGATGGCAACGATCAGTTTGTCGAATACTTCGGTTTTGGCTTCGCCGGCAGCAGTTTCGTAAGCAACGGAAACGCCTTTGCCTTCGGATTTGATGTCGCCGATTTTCACGCCCAATTCAATGCTCAGGCCTTGCTCTTTAGTGAAGTATTTGAAGGCTTCTTTGGCGATTTGTTGGTCGGCGGCAGCCAAGAAGGTCGGCGCAGCTTCAAGAATGGTAACTTCTGCACCCACGCGGTTCCATACGGAACCCATTTCCAAACCAATCACGCCGGAACCGATCACGCCGAGTTTGGCAGGTACTTCGGTCAGGTTCAATGCACCTTCGTTGTCCAATACGTTCACATTGTCGATAGCGACTTGTGGCAGCGGACGCGGTACGGAACCGGTGGCTACGATGACGTGTTTGGCTTCGATAACGGTTTTCTCGCCTTTGTTATCGACTTCGATTTGGTAAGCATCGCCATTTTTACCGGCAAAGGAAGCAGTACCGAACAGGCTGGTTACTTTGTTTTTTTGGAACAGGAATTTCACGCCGCCGGTCAGTTTGGTCACGATGGCATCTTTGCGCTCAATCATTTTGGCCGCGTCGAATTTTACGTCGCCGACAGTGATACCGTGTTCAGCAAAATCATGTTGCGCCGCGTGGAAATGTTCGCTGGATTGCAACAGGGCTTTGGAAGGAATACAGCCTACGTTTAAGCAAGTACCGCCCAATGCAGGGGCATTGCCTGCTTTGTTAACGCCTGCGTCGACGCAAGCGGTTTTGAAACCCAGTTGCGCGGCACGGATGGCGGCAACGTATCCACCCGGGCCTGCACCAATCACTACTACATCATATTGAGACATCGTGTCATCCTTTGCTTTTGGCAGTATCTCAAAATAAAAACGATACTTTTTGTTTCTTTTTTATTTTGAATGACTGCGTTTTGATGGTTTTAAGAAAAGGCCGTCTGAAAGTCCATATCTGTCGATTCATTCGAATCAAATGTTTCAGACGGCCTCAATCGTTCGTTGAGCCTATTGTAGCACGATACTACATTACGCTACATCTAAATAAAAATTCAGACGGCCTTTTCATTAATAAATAAAAGGCCGTCTGAAACGATTAAAGATCCAACAACAGGCGAGCTGGGTCTTCCAACGCGTCTTTAATGGCTACCAAGGTCAATACAGCTTCTCGGCCGTCAATAATACGGTGGTCGTAAGACAGAGCCAGATACATCATTGGACGGACAACAACTTGACCGTTTTCAACCACAGCGCGCTCTTTAGTAGCGTGCATACCCAAAATCGCAGATTGAGGCGGGTTGATGATCGGGGTAGACATCATAGAACCGAAAGTACCACCGTTGGTAATACTGAATGTACCGCCGGTCAGATCTTCGATAGCGATTTTGCCGTCTTTGGCTTTTTTCGCGTAATCAACAATTGCTTGTTCGATGTCGGCAATGCTCATTTGGTCGGCATCACGCAGGATTGGCACAACCAAACCGCGTGGGCTGCCAATTGCGATACCAATGTCGAAGTAGCCGTGGTAAACGATGTCTTTGCCGTCAACAGAAGCATTCACAACCGGGTATTTTTTCAGGGCGGCAACAGCGGCTTTAACGAAGAAGGACATAAAGCCCAGTTTTACGCCGTGTTCTTTCTCGAATTTATCTTTGTACTTCGCACGTAAGTCCATGATCGGTTTCATGTTGACTTCGTTGAATGTAGTCAGAATGGCGTTTTCTTGTTGAGAAGCCAGGAGGCGTTCTGCAACACGGGCACGCAGGCGGCTCATTGGTACGCGTTCTTCAGGACGTGCGCCGGCAGGAAGTGCAACGGCAGGGGCTGCGGCTGCTGCAGGTTTGGCAGCGGCATTTTGTACGTCTTCTTTCAATACGCGACCGTCACGGCCAGAACCTTGCAATGCGTTCACGTCAACACCGGTCTCGGCAGCCAGTTTGGCGGCGGCAGGCATAGCGGCGTTGTTTTGTGCAGCAGCAGGAGCAGCGGCTGGGGCAGCTTCGGCAGGCGCGGCGGCTGGTGCTTCAGCAGCGGCAGTAGCAGCTGTATCGATGCGTGCCAAAACTTGGTCGGCAACAACGGTTTCACCGTCTTGCGCTACGATTTCAACCAATACGCCGGCTTGTGGAGAAGGTACTTCCAAAACCACTTTGTCAGTTTCGATATCGATCAGGATTTCGTCACGGGCAACTGCTTCGCCAACTTTTTTCTTCCATTCCAAGAGCGTGCCTTCAGATACGCTTTCAGACAGCATAGGTACTTTTACATCAATAATCATTTTGTGTCTCCAATGGCCCTTTCAGACGGCCTGTTGTGTGTTTTTAATTCTGCATATGGGCATTCCGCCTGAGCAGCCTCAGACGGAATGCTACTTGGTTTACAACGCCAAAGCGTCTTCAACCAATTGTTTCAATTGAGCAATATGTTTGCTTGAGTAGCCCACTGCAGGCGATGCACTGCTTGGACGACCGGCATAAGACAGTTTTTGCTCTTCGCTGATAACGTCTTCGATGCGGTGGCGGATTTGGTAGAACGCGCCTTGGTTTTTCGGCTCTTCTTGCGCCCAAACCACAGATTTTGCATTCGGATATTTCGCCAGTTCAGCTTTAACCTCTTCATATGGGAACGGATACAGCTGCTCAACGCGGACGATAGCAACATCATCTTCCAGTTTACGCTCGGTACGGCCTGCTTCCAAGTCATAGTAAACCTGACCGGCACACAATACCACGCGTTTCACGCTGTCGTTGCTTGCGCGTTCGGCGGTATCACCGATAACCGGACGGAAAGTCGAACCTTCGGTGAAGTTTTCCAGCGGGCTCATTGCACCTTTGAAGCGCAACAGGCGTTTGGACATGAAAATCACCAGCGGTTTGCGGTATGAACCCAAGACTTGACGTTGCAAGAGGTGGAACATTTGCGATGCTTCAGACGGCATGATGACTTGCATATTGTTCTCTGAACACAGTTGCAACCAACGTTCTACGCGTGCAGAAGAGTGCTCAGGGCCTTGACCGTCGTAACCGTGCGGCAGGATGGTGGTCAGACCGCACAAACGACCCCATTTGGTTTCGCCTGAAGACAGGAATTGGTCAATAGTCACTTGCGCGCCGTTGGCGAAGTCACCGAATTGAGCTTCCCAAATGGTCAGCTTGTCAGGAGCGGAGCAGGCAAAGCCGTACTCGAACGCCATCACGGCTTCTTCGTTCAAAATGGAGTCGATAACTAGGAACTCGCCCATGCCTTCGCCCATATGGCGCAGAGGAACATAAGTACCGTCGTCCCATTTTTCACGGTTTTGATCGTGCAATACTGCATGACGGTGTGAGAATGTACCGCGGCCGGAGTCCTCACCGGAGATACGCACGCCATGACCTTTGGTCAGCAGGCTTGCGTATGCGAGGGTTTCGGCCATACCCCAGTCGATGGCTTGTTTGCCGGATGCCATGGCTTTACGCGCTTCGATCACACGTTTTGCAGTCGGATGCAGGGCAAAGCCTTCCGGTACGGCGGTAAATTTCTCGGTAAGGCGCTCGATGTCGGCGGCAGGCAAACCAGTTTCGATTTTTTCGCGCCAATCTTTGCCTTGGTATTTGCTCCAGTCGATTTGTGTGCGTTGGAAGTTGCTCAAAGTTGTTTGTTCAACATGTTCGCCTTTGTCCAAAGCATCACGGTAGGCTTGGATGTAACCGTCAGCCTCAGCTTGAGTTACCACGCCTTCGGCAATCAGTTGCTCGGTGTACAAAGCACGCGCACCTGGGTGTTGCGATACTTTTTTGTACATCATCGGTTGGGTCAAGGTCGGATCATCGCCCTCGTTGTGGCCCCATTTACGGTAGCAGACAACGTCGACCACGATGTCTTTATGGAATTTTTTGCGGTAATCCAAAGCGGCTTGAATGGCAAAGCAAACGCGTTCAGGGTCATCGCCGTTCACGTGGATAACCGGAGCGGAAACCATTTTTGCGATATCGGTACAGTGTACGGTAGAACGGGTATCGCGGGTATCGGAAGTGGTAAAGCCGATTTGGTTGTTGATCACGATGTGAACGGTACCGCCGGTGGTATAACCGCGTGTTTTAGACAGGTTGAATGTCGCTTGGTTAACACCCAAACCGATAAATGCGGAGTCACCGTGAATCAATACCGGCAAGACTTTATCGCGGCCGTTTTCGCCCAAACGTTTTTGTTTGGCGCGCGCAGAACCTTCCACTACCGGGTTAACAATTTCCAAGTGTGACGGGTTGAATGCCAAAGAAACGTGCATTGGGCCGTGTGGCGTAGCGATGTCGGAGCTGAAGCCCATATGGTATTTCACGTCGCCGCTAGGCAATTTGATTTCGGCACGGCCTTCAAATTCAGCAAACAGATCAGCCGGTTTTTTGCCCAAAATGTTAACCAAAACATTCAGACGGCCACGGTGTGCCATACCGATGATGACTTCTTCCACACCGTCTTTACCGGCGTTTTGAATCAGATAGTTCAAACCGGCAATCGCGCTTTCGCCACCTTCTACACCAAAGCGTTTTTGACCGACATATTTGGTATGCAGGTAGCGTTCCAGAGTTTCGGCAGCAGTCATCTCTTTCAAGATACGGCGTTTTTGTTCAACGTTGTAGCTTGGCGTAGACAATACGCTTTCAAAATAATTGCGCACCCAACGACGCTCTTCAGTATTGGGAATATAGATATATTCCAATGCGATATGGCCGCAGTAGGTTTGTTTGAGGTTGCTGATGATTTGGGACAGAGGCAGTTTGCTCTGACCGGAAAAATCGCCCTCGCCCATATTGAATTGAAGCGCCATGTCGGCATCTGACAGACCGTGGAATTTAGGATCGAGAGCTTCGATATTTTGAGGAGGGATACGTTTGAGCGGATCAAGTTGGGCTGCACCCACGCCTTGGATACGATAGGCAGAAATCAGTCGCAAAACGCTAACTTGCTTTTTCATCATTGCCTCATCCACACCGCCTGCGACGGCTGCGGCAATTTTCTTTTTAGCCAAAGTGGCAAATGATTCACGAATCGGTGTATGGGCAACATCGACAGCGACTGCGCCCGGCTGTTTACTCAAATCGGTAAAGTACTGTTTCCATTTTTCATCGACAGATTCTGGATTATCCAGAAACTTTTCATACAACTCCTCGATGTATGGCGCATTAGAACCAAACAGATAAGAGAAATTGAGTTTTTCGTCCATCATGGCGTGAGCTCTTTTCTTTAAAATATAAACAAAGGGCAGAATCCCGTGTTCTCCGAACGGAATTCAGGCCGTCTGAAATGACACTTTATTCTACCCTATTTCAAATCAAATTACCTGCTATCAACTTAATTAATTACGACCAACCTCATTGAAAACGGCAATTCGATTTTTTCAAACGACTTTTTAACAATATATTAATGTATTGTCTATTAGCGTTTATCTACCGGAACGTAATCACGACGTTCTGCACCGGTATACAGTTGACGTGGGCGACCGATTTTCAGTGTCGGATCGCTAATCATTTCATGCCAATGAGAAATCCAACCTACACTGCGCGATAATGCGAAGATAACGGTAAACATTTCAGTTGGAATACCCAATGCGGACAAGACAATACCGGAGTAGAAATCGACGTTTGGATACAGCTTGCGTTCAACAAAGAATGGATCTTTCAGTGCAATTTGTTCCAATTCCATCGCCAGCTTGAATTTAGGACTGTCTTCCAAGCCCAATTCTTTCAAGACTTCATAACAGGTTTCGCGCATGATGTTGGCGCGAGGGTCCATATTGCGGTATACGCGGTGACCGAAGCCCATCAGACGGTATTTGCGTTGTTTCACACCTTCCATGTATGCAGCAACATTAGACACATCGCCGATTTCGTCCAGCATCTTCAACACAGCTTCGTTTGCACCGCCGTGTGAAGCACCCCACAGACAGGCGATACCGGCAGCGATACAGGCAAATGGGTTCGCGCCTGAAGAACCGGCCAAACGTACAGTCGAAGTAGAGGCGTTTTGCTCATGGTCGGCATGCAAAATAAAGATACGGTCGAGCGCGCGAGCCAATACTGGATTAGGTTTGTATTCTTCACATGGTGTCGCAAACATCATGTGCAAGAAGTTTTCAGCATAGGAAAGGTTATTTTTTGGATAATTGAACGGCAGACCGTTGGAATAACGGTAACACATTGCTGCAATTGTCGGGATTTTGGAGATTAAGCGGTAAATCGCAATTTTGCGGTGTTCAGGATTGGCAATATCCAAGCTGTCTTGATAGAAAGCAGACAAAGCGCCAACCACGCCAACCATCATCGCCATCGGATGCGCATCGCGACGGAAACCGCGGAAGAACCAAGTCAGCTGCTCATGCAGCATAGTATGGCGACCGACTGTGGCATCAAATTCTTTTTTCTGTTCAGGGGTAGGCAGTTCGCCGTAAATCAACAGGTAGCAAACTTCCAAGTAATCGGATTTTTCGGCCAACTGCTCGATAGGATAACCACGGTAATACAACAGACCTTCATCGCCATCAATATAAGTGATTTTGGATTCGCAACTTGCAGTTGACACGAATCCGGGGTCGAAGGAAAACAGACCTGTATTTTTTGTCAAAGCACGAATATCAACCACATCATGGCCGATACTTGCTTCCAATACTGGCAGTTCCAAGGTCTCTTGATTTGGGGTGGTGAGCTTGACTGATTTAGACATTCTTAAACTCCTTTGTAAGTTGGGGCTTTCGTTGCCGCCCAAGCGGCACGGTCCTTTTTTTCAGACGGCCTCCGTATGGAAAGAGCTTGTTCGGATTGGCATCGCAAACAAGCTCTATAACACGTCATGCCTGTCTGATTTTTTCAAGCATGGGAATCAGGTGTTTCTTGTCCGTCGCCGAATGTCCGTTAATCAAGGCAAGCAACTCTTGGTCTTGAAATTCGAGGATTTCGGAAAATTCGGACAACTCCTGATCACTCAGGTGCTCGAATTCTTTTTCCATGAACCTGCCGAAGATTAAATCTAATTCCAATAATCCCCGGCGGGTTTGAAAACGGATTTTCCGTTTGGCAATATCGTCAAAAACCATCATTTCTTAAACGGCTCGTTTCAACATAATCTCTTTAATCTTACCGATGGCTCGGGTCGGATTCAAGTGTTTAGGACATACGTCTACGCAGTTCATAATGGTGTGGCAACGGAACAAACGGTATGGGTCGTTCAGATTATCCAAACGCTCGTTAGTAATGGTATCACGGCTATCCGCAATGAAACGGTAAGCATTCAGCAAACCAGACGGACCAACGAATTTATCAGGGTTCCACCAGAATGACGGGCAGGCAGTCGAGCAGCAAGCACACAAAATACATTCGTACAAACCGTCCAACTCTTTACGCTCTTCCTGAGTTTGCAGACGCTCTTTGTCCGCATCGATAGGGTTATCGTTGACAACGTAAGGTTTGATGGAGTGATATTGTTTGAAGAATTGGGTCATATCCACAATCAGGTCGCGGATAACAGGCAGACCTGGCAGAGGGCGGATTTTAACCGGCTGTTTCAAACCACGCAGATCGGTCAGACATGCCAAGCCGTTTTTGCCGTTGATGTTCATACCGTCAGAACCGCAAATACCTTCGCGGCAAGAACGGCGGAAAGACAATGTATCGTCTTGTGCTTTCAGACGCACCAAAGCGTCCAAAAGTTTAACGTCCGTTGGTTCCAATTCCAACTCGTAACGTTGCATATAAGGTTTGGCATCAACGTCCGGGTTATAACGGTAAATTTCAAAACTCATTTTTTCCATGAGAAGTGTTCCTTTTCTCATAAACTGCCCAATGATTTTGTATTATGAATTCAAGCAGTTCAATGTGGGTATGGTTAGGTTTCAGACGGCCTTTAAGATAAAGGCCGTCTGAAAACTCATCAATAAACGCGTTTGGCCGGTTTGATGTATTCCACGCTCAAAGGCTTGGTATGTACCGGTTTGTAAGACAAAGTATTGGTATCTGAATGATACAGGGTATGTTTCATCCAGTTTTCGTCATCGCGCTCAGGATGGTCGTCTGAAGCGTGTGCGCCACGCGATTCTTTACGCGCTTCGGCGGACACCAAAGTCGCTTTCGCTACTTCAATCAAATTATCCAATTCCAAAGCTTCGATACGCGCGGTATTCCACACTTTGCTCTTGTCTTTGATTTCAGTACGTTTCACGCGCTCGGCAATCTCCATGATTTCTCGAACGCCTTTGCTCAGAATCTCATCGGTACGGAACACACCGGCGTGCAGTTGTACGGAGCGTTGCAGTTCGCGACGCAATGCATCAACGTTTTCGCCGCCAGTTTGATTATCCAAACGCTCGATACGTTGGCGGGTCAATTCACCGGCATTAGCAGGCAGAGGTTTCCAGTCGCTTTGCTCTTTGATGAATTTAATCATGCTGTCGCCGGCAGCTTTACCGAATACCACCAAGTCCAACAGGGAGTTGGTACCCAAGCGGTTCGCACCGTGTACGGAAGCACATGCGCACTCACCTGCCGCATACAGACCTTTTACAGGCACTTCATAATCTTCACCTTGCGGAACAACAACTTCGCCATGGTAGTTAGTCGGAATACCGCCCATCATATAGTGGGTAGTCGGCACAACAGGAATCGGGTCTTTAATCGGGTCAATACCGGCAAACTGAATGGAAATCTCGCGGATGCCCGGCAGTTTTTCCATAATTTTTTCTGCACCGATATGGTCGATTTTCAGCAATACATGGTCTTTGTTTTTACCACAGCCGCGACCTTCGTAAATTTCCATCGCCATCGCACGGGAAACCACGTCACGGGAAGCCAAGTCTTTTACGGTTGGTGCGTAACGTTCCATAAAGCGTTCGCCGTCGGCATTCAACAGAATACCGCCCTCACCACGCACACCCTCAGTAATCAATACACCGGCACCGGCTACACCAGTCGGGTGGAATTGCCAGAATTCCATGTCTTCCAACGGAATACCTGCACGGGCACAAATACCCAAACCGTCACCGGTATTCATATAAGCATTGGTAGAAGAAGCATAAATACGACCGCCACCACCGGTAGCAAACATCACAGCTTTAGCGTGGAAAATATAAACTTCGCCGGTTTCCATTTCCATGGCGGTTACACCGACTACGTCGCCGTTTTCATCACGAATCAAATCTTGCGCTGTCCATTCCACAAAGAATTGTGTATTGGCACGGACGTTTTGTTGGTACAAAGTATGCAACATCGCATGACCGGTACGGTCAGCAACAGCACATGCACGTTCTACCGCGCGTTTACCGTGTTCTGCAGTATGACCACCGAAAGGACGTTGGTAGATTTTGCCACTTTCCACACGGTCAAAAGGCATACCCATGTGTTCCAACTCAATTACAGCTTCAGGCGCTGCGCGACACATAAACTCAATCGCATCTTGGTCGCCCAACCAGTCGGAACCTTTTACGGTATCGTACATATGCCAATCCCAACGGTCTTCCTGCACATTACCCAATGAAGCAGAAATACCACCTTGAGCCGCTACAGTATGAGAACGGGTTGGGAAGACTTTAGACAAAACAGCACAATTCAGGCCGGATTTAGACAATTGGAGGGCTGCGCGTAAACCTGCACCACCACCGCCAACAATCACGGCATCAAACTTGCGAACAGGAAAACCCATATTTACCCCCAAATTACTTTAACTGAATACACCAAGCAGCCTACCAACCAAACGATGGTGGCAACTTGTAAAAACAAACGCACGCCGAAAGGCTTAATGTAGTCCATCCACAAATCACGGATACCTACCCATGCATGCAGGAATACGGCCAAGAAGCTCACTTGGGTAAACACCTTCACCCAAGTTTGATCAAAAAATGCCTGCCATGCCGAATATTCTTTAGGCAACGTAAACAAAACAACCAAAAGAACCACGGTGTACACCAGCATGATGACCGCAGTTGCACGTTGCATTGCCCAATCGCGCAAACCGTAATGCGCACCTGTCAATTTACGTTCTACCATAACAAAGCTCCCAAAACGACGGTCAGAATCAAAGCAGAAGCAAATACAACTTTAGCAGTAGTACGGGCAGTATTTAATTCCAGGCCTTTATGCACATCCAAAAACAGAAAGCGGATACCGGCAAAAAAGTGGTGCAGATATGCCCACAACAGACCGATAAGGATCAGCTTCACAAACGGATTGGAAATAGCAGAACGATATGCTTCAAACGACGCTTCGCGATCCAGCGTTCCAGAGAAGAAATACAAGAGAACAGGCAGCATCACAAATAAGCCGACGCCGCTGATACGGTGAAGAATAGATACAATCCCCGGTATGGGCAATCGGATATTCGGAATTTCCAAAAATACCGGGCGTGATTTGGCGGACATGGTCAGTTCCTCTAGATTTATTATCAGCTCAAAACCTATAGCTCAGCACTACAATAAGCTACATAAACCATAATTTACCTGTTTTATCTCATTTTGAACAGTGCAATTTATGAATGCTCTAATGATTTTTACCAAAAGACTAATAAAATCAAACAATCATTCTTAGATTTTTTTTTTTGCGTGGCTAGCCTTTTTTGTTACTTTCCTGCAATTAAGCCATCTCCCCATCAAAGCACTTACAATAACATCATTATGATTTGAGAATCGTATCTATTGCGAGATAAATTCTCACTCTTGATACCTAATCTTTACAAAGGCATAAGCCATTTTTAACTTATTACTATTGCATTATTACTACTACTCTTACATAGTTATACATTCAAAGACATTTCATCTATCCCTAGATGGACTAAAATACAGCACAACACCAACAATGTTTCCATACCTTATAAGGAAGCTGCATCATGACACACTCCCCTCATCAAAACACACCCGATCCGGAAGACTACATCCCCTCCTTCCGCCGTCGAAACTTGGACACATCCGGTTTTATGAAAAAACTCGGACGCTTTGCCGGCCGCCTGGGCAAACCTGTCGTCCGACAGCTTTATGTACTTTATTACCTTTGGGAATCCGAACACACGCCCAAACGGGCTAAAATGATTATTGTCGGCGCACTGGTTTATTTCCTCAGCCCTATCGACAGCATTCCCGACCTTCTGATTCCATTTGGCTTCAGCGATGACATTGCCGTCATTGCGCTGGTTTATTCTCAGATGAAAAACTATCTGACCGAAGATATTCAAGAAAAAGCCCGTCAAGCGGCTGACAAGTTGTTTGGTTCTTAATTGGATACAATTCGACTACACATATATAAATACAAAAAGAAGGCCGTCTGAATATTCAGACGGCCTTCTCAGTTTATGACTTTTTTATTTCAAAGGCTGCATACCCATAACTTCCATCAGGAAATTGGTAAACGCAGGATTGCTTGGCTTGGTATCCATGTTTTTCCAACGCTGTTGCCAACCGCGCAAAGCACCTTGGATGTACTGTTTGGATTGCTCGGTAGTAATTTCACCACGTTGGCTGTCAACGGCAGAACGCAGATAAACTTCGTACATACTGTCATCGACAGAGTTGCGTCCCACTTGTTGGATACGGAAGCGGTTCAAATATTGTGCAGCCTGAACTTTGGTCAGACTACCTTGGCTCACTTGGGTACTCAAGCGACGTGCTTCATCATGAATCTTGGAAACATCTGCCCAATGCGAAGGAGCCAAATGATAACCGGTAGCTGAAACTTGTGAATCAGCCTTAGGCTTTTTGACGTTGGTTGGTCGAACTGGCACTTCTTTCAAAGTCGGAACATAAATCGATTCACAACCGGCAAGTGCCGCTACAGCAAGGATAGGAAGAATGTATTTTTTCATAATGCGCATTATAAGCATGATTCGTTGAAGAAACCAACTTTTGAATAACGGTATTCAAAACAGATTAACTGAATTACAACAGATTTCATACGATATCTCAAGCCCATACGCAAAAAAGGCCGTCTGAAAACGGCCTTTTAACAACAATCCTATATTATGCCAAATCGGCAAACAGAGGCGTAGAAAGATAGCGTTCGCCATACGATGGCAACAAGACAACAATCAGCTTGCCTTCGTTTTCAGGTTTTTTGGCCAGTTGCAATGCGCTCCATACCGCGGCACCTGAAGAAATACCTACCAAAATGCCTTCTTTTTCAGCCATAGCGCGTGCAGTTTCAAACGCTGCTTCGTTAGGTACTTTGACAATGCTGTCGTAAACAGTCGTATTCAAAACGCTGGGGATAAAGCCTGCGCCCAAACCTTGAATCGGATGTGGGCCTTTTTCGCCACCACTCAATACCGGAGAAGCTTCAGGCTCGACAGCCACGATTTGAACTTCGGGTTTGTATTTTTTCAACACTTCGCCCACGCCGGTAATCGTGCCGCCAGTACCCACACCGGCCACGAAAATATCTACTTTACCGTCTGTATCGCGCCAAATCTCTTCGGCAGTGGTTTTGCGGTGAACTTCAGGATTGGCCTCGTTATCAAATTGGCGCGGCATGAAATAAGTGCCCGGATGTTCGTCCACTAAAGATTGGGCTTTGGCAATAGCGCCTGCCATGCCTTCGGCAGCAGGAGTCAAAATCAATTCTGCACCAAACGCACGCAGCAGCATTTTGCGTTCTTTACTCATGCTTTCAGGCATGGTGATGGCCAATTTATAACCGCGGGCCGCGCACACCATGGCCAAACCGATACCGGTATTGCCACTGGTTGCCTCGACGATAACGGTATCTTTATTGATTTTACCGGCTTGCTCGGCCGCTTCAATCATGGCTTCGGCAATACGGTCTTTCACGCTGCTGCCTGGATTAAAGAATTCAAGTTTAACGGCGATTTGCGCTTTTAAACCTTCGGTCAGGCGGTTCAGTTTCACCAGAGGTGTGTTGCCGATCAGCTCGGTAATATTATTTGCAATTTTCATTTCCTGCTCCTGATTTAGATGTAATACAGCCTGCATATTAAACTCAGGCCGTCTAAAAAACCAATATCGAAAATTTCTTTCTTTATAACTTTTGGTTCAAGCGCGGTCAATATCCACTGCGCTCAAAAATCAATGTAACGGCAACCACAGCCTGCATCACGACGGCAACCATCCAGCCTGCCCACATCTGCCGCATACTGAAAAGAGAGGCAGACTGCTTGCAAACAACCACACGGTGCAGATAAAACACCAGCATCAACACGCCCTGCAAGACAAACCAATAAATGGGTTTCAAAGCATAAATTTTCAGTAAGGCCACCCATGCAAAAACCGAGCCTGCCAGCGGCAAGATGAAATAAACCACGCCTGCCAAGAAAACAAAAGCCAAAGTCATGACGACATTGGAAACTGCAAATAAGGTCAAACCGGCATATTCGCCTGCCGACCAAAACTTTTTGTCTTCCGTTTTACTGCAGTCATCGATAAAGAAGAAAATACTGGCGATTGTCAGATAAAAATGAGGGATGAACAAAGGGCCTGTATGCGTAAAGCCCCACATTCCAGGCAACAAGCGTGCGCCCAGTGCCGAAATCCCCAGCCACAACAACACCGTAGCCCAAAGCCATTGAAACCGCTGTGCGCGAAAAATAAATGCCAACGATACCGCAGCATACGCGACGGCAAACCAAAAATCCAAAGAAACCATCATGAATACTGCAACTCGCCTTCAAAAACGGTTTCAGCAGGGCCGGTCATTTGCACATCGCCGCCTTCTTCCCAACTGATAAACAGTTCGCCCCCAGGCAGAGTAACACGCACAGGCGCACCCGCTTTCAGCAAGCCATTGCGCACGCCTGCCACCACGGCCGCACACGCTCCAGTGCCGCAAGCCTGAGTTTCCCCCACCCCGCGTTCAAACACGCGCAGGCGGACTGACAACTCATCTTCAACCTGCAAAAAGCCGACATTGACCCGTTCAGGAAACTGCTCGTGCGATTCAATAGCGCCGCCCCAATGCTCCACCGGTGCGGTTTCAACATTATCAACCAAAATTACCGCATGCGGATTACCCATATTCACACAGCTTACCGGTACAGATTCCAAACCGACCAAGACAATATGCGTCAGCGCATCTTCATTTTCACCATGTGCAGGCACAAACGGAATTTCAGACGGCATGAAACGCGGTTTACCCATATTGACGGTAACCAAACCGTTATCCAACAGCTTCGGCACAATAATCCCTTTGGTCGTTTCAACCAAAATTTCCGTTTTATCCGTCAACCCCTTATCCGCGACAAAACGCGCAAAACAACGCGCGCCATTGCCGCACTGCTCTACTTCCCGACCATCAGCATTGAAAATGCGGTACCGAAAATCGACCGCATCAGAAGAAGGCTTCTCCACTACCAAAAACTGATCAAAACCCACGCCGCGATAGCGGTCTGCCCATTGGGCAAGCGGCGCAGCCAACGGATCAAAGTCCTGATTGATGGCATTGACCACCATAAAATCATTGCCCAAACCGTGCATCTTCGTAAATTTTAAAGTTTTCATTATTCATTCACATTCTTATTAAATCATTATTTCGGCACATTCTACACCAGAATGATATATTCGTTTCTATCTTGTTTTTCAGACGGCCTTGCGCCCTTTTACCAATACTAACACCAGCCCCCCCGCAAAAATACTATACTTCCCACATTACAAACATTTCTTATTACAAGGATACACATTATGAAAAAAGTTCTCTTACCTGCCCTTTTGGCCGCTTCACTCAGCGCATGTACAGTCGGCACGCCCGGCGTTTCCGTCGGTTTAGGCGTCGGCACCAGCATCGGCCGCCACGTCGGCCTGGGTACATCCATCAACATTCCTGTCGGCTTGGATAAAACCAAAACCACCAAAGGCACGGATTCAGACGGCATCCGTATCTCAGAAGAACAAATTGTGACCTATTTTGATGCACACGGCACACCCAGCAACAGCGCAGTCAAAGGCGGTTTCCATCGCCAACTGATCAGCAAACGCAACAACGAATATGTCGTGCAAGACTTTTACAGCGACAACAGCCAAAAACGCACGGACCCCTACGTCCTCAGCCGCAACCAACTGATGCAGTTCCGTGCCACGCCAAGTAACGGCTCGTTAACCACTTACGCTTACAACGGCACGGTGATGCAGCAACAAGTATTCCAAAACGGCAAATTGGTTAACGCCAAATACTAAAGGCCGTCTGAAACGGCTGGGGAGTATGTGAAACTTGATTACAAAATATTTTTAACATTCAAACATTTGAAATATTTTGCACCATTTTCTTGAAAATATGGATTGACACATTTTTTCCAGCCATTATAATACGCCCCATTCCCCGATAGCTCAGTCGGTAGAGCGACGGACTGTTAATCCGCAGGTCCCTGGTTCGAGCCCAGGTCGGGGAGCCAAATTTCAAAAGCCTGAACTGCTGTTCAGGCTTTTTTACATCAATAAGGAACGCTTGTTCTTTCCCAAAGAAAGCCCATGAGTCCTCATAATAAAAAAGGCCGTCTGAAACCCAAATCTGGCTTCAGACGGCCTTTTATTTATTTTTAAATCAACGGAAGAAATCGCCCATACCGGCAGGCAGGCCTTGGGTGAATGCACCCATGGTTTTGTTGGTGGTTTCTTCGGCTTTTTCAGAAGCGGCATTAATGGCGGCCAATACCAAATCTTCCAGCATTTCTTTGTCGTCAGCGGCTTCTTGAATCAAATCAGGGCTGATTTCAAGTTTGCGGACAACATGCGAACACGTCATCACAACTTTCACCAAACCATTGCCTGCTTCACCTTCAACTTCGGTTTCAGCCAGCTTGGCTTGTGCCTTTTTCATGTTTTCCTGCATTTGTTGAGCCTGTTTCATCAGGCCGCCTAATCCGGCTTTTCCGAACATGTTTTACTCCTATGGGTTTGAATAAATGGGTTTCACTCATGCCGTCTGAAAAACGCTATTGCCTTTCAGACGGCCTTGTATATCAGTATTTTAAGAATGTCCTGCCAACTCTAAAGAATCCGGCAGCCATTGCGCTTCAAAGGTTTGCAAGATTTTCTGCGCCGTTGTATCCGCTTCCAGCAAATCTTGCGCCTGCTGCCGCCCTTCTTCTTGAATACGTTTGCGGCGCATCACCGGCGTTTCCCAGCCTTTATCATCCTGCCAAGGCTCAGTTTGCAGCCTTAAATTGCCAAGATGGTAAGCCTCGCTCAACGTCTGGCAGATTTTGTCCAAGCGCTCTTTATTGGCAGTAGCTTTGGCCTCATCCGTCAACGACAGCATGATTAAACCTGCTTCCGCATCATAACTCGTCCATGCCGCATTTTGCGCTAACATCTGCGCCGCGCCTAATTTACGGGCAAAGCGTTCGATAATGCTGTGCCAATTCTCAGTTTTAAACTCAGGCAAAGGAGCGAACTGAAGCTCTTCTTCATCTCCCTCCTCTTCTTCAGACACAACCGGCTGTGGTACTTCCATCACATCAGCATGATGCGAATCTTCATATGTATATGCTTCATCAAAATACGGAGGCGGAATTTCCTCATCCATGTGCGGATATTCTTCCAGCTCAGGGGCCGTCTGAACTTTTGCAACAGGCAATGGCTCCGCAGCTTCTTGCTTCTGCGCCGCTTGAATTTGAGGCGGCTCAGCCGATACTTGGCTCGGCATGTCTTCCCAAGGCGGTACATCCGTCTGTTGTTGAGCAGACTGAATAGTTTCTTCAGACGGCCTTTCAACGATATCCTGTTTGGTCGGAACAGCCTCTTTCTCAACCACCGGTGCTGCTATCGGTTCAGATTTCGGCAGCTGAAAAGGCTTTTTTTCGGCCTCAGCTTTCTGATGGTCGGAATGCAAATCCGTGTGTTCAATCTGACTTTGCGTATCGCAACCCGAAGCAGCCAACGGCGCAAATGCAAGTATGCGCAAAAGCGTCATGACAAAACCGGCATACTCGTCCGGAGCCAGCGGCAAATCCTGTTTACCATGAATAGCACATTGATAATAAAGCTGAACCTGCTCGCCACTCAAAGCCTGACTTAATCGCAGCAAAGTTTCACGCTCAGGGTCGTCATTTGCCAAGGCAGAAGGAATGGTTTGAATCAAAGCCAAACGTTGCAACAACATAGCCAATTCTGCCAAGGCGCTGTCAAAACCAATCGCTCTGGCGGACATTTCCTGAGCCTTTTCCAGCAAGGCCTCACCGTTTTGATTGATGATTCCTTCAAGCAATTCAAACAAATATTGTTTATCGACCGCTCCGATCATCTGGCGGACATCTTGTTCGGCAACTTTACCCGAACCCATGGCAATCGCCTGATCCAAAAGGCTCAACGCATCGCGCATCGAACCGGCGGCGGCACGTCCCAAAAGCTGCAAAGCCTGCGGCTGATAAGGAACGTTTTCACGGTCCAAGACATGTGCCAAATGCTCGGCAACCTGTTGGGTTGTCATGTTGCGCAAAACAAACTGCAAACAGCGGCTCAATACGGTAATGGGGACTTTATGCGGATCGGTGGTCGCCAAAATGAATTTAACGTGTTCAGGCGGTTCTTCCAAAGTCTTCAGCATGGCATTGAACGCGCTTTTGGAAAGCATATGCACTTCGTCGATGATATAGACTTTGTATTTACCCGCAGTCGGTGCGTATTGCGCATTTTCCAATACTTCGCGGATATTATCGATGCCGGTATTCGATGCCGCGTCGATTTCCAATAAGTCCACATAACGGCCGCTGTCGATTTGCGTACAGCTTTCACACTGACCGCACGGCTCGCCATGCACGGCATTTTCGCAGTTCAAGCTCTTGGCCAAAATCCTGGCAATCGTGGTCTTGCCCACACCGCGCGTCCCTGTCAGCAGATAGGCATGGTGCAGACGGCCTTCGTCCAGCGCGTTGCGCAGGGCTTTGACGACGTGTTCCTGACCGACCAAATCGGCAAAGGTTTTCGGACGCCATTTTCGTGCAAGAACTTGATAAGCCATGTTGTTTCTCTACGGGAAATAAATCGGAAGGCCGTCTGAAAAGAATTATCCGCTCTTCAGACGGCCTCAGAAAATGGCATATATTCTAGCATTTTTTTGATTTTTATTAAGGATTTTCTATCAAGCTGGCAGCGACAGCATGTCATCGCAATGTTAGAATGCCACACAAATGATAAACAATTTGAAGCTAAAATCATTATGCCTGAAATCATACTACGCAACCAATCAGCCACTATGCAAGTCAATACAATGGGCGGATATATTGACTCCCTGATTCTAAAAGGACGGGAAGTCTTGTTTCCGAAAACCAGCGTCCACGTGGGCGATGATACAAAATTACGCGGCGGCATGCACGTCTGCTTACCCCAATTCGGACCGGACAGCAAAAATCATCTAGCTCAACATGGTTTCGGCAGAACTTCAGACTGGGAAATCCGCCATCAAAATGAATCGGATATCGGCTTGAAATTAATCAGCACAGAAAAAGGCTATGAACACGTCGAATGGTTGCTTGATTACAGTCTGCCTAACGAAAATGAAGCCATCGCCATCCTAACTGTCTGCAATTACGGCGAATCGCCCGTCCGCACGTCTCCGGGATTCCACCCCTACTTTACCGCCGCAGGTACACAATTTGATTTCAACGGCGCGCCATACGATGCCGACTATATCTCCCATACCGAATTTGTTTCCTCCGACCAGGATGCACACGTTGCATTTAACGGCTTGAAACTGGATATCCGCACCCACAATCTGCCTGTGTATGCCCTCTGGAGCGATAGAAACGGCCAATATACTTGTGCAGAACCAACCGCAGAAGGCAATGCGTTTTTATCCCCTGCAAAAGGCGGACAGTTTGTTTCAGGGCACAGCAAAAAACGTTACGCCATGAAAATCAAACTGATGGCTTAAAATGTTCTGTAAAAGCCCCAAATACTTAAAAACCACCCAAATGGGTGGTTTTCTTATGGCTTACAGGCCATTGTTATTGATTGCATTCGCAATATCGCGTACCGCTGTTACATACATGCGGCTGTGGTTGTATTGCCATACAGTGTAGAAGTTATTCAGGCCCAAATAGTATTCAAATACGCCCGGGCTGGTTTCCAAAGCATACAATACAGCCTTTTCATTATCCGCAACAGCAGCTTGAGGCACGACACCCAAAGCTTTGAAATCTGCGACAGTGCGCGTCAAGGCAGTTTTCTCATCGATAATCGCCTGCAAGTGCGGAGTAATCGTCAGACTTACCGGCACAACCATCTTACCGCCGGTCTGCCAGCCATGCTGTTTCATATAATTGGCGACAGAAGCCGCCACATCGCCGACATTATTCCAAATATCGCGATGACCATCACCATCATAGTCCACCGCCCATTTACGGTAGCTTGAAGGCATAAATTGCGGCATACCCATCGCACCGGCATAGCTGCCTTTGAAGTCAAAGATATTTTCTTTTTCTTCTTTTGCCATCTGCAAAAGTTCGCTCAACTCGTTTTGGAAGAACTCGGCACGGCGTGGATAATCAAAGGCCAATGTACTCAAGGCATCGGCAACGCGGAAGCTACCCGTATTTTTGCCGTAATTGGTTTCGATACCGAGAATCGCCACAATCAATTCGGCAGGTACGCCGTATTTGCGTGCCACATCATCGATTACGGCACGGTTTGCCGCATAGAATTGTCTGCCGCCGTTAAATTTGGCTGCACCAGAGTTACCGGTGCGGAATTCATACCAAGGACGCGAAGTGCTTGGGCGGTACATAATGGTAATAATGTTGCCTTTATACACCACGCCATTAAAGAAATTGCGCAACTCTTCCGCACTGAAACGGCGGTTTTTTACTTCATATTGGATAAACTGCTGAACATTGACGTTCTCATTAAAACCGCTGCTGGCAACAGATTCAGCCGCTGCATCAAATACAGGGCGTTTTGCAGAAGAAACAGGCTCAACAGGTTTCGCTGTATCGACAGCAGGCTTTTGCGGGGTACTACATGAAGCTAGAGCCAAAGCAGCCAGACCCATCCCAAAGATTTTGATTTTATTCATAAATAATCTCTTTATTAAATACTATGATAAATCCGAATACGAAAGAATATTCGTCCAACACATCATCTCTCTATGCCAACTGCCATCTTTTTAATCAGCCAAAAAATATAGAAACTCGGTACCTATTTGCTTCGACTCAAGCACATAGACAAGGCCGTCTGAAATCCAAGGAAACCCTTGATTTTCAGACGGCCTTGAATGAATCAATTACTCAGCGGCTGCAACAACAGCAACGGTAATTTTAGCAACAGCGTCAGTGTGCAGAGCCACTTCAACTTCGTATTCGCCAACAGCTTTCAATGGGCCGTTAGGCAGACGTACGTTTGCTTTAGCAGCTTGGATACCGGCAGCAACAATTGCTTCAGCGATGTCAGCATTGGTAACAGAGCCGAACAGACGACCATCAACACCGGCTTTTTGAGCAACAGTAATGGTTTGGCCTTCCAGTTTTTCTTGACGTGCTTTAGCATCAGCCAAGATTTCAGCTTGTTTGGCTTCCAATTCAGCGCGGCGTGCTTCGAATTCTTTCATGTTGGCTTCGGTTGCACGTTTTGCTTTACCGGCAGGGATCAGGAAGTTGCGTGCGTAACCGTTTTTAACGGTTACGATGTCACCCAAGTTACCCAGACCGCCGATTTTTTCTAACAGAATAATTTGCATGATTTAAACTCCAAAATTATTTGTGTTGATCGGTGTAAGGCAACAGAGCCAGGAAACGGGCACGTTTCACAGCAGTAGCCAACTGACGTTGGTAGTGTGCTTTAGTACCAGTAATGCGGGCAGGGATGATTTTGCCGTTTTCAGAGATGAAGTCTTTCAACAAATCAACTTGTTTGTAATCAACTTCTTGGATTTTTTCAGCCGTAAAGCGGCAGAATTTTCTACGTTTGAATGATTGACGAGCCATTGTCGTTTAACCTTTATATTCTTTAATGTTCTGTATGCGTAGTACCGGCTTGGGGAAGCGTTGGCTGCGTTGCGCCAAAAATCCTTCCGACTCGATGATAGCATCTTGCCGATACTGCCATTCCTCAGCCTGCTTACCTAAAATCCGCGCGGGAATTTCAAATTTGACCAGACATTTCTGTCCGTTTTCTTCCTGCCAAGATTCATGTTGTAACACAACATCTAAAACAGGAATTCCTGCCGGCGTGTATCTCAAAGGCTGAACCTGTAAGATACGGGCGGTAAGCTTAATCAGATTGTTCAATCTTATTCGGCTGCTGCAACTTCTTCAGCTGCACCGTTCAGCAAATTTTTTGCTTTTTCGCCGCCCAACATTGGAGAAGCTTCAGTTACAGCGTGTTTTGTTTTGATGGTCAGGTGACGCAGTACGGCATCATTGAAGCGGAAAGCAGTTTCCAGCTCTTCAACCACTTCAGGAGTAGTTTCGATATTCATCAAAACATAATGTGCTTTGTGGATTTTGTTGATTGGGTAAGCCAATTGACGACGGCCCCAGTCTTCCAAACGGTGGATTTTACCGCTGGCTTCAGTAATCATGGTTTTGTAACGCTCAACCATAGCAGGCACTTGCTCGCTTTGATCAGGATGAACGATAAACACGATCTCGTAATGACGCATGTTATCTCCTTATGGATGATTAAAAACAGCCTTTCACCATGCGAAGTAAAAGGCAAGGCAAAGAGGCTGAATTTTATCCGCATTTCTTAAAAAATACAAGTCCGGATTCAAAATCCACTTTCTTTTCAATTAAAAAACAACAATAGGCCTTATGGTTATTTCCTAGCAAACCACTCAACTATCTGCCAAAAATCTGCTAAAATCTGCCCCATCCTAATAAATACAGCATCAGAAGGCACACAATCATGGCTCTTTTGCAGATTTCAGAACCCGGCATGTCCGCCGCCCCCCATCAACACCGCCTCGCCGTAGGCATTGATTTAGGCACAACCAACAGCTTGGTTGCCACAGTCCGCAGCGGCAGCGCAGTCTGCCTGCCTGATTCAGACGGCCGCGCCACCCTGCCTTCGGTTGTCCGTTATTTGGATGGCGAAGTTGAAGTCGGCAAAAACGCCCTTTCTGCCCAAAAAACCGATCCGCTAAATACAGTCAGCTCCGCCAAACGCCTGATCGGCCGCACCCTTACCGACCTCGCACAAGAGGCGCAATACCTGCCCTATCGATTTACACCCAATGAGCGCGTGGTCGAGTTAAACACCCGTCAAGGTGCAAAAACGCCTATCGAAGTATCGGCTGAAATCCTCAAAGCCCTTAAATCGCGTGCCGAAGAAACATTAGGCGGCGATTTGGTCGGTGCCGTCATTACCGTACCTGCCTATTTCGACGATGCCCAACGTCAAGCCACCAAAGATGCCGCACGCTTGGCAGGCTTGAATGTATTGCGCCTCCTCAACGAGCCGACCGCCGCCGCAATCGCCTACGGACTGGACAACGCTTCAGAAGGCACGTTTGTCGTTTACGACCTGGGCGGTGGTACATTCGACGTATCAGTATTGCAACTGACCAAAGGATTGTTTGAAGTTAAAGCCACCGGCGGCAACAGCGCATTGGGCGGCGATGACTTCGACCATCGTTTGTTCTGCTACCTGCTCGAACAAAACGACCTTTCCAAACTCAACGAACAAGACAGCCAACTTCTGCTTTCCCTTGTCCGTACCGCCAAAGAAAAACTGACCACTCAAACCGAAGCCGTCATCGAAACCACACTTTCAGACGGCCATAAAGTTCATACCGTCATTACCCGCCAAGAGTTTCACAATCTGACCCAAAATCTGGTACAAAAAACCATCGAGCCCGTCAAACAGGCTTTGAAAGACGCAGGCGTAACCAAGGCAGATGTCAAAGGCGTGATTATGGTTGGCGGCTCTACCCGCATGTTGCACGTTCAACAAGCAGTTGCCACATTCTTTGGCCAAACCCCGCTGAACAACCTCAATCCTGACGAAGTGGTTGCACTCGGTGCCGCCATACAAGCAAACGTCCTTGCCGGCAACAAAACCGACGGCGAATGGCTACTGCTTGACGTTACACCTTTATCGCTTGGTCTGGAAACCTACGGCGGTCTTGCCGAGAAAATCATTCCTCGCAACTCTACCATTCCTACCGCGCGTGCGCAGGACTTTACCACTTTCAAAGACGGTCAAACTGCCATGACGATACACGTCGTTCAAGGCGAGCGCGAACTCGTTTCCGACTGCCGCAGCCTTGCCAAATTTACCCTGCGCGGTATTCCGCCCATGGCAGCAGGCGCAGCGCGTATCCGCGTGACCTTCCAAGTTGATGCCGACGGTTTGCTGTCCGTTTCCGCACAAGAACAAAGCACCGGCGTACAGGCGCAAATCGAAGTCAAACCTTCCTACGGCTTGGACGACGGCACCATTACCCAAATGCTCAAAGACAGCATGAGCAACGCTGCCGAAGACATGGCCGCACGCGCACGCGCCGAAGCCGTAGTCGAAGCCGAAAGCTTAACCGACGCTGTCAACGCAGCCCTTGAGTTAGACAGAGATTTGTTGGAAGCCGAAGAATTGCAACAGATTCAACAAGACATCGCCAACTTGCAAGGCCGTCTGAAAGACGGCAAAGCCGAAGACATCCGTGCCGCCGTCACCAAGCTCAGCCACAGCACCGACAACTTCGCCGCCAAACGCATGAACCGCAACATCCAACGCGCATTGACAGGACAAAGCGTTGATAATATTTGACGGCAAATGGTTTCAGGCGGCCTTTGATAAAAAGGCCGTCTGAAAAGATATCTTCATACAGAAATAAAAATAAAGGACAACAATGGAAAAAGCAGGCATTGTCTACCTGATGAAAACCGTCATCAAAGGCGTATATAAAATTGGTATTACTGACGAAAATAATTTTGAAACTAGAATGCGCCATTTGGAAAACAACGGCTACGCAAACGTTGCCGGGTTAGAACGCATTCTAGCCATTAAAACCGACAACTATAAAGAAAAAGAAACCTTACTTCATGAAATTTTCGGCAAAAGCCAAATAGGAGAAACTGAGCTTTTTGCAATTGATGAAAATCTTGCGAAAAGGCTTTTTCTCTCATTAAGAGGCGAAATTGTATTTCCTAAAAATGAAATAGCAGAGTTAGGTTTTGAAAAAACCGTCGAAGAACATCATCAAGAAAAAATCTTTGAAGTAAACAGAAGTGCATTTATCGACTTTATCAAGGAAAAGCACCAACAAAATCCTTCCATATTAAGAAATCTCATCTCTTCAGAAAATGCATATAAACCCAAAAATTCCAAAGTCCGTTTATATAAAGACGAATACTTTGGGACAAGTGGTTCAAAGCTAACTACTGAAATTGAAGAAGGTCTTCATATTTATACTACCTATTCAAAAGAAAATTTAGAGAAAGCTTACACAGAATATTTAAAATTATTTGAATCACAATGAGACTCTGGCACCAAACCCTTATCCCCCTACTCCCCCGTGCCCAGCTTTTGGGGCAACACCGCGAATGCGCCGCTTTACGCGGAGCGGGCTGGGGCAGGCCGCATGCGACGGTTAATTACGTTTTTACCCATTCGCCCTACAAACTCTATCTATATCACGCGTTGATTATGGATGAGATGGAAAAGCGCGGTTACAAACCGGATGCTTTATGGAAAGACCCGCTATATCGCGGCAAAGTCGCTGCCCCATACCATTCACACGCGGCTGAAACAGCTACTTCGCCGATTTATGCCGAACATGATGATGCTTATCTGGACGAGTGTTTGGAAAATTTAAGAAGTAAAGGCATCATGTTATAAACCCATTTTTCAGACGGCCTGAATATTGAATATCCAAGGCCGTCTGAAACCACTTTAACCACAACCACTCTTAAACAACCGAGACAATAAAAATGCCAAAAATTACCGTACTCCCACACGCGACATTATGCCCTGAAGGCGCGGTTATCGAAGACGCGCCGGAAGGCCAAACCGTCCTTGACGTACTGCTCGACCATGACATCGAAGTCGATCATGCCTGCGAAAAATCCTGCGCCTGCACCACCTGCCACGTGATTATCCGCAAAGGTTTTGACAGCCTGGAAGAACCGACCGAATTGGAAGAAGACCTGCTCGACCAAGCATGGGGTTTGGAAGCTGATTCACGCTTGAGCTGTCAGGCAGTCGTTGCCGATGAAGATTTGGTCGTAGAAATTCCTAAATATACAATCAACCACGCTCGCGAAGACCATTAAAACGAGGTTTAATGAAAAGGCCGTCTGAAACCACAAATTCATGGTTTTCAGACGGCCTTTTGGTTATGCAGCAAATTATTTGATATGAGGGAAAATAAAACGCATACGCGAAATCTGCATGGAGGCCACTTTCTGCGTAGCGGAGTAATTTTCAATTTTTTCTTGCATTCTGATTTGATGCATATTGCCGTTATAACGGGGAGCAGCATTCTGAGATTTATTTACTGTCGGCAGTTCAGCCTCTGCCTTTAACGCTTCCTCTGCCTCGATGGCTGAAAGCGCAGCCTCATCCCTTACCAAACCGAAACGCTCGATAATGGCATTGGCTTCATCTATATAATGAGATTTGTCCACGCCATTTTCCAACGCCGCATCTTCAAGCACGACCGACAAATGCTTGCCGCACTTTTCGATACGCTCTGCGATCCGCGAATAAACCATCCAACGTTTCAACCTCAACGCGCCTGCATCGTCATTGGGCGAAGCGGCATCCAGTTTAATTAAGCCATAGTGCTTGCCGTAATACAGACGGAACACCAGCTGCTTCAAACCTTCTGTTTCGTCCAGCATCCGATAAAGTTCGCGAACCAACAGCAGCAAACGGTCAAATGCGCCTGCTTTAGACAGATACTCCGGATCATCTGAAGCAAGCGCGTAAATTAGTTTGGATAGCTTGGCGTTGAGTGCGTTATTCATCTTTTTTTCCTTTTATTTTTAAGCGATGGATTTCGTATTAAGAGCCGTTCCAAATGATTTGGTTGCATTGAGATAATGTAAATTATTCATGCGCAAACCATCATTCAAAACGGAATAAAATATATAAAACGGCAAATTCAAAGCGAATGTGCCGTAGTTTTTAAGTGTCGTGCCGTATTTTAACGCAAATATGCTATTTTGTTAAAAAATACCCGCATTATTTATATCCGCATCTGCAGTAAAACATTCTGGCAGTCCGACTTCTTCTTGATTAAAATAATTACTATTAGCCCAAACCCAATAAAGGAACACATCATGAAATGGACAGATACCCAACGCATCGCCGAAGAACTCTACGACTTACACGGTGACAGCATCGACCCGAAAACCGTACGCTTTACCCAACTGCGTGATCTGATTATGGCTTTGCCTGGATTTGACGATGATCCGGCGCGTTGCGGCGAGCGCATTCTCGAAGCCGTGCAACAAGCATGGATAGATGAAGCAGAATAAGCTTTCTTCCCTTCCCTATCAAACAAGACCTCAGGCTATTTTTCAGACGGCCTGAGGTCTTTATTAAATCTATTCATACAATTTTGGAAAATTTCGAAATTGACTCATACTGACCTCAAATTTATTATGCAGTCTGACAACAAATAAAAGATATGCAGAAGGTGCATAACCATGAATCACGCTCGAGAAATCGCCGCTTTAAACAACAGCCTTTCTGATTTGAAAGGCGACATCAATGTTTCGTTCGAATTTTTCCCGCCGAAAAACGAACAAATGGAAACCATGCTATGGGATTCCATCCATCGCCTGCAAACCTTGCATCCGAAATTCGTTTCCGTAACTTACGGTGCAAACTCCGGCGAACGCGACCGCACACACAGTATCGTTAAACGCATCAAACAAGAAACCGGCCTTGACGCAGCCCCCCACCTGACCGGTATCGACGCCAGCCCTGACGAGTTGCGCCAAATCGCCAAAGATTATTGGGACAGCGGTATCCGCCGCATTGTCGCCCTGCGTGGCGACGAGCCGCCCGGCTACGAGAAAAAACCTTTCTATGCCGAAGATTTGGTCAAACTGTTGCGCTCCGTGGCCGACTTTGATATTTCCGTAGCGGCCTATCCAGAGGTTCACCCTGAAGCCAAATCCGCCCAAGCCGACTTGATCAATCTGAAACGTAAAATCGATGCGGGCGCAAACCACGTTATCACCCAATTCTTCTTTGACGTGGAAAGCTATCTGCGCTTCCGCGACCGTTGCGTGATGATGGGCATCGACGTTGAAATCGTTCCCGGCATCCTGCCTGTAACCAATTTCAAACAATTGACCAAAATGGCCCAAGTGACCAACGTCAAAATTCCAAGCTGGCTGTCTAAAATGTACGAAGGTTTGGATGACGACCAAGGCACACGCAACCTTGTTGCCGCCAGCATCGCCATCGACATGGTCAAAGTCCTCTCTCGCGAAGGTGTCAAAGACTTCCACTTCTACACCCTCAACCGCAGCGAACTGACTTACGCCATCTGCCATATTTTGGGTGTACGCCCCCGTTAATAAAACAGACGGCCTCACCATTCTGATTTACAATATCGAACATTCAGGCCATACCGGCCTGATTCAAAATTCCAACTAGGAGAGTTAACATGACAACATTACATTTTTCAGGCTTCCCGCGCGTCGGTGCCTTCCGCGAATTGAAATTCGCACAAGAAAAATACTGGCGCAAAGAAATCAGCGAGCAAGAATTGCTGGCTGTTGCTAAAGACTTGCGCGAGAAAAACTGGAAACACCAAGCTGCTGCCAACACCGATTACGTTGCCGTAGGCGATTTCACTTTCTACGACCACATCCTCGACCTGCAAGTTGCTACCGGTGCCATCCCTGCCCGCTTCGGCTTCGACAGCCAAAACCTGTCTTTGGAACAATTCTTCCAACTGGCGCGTGGTAACAAAGACCAATTCGCTATCGAAATGACCAAATGGTTCGACACCAACTACCACTACTTGGTGCCTGAATTCCACGCCGATACCGAATTCAAAGCCAACGCCAAACACTACGTTCAACAGCTGCAAGAAGCCCAAGCTTTGGGCCTGAAAGCCAAACCGACCGTTGTTGGTCCGTTGACTTTCCTGTGGGTGGGTAAAGAAAAAGGCGCCGTTGAATTCGACCGTCTGAGCCTGTTGCCTAAACTGTTGCCTGTTTACGTTGAAATCCTGACTGCTTTGGTTGAAGCCGGTGCCGAGTGGATTCAAATCGACGAGCCAGCTTTGACTGTTGACCTGCCTAAAGAATGGGTAGAAGCATACAAAGACGTTTACGCTACTTTGAGCAAAGTAAGCGCCAAAATCCTGTTGAGCACTTACTTCGGTTCTGTTGCCGAACACGCTGCTTTGCTGAAATCCCTGCCTGTTGACGGCCTGCACATCGACTTGGTACGCGCCCCTGAGCAACTGGACGCATTTGCCGACTACGACAAAGTTCTGTCTGCCGGCGTTATCGACGGCCGCAACATTTGGCGCGCCAACCTGAACAAAGTTTTGGAAACTGTTGAGCCTCTGCAAGCCAAACTGGGCGACCGTTTGTGGATCTCCAGCTCTTGCTCTCTGCTGCACACTCCATTTGACTTGTCAGTTGAAGAAAAACTGAAAGCCAACAAACCTGACCTGTACTCTTGGTTGGCATTCACCCTGCAAAAAACCCAAGAATTGCGCGTTCTGAAAGCCGCATTGAATGAAGGTCGTGATTCTGTTGCCGAAGAACTGGCTGCCAGCCAAGCTGCTGCCGACTCCCGTGCCAACAGCAGTGAAATCCACCGTGCAGACGTTGCCAAACGCTTGGCCGATTTGCCTGCCAATGCAGACCAACGCAAATCTCCATTTGCCGACCGTATCAAAGCGCAACAAGCATGGTTGAACCTGCCTCTGCTGCCGACTACCAACATCGGTTCTTTCCCACAAACTACCGAAATCCGCCAAGCACGCGCAGCCTTCAAAAAAGGCGAACTGTCTGCCGCCGATTACGAAGCCGCGATGAAAAAAGAAATCGCCTTGGTGGTTGAAGAGCAAGAAAAACTGGACTTGGACGTACTGGTACACGGCGAAGCCGAGCGTAACGACATGGTTGAATACTTCGGCGAACTGTTGAGCGGTTTTGCATTCACCCAATACGGCTGGGTACAAAGCTACGGCTCACGCTGCGTTAAACCACCTATCATCTTCGGTGACGTAAGCCGTCCTGAAGCCATGACTGTCGCTTGGTCTACTTACGCTCAAAGCCTGACCAAACGCCCGATGAAAGGTATGTTGACCGGCCCTGTAACCATTCTGCAATGGTCTTTCGTCCGCAACGATATTCCTCGCTCTACCGTATGCAAACAAATCGCACTGGCTCTGAACGACGAAGTATTGGATCTGGAAAAAGCTGGCATCAAAGTCATCCAAATTGACGAACCTGCCATCCGCGAAGGTCTGCCTTTGAAACGTGCCGATTGGGATGCCTACCTGAACTGGGCCGGCGAATCTTTCCGCCTGTCCTCTACCGGTTGCGAAGACAGCACCCAAATCCACACTCATATGTGCTACTCTGAGTTCAACGACATCTTACCTGCCATCGCCGCCATGGACGCTGACGTCATCACCATTGAAACTTCACGTTCCGATATGGAGCTCTTGACTGCATTCGGCGAGTTCAAATACCCGAACGACATCGGCCCGGGTGTTTACGACATCCACAGCCCACGCGTACCGACTGAAGCTGAAGTTGAGCACCTGTTGCGCAAAGCCATCGAGGTTGTACCGGTTGAACGTCTGTGGGTTAACCCAGACTGCGGCCTGAAAACCCGTGGCTGGAAAGAAACTCTGGAACAACTCCAAGTGATGATGAATGTAACCCACAAACTGCGTGCCGAACTGGCTAAATAATGTGAGTTAGATGAAAAGGCCGTCTGAAAATTTTCAGACGGCCTTTTTTTATTTATCGATATTTAGACCATAAAGATTACAGCTTCAACAGCTTACAAAATCCCTGTCGTTGTATGATGCTCTTCCACTCCTGATGTATACACATTCTTAGTATGGTGATACACAGCATCTTTAGTTGTTGCGACAATATAGTTGGCTTCTGACAAGATATCGCTCAAGGCAACTTTACTGCCGGTCGTATTCACCTTTGTCAGTGCTGCACCATTATGGCTATTGCCTTCTGAATACGTTTTGATGTTATTTTCAAAGCGCAGCCATGAATCATACAGTTCGTCTTTGATGTCCGTCATGATTTTATTGTTGGCTACATTTAAAGATGCCTTGCCCTTAGGGTTGGTACTGTATACGTCTACCAAAACATCATCCAGGGCACCACCAAGTTTCAATGTGTTATTAGTGATGTTGTACTCTTTGGCATTGCTTTTCAAATAAGCAAATTCGACATAGCCGTCAGATTTTTCACGCACGGAAATTTTGTTGTTGTGAATTGTCACCGCACCATGCATAGCGACATTACCATGGTGTTCTTCCACATAAACCGGTACTGCGCCTTTCATAATCTTGCCGATATCGGCATCATTGCCGCTAATGGTAATAGTACCGCTGCCAATGCCGTTTTTAGATAAAACGCGGTCGTAGGTATCGTTGATGACGGCAATCAGATATTTGGTGGATTCGCCGCTGATCTTGTTATTTGCCATATTGAGCGTGTAATCCATTTTGCTTTCATGGTTACGGAACTCAATCGCGTAAGTCTGAATATTGTTTTGATAAACCGTCAGATTTTTAATGACATTATTGCTGATATCGAAATAGCCTTTGTTAGCCGAGTGCAAATCTTTGTATTGGGTATTGGTTTGCACCTGGATACCTGAATACATGTGATAGTACTTGCCCAAGTCATCATCAACATTCAAACGGAAGCTCGGGTCTTGGATAATGGTATTGCCGGTAATTTTGACTTTATCCATAGAAAACTGGCGGTTGTAAGCAGCAATACCATACAGCCGGTCACCTGTTAACACATTGTCTTCAATGACAATGCCTGTACCATCATGCACATCCAAGCCTTTGCGGTAGTTGTGGTTGGTCGTATTTTTACGGTATGTGACACCGTAATTGTAGCTGCCCGCAACCACAGCCATACCGTAGCCGGTACCGCCGTCCGCTTCGTGGCCGTTCCAATCCAAACGGTTGCCCTCGCCGATAAAGTTTTGTTGGAAACCGATCAGCGCACCGGCAACGCGGTTGTGGTGCAGATACGAATCAACAATACGGTTGTTTTCACCCAAAGGCAGCGCTTCATATTTTTCATCAATTTCGCCGCTTTGTACGCGCTCTTTAAAGGTCAGCTTTTGACCTTTTTCCTTTTCCAAAGAAGCGGTCGACGTAAACATCACACCAGCACGATTGGCACCGGAAACTTCTACTTTACTGATTAAAGTATTGTCCGCATCGTTTACCAAAATGCCGTTTACCTTGCCAAAATAGCTTAAGCCTTTGCGGTAAAAATCAGGGTTGGTATATTGAACCGACAAGTTGGCAATGGTTTTATTGTTTTGTCCATCGATCAAGATACCGGCAAATTGGCGAATATCATCATGGTTGGTGTTCGGATTGAACACACCCGTCTGCACCTTATCAAACGTTACTTTGGTTTTGCCCATCCCCGAACCAAACAAACCGCGTGCACCGGAAACGGTTTTATCCATCACAATCTGGTTGGAAATATAGTAGGTACCATCCAAGAAGACCATGGCTTTTTCTTTATGAGCCGCTTCTAAAGCCGCTTTAAATGCCTGAAGGCTGTCTTTTTTACCCTGCGCATCGGCACCAAAATCATTCACGCGAACATAATTACCGTACTCTTTAGATTGATACACGCGGTATTTTCCAGATACAACAGCCCTGCTTTCGGCATGATCGTCAATTTTGTTTTCTTTGACTGAACTGAGGTGGCTATCGTGACTCATGGCTGTTTTTTTGCTGGAAGAAACGCTCACGACTTTATTATGGCCGTCTGAATCGTTCAAAATCTTTTTATGCACAATTTCGACTGTTTTTTTTCCTTCGGCAATTCTGTCTTCTGCCTCTTTTTCTTTGCGGGCAGCGTCTTGTTTGGCTTTACGCTCTGCAATCGCTTTTTCGACTGCTGCTTTATGCGCTTCTTTTGCATGCTCGACGGCGTTTGCTTTGGCTGTGGCGGCTTCGGCTATTTTTTTTGCTTTAGCCTCTTCGTATTTTTTTTGCTTTTCAGCCAAAATTTTTTCCATCGATTGATTAACCGGTTTGTTTACCGGCTCTTTTGAAACAACCTGTTTGTCCGTTACTTTAGACGCAATGGTATTTTTACTGGAAACGCTGCCTGCAGAAGCAACACTAGCCCGTACGACACGCATTTTTGTTACAACGCCGTCTGAAGATGATGAGGTACTGTTTAATCTTGCTGCCTCAGCCACATGAACCGATTCTTTCGTTACAGTATTTTTACCGCTTAATTGCTTGGGTTCAGGAAAAACAGACGGACTTCCCCCAAAATTTTGGGTGTGTATCCATTCTTTTAGAGGAGAAGATGATTCGGAAGTGGTTTCAGGAGTTGAGGAGCCTTGACGGATATGGGTACGGCCAAGAGGGGCAAGTTTATGTGACATAATCAGCGTATTTCCTTGTATCAAATATCGTCCTTTCCCACCGCACAAGCGTGCAACAAAAAAGTTCGATGAATAAAGAGGTAAGACGGATTCTGTCGTAACAGCAATTGCCTGTATAAAGCTGGCCACTTTGAGAAACTCGGCAGCGTTTCCCCTTCTGCCGATTTTCTGATTGAAAACGGTAATGGTGCTTGGACAGAACCCTTGGATGACTTTTATAGGCAATCTGTCCGCGCACCATGTGTCCGGTTATTTTTGACGGAAAATGTATCAGAGTCCCTTTTTAATTGATTAGTTCATCCAAAGTTAAGTTATTTTTGATTTTTATAGCAAAATAAAAATGGTTTTATCTTGCATTGTTTTTCTTTTTTGGCGGACAGAGTTAATCCCGCGAAGCCAAAAAGGAGGGGAATTCTAACACAATATGTTTTTAGCATTCCCCATTTAACTAAATTTACAAAATATACAAAATAAATATCTATAAATGTTTTTAACTTCATCGAAAAATCAATAAAATTCGATATTTTCAATGTGTATTTTTACAACATAATTGCGCATTATATACCGATTATCTTAAAATGCTACCGTTTGTTTGTAAAATTTAGCATTTTATTATTTGTCTTCCCTCTCTAAAATCCAATAAAAAAGGCCGTCTGAAAAAATATTTCAGACGGCCTTTTTTATTGAATGCGTTCTATTTAACAAACTTCGACCAACCAGCCATGTTTGTCTTCTGCCAAACCGTATTGGATGTCGGTAATCGCCTTACGGATTGCATAACCGCGCTCTTGGCTCTTCACTTCGATTTCTTCGCCATCAATCACGAAAGAAGTTACCGGAGAAATAACCGCAGCCGTACCGGTCAGAATCGCCTCTGCGCCATTTTCCACAGCTGCTTTCAGCTCATCAACGGTAAAGTTGCGTTCGGTAACGGTGTAGCCCAAATCTTTGGCAACAGTCAGCACGGAATCACGGGTAACGCCGTGCAGGAATTCGTCTGTCAACGGTTTGGTAATGATTTCATCGCCGTTAATCAGGATAAAGTTAGACGCGCCGGTTTCCTGAACGTCGCCATTCGGGCAGAACAACACTTGGTTTGCACCATATTCAGCTTTGGCTTTCAACACCCAAGGCATGGCTGAAGCATAGTTGCCGCCGCATTTCACGCGGCCCATATGAGGGGCGCAACGGATGTGTTCGGTTTCCACCAAGATTTTAACGGGCGAACCGGCTTTGAAATAGTCGCCGACAGGAGAAGCCAAAATGTACAGCAAGGCTGTTTCGGAAGGAGATCCGGCTTTACCAATCACAGGATCGGTACCGATCAAAGTCGGACGCAGGTACAACGCGGCTGGCGCATCAGGAATTTCTTCGGCAGAGCGTTTGACCAATTCAATCAAAGCATCCAAATAAGCCTCAGTCTCAGGGCGCGGCAGGTGCAGAATATCCGCACTTTGCTGCATACGCGCGATGTTGGCGGTCGGGCGGAACATCACGATTTTGCCGTTTGCCTGACGGAATGCCTTCAAGCCCTCAAAACATTCGCTGCCGTAATGCAAAGCATGCGCGCCTGGGGCGATTGTCAGGTCTGTGGAAGATTGCCACTCTACCGGCTGCCATTTACCTTCACGATAAGCGATAACGGGCATTTCAGCGTGAAAAACGCTGCCGAATACGGCTGGAACTGGTCTGCTCATGATGATTGCCTTTCTTATTCTGATTTGTAAGATAATAATTAAAGACTGAACAATACGCCTTTCAATATGGGTTTGACAAGTACCCGTCAGCATTAAAGATTCCGTCCCCCTGCCGTCTGAAACATGCCGTCCTATCCGAAATCCGGCAAATCGTTTAAACTGATACCATTTTTCAGACGGCCTGCCCCAACCGCAGCCAACCCGGAGTAACCCATGAAACTCATCTCTACCATCATCAAAATCCTGATTCTTCTTGTTTTCCTCCTGCTGGCCATCACCAATACCCACACCGTATCCTTCTTCTACCTGCCCGGCCAAAACGTCAATCTGCCGCTGATTGTCGTGCTTTTCGGCGCCTTTATTATCGGCATCGTGTTCGGTATGTTTGCCCTCTTCGGCCGTCTGCTGACCCTGCGCAGCGAAAACAACCGCCTGCGTGCCGAAGTGAAAAAATACGCCCACCTTTCCGAAAAAGACCTGACCCCGGTCAAAACCGAAACACCGGCAACGACTTCCGAAACCACTCCCAAAGCGTAACGCCACCAATCAATAAAGGAATACCATGGACAACGAATTGTGGGTCATCTTACTGCCCATCGTCCTCCTCCCCGTTTTCTTCGCTATGGGCTGGTTTGCCGCGCGCGTCGATATGAAGACCGTCCTGAAACAGGCCAAAAGCATACCGGCAGGGTTTTACAAAAGCCTTGATGCCCTTGTTGACCGCAACAGCGGCCGTGCCGCGCGAGAATTGGCGGAAGTAATCGACCAGCAGCCGCAGTCATACGACTTAAACCTGACCCTAGGCAAGCTCTACCGCCAACGCGGCGAAAACGACAAAGCCATCAATATGCACCGCGCCCTGCTCGATTCGCCCGACACAGTCAACGAAAAACGCGCACGCGTGCTTTTTGAATTGGCGCAAAACTACCAAAGCGCAGGCTTGGTTGACCGTGCCGAACAAATCTTCCTCGGCTTGCAGGAAGGCGATATGGCACGCGAAGCCCGCCAACACCTTTTGAGCATCTACCAACAAGACCGCGACTGGGAAAAAGCCATCGAAATGGCGCAGCTCTTGAGCCATGACGAACAGACCTACCAGTTTGAAATCGCCCAGTTCTATTGCGAAATCGCCCAAGCCGCGCTGTTCAAATCCAACTTCGACGCCGCCCGCTACAACATCGGCAAAGCACTCGAAGCCAACAAGAAATGTACGCGCGCCAACATCATTCTCGGCGACATCGAATACCGTCAGGGCAACTTCCCTGCCGCAGTAGAAGCGTATTCCGCCATCGAGCAGCAAAACCACGCCTATCTGAGCATGGTCGGCGAGAAACTCTATGAAGCCTATGCCGCGCAAGGCAAACAGGAAGAAGGCCTCAACCGCCTTATCGGCTATATGCAAACCTTCCCCGAGCTTGACCTGATCAACGTCATCTACGAGAAAGCTCTGTTGCTTAAGGGCGAAACCGAAGCGGCGCAAATCGCTGTCGAACTCGTCCGCCAAAAACCCGACCTCAACGGCGTGTACCGCCTGCTTGGTTTGAAACTCAGCAATATGAATCCGGAGTGGAAAGCCGATACCGATATGATTCGTTCCATTATCGGCCGCCAGCTGCAAAAAAGTGTCATGTACCGCTGCCGCAACTGCCACTTCAAATCCCAAGTCTTCTTCTGGCACTGCCCAGCCTGCAACAAATGGCAAACCTTTACGCCGAATAAAATCGAGATTTGATAAAGCGTTAAGCATCAAAGAAGGCCGTCTGAAATCTTTTCAGACGGCCTTTTTATTACAAAGCAAAATATCAAAACAGCTCAAAACATAGGCGCACACACCGGCAATATTTGCTCAACAACGCTGCTCTGCCCATGCCAACGCCGCTACAATCTGCGCCTCAATATCGGCATTAAATTCGCCGGCACGGTACGCATCGCGCAATTCCGTGCGACGGGTTTCATTTGCCGCAATTTGGTTTAACACCACTTGCGGAAACTCGTTAAACACAGGCCCTTCCTCTTCATGCCCCATCAAAAACAGCGCTGGAATTTTTTGATTGGCGCGGACGATTTCCTGTTGGCACGGATTATCGAAACGGCTGCTGTCGTCGAAATCGCTGCGGGCAATATAGTTGATGCGGATACGGGGGTTCAACTCCGCCATTTTTTGAATAAACGGCACAAACACGCGGCAATCTGGACAATATGGCGCAGCGGCAAGCAGCCAGTGTTGCGGACGGCTGATCTTTTTGACCGCCGCTGCCGTTTGCGCCGACAGCTCGGTCGCCTGATAGAGCTGCTGTTGTTTCAATTTGTCTTCTTCGGTATCAAAATCCAAATATTCTGTATAAGTGGCCATGCTTTACTCCTGTTCTGTTGTATCGGTTTTCCCTGCCACGCCGGTCAAAAGCGGCACAAGCAGATTGACGATGAGGTTTTCAAATAGCGGCTCATCAAGCGGCGATTCGTCCGAATGGCCAAACACCAGCTTCACTTCGGTATATTCTTTCTGCCCTTTGCTCATTTTGTTGCCGTTAAAAACCTCATGGGCTTTTCTCAAGGCAGTATCCCAATCCTCTTTCTTGTTGTACTCCTCCGCAGCGGCAAGACTGGTTTTGGCAAAAAATGGCAAGGGGGTATTTTGTCCGATTCGGAAATATACCAACCATTCTTTCAAAAGTTCTTTTGCTGTTTGTTGCTCGATGGCGGCATAGGTTTCGGTCTCTCCCAAGCTAACAATATAGGTTTGTCGGTTTGCAACGGATTTAGGGGCGACGGCGCAAAAAATCAAATGCTCCAATAAACGGGCAATGCGGTTGGGTGCATTGTCTTTTTGATTTAGGAACACAATGCGGCCGCACTCATAAAGATTGCCGATGGTGCCTTGTAAAACCAAGTCGTCAAAGGATTCTTCATAAGGTTCAGACGGCCTTTTATTGCTGCGTATCAGCTCGGCATCCACGTTTTTCGCAGATATCTGATACTGCTTCTGCCACAAACCGCCCAACTCGCCTACCGGCATCAGGCTTTCGGCATTCAGCTGAATGGCCGTATCTTCAAAATCTTCCCCTTTGCGCCGTGCATCTAAATAGGCATCGGCAATCCGGCCTTCATGTTGCGGCTCAAACGGTTCGGCAGACTCCCATGCGCCGTCCAGATACGGCTGTTCCCAGCTTAAATTTTTCTTCAGCCAAACTTTGACAGGGTTGCGCCAAAAACTGATGAGCTCGCCCTGCTGAATGGTTTTGCCCGGCTCTTCCTGACTTAAAGCCTCAATGAAAAACGGCTGCGCTTCCGCTGGCGGTTGGTTCAACGCATCGGCGTAATCTTGGCGCGTACTGAAGAGGCCGTCTGAAAGCGCGTCCTTTTGGAAATAACGGCGTGAAAACGCCTGCAACGGATGATGTTTCACCCATTTCTCCGACAACTCGCGCCCGCTTTTCCCTGTCATGGCGGCAATGGTATCCAGCAGCTCGCTGATTAACGAAGACGGCGCAAACTCGGCATCATTGCGTATATCGTGGCCGATGTAAGACAAATACAGCATTTCTCGCGCGCTGATTAAGGCTTCGAGGAAGAGATAACGGTCATCGTCGCGGCGGGCGCGATCGCCTTTTTTCGGATGTTTGGCAATCAGGTCGAACACCGCCGCTTTGGTATTGCGCGGAAAATCGCCGTCATTCAAACCCAACAGGCAAACCATTTTAAACGGCAGGCTGCGCATTGGCACCATACTGCAAAAAGTGATGCCGCCGCTCAAAAATCCGGCTTGGCTTTCACTGTCCAAAAAGCGGCGGATATGGCGGATAACGGTTTTACACGGCAATAATCCGTCAAATTCAGCCAACTGCGCCTCTTCCTGCCATTTCGCCAAAGACTGCTCAAACTGCTGCTTGGCGTATTGGTCGTCCGTATCCGGAGCAAACAGTTTCTCCAGCAAATCGCGGCAACGCTGCACCCAGCTTTCCACATTGGCAGGCTCTTGCCATTGCGCCGCCATATCGGCCAAAGTACGGATAAATTCGGCAAAACCGCTGAACACGTCCAACTGGTTGACATTGCTATGCCACGCGCTCACTCCCTGCCACATGCCGTTGCCACCTTCGGGCAGCATCCAGCCCAAGGCCAAACGCTCTACCGCCTGCTGCCAAGTAAAGAGGTTGTCTTTGCCCTCGCGCATGGTTTGGTCCAAACCCCAATGCACATTCAATCCGGCAACAGTCTCATGCAGCAGCGGCACATCTTCCTCGCTCAAACCGAAGCGTTGCAGCACCAACCGGCTTTCCAGCAAAGGCAAAACCTTGTCCACTTCAAATCGGCTTTCCAGCAAGTCCAAAGTTTGCGCCAAAGCATACAGCAACGGCTGGCGGCGGCTGAGTTTCACATCCGAAATCGAATATGGTAAAGCCTGGCTGCCTGCCTGCTCCTGTCCAAAAACGGCTTCGATAAACGGGCTGTACGGCTCGATGTTCGGCGTCAAAACGGCAATATCGTGCGGCTGCCAGTCGGGATTTTTTTGCAACACCAGCGACAGCTCTTCTTTCAAAACCTGCAGTTCGCGCAAAGGGCTGTGTGCCGCAACAATTTTGACCGAGCCGTCATTCAACAGCTTGTCCGGCTCGACACACACTGGATTGCCGTCCGCATCGTGAACCTGAACCAAAGCCTGTTGCCCGCCTGCTTTGCCTTCTTCCTGTTGATATAAGCGTTCAGACGGCATGATTAAGTTTTGGATATCGTTTTGCAGGCAATGCAATAAGGTATCGTCTTTTCCCTCTTCATAAACCTGAATATCCTGCTCGGTTTCCACTTCCGACAGAAAATCAAAGAAATCGCGCCCCTGCTTGCCCAAAGAAGCCAACAGCGGATGCCCTGCCTGCGACAAATCCGCCTCATCGCCCCTTTTCAAAATCTGCGCCTCGTCGATGACCTCGCCCCAATATTGGCTGCTCGGATTGAGCGCAAACACAAATACATCGCAATGCTTGGAAATTTGGTGCAGCAATTGCAGATACATCGGCGCCATTGTCGAAATGCCGAATACAAACAACCTTTGCGGCAAGACCGATTTATCCAACTGCGCCAAGAGCTTTTCCCACAAGGCCACGCGGTGCGGCGCAGATTGGCTGCCATCGTCCAAATAACGCCACAGCCGTGCCTGCCAATCCTCATCATCGCCCAAACCCAGCAGCTTCCCAGCCTGCCACGCATCAATCCAATCTGGGCGGTACACCAAATATTGGTCGAAAATATCCGCCATTTGTCCGGCAAGCTGATAATCCGCCGATGCCGAGCTGTGCAAATAACTTTCCAGCTTCAGGCGCACGTTTTCGTATTCCGGGGCCGTCTGAAACGCTTCACTGCGGAACAAATCCAGCAAACGCCAACGCATGACTTCAGGCGAAAACGGACTGAGCGGCGGCACATCGGGAACCAATTTACGCATCAGCTGCCACGCCAAACCGGCCGGCAGGCTGAACTTCAAATTCGCCGCCACGCCGAGTTTGCGCGCAAAAAACACATTCAGATATCGCCGCATCCCCTGGCTCTGCACCACCACTTCTTCCTGCGCCAATACAGAATCCAAGGACAAGGTCTGATGAATATGCGCGCACATTTCGGCAAGCGCTTCCAAACGGTCGGACTGATAAAGATAAAACATAGCAGACAATCTAAAAAACAATTGCCCACATTATAATGCCATTAGGACAAATGCTTCAGCAGAAGCGGCAAACAAAAACACAGGCCGTCTGAAACACATCGCTTCAGACGGCCTAAAACAAACCCATCGGCAGCCAATTATTAATTATTTATCGACCCCTGTACAAACCGGCTTCTCCTATCCTATAATTTCCCACATTCGGAATGTAGCGCAGCCCGGTAGCGCACTTCGTTCGGGACGAAGGGGTCGGAGGTTCGAATCCTCTCATTCCGACCAAATACAAAACATGCTTGAGTCCAAGCAGGTTTTTTACATTCGGCAAGCCTATACTTCCGGCGGCGGGAAAGGCGCACCTTCAGGATGTTTGTAGCGGTTGTACATAAACAAATATTGTTCCGGAAAACGGCGTATCCAATACTCGGTATTTTCATTGATCACGCGCGCATCGTGCTCCTTATCGCCGTTCAACTCGCCGCGCAAAGGCTCGATGTGCAGGAAAAAGCCTTTGCCGTCAGGCAGACGCTCGCCGCAGAAAAACAAAGCCTTCACGCCTTTGACTTGCGCCAGCTTGCCTGCCAACGTCATGGTGTAGGCAGGTTTGCCGAAAAAGTCCACCCACACACCGTCGCCCCCTTCCTCTGGAGACGGCACATGGTCCGGCAACACAATGGTCGCTTCGCCGCCGCGCAGCGCTTTGATGATTTGTTTGACGCCCTGAATGCTGGTCGGTGCAGTCTTGCCTTTACCGCGCACGCGCCCTGCCTGCATTACCGCATCAAATGCCTTGATTTTCGGCGGCTTGTACATCGCCGTCAGAGGAAACGGCAGTTGCTGGCTGATGTAGCGGCCCGCCAAATCATAGCTGCCGATGTGCGGCGTGATAAACAGCAAACCTTCACCCGCGCTCAAGGCCGTCTGAACATGTTCCCAACCGTTGACGCTGACAAACAGGTTTTCAATTTCCTCAGGCCGTCTGAAAAACGCCACCGGCAATTCCAAGCCGCCTTTTGCCGTTTCACGGAAAACTTTTTTCACCGCCTCGTCCGTCGGGTTCAATCCGGCAAGTTTCATGTTCTCGAAAACACGCCGGCGATCTTTCGACAGCACGCAGAAACCCAAACTGCCCAGCAAGTTGCCTAATTTGTGCAACCAAGCCAAAGGCAGCGCGGCCAAAAATTTAAAAACAAAGGTAACAAGCGTTTGCATAAGGTTTTACCAAAATGAAGTGGACAGATTGTAAACGAAACAGGCCGTCTGAACAAAACAGACTTCGGGCAAATATATTGCGGCACACCTGCTTTTCTGCTACTATCCGCGCTGCATTAAGAGTTGGGAATTCCATGCCAACCTGCTTTTCAAACGGAAAGGTAAGGTGGACGGTTGAAAAACCGATGTGGCTCGCCAGAGCAATCCAAACCCGCTTAATGCGGGAATTTTTTTGCCTGTAAGAAACGCGCAACAGGATTCCGAAACAGCAGGCAAGTGCGAATGTTTCTCACTTGTATAGAGAAAAAGCGGAGTTTTTGTTATGATTTCCGCTGTCCGAAATAAAAGGCCGTCTGAAAACACAGCAGCCTGTTTTTAATGAAAGAATAGCAATGAGCGAATATCTGTTTACTTCCGAATCGGTATCCGAAGGCCATCCGGATAAAGTTGCCGACCAAGTGTCCGATGCGATTTTGGATGCCATCTTGGCGCAAGACCCCAAAGCGCGTGTCGCCGCGGAAACCTTGGTCAACACAGGCTTGTGCGTATTGGCAGGCGAAATCACTACTACTGCCCAAGTGGACTACATCAAAGTCGCACGCGAAACCATCAAACGCATCGGCTACAACTCCTCCGAGCTGGGCTTTGATGCCAACGGCTGCGCAGTCGGCGTGTACTACGACCAACAATCTCCGGACATCGCCCAAGGCGTGAACGAAGGCGAAGGCATCGACTTGAACCAAGGCGCGGGCGACCAAGGTTTGATGTTTGGCTATGCCTGCGACGAAACCCCTACCCTGATGCCGTTTGCCATCTATTACAGCCACCGCCTGATGCAACGCCAAAGCGAATTGCGCAAAGACGGCCGCCTGCCTTGGCTGCGCCCTGATGCCAAAGCCCAATTGACCGTGGTTTACGACAGCGAAACCGGCAAAGTAAAACGCATCGACACCGTCGTCCTGTCTACCCAGCACGATCCGTCTATCGGTTACGAAGAGCTGAAAAACGCTGTTATCGAAAACATCATCAAACCGGTTCTGCCGTCTGAACTGCTGACCGACGAAACCAAATACCTGATCAACCCGACCGGCCGCTTCGTTATCGGCGGCCCGCAAGGCGACTGCGGTTTGACCGGCCGTAAAATCATCGTCGATACCTACGGCGGCGCTGCTCCGCACGGCGGCGGCGCATTCTCCGGCAAAGACCCGTCCAAAGTGGACCGTTCCGCCGCTTACGCCTGCCGCTATGTTGCGAAAAACATCGTCGCCGCCGGTTTGGCAACCCAATGCCAAATCCAAGTTTCCTACGCCATCGGCGTTGCCGAACCGACTTCGATTTCCATCGATACTTTCGGTACCGGCAAAATCAGCGAAGAAAAACTGATCGCCTTGGTTCGCGAACATTTCGACCTGCGCCCTAAAGGCATCGTCCAAATGCTCGACCTGCTGCGACCGATTTACAGCAAATCCGCCGCCTACGGCCACTTCGGCCGCGAGGAGCCTGAATTTACTTGGGAGCGCACCGACAAAGCAGCCGCATTGAAAGCAGCCGCAGGCGTGTAAACTTCCGCATTTGAGGCCGTCTGAAAAGCAAAACGTTTTCAGACGGCCTTTTTCCTTATACAATAGCCACTTGAATTTCTATATACATTCTGAATAAAGGATACGGATTATGTTCGGCAAACAACTTTTTGAAGAAGTCAGCTCCAAAATCAGCGAAACCATCGCCAACAGCCCTGCCAAAGACATGGAGAAAAACGTTAAAGCCATGCTCGGCAGCGCGTTCAACCGCATGGATTTGGTGACCCGTGAGGAATTCGACATCCAACAACAGGTTTTGATTAAAACCCGTACCAAACTGGCCGAATTGGAAGCCCGTTTGGCCAAACTCGAAGCTGCTCAAGAGCCTGAAGAAGCGGCTTTGAAAGCTGCCGAAGCCGCTGCTGAAGAAGCTGTTGCCGAAATCAAACAACAAACCGAAGCTGCCGAATAAGGCCGTCTGAAACATGTCACTTGCTTTGGTTTACAGCCGCGCCTTAAGCGGCATGAATGCGCCGTTGGTCGAAGTGGAAGCCCACCTTGCCAACGGCTTGCCACATTTCAATATCGTCGGTTTGCCCGATACTGAAGTCAAAGAAAGCCGCGACCGCGTGCGTGCCGCCATCATCCAAAGCGGCTTCGACTTTCCCGCCAAGAAAATTACCGTCAACCTCGCACCGGCCGACCTCCCAAAAGAATCCGGCCGTTTCGATTTGCCGATTGCCTTAGGTATTCTTGCCGCATCGGGACAAATCAATCCTGAAAAGCTCTCGCAATATGAGTTTGCCGGAGAATTGGCGCTGTCCGGCTTGCTGCGTCCCGTACGCGGCGCGCTGGCCATGGCATGGCAGGGAATGCAGGCAGGCCGTTCGTTCGTATTGCCACAAGAAAATGCCGAACAGGCTGCCGTTATGCGCGGTATCGCGGTTTATGGTGCGCGTTCTTTGGGCGAAGTGGCCGCGCATTTAAACGGCATCGAACCGTTGACACAAACCGAATGCAAGCTGACGCAAAGGCCGTCTGAACAAAGTAAAATTCCTGATTTAGCCGATGTTAAAGGCCAGCATACTGCCCGCCTTGCCTTGGAAATCGCAGCGGCAGGCGGACACAGCTTGTTGATGATGGGGCCGCCAGGAACGGGCAAATCCATGCTTTCGCAACGTTTGCCTGGCATCCTTCCTCCTTTGACCGAAGACGAATTAGTCGAAGTATGGGCATTGCGTTCGCTCCTGCCCAACCATCAACAGCAACTCGACAGCAACCGTCCTTTCCGCAGCCCTCATCACAGCGCCAGCTCGGCTGCTATGGTAGGTGGTGGTTCAGACCCGCGTCCGGGCGAAATTTCATTGGCGCATCACGGTGTGTTGTTTTTAGACGAATTGCCCGAGTTTGACCGTAAAGTATTAGAAGTGTTGCGCGAACCTTTAGAAAACGGCGAAATCCATATTTCCCGCGCCGCACGCCAAGCCGTTTATCCGGCCAAGTTCCAGCTCGTCGCCGCCATGAATCCCTGCCCTTGCGGCTATCTTGGCCATCCGTCCAAACCTTGCCGCTGCACGCCTGAAAGCGTTGCCCGCTACCGCAACAAAATTTCAGGGCCATTGCTCGACCGTATTGATTTAACTATCGAAGTACCCAGCCTTTCCGCTGCCGAGTTGATGCAACAAGAGGCAGGCGAATCCAGTGCTACCGTATTGGAACGCGTTACCGCCGCACGCAAAATCCAATACAACCGGCAAGGCAAAGTCAATGCAGAACTGAGTGTCGGCGAGCTCGATGGCAAAGCCCGCATCCAAAAAGAAGCGCAAGAAGCCTTGGGAACCATGCTCGAAAAACTGTCCCTTTCCGCCCGAAGTTTCCACCGTATCATGCGCGTCGCCCGTACGCTGGCCGATTTGGCAGGCGACGAAGAAGTCAGCAAAACCCATGTGATGAAAGCCATCGGCTTCCGTCGCGCCCTTTAACTTGTCAGACGGCCTGAATCTTTATGTTTAAGTAAAACTAGAGTAAACAAAGCATCAGGATTTTGCCGTCTATAACGGTTATTGATAAAATATCGAATCCAAACTCAGACAGTCTCACTTCAGGCCGTCTGAACACATTATTACAAGGTAAGTCATGAAAAAATCTACACAATATGGTAAAGGCTTGTCCGGTTTCTTTTTCGGCCTAATACTGGCAACAGGTATTATTGCCGGTATTTTGTTCTTCTTGAACCAAGGCAACCAAAACGTTTTCAAAGAGCTGACTCAGCCTAAACAAAGCGAAGAACCTGAAATCCTGAAACCTCAGGACAAAGCAGAGAAACGCCCAGCTACCGACACTTCATCTACCCAAGCAGATGAAGAAAAAGCCAAAGCAGAAAAAGAAGCGGCAGAGAAAGAAGTAAAATCTAAAGAAGAGGCTGAAAAAGCTGCCAAAGAAGCTGAAGAAAAAGCTCAAGCGGAAAAAGAAGCTCAGGAAAAAGCCGAACAAGCAGAACGTGAAGCTAAAGAAAAAGCAGAGAAAGCCGCTGCTGATAAAGCCGAACGCGAAGCTAAAGAAAAAGCTGAAAAAGCCGCCGCCGAACAAGCCGAACGTGAAGCCAAAGAAAGAGCAGACAAAACTGCTGCCGATAAAGCCGAACGCGAAGCCAAAGAAAAAGCTGCAAAAGCTGAAGCAGAAAAAGAAGCTACTAAGAAAAAACTGGCTGAGAAAAAAGCCGAGTTAGAGAAAAAACGCGCAGAAAAAGAAGCTGCCGATAAAGTTACCAAAGACAAAAAAGCAGCCGACCAGCTGACTGCCAAACAAAAAGAGCGTGCCGAGCGCAAATTGGCCGAGAAAAAAGCGGCTGAAGCCAAAAAGCAAAACAAGCCGACACCTGAACAAATCCTCAACAGCGGCAGCATCGAAAAAGCACGTAAAGCAGCAAATACCTCTGCAACAAAAGAAAGCAGCAACTCTGTAAGTAAACAGTCAACAGAAAAAGCCGAAACAGCTGCTAACAGCGGTAAAAAAGCCTTCCTGCAACTTGGTTCATATGCAGACCGCTCCAGCGCAGACTCACAACGTGCAAAACTGGCTATTTTAGGTGTTTCTTCCAGAGTGGTTGAATCGCAAAACGGCGACAAAACCATTTACCGAGTTCAAAGCAACACCATGCCGCAGGAAGCCGCTATAAAACTGCAAAAAAACCTGCAAGGCCATAATATCAACAGCTTGATTCGTTCTAGCAAATAATGGAATCACTGATGAAGCAGCGTATAAAACAAACCATTGCCGCACTCAGCCTGAGCCTGCTCAGTCTGAGTGCGCAAGCTGCTACCGAGGGCGTGGACTATACTGTCCTCAGTCGCTCTATTCTGCAGCAACAAGCTGGAAAAATTGAAGTACTTGAGTTTTTCGGCTATTTCTGCGTTCATTGTTACCATCTCGATCCAGTTTTGTTGCAACACAGCAAAACCTTTGCCAAAGATGTTTCCTTACGGACAGAACACGTCGTTTGGATGCCTGAAATGTTAGGCTTGGCCAAAGTAGCCGCTGCCGTTAATCTTTCAGGTTTGAAATATCAAGCCAATCCAGTCATCTTCAAAGCAGTTTACGAACAAAAAATCAACCTGGCTGATACCAATGTATTCCGATCATGGGTGGGTAAACAGACGAGTTTTGACAGTCAAAAACTGCTTCAAGCCTATAACAGTCCTACTGCCGCATCGGCTGCTGCAAAAATGCAGCAATTGACGGAAACTTATCGAATTGAAAACACACCAACTGTCATCGTCGGTGGTAAATACAAAGTCAATTTCAACGGTACCGACTGGAAAGCCGGTATGAAAACCATAGACGAGCTCATCGTCAAAGTCCGCCGCGAACAATCCTCAAAACCACTTTAACTAATCAACAAAAGAAAGACGGCCTCAAGGCCGTCTGAAAACTTATGGACATTCTGATTTTATTCAAAGCACTTATTCTCGGTGTTATCGAAGGTTTAACCGAGTTTCTCCCTATTTCCAGTACCGGTCACTTGATTGTATTCGGTAACTTAATGAACTTTCAAAGCAACGGAAAAGTATTTGAAATTGCTATCCAGCTCGGTGCCGTATTAGCCGTCGTATTCGAATACCGCCAACGATTTACCCATATCATAAAAGGACTCGGTAAAGAACGGACAGCCAATCGCTTTGTACTGAATTTATTTATTGCCTTCATACCTGCCGCAATTGTGGGTCTATTATTCAGCAAACAAATTAAATTACACCTTTTCAACCCAATTACTGTTGCTACCATGCTGGTACTCGGTGGCTTCTTCATTTTATGGGTTGAAAAACGCCAAGTAACAGCCAAACCTAAAGTCAATCATGTAGATGATATGCGCCCAATCGACGCATTTGTTGTAGGATGCGCCCAAATTTGCGCCCTTATCCCTGGTACATCACGTTCAGGCAGTACCATCATGGGCGGTATGTTGTGGGGGCTGGAACGTAAAACAGCTACCGAATTCTCATTCTTCCTTGCCGTGCCGATGATGATTGCGGCAACAGGTTACGACATCTTAAAAAACTACAGACTCTTTACCTTGCAAGATGTCGGACAAATTACCATCGGTTTTATCGCAGCATTTATCGCCGGTTTATTGGCAGTAAAAGCTTTGCTGAAATTTGTCTCCAGTAAAAACTATGTGCCTTTTGCCTACTACCGCATCGTATTTGGTGGTCTGATTCTCCTTACTTGGATGCTGGGCTGGGTCAGCTGGAGCGAATAACCCCTCTCCCCCCAAAGGACGTGTCCACACACGTCCTTTTCTTTTGCCCTTTTTTCTTTTATCCCTTCAGACGACCACCCTATGCGCCAAATGGTTTACACTCCGCATCATTACCCCTAAATATCTCCTCACCGTCCGTACAGCTTCCCTTCACCTTCATCTTCCCGCACACTACCGCCGTCAACGACTCGTTCAAGCGTAATACTCTCGGCTCCGCCTCCCTGTCCAGAGCCACCGCCTTCAGGGTAAACTTCCCTTCCAGGATCCCCTTAGCCTGACCGTTCATCCGAATGCAGAAACCGCCCGCCTCCTTCACCGGCAGCTCCGGCCACTTCGTCGACGTCAGCTTAAAGCTGCCCTTTTTCGCATAGAACTGCTCCATAAAGCGCGCATTTTCCAGCAGGGCGGCATGAGCCGCACGCAAGTTGGCCGAACGGACTGACTCCCGATAGGCAGTCAATGCCGCCGTCGCCAATATCGAAACCAGCAGCATCACCACCAACAGCTGTATCAAGGAGTAGCCCCTCTGTACAGCTGCCCCATTCCGTTTTCCGTCAAATGCTTTTAAGTACATATCTTTCTTCCCTTTATCTTTATCTTTATCTTTGTATCCCTATCCGACAGGAGGCACCTTATCCGTTTGTCCCTTTACTCAATGGCCCCCATTGGTCCAAGTCTTCATTGCCACTGCCCATACAAAGCCGCCCGTCAGCCCGAACCGGCAAACGGTTCAGCCTCGGGGCGGCATACGGCAGTTAACCGTCAGGCTTATTTTTTCACGGCAGGCTGTGCGGCCTTAGGCGCGGCAGAAGAAACCGTCGCCTCCGCCTTTAACTTGTTCAGCACCGCATCACCGATGCCCTTCACGTTTTTCAGCTCCTCCACCGATTTGAACGCACCGTTCTTCTGACGGTATTCCACAATCGATTTCGCCTTAGCCGGACCGATACCCGGCAAAGCCTCCAGTTCGGCAGAAGACGCGGTATTGATATTCACGGCGGCCAAAGAGAATGCTGCACAGACGGCGGCAAATGCACCAAATAAAAATTTCTTCATCAGATTTTTTCCCATAACATATTTGATTGAATCAGTCAGGAAGCCTACCGAATGGTTTTATTCCACTCTGTAAACACTGTCACATACGCGCAGATAGGGCAACAGCTCATACCCACACAAATGCTTACGACATATTAACGCAAATATCGTTTGATTTCAAATATTCTAAACAGTTAACCATAACTTTCAGTACTTTTGTTCAAGAATAACAACAGAGTTGTCATCCTTTAATTTAAACAACAAGCATGCACGAACACTCAATAGGTATCGGAATGGGTATCGGTTCATCAATATCCTTGCACCCATTACCCTACCTCCTATCGTCAAACCGACAGAAACGACAGGTATATAAAAAGCCCCCGACATCAGTCGGGGGCTTTGGAATGGGTGTTTGGCGGTGACCTACTTTCACATGGAAGAACCACACTATCATCGGCGCTGAGTCGTTTCACGGTCCTGTTCGGGATGGGAAGGCGTGGGACCAACTCGCTATGGCCGCCAAACTTAAACTGTTACAAATCGGTAAAGCCTTAATCAATTATTTGGTGATGACTGAATCAGTCAGTAAGCTTTTATCTTTGAAGTTCTTCAAATGATAGAGTCAAGCCTCACGAGCAATTAGTATGGGTTAGCTTCACGCGTTACCGCGCTTCCACACCCCACCTATCAACGTCCTGGTCTCGAACGACTCTTTAGTGTGGTTAAACCACAAGGGAAGTCTCATCTTCAGGCGAGTTTCGCGCTTAGATGCTTTCAGCGCTTATCTCTTCCGAACTTAGCTACCCGGCTATGCAACTGGCGTTACAACCGGTACACCAGAGGTTCGTCCACTCCGGTCCTCTCGTACTAGGAGCAGCCCCCGTCAAACTTCCAACGCCCACTGCAGATAGGGACCAAACTGTCTCACGACGTTTTAAACCCAGCTCACGTACCACTTTAAATGGCGAACAGCCATACCCTTGGGACCGACTACAGCCCCAGGATGTGATGAGCCGACATCGAGGTGCCAAACTCCGCCGTCGATATGAACTCTTGGGCGGAATCAGCCTGTTATCCCCGGAGTACCTTTTATCCGTTGAGCGATGGCCCTTCCATACAGAACCACCGGATCACTATGTCCTGCTTTCGCACCTGCTCGACTTGTCGGTCTCGCAGTTAAGCTACCTTTTGCCATTGCACTATCAGTCCGATTTCCGACCGGACCTAGGTAACCTTCGAACTCCTCCGTTACTCTTTGGGAGGAGACCGCCCCAGTCAAACTGCCTACCATGCACGGTCCCCGACCCGGATTACGGGTCTGGGTTAGAACCTCAAAGACACCAGGGTGGTATTTCAAGGACGGCTCCACAGAGACTGGCGTCTCTGCTTCAAAGCCTCCCACCTATCCTACACAAGTGACTTCAAAGTCCAATGCAAAGCTACAGTAAAGGTTCACGGGGTCTTTCCGTCTAGCAGCGGGTAGATTGCATCTTCACAACCACTTCAACTTCGCTGAGTCTCAGGAGGAGACAGTGTGGCCATCGTTACGCCATTCGTGCGGGTCGGAACTTACCCGACAAGGAATTTCGCTACCTTAGGACCGTTATAGTTACGGCCGCCGTTTACTGGGGCTTCGATCCGATGCTTGCACATCTTCAATTAACCTTCCAGCACCGGGCAGGCGTCACACCCTATACGTCCACTTTCGTGTTAGCAGAGTGCTGTGTTTTTAATAAACAGTCGCAGCCACCTATTCTCTGCGACCCTCCAGGGCTTACGGAGCAAGTCCTTAACCTTAGAGGGCATACCTTCTCCCGAAGTTACGGTATCAATTTGCCGAGTTCCTTCTCCTGAGTTCTCTCAAGCGCCTTAGAATTCTCATCCTGCCCACCTGTGTCGGTTTGCGGTACGGTTCAATTCAAACTGAAGCTTAGTGGCTTTTCCTGGAAGCGTGGTATTGGTTACTTCATGTCCGTAGACACTCGTCATCACTTCTCGGTGTTAAGAAGACCCGGATTTGCCTAAGTCTTCCACCTACCGGCTTAAACAAGCTATTCCAACAGCTTGCTAACCTAACCTTCTCCGTCCCCACATCGCATTTGAATCAAGTACAGGAATATTAACCTGTTTCCCATCGACTACGCATTTCTGCCTCGCCTTAGGGGCCGACTCACCCTACGCCGATGAACGTTGCGTAGGAAACCTTGGGCTTTCGGCGAGCGGGCTTTTCACCCGCTTTATCGCTACTCATGTCAACATTCGCACTTCTGATACCTCCAGTACACTTTACAATGCACCTTCATCGGCCTACAGAACGCTCCCCTACCATGCCAGTAAACTGGCATCCGCAGCTTCGGTTATAGATTTGAGCCCCGTTACATCTTCCGCGCAGGACGACTCGACCAGTGAGCTATTACGCTTTCTTTAAATGATGGCTGCTTCTAAGCCAACATCCTGGCTGTCTGGGCCTTCCCACTTCGTTTACCACTTAATCTATCATTTGGGACCTTAGCTGGCGGTCTGGGTTGTTTCCCTCTTGACAACGGACGTTAGCACCCGCTGTCTGTCTCCCGAGGAACCACTTGATGGTATTCTTAGTTTGCCATGGGTTGGTAAGTTGCAATAACCCCCTAGCCATAACAGTGCTTTACCCCCATCAGTGTCTTGCTCGAGGCACTACCTAAATAGTTTTCGGGGAGAACCAGCTATCTCCGAGTTTGTTTAGCCTTTCACCCCTATCCACAGCTCATCCCCGCATTTTGCAACATGCGTGGGTTCGGTCCTCCAGTACCTGTTACGGCACCTTCAACCTGGCCATGGATAGATCACTCGGTTTCGGGTCTACACCCAGCAACTGTTCGCCCTATTAAGACTCGGTTTCCCTACGCCTCCCCTATTCGGTTAAGCTCGCTACTGAATGTAAGTCGTTGACCCATTATACAAAAGGTACGCAGTCACACCACAAGGGTGCTCCCACTGTTTGTATGCATCAGGTTTCAGGTTCTATTTCACTCCCCTCCCGGGGTTCTTTTCGCCTTTCCCTCACGGTACTGGTTCACTATCGGTCGATGATGAGTATTTAGCCTTGGAGGATGGTCCCCCCATATTCAGACAGGATTTCACGTGTCCCGCCCTACTTTTCGTACGCTTAGTACCACTGTTGAGATTTCGAATACGGGACTATCACCCACTATGGTCAAGCTTCCCAGCTTGTTCTTCTATCCCGACAGTTATCACGTACAGGCTCCTCCGCGTTCGCTCGCCACTACTTGCGGAATCTCGGTTGATTTCTTTTCCTCCGGGTACTTAGATGGTTCAGTTCTCCGGGTTCGCTTCGCTTATCCTATGTATTCAGATAAGGATACCTCCTAAGAGGTGGGTTTCCCCATTCGGACACCGCGGGATCATAGCTTTATTGCCAGCTCCCCCGCGCTTTTCGCAGGCTTACACGTCCTTCGTCGCCTATCATCGCCAAGGCATCCACCTGATGCACTTATTCACTTGACTCTATCATTTCAAGAACCTCTCTGACTTCGTTTACCTACCCGTTGACTAGGGAAGTAAACTTGAAATTCCTACTTTGATAAAGCTTACTGCTTGTTGTGTCTTAATCCTGCCTTTTGTGTTTCAGGATTAAGTCGATACAATCATCACCCAAATACTGTGTTTGTTTTCTTTTCTCTTGCGAGAGATTTTTCATCCTTTGCAAAGAACAAAAAATCAAAACAAACTCATTGTCTTTGTTTGTTGATTTCGGCTTTCCAATTTGTTAAAGATCGATGCGTCGATATTTCACTTCGCAAATCAAAATAAGCTGCTAAGTATAGCAGGCTTCCTTTGATTTGTAAAGTTCTTGGTGGAGGCAAACGGGATCGAACCGATGACCCCCTGCTTGCAAAGCAGGTGCTCTACCAACTGAGCTATGCCCCCGTTCTTGGTGGGTCTGGGAGGACTTGAACCTCCGACCCCACGCTTATCAAGCGTGTGCTCTAACCAGCTGAGCTACAAACCCGGATTCTCTTCTTAAGCGAATCTTGTCTTCACTCAAGCTTTTCTCTTCCGCATCTTTTACAGTTTACCGATAAGTGTGAATGCATCAGACCTCTTCTTTCTCTAGAAAGGAGGTGATCCAGCCGCAGGTTCCCCTACGGCTACCTTGTTACGACTTCACCCCAGTCATGAAGCATACCGTGGTAAGCGGGCTCCTTGCGGTTACCCTACCTACTTCTGGTATCCCCCACTCCCATGGTGTGACGGGCGGTGTGTACAAGACCCGGGAACGTATTCACCGCAGTATGCTGACCTGCGATTACTAGCGATTCCGACTTCATGCACTCGAGTTGCAGAGTGCAATCCGGACTACGATCGGTTTTGTGAGATTGGCTCCGCCTCGCGGCTTGGCTACCCTCTGTACCGACCATTGTATGACGTGTGAAGCCCTGGTCATAAGGGCCATGAGGACTTGACGTCATCCCCACCTTCCTCCGGCTTGTCACCGGCAGTCTCATTAGAGTGCCCAACTAAATGATGGCAACTAATGACAAGGGTTGCGCTCGTTGCGGGACTTAACCCAACATCTCACGACACGAGCTGACGACAGCCATGCAGCACCTGTGTTACGGCTCCCGAAGGCACTCCTCCGTCTCTGGAGGATTCCGTACATGTCAAGACCAGGTAAGGTTCTTCGCGTTGCATCGAATTAATCCACATCATCCACCGCTTGTGCGGGTCCCCGTCAATTCCTTTGAGTTTTAATCTTGCGACCGTACTCCCCAGGCGGTCAATTTCACGCGTTAGCTACGCTACTAAGCAATCAAGTTGCCCAACAGCTAATTGACATCGTTTAGGGCGTGGACTACCAGGGTATCTAATCCTGTTTGCTACCCACGCTTTCGAGCATGAACGTCAGTGTTATCCCAGGAGGCTGCCTTCGCCATCGGTATTCCTCCACATCTCTACGCATTTCACTGCTACACGTGGAATTCTACCTCCCTCTGACACACTCTAGTCACCCAGTTCAGAACGCAGTTCCCAGGTTGAGCCCGGGGATTTCACATCCTGCTTAAGTAACCGTCTGCGCTCGCTTTACGCCCAGTAATTCCGATTAACGCTCGCACCCTACGTATTACCGCGGCTGCTGGCACGTAGTTAGCCGGTGCTTATTCTTCAGGTACCGTCATCAGCTGTCGATATTAGCAACAGCCTTTTCTTCCCTGACAAAAGTCCTTTACAACCCGAAGGCCTTCTTCAGACACGCGGCATGGCTGGATCAGGCTTGCGCCCATTGTCCAAAATTCCCCACTGCTGCCTCCCGTAGGAGTCTGGGCCGTGTCTCAGTCCCAGTGTGGCGGATCATCCTCTCAGACCCGCTACTGATCGTCGCCTTGGTAGGCCTTTACCCCACCAACTAGCTAATCAGATATCGGCCGCTCGAATAACGCAAGGCCCGAAGGTCCCCTGCTTTCCTCCTCAGAGAATATGCGGTATTAGCTAATCTTTCGATTAGTTATCCCCCATTACTCGGTACGTTCCGATATATTACTCACCCGTTCGCCACTCGCCACCCAAGAAGCAAGCTTCTCTGTGCTGCCGTCCGACTTGCATGTGTAAAGCATGCCGCCAGCGTTCAATCTGAGCCAGGATCAAACTCTTATGTTCAATCTCTAACTTATAACTTCTGGTCTGCTTCAAAGAAACCGACAGGACAATGTCTAAAACATCATCTTGTCTGTCTTTCAAACAGTGTGAGGCCTAATGCACTCACACTTATCGGTAATCTGTTTTTTAAAGAGCGAATCGAATTATACAGTACATTTAGCAAATGTCAACTAAAATTATCGAAAATTCTAACTAACTGTGTTATACTGTCTGCTTCGTTTTCTTCACCGCGTCAGCAGCGAAGAACCGAACTATACGCCTCACAATAAAACCCGTCAACACCTTTCGCAAAATTATTTTCAGAAATTTAACCACCACCCTGTTTTAACAGGGTTTTTTATTTTATAAAAAACTCCAACAACCTTCCTACACAATCCATACATACAAAAAAACACAAAACAAAGGCCGTCTGAATTGCTCTTTCAGACGGCCTTTTGAATTTGACCCTCGCTTTAATTTATATTATTAGCGCTTGTTTTTTGGTATGATGCTTCCTTGATTCTTTTATATCAGCCTCGAGTTTGCTATGTCTGTCTATACAAGTGTTTCCGACACTCAAATGCGTGACTTCCTTCTGCAATATGATTTGGGAGATTTTGTTTCTTTGCAGGGGATTGCTCAAGGAATTACTAACAGTAATTATTTTTTGACTACTTCAACCGGTCGTTATGTATTGACTGTTTTTGAGGTTTTGAAATCAGAAGAACTGCCTTTCTTTCTAGAACTAAACCAGCATTTGAGTCTGAATGGTGTTGCCTGCGCTGCTCCGATTGCTCGCAAAGATGGCAGACTGCATTCTATTTTGGCCGGAAAACCGGCTTGTTTGGTTACTTGTTTGAATGGCTCGGATACCGGCTGGCCAACTGAGGCTCAATGCTTCCATACCGGTGCTATGCTGGCCAAAATGCATTTAGCCGGCCAAGACTTTCCTTTAAAAATGAAAAATCCTCGTTATGATGACTGGTGGCGCGATGCCTGCACTCAGTTGCTGCCTGTTTTAGATTCTGAGGATGCTGCACTGCTTCAATCTGAAATTGCAGCTTTAGATGAAAATCTAGGAGAGCATTTACCTTCCGGTATTATCCATGCCGATTTATTTAAGGATAATGTATTGCTTAACGGAGATGAAGTTTCCGGTTTTATCGATTTCTATTATGCGTGCAACGGTAATTTCATGTACGACCTGGCAATTGCGGTTAACGATTGGGCACGAACAGCTGATAACAAATTAGACCCTGTCCTTTATGATGCTTTTATCCATGGCTATGAAAGTGTACGTCCATTATCTGATGAAGAACGTGCATATTTCCCTACTGCACAAAGAGCCGGATGTATTCGTTTCTGGGTATCGCGCCTGCTTGATTTCCATTTCCCTCAATCAGGAGAAATGACGTTTATTAAAGATCCGAACGCATTTAGAGATCTGCTCTTGAGTCTTAAATAATATATAGATAAAAGGCCGTCTGAAATTCAGACGGCCTTTTATCTAATGCCCTCCCCCGCCGGAACCGCTAAATGGAGGTCTTGCCAGCCAAATAATGGGAATCATACTGATAAATATAATACTGCCTGCCAAAAAGATTTCATTTGAGCCAATAATAAAGCCTTGCTGGGAAATGGTACTATTTATCGCCTCCAAAGCCTGTTCCTTGCTCAGACCATTGGCCATCATGCCTTGAATAGATTGGTTGCTGATTGTGGACAATAAATTAACATGTTCGGTCAGTTGAGTATGGTGTAGAGCTTCGCGTCGTTCCCACATGGTGCTGACAACAGATACTCCGACACCACCCATAAAGACTCGCAAGAAGTTAGACAAGCTACTGGCCGAGGCAATTTGATTGCCTTTCATATGCGACAAGGTAATGCTCGTCAAAGGCAGGAAGAACATGGCTACGCCTAAACCCTGCCAAAACTGTGGCCAAACGACGTTGCTCATATCCATACCGGCATAGAAATCGGTTCGCCAATGGAATGTGTAAGCAAACACCAAGAAGCTGGCGCTGACAAACAGACGCATATCGACGCGATTGCCGAACTTACCTATAATCGGCGACAGAATAATCGGCAGGAAGCCCACCGGTGCAGCAGCCAGACCTGCCCAAGTAGCGGTATAGCCGAGATTTGATTGCAACACCAACGGCAGCAGGGTCAATGTGCCCATATAGACCATAAAGCCCAACGATGTAGCAACGACGCCTATCGTGAAGTTTCTATTTTTAAACAATGACAAATCGACAATCGGGTATTTCTCACCCAGCTCCCAAACAATAAAATATGTTAGGAATACCAAAGCGGTAACGCCCAAAACGATAATCTCTCCCGAGGCAAACCAATCCAATTCCTTGCCCCTATCCAGCATCATTTGTAATGCGCCGATACCGACAGTCATCAACACCAGCCCGACATAATCGATTGGCGCCCTGACGATTTCAGTTTCCCTATGTCTAAGCTGCTTCCAAGAAATAGTTGCAGACAAAATCCCGATCGGGATATTGATAAAGAAAATCCATCCCCAATGCCAGTTGTCCGAGATCCAACCGCCCAAAATCGGCCCCAATACAGGAGCAACAACGACGGTCATTGCCCATAAGGCCAGTGCCAATGTTCGTTTTTCTGGTGGATAGGAAGCCATCAACAGGCTTTGGGACAAGGGAATCAATGGTCCGGCGATGAAGCCTTGCAATACACGGAAAAAAACCAAGGCTTGAAGATTATGTGCAATGCCACACAGCCATGACGTGACGACAAACCCGATCACAGCGGCAATAAAGATTTTGACCTCGCCAAACCGCTTGGCCAAAAAACCCGTCAAGGGAACGGAAATGGCATTGGCTACGGCAAATGAGGTAATCACCCAAGTTCCCTGTGTGGTAGCCGCGCCCAAATCCCCTGCAATAACAGGCACGGCGACGTTGGCGATGGTGCTGTCCAAGACTTCCATAAATACGGCCAAGCTGAGCGCCAAAGTTGCCAACACCAGCTTAAACCCTTGTAACGGCGGATAATTCATATTTGTAAACTATAAGACAACCGCCAAAGCGGTCGGTTGAAGAGAATCAATATTTCAGACGGCCTGAGCCTTCAATAAAAGACTCAGGCCGTCTGAAAAGATTATTTTGCGTATTGCTCGAAGATTTTATCGACTAAAGCATCGGCGGCTTTCCAATCCACACTTTCTGTTTCCGGCAATGCAGTATTTCGTTCTGCTTCGGCAGTCATGGCTTTACCGCTGCCCTTCTCGGCAATATCAACTTTAACAGTCATCGACAAACCGACACGGAGCGGATTTTGTTGCAATTCTTTAGCATCCAAACTGATACGCACCGGCACACGTTGCACAACTTTAATCCAGTTGCCCGTTGCGTTTTGCGCCGGCAGTAATGAGAACGCACTGCCCGTACCGGCCGACAAGCCCATTACCTTGCCATGGTAAACCACTTTGCTACCATACAAATCGGCTGTCATTTCAACAGGCTGGCCGATTTTCATTTTGCGCAGTTGCGATTCTTTAAAGTTGGCATCCACCCACAATTCAGACAGGGGCACAACGGCCATCATCGGCGTACCTTGTGCGATACGTTGGCCGACTTGGACATTGCGTTTGGCAATTTGGCCGCTAATCGGCGAACGGATTTGCGTACGTTGCAGGTTCAGCCAAGCGTCTTTGATGTGGCTGATGGCCGTCTGAACTGCCGGTTGTTGGCGCAGAGGAATATTGTTGCCCAACGATGCCTGAGCAGAAACTTCTTCCGCCTCAACCGCTTTCAATGCAGCCTGAGCCTGAACCACAGCGGCGCGGGCATGGCTGAGTTCTTCGCCGGAAACCGCTTCCGTACCCGCCAAAGATTCACGGCGGCGCAAATCGGCTTGTGCACGGGCCAAATCAGCTTTGCGCAACAACACTTGTGCTTTGGCTTTTGAATTGACCGCAGTTTGCTGTTTGTTTTGACGAATGGCCTGAATCAATTCATTTTGCGCGCGATCGTATGCCAGCTGAAAATCGCTGTCGTCCAAAGCCACCAACACATCGCCTTTTTTCACGACATCCGTATCGTCATACATGACTTTGCGCACCGTGCCGTTAACCTGCGGCGTAATCATCACCAAATGACCGGCCACATAAGCATCTTCAGTTTCTTCTTCATGCTGCCAAAACAGGAAATACGCCAAAGCGAATCCGGCTGCCGCAATAAGGAATAGGAGTGTAACGATGACCAAATTGCGTTTGCGATGCGTTTTAGCGCCGGAAGCGGCTACTTCCGGTTCTTTTTGGACATTATTTTTTTCTGATTGAGTATCCATAAGTCCCAACTTTAATTCTGCACATGTGATAACGATATTATTGTCTTACTGGGCAGCTGACTTATACCCATCAGTCCCCAATATCCGCGTTTAACGCGCTAAAGAGTCATATTCTATAGTTACACTCTATTCATTACAATAATTTCTTCCGGTAGCAAATGTAAATAAGGTAAGCAAAAGGCCGTCTGAAATCACTTTCAGACGGCCTGCGTTTTAATAAAACGTTTATTTCTTATTTAATTTAAAGCCTCCGCCCAACTGGGCATTGAGGTTACTCCAAGCTGTCAGATATTCTGCATGGTATTGAACCGCCGACATTTTTGTACGCGCAGCTTCGTCTTGTTTTTGCAAAGCGGTTAAGCCGTTATCCAAACCTGCACGAACACGTCCTTTCGCATTTTGCACAGATTTATCGGCGATATTGACCATCTTATTCCAAGTATCTTGTCGGCTTTTCAGGCTTTGATAGTCCACTACGGCATCTGCCGCCGAACGCATGGCGTTCAAAACAGTTTGGTCATACACAGCAACCTGCTCGTTATATTGGGCACGTTTGCCCGCCAACTTGGACTGCAGCGCACCGGAAGTAAACAATGGCAGATTCAAAGCCGGAACGATGCCCAACATACCGGATGTCCGTCCACGAATCAGATTGAACGCATCAATGTGCGTCATACCTGCCAAAACTTTCAACTCGATATTCGGGTAAAACTCTGCCTCGGTCGATTTGACGATATGCCATTTCTCTTCAAGCAAGGCTTTTTGTGCCGCGATATCGGAACGGGCCGCCAACAAGTCCGCTTCAATACGGCTAACCGGCAATGACGGCACAGCCGCCATTTTTTCCGGAACCTGTCCATTCAATGCACCCGGCACTCGGCCGGTCAATACAGCCAGACTGTTGCGGATTTTCTCATTTTTCTGAGCCCATGCCGATTTTTCAAGCTGTAATTGCTGTTGCGCCATTTCCAGAGCGTGCAAGGCATCGGCAGGAGCCAGCTGCGCTTTAACGCGTTGTTGCATCAGTTTCAATGCTTTATCAGCCAGCTCTATGCGCGTATCCAGCAAAGCCAGTTGTTCTGTCGCCATCTGCCACGCAAAATATTGGGCGGCCACAGCATGAGCCAACTCGGTGCGGATATGATGCGCTTCATACACCGCAGCCCTACTTTTTCCTAAAACAGCTTGAATCTGCTCTCGGTTTTTACCCCAAAAGTCGAAAACCAAACTGCCTTGTAAGGCTGCGTGCGCCAAAACCAATGTATGGTCGGTATCGACCATACCGGCTTGAGGTTTGGGTGAAACATAGGTACCAATACCGGTTACACCCAAGCCGACTTGCGGTTTGTTTGCGGCTCCCACAACGCCCAGCTGCGCCTGAGCCTGCTCAAACCTTGCCTTGACGACACGCAGATTGGTAGACGTCTGAATGGCGGAAGCAATCAAATTGTTTAATTTTTTATCTTTCAGCTTCATCCACCAGCCGTCTTGGGCAGTAGCGGCAGATTGGCCTTGCGGCAGCGGATAGGCTGTTGTCTCATCCAGAGGCGACTGTTTGCCGAACGGCGCACATGCCGCCAACAGCGAAACAGCGGCAACGCATACGCTTGATTTGACCAAACCTAATTTCATACAGACTCCGTTTATGTGTGCCTGCCGCAGACCATCAGGCCGTCTGTTGTCAATTACCCAAACGGTTCAACAGCTTACCCAACAGGTGTTGCAGCGTATCATAATCCTCTTTCGTGAAATCTTCCCACGCCTGGCCGCTCTGACGGGCAATTTGCGGCCATACTTCGTGGATGAAGGTCTCACCCGAAGGGGTCAATTTTAGCACAATCTGACGGCGGTCTTTTTGATTGATATAACGCTCTACCCAGCCGCGCTCAACCATGTCGTCCGACAGGCGTGTGGCACTGGTGCGCGTCAAGTCCATCAGGTCGCTCAAACGTGAAGGCAGGATTTCGCTGTTTGGGCTGACGTAAACCGCCATCAGGGAAAACCACAGATTTTCATTGATGCCGAACGCTTTCAGGTTTTCGTTCAAATGGCTGCTCAAACGTTCGGTTACGATGCGCAACATGCGGGATACTTGGTTTTGCTGCTCTGGAAACTGCGGCAGACGGGTAGAAAGCAAACGCATTGCATTGACTAATTCGGTTTGTGAAAAACTCATAAATTCCTTCTTTCTGAGTGAGTTATTTTATTCGATATCAATTAAAATAAAATATGATGTAATAATTTACTTTAAGATACCAATTACTTACTTTAAGACGTTATACTAATTCAGATGATTATTTTAGTGTATGAAAATCTGATAATCGGTTACATGATCCTACTAAACGGAGTTTTCTATGCCTAAATCATGAAAATTCGACCATAAAAAAGGCCGTCTGAAACCTTGATGACAACTTTCAGACGGCCTCGATGACAGATTAAAATAAGCTTTTCCACTTAAACCGGATTCAAACCATGAACACTTCCGCCTTTTTCCCCCACATTACCCTTATCGGCGTCGGTTTAATCGGCGGTTCGTTCATGCTCGACCTCAAACGCTTGGGACTGGTGCAAACCGTTACCGGCATCGACACCAATGCCGACAACCTCAATTACGCACTCGAATGCGGCATCATCGACCATGCCTATCCGAATATTTGCGCCGAAAGCATTAGCAATGCCGATTTGGTTTTGATTGCCACTCCAGTCTCCGTCCTGCCTGACGTATGCCGCGACATCAAGCCCTTCTTAAAAGACACCGCCTGCGTTTCCGATGTCGGCAGCACCAAACAATCGGCACTCAATGCCTTCCGCACCCACTTATCCGACCGTCTGCCGCAATGTTTTGCCGCCCACCCGATAGCCGGCTCGGATCAAAGCGGCGCAAAATCCGCGCGTTGCGGTTTGTTTCAAAACAGCCGCCTTATCATTACGCTACACGGCCAAGAGGCTTCAGACGGCCTAAGACGGTTGAAAAGCCTGTGGCAGGCGGTTGGTTCGCAAATTTCGACCATGAGCGCCGAAGAACACGACAATATTTTTGCCGCCGTTTCCCACTTGCCGCACTTGGCCGCCTTTTCCTATGTCCACGCTTTGGTTGACCATCCGCACGGCAAAGACTACCTCCCCTATGCCGCCACCGGCTTTCGCGACTTTACCCGCATCGCTTCCAGCCATCCTGCCGTTTGGACAGACATCTGCATGGCCAACCGCCCTGCCCTGCTCAAACTGACCGGAGATTTGAAAGAACAATTATCCAAATTGGAACAACTCCTTTCAGACGGCAATAAAACCGAGCTTTACCGCTATTTTGAAGAAGCCGCACAAATGCGTAATGACTGGCTGAAAAACCGTTAAACCTGTTTTCAGACGGCCTGATACCTTCTCAGCTAAAATCTTCATCACAATAAAAAGGGCATCTGTTTAGATGCCCTTTTAGATTTCTTACAACTTCAATGTTTCACTCAGTCTTTCAAACGGAACTCAGCCGCTCTGGCGTGCGCGGTCAAGCTTTCGCCATGCGCCAACACGCTGGCGGTTTTGCCCAACTTCTGCGCACCTTGTTCTGAAACCTGAATCAGACTGGAGCGTTTTTGGAAATCATATGTTCCCAAAGGAGAAGAGAAACGCGCCGTGCGGCTGGTCGGCAAAACGTGGTTGGGCCCTGCACAATAGTCGCCAAGGCTTTCACTGGTATAGCGCCCCATGAAAATCGCACCTGCATGGCGGATTTTTTTCGCCCACGCTTGCGGATTCTCAACCGACAATTCCAAGTGTTCGGGAGAAATATAGTTGGCGATTTCGCAGGCTTCGTCCAAATCTTTAGCCAAAATCATTGCGCCGCGGTTGCCCAATGAAGCTTCAATAATCGCACGGCGCGGCATGGTTTCGATCAAGCGGTTCATGGCCGTCTGAACTTCGTCCAAATACGCTTGAGAAGTGCCGATCAAAATCGCTTGTGCAATTTCATCGTGTTCCGCCTGACTGAACAAATCCATGGCCACCCAATCGGCAGGCGTCGTGCCATCGGCAATCACTAAAATTTCAGACGGCCCTGCCACCATATCGATACCAACCACGCCGAACACGCGTCGTTTGGCCGCAGCGACAAAAGCATTGCCCGGGCCGGTAATCTTATCGACTTGAGGCACAGATTCCGTACCATAGGCCAAAGCCGCAACCGCCTGCGCGCCTCCGACCGTAAACACTTTGGTTACACCGGCCACAAAAGCAGCCGCCAACACAATATCGTTGCGCTCGCCTTTAGGAGTAGGAACGACCATGATGATTTCTTTCACGCCAGCAACGTGGGCAGGCATAGCGTTCATGATGACGGAACTCGGATAAGCGGCTTTACCGCCCGGAACATAAATACCGACACGGTCAAGCGGCGTAATCTGTTGGCCCAAAAGCGTGCCGTCTTCGTCTTCGTAAGTCCACGACTCCATTTTTTGGTGTTTATGGTAGCTTTCCACCCGTCTCGCGGCCGTTTTCAAGGCCGTCTGAATATTTTCAGGCAAACGCTCAAACGCAGACTGCAAATCGTCTTGCGTCAGGATTAAATCGTCGATAGTTTGAGCAGATGTACCGTCAAAGCGGTTGGTGTATTCAATCAGCGCCGCATCGCCGCGTTTTTGAACATCGGCGCAGATGTCGGCAACAATACGGTCGATTTCAGGATTTTGCGCGGTTTCAAAAGCGAGTAACGCTTTGAGTTTGGCTTGAAAATCAGGGGATTGGGTGTCGAGTTTCTTCATGGTTTGCTCTCTTCCTTGTTTCGTTCCTATTGTTTTCAGACGGCCTCAGTCACTCAAAGGCCGTCTGAACATTATCTTTTCAAAAAACCTTTTTTCTGCAAAAACGCTAACATATGCGGCCGCACAGGATTGCCCAAGGTTTTAGCCAGCGATTCCTTCCAAGGTATCGGACTGCCCTTGCGTAACTCATAATAATTCGCCACTGCCTGATTATAGACTTCAACCGCCTCGGCATTCAGGCTCGAACAAGCGTTTTCGGCATACACCATTTCCTTAGGCAGGCGCGGTTTGAGCGGCGGGTCTTGGTCGGGATAACCGAGACACAATCCCACCAAAGGCACGCAATAATCCGGCAGGTTCAATACGTCCGACACTTTTTGCGCATTATTGCGCAACGCGCCGATATACACGCCGCCCAGCCCAAGTGATTCGGCGGCAAGCAATACGTTTTGCGCCATAATGCCTGCATCGACCGCGCCAATCAGGGTTATTTCCGCCCAATCAATTTGCGCATCGGGAAACATCGCCTTGTGTTTGGAAAAATCGATGCAAAACAATAAAAATTCCGCACAATGGACAATATAAGGTGCGCTTCCTGCCGCTTCATGTATCCCCTGTCTCAGCTCAAGGTCGGATACGCGGATGATGGAAACACATTGCAGGTTGTTGGAAGTCGAAGCCTGTTGTCCGGCGCGAACCAGCGTATCGAGGATTTCATCGACAATCGGTTCGGAAGTAAACCTGCGGATGGAACGATGGGAAAGAATCGTATCGAGTGTCGGTTTGCTTTGCATCATGACGGGGCTTTCAAACTAGGTTGGCAGACAGGTTTTGCCAAAAACTTTTCAGACGGCCTTGGCGGCACTTTCAAATGCCTGAATAATCGGATTCAACAGCGCATATTTGGTTTTCAACGCCGCCTTGTTGACCACCAAGCGGCTGGAAATATCAGCCACATGTTCCACAGCTTCCAAACCATTGGCCTTCAATGTATTGCCGCTGGAAACCAAATCGACAATCGCGTCGCTCAAACCGACCAAAGGCGCAAGCTCCATCGAGCCGTACAGTTTGATGATGTCCACATGCACACCCTTGTCGGCAAAGTGTTCGGCGGCAATGTCGGGATATTTGGTGGCAATCCGCAAGCGGCTGCCGGGTTTGGAAACGGCGGCGTAATCGAAACCTTTTTTTACCGCAACCATCATGCGGCATGAGGCGATGTGCAAATCCAAAGGTTGATACAGGCCGTCTCCGCCATGCTCGATCAGTACGTCCTTACCGGCAATACCGAAATCCGCCGCACCATATTGGACATAAGTCGGCACGTCGGTTGCGCGCACAATCACCAGACGGATATTGTCATGATTCGTGCCAATAATCAGCTTGCGCGATTTTTCCGGCTCTTCTGCAGGCACAATACCGGCGGCCGCCAACAGCGGCAGGGTTTCCTCAAAAATTCGTCCCTTGGATAAAGCAACCGTTAACAGTGTGTCGGTCATTTTGTTCTTCTCCTTTGCCGTATCAAAAATAAGAAGGCCGTCTGAAATCCACAACCCATTTCAGACGGCCTCAACTACGTTTTTACAATAAAGTTTTCACATCAGCCGCAATCGTTTCTGGCTCGCTGCCATAAGGTGAGAAAATCGCCACTTCACCGTTTTTATCAATCAAATATGCACCTGAAGAGTGGTCGACCAAATAGTTTTCGCTGTCTTCTTTTTGGTTGACTTTAGCCGATACCACACGGTATTGCTGTTTGATGACAGGCAGGCTTTGATCGCCGGTAGCCGTCAGGCCGATAAAATCAGGGTGGAACTGTTTGGCGTATTTGCCGATTACTTCAGGCGTATCGCGCTCCGGGTCGATGCTGACAAATACTACTTTCACGTCTTTAGCCTGATCGCCCAATTGTTTCAAAGTATCGCTGTAAGTCAGCAACTCGGTCGGGCATACGTCAGGACAGTGGGTATAACCGAAAGACAGGATAACCACTTTGCCTTTCAAGTCGCTCAGGCTGAAAGGTTTGCCGTCGCCATCGGTCAATGTGAAGTCGCCACCAATATCTTCTTTGCGCATATCGGTACCACGCGCTTGCACTTTGGGTGCAGACTCACCGGAAGCAGCAGGCGCAGCAGAAGTGGCAGGTGTCGAAGAAGCCTCTTTGGCCTCTTCTTTAGGCTGACAAGCAGCCAGAGCAGCCAACGCAAAAGCACTGAGTAGGAAAGTTCGTGTAACGGAAAGCATAAATTTTCTCCAAAACCGTTTCAAATAAGTAAGGCCAAACAACTGCCCGGCCGATATAAAAACAAAACATCTTCATATTAACGCGTTTAACACATTAAATGTAGCCCTTTTTGCAGATAAATACTGCTTTTTTTGTTTTAAAAATCTGCCTCCCATTTAGATAACCATCAAACACAAAAAGTTTAATTCATTAAAAATCAAACAAATATAAAAATAATCCAATTTTTTTTCAATTACTGCTTTACAAGATTCGAGAACTCGCTATAATGACGACTTCTTCGCTAGCCCAGGTGGCGAAATTGGTAGACGCAGGGGACTCAAAATCCCCCGCCGCAAGGTGTGTCGGTTCGAGTCCGACCCTGGGCACCAAATTAAAAAAACCTCTTGATTCAGTCAAGAGGTTTTTTGCTATTTATCATTTACAAAAACCTTCTCCTTACTCAAACTGTCAACAATCTCCCCACAACAAGCTCAATCAAACTGTTTTTTTATTTCTTTAAAATCAAACGATAATCTATTTTCACTCCTTAAACGTTAAAAGATGAAAGATTTTGTCTTGCTTGTACAGTCGGATTGCGTTATCGTTTCTACTCTTTTTCACAAACTCTGTGTTTCTTCCCAATTGCTTGGATAGTCTGACTGTCATCGTATTCCCTCAGTGCGCGTACCCTAAATCGCTGCTTGGTGGAATTGCATTACAGGTGCTGTGGTGAGGCGGATTGTTCCTATTGGTTTGAAACCATATAAAAGAGGTCAATATGCAATTATCTGGCGCACAAATCATCGTGCAAAGTCTCAAAGCCGAAGGTGTCGAGTATGTATTTGGCTATCCAGGCGGCGCGGTTATCGAAATCTACGATGCCCTTTTCCAACTCAATAAATTCAAGCACATCCTGGTTCGCCACGAACAGGCAGCCGTACATGCGGCAGATGCCTATGCCCGTGTCAGCGGCAAAGTCGGCGTTGCCTTGGTGACTTCCGGCCCGGGCGTAACCAATGCCCTGACCGGTATCGCCACTGCTTACAGTGACTCTATTCCGTTAGTAGTCATCAGCGGCCAGGTGGGCAATTCCCTCATCGGGACAGACGCATTCCAAGAAGTGGATACAGTCGGCATTACTCGCCCTTGTGTCAAACACAACTTCTTGGTAACCAATATCGCTGAGTTGGCAGACACCATCAAAAAAGCTTTCCAAATCGCCGCAAGCGGCCGTCCGGGTCCCGTTGTTGTCGATGTTCCTAAAGATGTCACCCAAGCAATGGCTAAATTCAGCTATCCGCAAGAAGACATCTTCATCCGCTCTTACCAACCGGTTGTACAAGGCCACATCGGTCAAATCAAAAAAGCCGTACAAATGCTGGCTTCCGCCAAACGCCCTATTGTTTACTTTGGCGGCGGTGTGGTTTTAGGCAATGCCTCTGAGGAAATGACCAAATTCGTCCGCATGATCGGCGCTCCTTGTACCGGTACATTGATGGGCTTGGGTGCATACCCTTCCAGCGACCGCCAATTCTTGGGTATGCTGGGTATGCACGGCACTTACGAAGCCAACCTCGCCATGCAGAATGCAGACGTTGTACTGGCAATCGGTGCGCGCTTCGATGACCGCGTGATTTCCGTGCCGTCCAAATTCTTTGAAAAAGCCAAAAAAATTATTCATATCGACGTTGACCCGTCCAGCATTGCCAAACGCGTCAAAGTGGATATCCCGATTGTCGGCGACGTGAAAAACGTATTGTCCGAAATGATTCAATTGTGGGGTAAGCAAGAATCTGCACCTGCAGCCGACTCATTGGATAAATGGTGGAAAAGCATCGAAGAATGGCGTTCGCGCAACTGCCTGTGGTTTGATAATGAAAGCGAAATCATCAAACCGCAATACGTCATTCAAAAACTGGCCGAAATCACCAATAATTCTGCCATCATTACTTCCGACGTTGGTCAACACCAAATGTTTACCGCACAATATTACCCATTCGAGCGTCCACGCCAGTGGCTCAATTCCGGTGGCTTGGGCACAATGGGCGTCGGCTTGCCATATGCCATCGGTGCGAAACTGGCCGCTCCTGATCAAGATGTATTCTGCATCACCGGCGAAGGCTCGATTCAGATGAACATCCAAGAGCTGTCGACCTGCTTCCAATACCGAGTTCCGGTTAACGTCGTTACCCTGAACAACGGCTACCTCGGCATGGTCCGCCAATGGCAAGAACTTTATTACGGCAACCGTGAATCGGAAACCTATTTCGACTCATTGCCTGATTTTGTCAAACTGGCTGAAGCCTACGGCCATATCGGCATCCGTGTGGACAAGAAATCCGATGTAGAAGGCGCTTTACTGGAAGCATTAAACCAAAAAGACCGTCTGGTATTCCTCGATTTCTTGACCGACAAGAAACAAAACGTACTGCCTATGGTCGGCAACGGCAAAGGCTTGGACGAGATGGTTCTGCCGCCGCATATGCGCGAAACATTGTCAGCGTAAGGAGAGAAAAATGCGACATATCTTATCTATTCTGATGGAAAACGAATCAGGTGCGATGAGCCGTGTGGTAGGTTTGTTCTCCGCACGCGATTACAATATCGACTCCTTGGCTGTTGCGCCAACCGAAGACAAAACCTTGTCTCGCATGACCATCGTTACTCATGGCGACGAACACGTTATCGAGCAAATCACCAAACAACTCAACAAACTGATTGAAGTTATCAAAGTGGTTGACTTGAACGAAAGCCGTTTTGTCGAACGCGAACTGATGTTGGTAAAAGTCCGCGCCGTCGGCAAAGACCGCGACGAATTCCTGCGATTGACCGAAATCTACCGCGGCAGCGTTATTGATGTAACAGACCGCAGCTACACCATCGAAATCACAGGTTCCACCGAAAAACTCGACTCTTTCCTCGAAACAGTCGGTCGCGCCCAAATTTTGGAAACCGTACGCACAGGCGCAGCCGGTATCGGTCGTGGCGAGCGTATTTTGAAAATTTAACGCTGTATCGTTCAGACGGCCTTTTACTTTCAACAAAGGCCGTCTGAAAAACAGTAGGAGACAAATATGTCAAGCATCCAAATCGTTGCATTAGTTACCGTCAAACCCGAATACACCGAGGCTCTGGCTGCCCAGTTTAAAGAATTGGTCAAAGCCAGCCGTGCAGAAGAAGGCAACATCAGCTACGACCTGCACCAAGAAATCGGCAAACCCAACCGTTTCGTATTCGTAGAAAGCTGGAAATCCCAAGCAGCTATTGACGGACATAATACCAGCGAACATTTCCAAAACTTCGTCAAATCCATCGAAGGAAAAACCGAAGCATTGGAAATCGTCTTGATGAACCAAGTCCCCGCTTAAGCCCCTATTACTTTTAACTCAACCCGGATTATCCGGAACCCTCTTACACTAAGGAAATAAAATGCAAGTTTATTACGATAAAGACGCTGACCTTTCTCTGATCAAAGGCAAAACCGTTGCCATCATCGGTTACGGTTCACAAGGTCACGCACACGCAGCAAACCTGAAAGATTCCGGCGTAAATGTCGTAATCGGTCTGCGCCAAGGCGGCTCTTGGAAAAAAGCCGAAGCAGCCGGCCACGACGTGCGCACCGTTGCTGAAGCAACCAAAGCAGCCGACGTTGTAATGATTCTGTTGCCTGACGAAAACCAACCTATCGTATACAAAAACGAAATCGAGCCTAACTTGAAAGAAGGCGCAGTATTGGCGTTCGCTCACGGCTTCAACGTACACTACAACCAAATCGTACCTCGCGCCGACCTCGACGTTATCATGATCGCCCCTAAAGGCCCAGGTCACACCGTACGCAGCGAATTCCTGAAAGGCGGCGGCGTACCTTCCCTGATCGCTGTTTACCAAGATAAAAGCGGCAAAGCCAAAGACATCGCCCTGTCTTACGCAGCAGCCAACGGCGGCACTAAAGGCGGCGTAATCGAAACCAACTTCCGCGAAGAAACCGAAACCGACTTGTTCGGCGAACAAGCCGTACTGTGCGGTGGCGCAGTTGAATTGGTGAAATGCGGCTTTGAAACTTTGGTTGAAGCCGGTTACGCTCCGGAAATGGCCTACTTCGAATGTCTGCACGAGCTGAAACTGATCGTTGACCTGATGTACGAAGGCGGTATTGCCAACATGAACTACTCCATTTCCAATAATGCCGAATACGGTGAATACGTTACCGGCCCTGAAGTAGTGACTCCTGCAACCAAAGCAGCGATGAAAAAAGCACTGTACCGCATTCAAAGCGGTGAATATGCGAAAATGTTCATCCAAGAAGGCGCGACCAACTACGCCAGCATGACTGCCCGTCGCCGTCTGAACGCCGACCACCAAATTGAAAAAGTGGGTGCACAACTGCGTTCTATGATGCCTTGGATCGCTAAAAACAAACTGGTTGACCAAGACAAAAACTAATCTGTCTTTCAAGCAAATGAAACCTGCCTGATCACTCAGGCAGGTTTTTTATAATTTTAAAACCCAATACACTATAAATCACACTCAACAAGGCCGTCTAAAAACAATATAAACAACATTTAAACTCCAACCTCAATAAGCCGTCTTTTATGGTTCTCCTAAAATTTCCTTTTAGAAAAACATATTACGAAATAAACGACTATTTTCTATACCTACTCTGTCTGCAAAAAACAACGTTTCCAATCAAAAATACGCCTAAAACAAGAGGAAAATTTGTTTTCTTAAGCCATAACCTTTATATTATGGTCATGGAATCGTTGAAACAGAACGATATCGTAATAAGAAGAACGAATGCTCGCTTCTTCACACTTAAAAAAGGAAAACAGCAATGAAAAAATCCCTGATTGCCCTGACTCTGGCGGCTCTGCCTGTTGCAGCTATGGCTGACGTAACTCTGTACGGTCAAATTAAAGCTGGCGTAGAAATTTCTAAAGTAAAAGAGGGTAAGACTTCTTCTAAAACTGCTACTGAGATTGCTGACTTCGGCTCTCGCATCGGTTTCAAAGGCCACGAACACTTGGGTAGCAACCTGAATGCTATCTGGCAAGTTGAACAAAAAACTTCTATCGCCGGTGGTGACTCTGGTTTCGCTAACCGTGAATCTTTCTTGGGCTTGGAAGGCGGTTTCGGTAAAGTTCGTGCCGGTAACTTGAATACTGCTCTGAACGACAGCAGCGATAGCTTCGACCCTTGGGAATCTAGTGATGCTAACGCAGACGCTCTGCAATTGGGTAAAATCAAACGTGTAGATTCTCGTAAAGTATCTGTACGTTACGATACTCCTGTATTGGGTGGTTTCAGCGCAAGCGTACAATACCAACCTCGTGACAATGCTAACCCTGGCGACAAATACACTCACACTGTGAAAAGCCGTGAGTCTTACGACTTGGGTCTGAACTACGAAAACTCTGGCTTCTTCGGTCGCTACGCTGGTTCTTATGCTAAACGTGCTGACTTGACTTCTGGTTACCTGGATGCGTTCAACAGCAACACTACTTTGACTGCTGGTACTTATAAAGATCACCAAGCTCACCGTCTGACTGCTGGTTACGATGCTAACAACCTGATGGTTGCTGTTGTAGGTCAATACGAAGGCTTCAAAGCTGACGTAGCTGGTGCTAAGAAAAACGAACGTACTGAAGTTGGTGCAACTGCTGCTTACCGCTTCGGTAATGTAACTCCTCGTGTTTCTTACGCTCACGGCTTTAAAGCTAAAGAAGAAGGCGTGAAACAAGAGAACAGCGCTTACAACCAAGTTATCATTGGTGCTGACTACGACTTCTCTAAACGCACTTCTGCTCTGGTTTCTGCCGGCTGGTTGAAAGAAGGCAAAGGCGACTACAAATACGAGAAAACTGCTGGCACTGTTGGCCTGCGTCACAAATTCTAATCTTTGGATTAGTATGAAAAAGAGCCTGTTTTATGCAGGCTCTTTTTTATTCTTATGCCCTACCCTCAACGAAAATTAATTTAAGCGTTGTATATAAAAAGGCCGTCTGAAACCAATCAGTTTCAGACGGCCTTTAGTCTATCTATCCTTATTGCCAAATGACAATAAGTTCAACAGACAAGCTTTATTTTTCATTCAAAATCTTACCGACAATCTCGCCCACATCTTTGGACAAACCTTCTTGTGCATTAATGCGTTGTAATTCTTTGATCATGACGGCTTTGCGGTTGGCTTCCAATTTGTTGCAGATGTTGAAAGCCTGCACCAGTCGGGCGGCAACCTGCGGGTTAAAGCGGTCGATCTCCATCACTTTATCGGCTACAAAGCGGTAGCCGCTGCCGTCTTCTGCATGGAAGTGCGGAATATTGCGGCTGAAGCTCATCAATAAAGAACGGGCTTTATTTGGATTTTCAATACTGAACTTAGGATGACTCAAGGCCGTCTGAACTTGCTGTAAAGTATCTTTACGGCGACTTGAAGCAATCAGGGCAAAGTATTTGTCCATTACCAAAGCATCATCGGCAAATTTATCAGCAAATTGTGTCAACAAACGATCGCGGATGTCGCTTTCATTGCTGTTGATTGCGGATAAGATACCCCATTCATGGGTCATATTTTGCGCCATTGCCTCGTAATTTTCCGCAACGTGTTCGATATGCGCGACGTCAGCACGGAGAACGAATGCCCTGCAAGCATTGCGCAAAGTGCGCCAGCCGGCCAATTCTGGGCTGTATTCATAACGAACAGCGGCATCGGCTTGGTTTTCTTGCTCGGTAGCTTGACGGTTCAGCTCACGCCATTGAGGCAGGAACTTGACGGCAACGGCATTGAGCAAGGCTTCTCGCGCTTGATGAACCTGAATCGGGTCAATATTTTCTTCTTCTGACCATACATCGGTTTCAGACGGCATTTGCAGCAAAATGGCACGGAATGCCGGATCAAAGTCACCAGAAACCACCAAAGCCAAAGCGTCCATCAATGCTTTGTGTTCAGGCAAAGGACGGCCTTCCGCCAATGCCTGACGGTTGGCGTTAATGGCACGATGGTATAAGGTTTGAGCAGCTTCCCAACGGGCAAATTCATTCTCATCTGCCGCCAGTAAAGTGGCCAACTCTTGCTCGCTGTACGGATAGTTCAGGGTAACCGGTGCAGAGAAATCTCGCAGCAGAGACGGGATAACCGGCTCATTGACGCCACCCAACACAAAAGTCTGCTCGGCCTCAGTCAATACCAAAACCGCCTCTTTCACCCGTTTGCCTTGATATTCAAACTCAACCGCTTCGCCTTTTTCGTTCAGCAAACCGGTTTTGACCGGAATCATCATCGGCTGCTTGTCCGCCATATCGGGCGTGGCCGGAATGGTTTGTTTGATGGTCAATTCAAACGCTCCATCTTTCAGACAGCCTTGAGCATCTAAAACCGGCGTACCGGCTTGGCTGTACCACAAGGCGAACTGATCAAGATTGATACCGTTTGCGTCTGCCATTGCAACACGGAAATCATCACAAGTCACAGCTTGTCCATCATGGCGTTGGAAATACAACTTCATGCCTTTTTGGAAGCCCTCTTCACCGAGCAAGGTGTGATACATGCGCACTACTTCCGCACCTTTTTCATAGACGGTCATGGTGTAGAAGTTGTTCATCTCCTCATAGCTGGCTGGGCGGACAGGATGCGCAGTCGGACCCGCATCTTCAGGGAATTGGAACAAGCGCAGCATGCGGACATTGTCGATACGGCGTACCACGCGGCTGGCTCGGTCGCCGGAAAACTCTTGATCGCGGAATACAGTCAAACCTTCTTTCAGCGACAATTGGAACCAATCGCGGCAGGTCACGCGGTTGCCCGTCCAGTTATGGAAATATTCGTGGCCGACAACAGATTCGATGCCTTCAAAGTCGGTATCGGTCGCGGTACGGCTGTTAGCCAGGACGAACTTGGTATTGAAAATATTCAAACCTTTGTTTTCCATCGCGCCCATATTGAAATCGCCCACGGCAACGACCATGAAAATATCCAAGTCGTATTCCAAGCCAAAGCGTGTTTCGTCCCATTTCATCGCATTTTTCAACGATTCCACGGCAAAACCGACTTTAGGTTTGTCTGTCTCAGTGGTGTAGAACTCGATTTTGACCTTACGGCCGCTCATGGTCGTAAAATAATCTTCCGTTACCGCCAAATCGCCTGCCACCAAAGCAAAGAGATAGCTCGGTTTGGCAAACGGATCTTCCCATTTCACCCAATGACGGCCGTCTGAAAACTCGCCGCCACCGATTTTATTGCCGTTAGACAGCAACACCGGATAGCGTTTTTTGTCTGCAACGATCGTGGTGGTAAATTTAGACATGACATCCGGACGGTCGATGTAGAACGTAATTTTGCGGAAACCTTCCGGTTCGCATTGGGTAAACAAATTGCCGCCGGAAGCATACAGACCCATCAGAGATTTGTTCTCAGCAGGCAGAATTTCGGTTTCCACTTCCAGCGTAAAGTTTTCAGACGGCACGCCGGCAATCGTCAGTTTTTCGTCTTCCAAGACATAATCTACGGCCTGGCCGTTTACTTTCACTGACAGCAGTTTTGCCGAACCATCCAATACCAATGGCTCCCCTGCTCTTTCAGGTTGAACGGTCAGACTGGATTTGACGATGGTTTGCGGTTCTAAAATATCGAAATGCAGGTCGGTTTTCAGAATACGGTACGCTGGCGCGGCGTAGTCTTTCAAATAATGGATGGTTTTGCTCATTTGTTCTCTTTCAGAGTCATGCGGTAAATAGATGAAGCATATCGTTTCATCTAGCCTAAATTCAAGTGTTTTCAGAAAAAAAGCCGTCTGAAACCTAAAATTTCAGACGGCCTCCCTATTCAGACAACAAATCTAGTTGCCTGTCATTGCCAACTTACCATTGATACAGCGCACCGGCACCGACACCGACATGACCGTCGGTATTGGCCGAGAAGTTGCCTTTGACAATCCAGTTGCCGCCGTCGCTCATCGCAGACACGCCGATGGCCATGGCAGACTGACCACCGTAGTAGCCGCTGCCGACACCGATACCGGTCGCACCCGGACGGGTTACTTGCGGAATCGAGCCTTGGGCAATCGCACCGGCCACACCCGCGTAGGCTTTCTTACCTACTTGGTTGATGTTGTTCTGCAACTCGGTACCCAAACCGATCAACTGGTTCACGTTTGCCACATCTGTACCGTCTTTACCCGGAGCTACATTGGTAATGCGTTGGCCGCCGTTATTCAGACCGACAGGAGACAGTTTGACTTGGTTGTTCGGATTGTTTTCAGTCGGTGCAGCGATGGTTACGCCATCGTTGTTGACCACGGTATTGCCTGCGGTTAGACCGTCTTTGTTCAACGCAACTTTATCGCCGACTTTCACGCCGTCGTTATTCATCACAGTATCACCTGCTTTGAAGGTATCGGCATTCACTGTCTTCACGCTAATTTCGTCAGCCAACTTCAGTTGAGCGCCACCGGCTACGGTTTCGCTGATGATGTTGCTGTCGCCTTTAACGTTGATGGTAGAACCCAACGCATAGTTGTTGCTGCCGGTCGTACCGCCGAAGTTAATGCCTTTGGCGATAGTCGCAGCGTTGTTGGCTACGTTTTGGTTGGTTGCGTACAACTGGCTGCCGTTAACGGCATCTTTGCTGTTGGCATTGATGTCGCCATCCGCTACGTTGGTTACTTTGTTGCCCGCATTGTCCAAGCCGTCTTTAGTCAGGTTTACCTTGCCTGCTTTCAAGCCGTCTTTGTTCAATGCAACATCGTCACCAACTTTGACACCATCAGTATTCACTGCGGTATCGCCGGCTTTCACGCTGTCAACGTCCAAGTCTTTATTGGTAGCAACTTCATAAACAGTCTGACCTTTGTCACCTGTTTTTTCCGTCACAACGATGTTCTTACCTTGAACGACTTCAGTCTTGGACGCAGCAGCAGCTTGTTTCAGTTGAGAAACATTGACTGCATCGGTGTCATCCGTACCGGCTGCCACGTTGGTGATCTTGTTGCCGCCATTGTTCAAGCCAGCTTTGGTCAGGTTCACATCGCCAACTTTCAAGCCGTCTTTGTTCAATGCAACATCATCGCCAACTTTGACACCGTCATTATTCATCACGGTATCGCCTGCGGTAACACTGTCGACTTTCAGGTTTTTATCGGTAGCCACTTTGTAAATGGTTTGGCCATTGGCGCCGACATCCTGAGTTACAACAATGTTATCGCCTTGAACGACTTCGGTCTTAGCCGCAGCCGCAGCTTTGTTCAACTGAGCAACATTGACCGCATCAGTGTCATCGGTACCGGCTGCAACATTGGTAATCTTGTTGCCGCCATTGTCCAAGCCGGCTTTAGTCAGGTTGACATCACCAACTTTCACGCCGTCAGTATTGACTGTGGTATCACCGGCTTTCACGCTGTCAACTGCCAAGTCTTTAGCCAATTTGACTTCCAACTTATCAGAGCCATTCGCTACAACGCCGATATTGCCGTCTGAAAGTTTGGCTGCATCGGTTTGACCGCCAACAATATTCAGTTTCGTACCCGGTTTGCGTTCAACGTCTTTGCCGCTGTCACCACCGAAAGTCAAAGGCAGATTGGCAGTTGCATTGACGGCTTTGATTGCATCGTGGATATTGTTCTCACCAGTACCGCCAATATCAGTCATGCTGATGTTGCCGCCATTATTGGCCGCATTGCCACCCAACACATTCACCAACTGATCTTGGGCCGCATTCAGCTGCTCTTCAGTCGCCGCACGTTTGCCTTGGGCAAAGTCGCTACCGCCCAAAGTCGTATTGCTCAAGCCGCTGACTTCGCCTTTCTCGCCATCAATTTTCACCGGAGCCGCTTGACCGACATTCAACACATCGGCCAGTTTCAGCTGTGCGCCACCGGCTACGGTTTCGCTGATGATGTTGCTGTCGCCTTTGACATTGATGGTGTCGCCCAATGCGTAGTTGTTGCTGCCGCTGGTACCGCCGAAGTTGATGCCTTTGGCGATATTGGCGGCGTTGGTCGCGACGTTTTGGTTGGTCGCAAACAGTTGGCTGCCGTTAACGGCATCTTTGCTGTTGGCGTTGAGGTCGCCATCGGCTACGTTGGTCACTTTGTTGCCGGCGTTGTTCAAACCGTCTTTGGTCAGTTTGACATCACCCGCTTTAACGCCGTCTTGGGTCAATGCGACATCGTCGCCTACTTTCACACCGTCGTTGTTCACGGTGGTGTCGCCGGCTTCGACGCTGTTCACTACCAGGTCTTTTTTCAGCTTAACGGTCACTTTATCGTCTTGGGCTTCGGTGGTGATGTTGTCGTCGCCGGCAACGGTCACGGTGGAGCCGAGTTTTTCGATATTGGTGCTGCCGCTGTCGCCGTTGAAGGTCAGGCCTTTGTTGTCAACGGCGGTTTTGGCATCCACACCTTTTTGGATTTCGGCTTTGGTGCCGTCAGCCAAATCGATGCTGTAGTCGGTCACGTTATCGGCCTTTTCAGCGGCGGTAACGGTCAATTTGCTCGAACCGGCGCTCGCAGTCGTGCCTTTGGCGTTGACGGTGTAAACGTCTTGGCCGTTAGTGTCGACGGTTTTAACCACGTCTTTGATGTTGGTACCGGCACGTACTTCGGTACGGGCGGCGGCGCTTTGCTGTTTCAGCTGGCTGTAGTTGACGGCGTCGTTGTCATCGGTACCGGCGGCAACGTTGGTGATCTTGTTGCCGGCGGCATTGATGCCTGACTTGGTCACACTCGGGCCACCGGTAATGGTGAGGCCGTCTGAATTCAGTTTGCTGTCGCCTGCGGTCACGCTGTCAACGATGATGTCTTTGGCCAGTTTCAGCTGTGCGCCACCAGCTACGGTTTCGCTGATGATGTTGCTGTCGCCTTTGACATTGATGGTGTCGCCCAATGCGTAGTTGTTGCTGCCGGCGGTACCGCCGAAGTTGATGCCTTTGGCGATATTGGCGGCGTTTGTCGCTACGTTTTGGTTGGTCGCAAACAGTTGGCTGCCGTTAACGGCGTCTTTGCTGTTGGCATTGAGGTCACCGTCGGCTACGTTGGTAACCTTCTTGCCGGCGTTGTTCAAACCGTCTTTGGTCAGTTTGACATCACCCGCTTTAACACCGTCTTGGGTCAATGCGACATCGTCGCCTACTTTCACACCGTCGTTGTTCACGGTGGTGTCGCCGGCTTCGACGCTGTTCACTACCAGGTCTTTTTTCAGCTTAACGGTCACTTTATCGTCTTGGGCTTCGGTGGTGATGTTGTCGTCGCCGGCAACGGTCACGGTGGAGCCGAGTTTTTCGACATTGGTGCTGCCGCTGTCGCCGTTGAAGGTCAGGCCTTTGCTGTCAACGGCGGTTTTGGCATCCACACCTTTTTGGATTTCGGCTTTGGTGCCGTCAGCCAAATCGATGCTGTAGTCGGTCACGTTGTCGGCCTTTTCAGCGGCGGTAACGGTCACTTTGCTCGAACCGGCGCTCGCAGTCGCGCCTTTGGCGTTGACGGTGTAAACGTCTTGGCCGTTAGTGTCGACGGTTTTAACCACGTCTTTGATGTTGGTACCGGCACGTACTTCGGTACGGGCGGCGGCGCTTTGCTGTTTCAGCTGGCTGTAGTTGACGGCGTCGTTGTCATCGGTACCGGCGGCAACGTTGGTGATCTTGTTGCCGGCGGCATGGATGCCTGACTTGGTCACACTCGGGCCACCGGTAATGGTGAGGCCGTCTGAATTCAGTTTGCTGTCGCCTGCGGTCACGCTGTCAACGATGATGTCTTTGGCCAGTTTCAGCTGTGCACCACCGGCTACGGTTTCGCTGATGATGTTGCTGTCGCCTTTGACATTGATGGTGTCGCCCAATGCGTAGTTGTTGCTGCCGGCGGTACCGCCGAAGTTGATGCCTTTGGCGATATTGGCGGCGTTTGTCGCTACGTTTTGGTTGGTCGCAAACAGTTGGCTGCCGTTAACGGCGTCTTTGCTGTTGGCATTGAGGTCACCGTCGGCTACGTTGGTAACCTTCTTGCCGGCGGCATCGATACCGGACTTGGTCAGGCTAGGACCGCCTGCGATCTTAACGCCGTCGTTGTTCACGGTGGTGTCGCCGGCTTTGACGCTGTTCACTACCAGGTCTTTTTTCAGCTTAACGGTCACTTTATCGTCTCGGGCTTCGGTGGTGATGTTGTCGTCGCCGGCAACGGTCACGGTGGAGCCGAGTTTTTCGACATTGGTGCTGCCGCTGTCGCCGTTGAAGGTCAGGCCTTTGCTGTCAACGGTGGTTTTGGCATCTACGCCTTTTTGGATTTCGGCTTTGGTGTCATCAGCCAAGTCGATGCTGTAGTCGGTCACGTTGTCGGCCTTTTCAGCGGCGGTAACGGTCAATTTGCTCGAACCGGCGCTCGCAGTCGTGCCTTTGGCGTTGACGGTGTAAACGTCTTGGCCTTTATTGCCGACTCCTTTAACCACGTCTTTGATGTTGGTACCGGCTGCAACTTCGGTACGGGCGGCGGCGCTTTGCTGTTTCAGCTGGCTGTAGTTGACCGCGTCGTTGTCATCGGTACCGGCGGCAACATTGGTGATCTTGGTGCTGGCGGCATTGATGCCTGACTTGATCACACTCGGGCCACCGGTAATGGTGAGGCCGTCTGTATTCAGTTTGCTGTTGCCTGCGGTGACGCTGTCAACAGTGATGTCTTTGGCCAGTTTCAGCTGTGCGCCACCGGCTACGGTTTCGCTGATGATGTTGCTGTCGCCTTTGACATTGATGGTGTCGCCCAATGCGTAGTTGTTGCTGCCGGCGGTACCGCCGAAGTTGATGCCTTTGGCGATATTGGCGGCGTTGGTCGCTACGTTTTGGTTGGTCGCAAACAGTTGGCTGCCGTTGACGGCGTCTTTGCTGTTGGCATTGAGGTCACCGTCGGCTACGTTGGTAACCTTCTTGCCGGCGGCATCGATACCGGACTTGGTCAGGCTAGGACCGCCTGCGATCTTAACGCCGTCGTTGTTCACGGTGGTGTCGCCGGCTTTGACGCTGTTCACTACCAGGTCTTTTTTCAGCTTAACGGTCACTTTATCGTCTCGGGCTTCGGTGGTGATGTTGTCGTCGCCGGCAACGGTCACGGTGGAGCCGAGTTTTTCGACATTGGTGCTGCCGCTGTCGCCGTTGAAGGTCAGGCCTTTGCTGTCAACGGTGGTTTTGGCATCTACGCCTTTTTGGATTTCGGCTTTGGTGTCATCAGCCAAGTCGATGCTGTAGTCGGTCACGTTGTCGGCCTTTTCAGCGGCGGTAACGGTCACTTGGCTCGAACCGGCGCTCGCAGTCGTGCCTTTGGCGTTGACGGTGTAAACGTCTTGGCCTTTATTGCCGACTCCTTTAACCACGTCTTTGATGTTGGTACCGGCTGCAACTTCGGTACGGGCGGCGGCGCTTTGCTGTTTCAGCTGGCTGTAGTTGACCGCGTCGTTGTCATCGGTACCGGCGGCAACATTGGTGATCTTGGTGCTGGCGGCATTGATGCCTGACTTGGTCACACTCGGGCCACCGGTAATGGTGAGGCCGTCTGAATTCAGTTTGCTGTCGCCTGCGGTCACGCTGTCAACGATGATGTCTTTGGCCAGTTTCAGCTGTGCACCACCGGCTACGGTTTCGCTGATGATGTTGCTGTCGCCTTTGACATTGATGGTGTCGCCCAATGCGTAGTTGTTGCTGCCGGCGGTACCGCCGAAGTTGATGCCTTTGGCGATATTGGCGGCGTTTGTCGCTACGTTTTGGTTGGTCGCAAACAGTTGGCTGCCGTTAACGGCATCTTTGCTGTTGGCGTTGAGGTCGCCATCGGCTACGTTGGTCACTTTGTTGCCGGCGTTGTTCAAACCGTCTTTGGTCAGTTTGACATCACCCGCTTTAACGCCGTCTTGGGTCAATGCGACATCGTCGCCTACTTTCACACCGTCGTTGTTCACGGTGGTGTCGCCGGCTTCGACGCTGTTCACTACCAGGTCTTTTTTCAGCTTAACGGTCACTTTATCGTCTTGGGCTTCGGTGGTGATGTTGTCGTCGCCGGCAACGGTCACGGTGGAGCCGAGTTTTTCGATATTGGTGCTGCCGCTGTCGCCGTTGAAGGTCAGGCCTTTGTTGTCAACGGCGGTTTTGGCATCCACACCTTTTTGGATTTCGGCTTTGGTGCCGTCAGCCAAATCGATGCTGTAGTCGGTCACGTTATCGGCCTTTTCAGCGGCGGTAACGGTCAATTTGCTCGAACCGGCGCTCGCAGTCGTGCCTTTGGCGTTGACGGTGTAAACGTCTTGGCCGTTAGTGTCGACGGTTTTAACCACGTCTTTGATGTTGGTACCGGCACGTACTTCGGTACGGGCGGCGGCGCTTTGCTGTTTCAGCTGGCTGTAGTTGACGGCGTCGTTGTCATCGGTACCGGCGGCAACGTTGGTGATCTTGTTGCCGGCGGCATTGATGCCTGACTTGGTCACACTCGGGCCACCGGTAATGGTGAGGCCGTCTGAATTCAGTTTGCTGTCGCCTGCGGTCACGCTGTCAACGATGATGTCTTTGGCCAGTTTCAGCTGTGCGCCACCAGCTACGGTTTCGCTGATGATGTTGCTGTCGCCTTTGACATTGATGGTGTCGCCCAATGCGTAGTTGTTGCTGCCGGCGGTACCGCCGAAGTTGATGCCTTTGGCGATATTGGCGGCGTTTGTCGCTACGTTTTGGTTGGTCGCAAACAGTTGGCTGCCGTTAACGGCGTCTTTGCTGTTGGCATTGAGGTCACCGTCGGCTACGTTGGTAACCTTCTTGCCGGCGTTGTTCAAACCGTCTTTGGTCAGTTTGACATCACCCGCTTTAACACCGTCTTGGGTCAATGCGACATCGTCGCCTACTTTCACACCGTCGTTGTTCACGGTGGTGTCGCCGGCTTCGACGCTGTTCACTACCAGGTCTTTTTTCAGCTTAACGGTCACTTTATCGTCTTGGGCTTCGGTGGTGATGTTGTCGTCGCCGGCAACGGTCACGGTGGAGCCGAGTTTTTCGACATTGGTGCTGCCGCTGTCGCCGTTGAAGGTCAGGCCTTTGCTGTCAACGGCGGTTTTGGCATCCACACCTTTTTGGATTTCGGCTTTGGTGCCGTCAGCCAAATCGATGCTGTAGTCGGTCACGTTGTCGGCCTTTTCAGCGGCGGTAACGGTCACTTTGCTCGAACCGGCGCTCGCAGTCGCGCCTTTGGCGTTGACGGTGTAAACGTCTTGGCCGTTAGTGTCGACGGTTTTAACCACGTCTTTGATGTTGGTACCGGCACGTACTTCGGTACGGGCGGCGGCGCTTTGCTGTTTCAGCTGGCTGTAGTTGACGGCGTCGTTGTCATCGGTACCGGCGGCAACGTTGGTGATCTTGTTGCCGGCGGCATGGATGCCTGACTTGGTCACACTCGGGCCACCGGTAATGGTGAGGCCGTCTGAATTCAGTTTGCTGTCGCCTGCGGTCACGCTGTCAACGATGATGTCTTTGGCCAGTTTCAGCTGTGCACCACCGGCTACGGTTTCGCTGATGATGTTGCTGTCGCCTTTGACATTGATGGTGTCGCCCAATGCGTAGTTGTTGCTGCCGGCGGTACCGCCGAAGTTGATGCCTTTGGCGATATTGGCGGCGTTTGTCGCTACGTTTTGGTTGGTCGCAAACAGTTGGCTGCCGTTAACGGCGTCTTTGCTGTTGGCATTGAGGTCACCGTCGGCTACGTTGGTAACCTTCTTGCCGGCGGCATCGATACCGGACTTGGTCAGGCTAGGACCGCCTGCGATCTTAACGCCGTCGTTGTTCACGGTGGTGTCGCCGGCTTTGACGCTGTTCACTACCAGGTCTTTTTTCAGCTTAACGGTCACTTTATCGTCTCGGGCTTCGGTGGTGATGTTGTCGTCGCCGGCAACGGTCACGGTGGAGCCGAGTTTTTCGACATTGGTGCTGCCGCTGTCGCCGTTGAAGGTCAGGCCTTTGCTGTCAACGGTGGTTTTGGCATCTACGCCTTTTTGGATTTCGGCTTTGGTGTCATCAGCCAAGTCGATGCTGTAGTCGGTCACGTTGTCGGCCTTTTCAGCGGCGGTAACGGTCAATTTGCTCGAACCGGCGCTCGCAGTCGTGCCTTTGGCGTTGACGGTGTAAACGTCTTGGCCTTTATTGCCGACTCCTTTAACCACGTCTTTGATGTTGGTACCGGCTGCAACTTCGGTACGGGCGGCGGCGCTTTGCTGTTTCAGCTGGCTGTAGTTGACCGCGTCGTTGTCATCGGTACCGGCGGCAACATTGGTGATCTTGGTGCTGGCGGCATTGATGCCTGACTTGATCACACTCGGGCCACCGGTAATGGTGAGGCCGTCTGTATTCAGTTTGCTGTTGCCTGCGGTGACGCTGTCAACAGTGATGTCTTTGGCCAGTTTCAGCTGTGCGCCACCGGCTACGGTTTCGCTGATGATGTTGCTGTCGCCTTTGACATTGATGGTGTCGCCCAATGCGTAGTTGTTGCTGCCGGCGGTACCGCCGAAGTTGATGCCTTTGGCGATATTGGCGGCGTTGGTCGCTACGTTTTGGTTGGTCGCAAACAGTTGGCTGCCGTTGACGGCGTCTTTGCTGTTGGCATTGAGGTCACCGTCGGCTACGTTGGTAACCTTCTTGCCGGCGGCATCGATACCGGACTTGGTCAGGCTAGGACCGCCTGCGATCTTAACGCCGTCGTTGTTCACGGTGGTGTCGCCGGCTTTGACGCTGTTCACTACCAGGTCTTTTTTCAGCTTAACGGTCACTTTATCGTCTCGGGCTTCGGTGGTGATGTTGTCGTCGCCGGCAACGGTCACGGTGGAGCCGAGTTTTTCGACATTGGTGCTGCCGCTGTCGCCGTTGAAGGTCAGGCCTTTGCTGTCAACGGTGGTTTTGGCATCTACGCCTTTTTGGATTTCGGCTTTGGTGTCATCAGCCAAGTCGATGCTGTAGTCGGTCACGTTGTCGGCCTTTTCAGCGGCGGTAACGGTCACTTGGCTCGAACCGGCGCTCGCAGTCGTGCCTTTGGCGTTGACGGTGTAAACGTCTTGGCCTTTATTGCCGACTCCTTTAACCACGTCTTTGATGTTGGTACCGGCTGCAACTTCGGTACGGGCGGCGGCGCTTTGCTGTTTCAGCTGGCTGTAGTTGACCGCGTCGTTGTCATCGGTACCGGCGGCAACATTGGTGATCTTGGTGCTGGCGGCATTGATGCCTGACTTGGTCACACTCGGGCCACCGGTAATGGTGAGGCCGTCTGAATTCAGTTTGCTGTCGCCTGCGGTCACGCTGTCAACGATGATGTCTTTGGCCAGTTTCAGCTGTGCACCACCGGCTACGGTTTCGCTGATGATGTTGCTGTCGCCTTTGACATTGATGGTGTCGCCCAATGCGTAGTTGTTGCTGCCGGCGGTACCGCCGAAGTTGATGCCTTTGGCGATATTGGCGGCGTTTGTCGCTACGTTTTGGTTGGTCGCAAACAGTTGGCTGCCGTTAACGGCGTCTTTGCTGTTGGCATTGAGGTCACCGTCGGCTACGTTGGTAACCTTCTTGCCGGCGGCATCGATACCGGACTTGGTCAGGCTAGGACCGCCTGCGATCTTAACGCCGTCGTTGTTCACGGTGGTGTCGCCGGCTTTGACGCTGTTCACTACCAGGTCTTTTTTCAGCTTAACGGTCACTTTATCGTCTCGGGCTTCGGTGGTGATGTTGTCGTCGCCGGCAACGGTCACGGTGGAGCCGAGTTTTTCGACATTGGTGCTGCCGCTGTCGCCGTTGAAGGTCAGGCCTTTGCTGTCAACGGTGGTTTTGGCATCTACGCCTTTTTGGATTTCGGCTTTGGTGTCATCAGCCAAGTCGATGCTGTAGTCGGTCACGTTGTCGGCCTTTTCAGCGGCGGTAACGGTCAATTTGCTCGAACCGGCGCTCGCAGTCGTGCCTTTGGCGTTGACGGTGTAAACGTCTTGGCCTTTATTGCCGACTCCTTTAACCACGTCTTTGATGTTGGTACCGGCTGCAACTTCGGTACGGGCGGCGGCGCTTTGCTGTTTCAGCTGGCTGTAGTTGACCGCGTCGTTGTCATCGGTACCGGCGGCAACATTGGTGATCTTGGTGCTGGCGGCATTGATGCCTGACTTGATCACACTCGGGCCACCGGTAATGGTGAGGCCGTCTGTATTCAGTTTGCTGTTGCCTGCGGTGACGCTGTCAACAGTGATGTCTTTGGCCAGTTTCAGCTGTGCGCCACCGGCTACGGTTTCGCTGATGATGTTGCTGTCGCCTTTGACATTGATGGTGTCGCCCAATGCGTAGTTGTTGCTGCCGGCGGTACCGCCGAAGTTGATGCCTTTGGCGATATTGGCGGCGTTGGTCGCTACGTTTTGGTTGGTCGCAAACAGTTGGCTGCCGTTGACGGCGTCTTTGCTGTTGGCATTGAGGTCACCGTCGGCTACGTTGGTAACCTTCTTGCCGGCGGCATCGATACCGGACTTGGTCAGGCTAGGACCGCCTGCGATCTTAACGCCGTCGTTGTTCACGGTGGTGTCGCCGGCTTTGACGCTGTTCACTACCAGGTCTTTTTTCAGCTTAACGGTCACTTTATCGTCTCGGGCTTCGGTGGTGATGTTGTCGTCGCCGGCAACGGTCACGGTGGAGCCGAGTTTTTCGACATTGGTGCTGCCGCTGTCGCCGTTGAAGGTCAGGCCTTTGCTGTCAACGGTGGTTTTGGCATCTACGCCTTTTTGGATTTCGGCTTTGGTGTCATCAGCCAAGTCGATGCTGTAGTCGGTCACGTTGTCGGCCTTTTCAGCGGCGGTAACGGTCACTTGGCTCGAACCGGCGCTCGCAGTCGTGCCTTTGGCGTTGACGGTGTAAACGTCTTGGCCTTTATTGCCGACTCCTTTAACCACGTCTTTGATGTTGGTACCGGCTGCAACTTCGGTACGGGCGGCGGCGCTTTGCTGTTTCAGCTGGCTGTAGTTGACCGCGTCGTTGTCATCGGTACCGGCGGCAACATTGGTGATCTTGGTGCTGGCGGCATTGATGCCTGACTTGGTCACACTCGGGCCACCGGTAATGGTGAGGCCGTCTGAATTCAGTTTGCTGTCGCCTGCGGTCACGCTGTCAACGATGATGTCTTTGGCCAGTTTCAGCTGTGCACCACCGGCTACGGTTTCGCTGATGATGTTGCTGTCGCCTTTGACATTGATGGTGTCGCCCAATGCGTAGTTGTTGCTGCCGGCGGTACCGCCGAAGTTGATGCCTTTGGCGATATTGGCGGCGTTTGTCGCTACGTTTTGGTTGGTCGCAAACAGTTGGCTGCCGTTAACGGCGTCTTTGCTGTTGGCATTGAGGTCACCGTCGGCTACGTTGGTAACCTTCTTGCCGGCGTTGTTCAAACCGTCTTTGGTCAGTTTGACATCACCCGCTTTAACACCGTCTTGGGTCAATGCGACATCGTCGCCTACTTTCACACCGTCGTTGTTCACGGTGGTGTCGCCGGCTTCGACGCTGTTCACTACCAGGTCTTTTTTCAGCTTAACAGTCACTTTATCGTCTTGGGCTTCGGTGGTGATGTTGTCGTCGCCGGCAACGGTCACGGTGGAGCCGAGTTTTTCGATATTGGTGCTGCCGTTGTCGCCGCTAAAGGTCAGGCCTTTGCTGTCAACGGCGGTTTTGGCATCTACGCCTTTTTGGATGTTATCTTTAGTGCTTTGAGCGAGATCGATACTGTAATTAGTTGTGACTGCGCCATCGGATGCAGTTGTAGTATTGGAGGTCAAATTCAAAGCATTGGAAACTTGTACAGTTGCTTTATCTGCGCTGACGGTATAAGTGGTTTCTTTGCCTGAAGTTGTTTTATTAACGTGCGTGTTGCTGCCTGCCGCTACATTGGTTGTGGTTTTGGCATTATTGATGGCATTGGCTACATCACCAGCAGTCGCTACACCGGCAGTCGGTGCGGAAACTGTGCCATTATTATTGACAGACAATGTGCCTTGAGTGACGTTGATTTGGACTTTTGATGCATTCTCGCCATCGGTAACTGCAACGGTCGTCAAGTTGCCATTAGCGTAGTTGACTGTACCGTTGTTATTGATACGGGATTTGTCTGTACCGTTTTGTTGGATATTGTGTCCAACATTGTTCATAACAGTGTACAGTTGGCTACCATTAACTGCATCGGTTGAAGTGGCGGAAATACGGCCTGCAGCAACATTCTGGATTTGGCGTTCATTGCCTGCGCTGCCTACAGAAACCGCGCCTGTTTTGGAGGATGAAGAAGCCGCATAGCTGACATTGGTCGCAGCGCCGCTATCGTTTTTGAATGTTGCATTTTTAGCTGTTGCATCAAAATTATTGGCAGTGCCAACAGCACCATTGCCCAATGCAACAGAGCTACCAACCGTAGTCGTCGCACCATTACCCAACGCAACTGAATCGCTTCCAGTCGCTTTTGCATTATTACCGCCGGCAAAACTATTCTGCCCGGCAGCTTGGGCTGAGGAACCAATAGCGGTGGAATAAAGGCCTGAACTGTTTGCCTGCTTACCAATGGCGATAGAATAAGATTGAGCAGTCTGTGCCTGATGACCAATTGCAACAGAATCATCACCGACTGCATTTGACAAATAGCCCATTGCCGTACCGTTATTTTGTGCTGCTGCCCTTGCACCGACAACGGTTGCATTTTCGTAGTTGGCTCTACTGTGAGCACCGACGACTATAGAGTAATTGCGATCATTTTCTGTATTCAAACCTATGGCGATAGAACCTGTACCGCGAGAATTGGCATTAGAGCCTAAAGCCACGGCACCCACAGTTCCTGAAGTTACAGTTGCATTTGGGCCAACGGCAACAGAAGACGAACCAAGTACGTTGGCATTATGGCCCAAGGAAACACTACCCGTCGCACCTGTACTTGTTGCTGCATTTGGTCCGATGGCAATCGAATTGGTTGCTTTTGCGCCATCATTATTCCAGTTTTTCGTACCGTCAGTTTTGCCTTCTTCTGACTTAACAGAAAAATAACGAACGCGTTCAAGCGCATTCAATACGCCATAAAGTTGAGAGCCGTTGATGGCATCAGTAGAAGTAGCAGAAATATCGCCAGGGGATACATTGATAATTTGGCGTTCGTAACCTTGAGAACCAACAGACACAACATCACCGGCATCGGTAGTTTGACCGCCTGCCCAAGTGTAGGTTACACCCATAATTTCGCGTTGAACGTATGCCCGACCTTCTTTATCGGTTTTAGAAGCCGTACCCAAAGCCACAGAGTTCAGCAAAGTTGCTTTTGCACCTGTACCCAAAGCTACACCACCAAAGGCAGTGGCTTGAGATTTAGTACCAATAGCCAGAGACAAATCGGCAGATGAATTAGACTGCACACCTAATGCAACAGAACCTTGACCGGCAATGGTATTACCATAAACCCCGCTATTCATTGTATCTCCGGTCATTTCTTTATAGATATCCCGCAGATTTTTACCACGTAGCGCATATTCACCAACTTTCGCACCTTGGGCATTGTATTTGATGAATTTGTCCGTTGCGCTGCCTGAATATTGGGTACCACCAACACTATCAAGGTCATCACCACCCACCGAGATAGATGAATTACCCTCAGCTACAACATTACCACCAACCGCAATAGATTGGTCACCCTTTGCCCACGCGCCCTCAGGTCTGCCCTGTGCATCGACACGGTTACCTGAACCAATAGCAATAGCCTGAGTTATCTTAGGACTACTTGAATCGCCTACTCGAGCCGTATTACCAATAGCAATATTATTGTGAGTTAAACCCGGGTGCATAATGTTTTGGGAAAGAACCCCAGATGCACGTCCAATAGCAATCGTACCAAGGCCGGTTGCATTCGCGTCTGCACCAAGTGCAATAGCACTTGATAGCGCACTACCCGAACTTGGAGAATTTGCCACTGCACTTTTACCGATGGCAATGGTGTTTCCAGTTTGAGCTTGGGTTGAATTACCTATAGCGATAGACTCACTTTGATAACCCACTGCATTGGTACCGATTGCAATGGCATTTTGCGCATTGGCTGCAGCCTGACTGCCGCTGCCAATCGCAATGCCGTCTTGACCTCTTGATGTACTGGATTTACCCAAAGCCATTGAGCCAATACCATAAGCCTGAGCTTCATTACCAAGCGCTGTAGTACTAACATTGTTGGCAAGAGCATTCTTACCTACCGCTGTCGCTTGCGTACCATTTGCTTTGGAATCTGCACCCAGTGCTGTTGAATCTGCAGAAACAGCATTGGCACTTTTACCTATCGCTGTTGCATATGAACTACTTGCACTTGTATCTGCACCCATCGCAACAGCATGAGTTTGGGTAGCCTTGGCATTTGTACCAACAGCAAGACTGTTATTATGTGTTGCATTTGCACTCGTACCTACCGCAACTGCACCATTAGCCGTGGCATTGGCTGATGCTCCTACTGACAGAGCACCAATACCGGTCGCTGTTGCACCGCTGACCGCAGTAGCACTGGTTGGAGGATCAACCGCAATTAGCCCACGTCCCGCAGTTGCCGCATACGAATTACCTGCACCCAAAAGAGCTGCCGAAATCACTGTCAATCTGAAAACTGTCGCGATACCATTTTTACCGGATTCGGCAGATACATCTGTACTGTTTTGTTCTGCAGACGATTTCACACGGCCTTTGGCCAATTCGGACGTTACAACGAAAGATTGAATCGTACGGTTCCAAACGACTTTAAATATCTTATTCATTAGTGTGTCTTTCTCTTTTTATGATGGGTAAAAGCGTAGGCGTGAGCATGACGCTACTTTAAAAAATCTATTGCGGAGGATTTCCCTGCAAAATGCTTGCTTCGAGCTGACGTTTATTGTCACTTTAAGACGAAATTTAGGTCTTTTACTATCTCGAAGTGAAATAGTATTTCATACTTACTAAATATCCGCTAGTCAGAAATATCAACCGATTATCTTTAATTTCTAAATAAAATTACGGCTTTCAACCAAAAAACCAATCATCAAAAGGGTTTCAGCCATGTTTCTATTAATAAGCGGTGTGTTGCATTCCATTGACAAGTCACAAGCAAACACAGTAACCATGCAACTCATATGCCAATTATTTAAAATATTATTTATTAAAAAACGAAAGAAAAAGGCCGTCTGAAATGTTTCAGACGGCCTTTAATGAAATGATATTGAACAACTACTTGCTTAAATAATTTGGTTTTTAAGCTATCAATAAAATCGGCAATATGCTTTTAATACGTCATAGAAAGAATACGCATATCCCTACTTATACAAACGTAGATGGTTTTACAAACCGAATACGGCAATATCGCCCTTGCCTTGACGAATCAGCTCGGTGCCATCGGTCATATCGATAACCGTCGTCGGCTCAGTACCGCACCAGCCACCATCGATAACCAAATCGACAGCATGTTCAAGACGGTCTCGAATTTCGTATGGATCGGTCAACGGCTCTTCGTCTTCAGGCAGCATGAGGGTGCAACTTAAAATAGGTTCGCCCAATTCTTGCAAAAGTGCCAAGGCAGTAGCGTTATCAGGAACACGCAGGCCGATGGTTTTGCGCTTGGGATGAAGCGTGCGATTGGGTACTTCTTTGGTTGCCTGCAGGATAAAGGTGTAGCTGCCGGGCGTAGCTGCTTTGAGCTGGCGGAACTGGGCATTATCCACTTTGGCGTAAGTACCCAATTCACTCAAATCGGCACACATCAAGGTCAGGTGGTGTTTTTGATCGATTTTGCGAATCGTGAGAATGCGCTCCATCGCATTTTTGTCGCCGAGTTTGCAACCCAGTGCATAGCAGGAATCCGTAGGGTAAACGATGACGCCGCCACTGCGGACAATATCGGCGGCTTGCTTGATGAGGCGGTCTTGGGGATTATCGGGATGGATGGCGAAAAATTGTGCCATGTTTTTTTCCTTATCATTCTAATGGTTTGTTGTTTGACATTTTAAAACTTATTTGGCCGTCTGAATATTGGATTTCCACCACAATGAATGGATTTAGCCTTAGCTACAACACGGCTGACCCAGTGATCCTTATATATAATTTTGATTTACCGGCCGATATCGAAAGTCAATTTAATACACTATATAATGCATTATTTTGTTTGAAAGTCATCTCAATGCCTGCTTCTTCCCTACCTTCCCGCCACTTGTCTGTCGCACCTATGCTTGATTGGACAGACAGACACTATCGCTTTATGGCGCGACAAATTACACGCAATGCTTGGCTTTATAGCGAAATGGTCAATTCAGGCGCAGTAGTTTACGGAGATAAAGACCGCTTTTTGAGTTTCAACGAAGGCGAGCAACCGGTAGCTTTACAGCTTGGCGGCTCAGATCCGCATGACTTGGCAATCGCTACCAAAGCGGCTGAAGCGTATGGCTATAATGAAGTCAACCTAAATTGCGGCTGCCCCAGCCCACGCGTTCAAAAAGGCGCTTTCGGCGCTTGCCTGATGAATGATGTAGATTTGGTGGCAGATTGTTTGAACGCGATGCAGGATGCAGTTGAAATTCCGGTGACGGTCAAACACCGCATCGGTGTAGACAGACAAACAGAATATCAAGTCGTAGCAGATTTTGTGGGAACATTACACAAAAAAACAGCCTGCCGCACATTTATCGTCCATGCGCGTAATGCTTGGTTAGACGGTTTATCCCCGAAAGAAAACCGCGAAGTCCCGCCACTCAAATATGAATACGTCTATCGCTTAAAACAAAATTTTCCCGACTTGGAAATTTTGATTAACGGCGGCATCACCACCAACGAAGAAATCGCCGAACATCTGAAATTTGTCGATGGGGTCATGATCGGGCGCGAGGCTTATCATAATCCAATGCTGATGCGCAATTGGGATGTACTGTTTTACAACGACACACACGCACCAATCCAATACGCAGATTTAGCAGCTTGGCTATACGCATACAGCCGCGAACAAATCGCCTCAGGGCGCGGCACCATCCTACGCCACATCGTCCGCCATGCACTGGGCTTGATGCACGGCCTAAAAAATGCCCGCACTTGGCGCCGTATGCTCTCAGATGCCGCTTTGCTGAAAGACAACGACGGCAGCCTGATTCTAGACGCATGGAAAGAAGTCGAACGCGCAAATATTTGGGACTAATGCCATATCGTTCGAATAAATGAAAGGCCGTCTGAAACATCAAATGATGTTTCAGACGGCCTTTTAAATTACAACAGACTGCTAAAGATATATTCATTTCTCTTTGGCTACTATGATGATTAATTCATCGAATAAACCCAACACATAATCTAAGCATAAAAAAATGCGGCCTAAATAGGCCGCATTTACTTTGCTTCGTCTTTTCAGACGGCCTTTTCAGGCCGTCTGAAAGTCAGATTACCATTGGTAACCAACTGCTGCGGTAGCACCGAAGTGACCACGTGAGTTGCCGGAAGCAGTACCTTTGATGATCCAGTTACCACCATCGGAGATGCTAGAGAAGCCGACAGCGTAACCGGTTTCACCGCGGTAGTGACCGCCACCGATAGCCAGCATGCTCTTACCTGGCAAGTAAGCTTGTGGCAGACCGGCAGTAGCCAGAGCTTGAGCCACACCTGCGCGGGCGTTGTTGTCAACCTTGTTCACATTGCTGTTCACATCGCCGAATTTTTGGTTCAGCTGGTCAACGTTAACTGCATCGGTACCTTTCTTACCTGGAGCAACATTTTGGATAGTAGTATTGCCGGCATCGATACCACCTTGGTTGATGGTTACAGGACCTGCTTTCAGTTCGTTAGTAGTAACACTGTTAACGGTCAGATCAGGGTTCATGCTGACTTTCAGCGCATCGCCGTCTTTCTTAACGAAGATGTTTTGAACTTCTTTCTCTGAAGTCTTACCGGTTGCTTTGTCGAATACTTGAACTTTAGTACCCGCATCACCTTTAATCTGAATAGTGTTATTCAGAGGTTTGGAGATAGAGCCGTCAGTAGTACCAGTCTCGTCAACCAGACCGAAGGTGCCATCAGCATCTTTACCGTCTTTACCGTCTTTACCATCTTTCACGGTTGCAGTAGAAGTAGAGATGACTTTACCGTCTTTATCGAAGTTGTTGATAGTGATGGTAGAAGTACCTTTAGCTTCATCACGCTCAACTTTACCTTCAGCAGACTTACCGTTGTCACCGGTATCACCTTTAGCTGCAGCTGTACCATCTTTAACAATGGTAGTAGTGGTATTACCTTCGCCATCAGTGATGGTTACAGTGTGAGTGCCGTTGCCGTTGTCTTTAACTTCGGCTTTAGCATTCTTACCGTCTGCACCAGTTGCACCGGTAGCGCCAGTTGCACCGTCTTTAACGATAGTAGTAGTGGTATTACCTTCGCCATCAGTGATGGTTACAGTGTGAGTGCCATTGCCGTTGTCTTTAACGTCGGCTTTAGCATTCTTACCGTCTTCACCTTTAGCACCGGTATCACCTTTAGCTGCTGCTGTACCATCTTTAACGATAGTAGTAGTGGTATTACCTTCGCCATCAGTGATGGTTACAGTGTGAGTGCCGTTGCCGTTGTCTTTAACTTCGGCTTTAGCATTCTTACCATCTGCACCAGTTGCACCGGTAGCGCCAGTTGCACCGTCTTTAACGATGGTAGTAGTGGTATTACCGTTACCGTCTTTGATCGTTACAGTATGAGTACCGTTGCCGTTGTCTTTAACTTCGGCTTCAGCGTTCTTACCATCTTTAATGATAGTAGTAGTGGTATTACCTTCACCATCAGTGATGGTTACAGTGTGAGTGCCATTGCCGTTATCTTTAACGTCAGCTTTAGCATTCTTACCGTCTTCACCTTTAGCACCGGTATCACCCTTAGCTGCAGCTGTACCATCTTTAACGATAGTAGTAGTGGTATTACCTTCGCCATCAGTGATGGTTACAGTGTGAGTACCGTTGCCGTTGTCTTTAACTTCGGCTTTAGCATTCTTACCATCTGCACCAGTTGCACCGGTAGCGCCAGTTGCACCGTCTTTAACGATGGTAGTAGTGGTATTACCGTTACCGTCTTTGATCGTTACAGTATGAGTACCGTTGCCGTTGTCTTTAACTTCGGCTTCAGCGTTCTTACCGTCTTTAATGATGGTAGTAGTGGTATTACCTTCGCCATCAGTGATGGTTACAGTGTGGGTGCCGTTGCCGTTGTCTTTAACGTCGGCTTTGGCGTTCTTACCGTCTGCACCTTTAGCACCGGTATCACCTTTAGCAGCAGCTTTACCGTCTTTAACGATGGTAGTAGTGGTATTACCGTTACCGTCTTTAATGGTTACAGTATGAGTGCCGTCGCCGTTGTCTTTGACTTCGGCTTCAGCATTCTTACCGGCTGCACCGGTGTCACCTTTCGCACCAGTTGCACCATCTTTAACGATGGTAGTAGTGGTATTACCGTTACCGTCTTTGATCGTTACAGTATGAGTACCGTTGCCGTTGTCTTTAACTTCGGCTTCAGCGTTCTTACCGTCTTTAACGATAGTAGTAGTGGTATTACCTTCGCCATCAGTGATGGTTACAGTGTGAGTGCCGTTGCCATTGTCTTTAACGTCAGCTTTAGCATTCTTACCGTCTGCACCGTCTTTAACGATAGTAGTAGTGGTATTACCTTCGCCATCAGTGATGGTTACAGTGTGAGTGCCATTGCCGTTGTCTTTAACGTCGGCTTTAGCATTCTTACCGTCTGCACCGGTATCACCTTTAGCACCAGTTGCACCTGTTTCACCGGTAGCGCCAGTTGCACCGTCTTTAACGATGGTAGTAGTGGTGTTACCGTTACCGTCTTTGATGGTTACAGTGTGAGTACCGTTGCCGTTGTCTTTAACTTCGGCTTCAGCGTTCTTACCGTCTTTAACGATAGTAGTAGTGGTATTACCTTCGCCATCAGTGATGGTTACAGTGTGAGTGCCGTTGCCATTGTCTTTAACGTCGGCTTTAGCATTCTTACCGTCTGCACCGGTATCACCTTTAGCACCAGTTGCACCGTCTTTAACGATGGTAGTAGTGGTATTACCGTTACCGTCTTTGATGGTTACAGTATGAGTGCCATTGCCGTTGTCTTTAACGTCGGCTTCAGCATTCTTACCATCAGCACCAGTTGCACCGGTATCGCCTTTGGCACCAGTTGCACCGTCTTTAACGATGGTAGTAGTGGTATTACCGTTACCGTCTTTGATGGTTACAGTGTGGGTACCGTTGCCGTTGTCTTTAACGTTGGCTTCAGCGTTCTTACCATCGGTACCGGTTGCACCAGTTGCGCCGGTATCGCCTTTGGCACCAGTTGCACCGTCTTTAACGATGGTAGTAGTGGTATTACCGTTACCGTCTTTGATGGTTACAGTATGAGTGCCATTGCCGTTGTCTTTAACGTCGGCTTCAGCATTCTTACCATCAGCACCAGTTGCACCGGTATCGCCTTTGGCACCAGTTGCACCGTCTTTAAGGATGGTAGTAGTGGTATTACCGTTACCGTCTTTGATGGTTACAGTGTGAGTACCGTTGCCGTTGTCTTTAACTTCGGCTTCAGCGTTCTTACCATCTTTAATGATAGTAGTAGTGGTCTTACCTTCGCCATCAGTGATGGTTACAGTGTGAGTACCGTCGCCGTTGTCTTTAACGTCGGCTTTAGCATTCTTACCATCTACACCGTCTTTACCGTCTTTAACGATGGTAGTAGTGACTGAACCGGTATCAAGATCAGTAACAGTGATTGTATGGGTACCATCACCATTATCTACAACTTCACCTGTGATGCTGCCACCTTTTTCACCAGTGTCACCTTTTTCACCTTTAGCGCCTGCGGCACCAGTGTCACCTTTTTCACCAGTAGCGCCAGTTGCACCGTCTTTAAGGATGGTAGTAGTGGTATTACCGTTACCGTCTTTGATGGTTACAGTGTGAGTGCCGTTGCCGTTGTCTTTAACATCGGCTTCAGCGTTCTTACCATCTTTAATGATAGTAGTAGTGGTATTACCTTCGCCATCAGTGATGGTTACAGTGTGAGTGCCGTTGCCATTGTCTTTAACGTCGGCTTTAGCATTCTTACCGTCTACACCGTCTTTACCGTCTTTAACGATGGTAGTAGTGACTGAACCGGTACCAAGATCAGTAACAGTGATTGTATGGGTACCATCACCATTATCTACAACTTCACCTGTGATGCTGCTACCTTTTTCACCAGTGTCACCTTTGTCGCCTTTTTCGCCTTTGGCACCGGCTTCGCCTTGGTCACCTTTATCGCCTTTAGCGCCGGCTTCACCTTGGTCACCTTTGTCGCCTTTTTCGCCTTTAGCGCCGGCTTCACCTTGGTCACCTTTGTCGCCTTTTTCGCCTTTAGCGCCGGCTTCACCTTGGTCACCTTTGTCGCCTTTTTCGCCTTTAGCGCCGGCTTCGCCTTGGTCACCTTTGTCGCCTTTTTCGCCTTTGGCACCGGCTTCACCTTGGTCACCTTTGTCGCCTTTTTCGCCTTTGGCACCGGCTTCACCTTGGTCACCTTTGTCACCTTTTTCGCCTTTAGCGCCGGCTTCACCTTGGTCACCTTTGTCGCCTTTTTCGCCTTTAGCGCCGGCTTCACCTTGGTCACCTTTGTCGCCTTTTTCGCCTTTGGCACCGGCTTCACCTTGGTCACCTTTGTCGCCTTTTTCGCCTTTGGCACCGGCTTCGCCTTGGTCACCTTTGTCGCCTTTTTCGCCTTTAGCGCCGGCTTCACCTTGGTCACCTTTGTCGCCTTTTTCGCCTTTAGCGCCGGCTTCACCTTGGTCACCTTTGTCGCCTTTTTCGCCTTTGGCACCGGCTTCACCTTGGTCACCTTTGTCGCCTTTTTCGCCTTTAGCACCGGCTTCACCTTGGTCACCTTTGTCGCCTTTTTCGCCTTTGGCACCGGCTTCACCTTGGTCACCTTTGTCGCCTTTTTCGCCTTTGGCACCGGCTTCGCCTTGGTCACCTTTGTCGCCTTTTTCGCCTTTAGCGCCGGCTTCACCTTGGTCACCTTTGTCGCCTTTTTCGCCTTTAGCGCCGGCTTCACCTTGGTCACCTTTGTCGCCTTTTTCGCCTTTGGCACCGGCTTCACCTTGGTCACCTTTGTCACCTTTTTCGCCTTTAGCGCCGGCTTCACCTTGGTCACCTTTGTCGCCTTTTTCGCCTTTAGCGCCGGCTTCACCTTGGTCACCTTTGTCACCTTTTTCGCCTTTAGCGCCGGCTTCACCTTGGTCACCTTTGTCGCCTTTTTCGCCTTTGGCACCGGCTTCGCCTTGGTCACCTTTGTCGCCTTTTTCGCCTTTTTCGCCTTTGGCACCGGCTTCACCTTGGTCACCTTTGTCGCCTTTTTCGCCTTTAGCGCCGGCTTCACCTTGGTCACCTTTGTCGCCTTTTTCGCCTTTAGCGCCGGCTTCACCTTGGTCACCTTTGTCGCCTTTTTCGCCTTTAGCGCCGGCTTCACCTTGGTCACCTTTGTCGCCTTTGTCGCCTTTTTCGCCTTTAGCACCGGCTTCACCTTGGTCACCTTTGTCGCCTTTTTCGCCTTTGGCACCGGCTTCACCTTGGTCACCTTTGTCGCCTTTTTCGCCTTTAGCGCCGGCTTCACCTTGGTCACCTTTGTCGCCTTTTTCGCCTTTAGCGCCGGCTTCACCTTGGTCACCTTTGTCGCCTTTTTCGCCTTTAGCGCCGGCTTCACCTTGGTCACCTTTGTCGCCTTTTTCGCCTTTAGCGCCGGCTTCACCTTGGTCACCTTTGTCGCCTTTTTCGCCTTTAGCGCCGGCTTCACCTTGGTCACCTTTGTCGCCTTTTTCGCCTTTAGCGCCGGCTTCACCTTGGTCACCTTTGTCGCCTTTGTCGCCTTTTTCGCCTTTAGCACCGGCTTCACCTTGGTCACCTTTGTCGCCTTTTTCGCCTTTGGCACCGGCTTCACCTTGGTCACCTTTGTCGCCTTTTTCGCCTTTAGCGCCGGCTTCACCTTGGTCACCTTTGTCGCCTTTTTCGCCTTTAGCGCCGGCTTCACCTTGGTCACCTTTGTCGCCTTTTTCGCCTTTAGCGCCGGCTTCACCTTGGTCACCTTTGTCGCCTTTGTCGCCTTTTTCGCCTTTAGCACCGGCTTCACCTTGGTCACCTTTGTCGCCTTTTTCGCCTTTAGCGCCGGCTTCACCTTGGTCACCTTTGTCGCCTTTGTCGCCTTTTTCGCCTTTAGCACCGGCTTCACCTTGGTCACCTTTGTCGCCTTTGTCGCCTTTTTCGCCTTTGGCACCGGCTTCACCTTGGTCACCTTTGTCGCCTTTTTCGCCTTTAGCGCCGGCTTCACCTTGGTCACCTTTGTCACCTTTTTCGCCTTTAGCGCCGGCTTCACCTTGGTCACCTTTGTCGCCTTTTTCGCCTTTGGCACCGGCTTCGCCTTGGTCACCTTTGTCGCCTTTTTCGCCTTTTTCGCCTTTGGCACCGGCTTCACCTTGGTCACCTTTGTCGCCTTTTTCGCCTTTAGCGCCGGCTTCACCTTGGTCACCTTTGTCGCCTTTTTCGCCTTTGGCACCGGCTTCGCCTTGGTCACCTTTGTCGCCTTTTTCGCCTTTTTCGCCTTTGGCACCGGCTTCACCTTGGTCACCTTTGTCGCCTTTTTCGCCTTTGGCACCGGCTTCGCCTTGGTCACCTTTGTCACCTTTGTCGCCTTTTTCGCCTTTAGCGCCGGCTTCACCTTGGTCACCTTTGTCGCCTTTTTCGCCTTTAGCGCCGGCTTCACCTTGGTCACCTTTGTCGCCTTTTTCGCCTTTAGCGCCGGCTTCACCTTGGTCACCTTTGTCGCCTTTTTCGCCTTTGGCACCGGCTTCGCCTTGGTCACCTTTGTCGCCTTTTTCGCCTTTTTCGCCTTTGGCACCGGCTTCACCTTGGTCACCTTTGTCGCCTTTTTCGCCTTTGGCACCGGCTTCACCTTGGTCACCTTTGTCGCCTTTTTCGCCTTTAGCGCCGGCTTCACCTTGGTCACCTTTGTCGCCTTTTTCGCCTTTAGCGCCGGCTTCACCTTGGTCACCTTTGTCACCTTTGTCGCCTTTTTCGCCTTTAGCGCCGGCTACACCTTGGTCACCTTTTTCGCCTTTAGCGCCGGTAGCACCGTCTTTACCATCTTTACCGTCTTTAACGATGGTAGTAGTCACTGAGCTATCATCTAAATTTTTAATAATAATAGTGTGAGTACCGTTTTCGTTATCATCTTCAACTTCAACAGCTAAGCCGCGAGCGCTATCACCTTTTTCGCCTTTAGGGCCAGCAGGACCAGCATCACCTTTTTCGCCTTTAGGGCCAGCAGGACCAGTATCACCTTTTTCGCCTTTAGGGCCAGCAGGACCAGCATCACCTTTTTCGCCTTTAGCACCACCACCTACTACGCTCAGGGTGTATTCGTTAGTGCCGTTTGAAGTCATTTTCAGACCTTCACCGGCGATCAGTTTCAGGGTGTTACCGGCATTTGATTTAGGATCGTATGTGTATCTACCTACATCTGGTGAGCTACCGCTCTCATTGTGGCCTGAGAATACAAACGGATTCAGATTTTCGATGCGGCTTGCTACGGCAAACAATTGAGAGCCGTTGATTGCATCGGTAGAAGTTGAAGAGATACGACCTGCGGCAACGTTTTGAATTTGACGTTCGTTACCTGCAGAACCTACAGACAATACTGCACCGTTACCCAATTTGCTGTTTGCGCCTGCGAAACCACCGTAAGTGTAGCCGCGAACAGTACCACTGTTGGTAGGTACGAAGTTGCTGGTTGTAGAACCGTTACCCAGAGCTACGCTGTTTTCGATAGTAGATTTAGCTTCAGTACCCAAAGCCAAAGTGTTTTTAGCTGTTGCTTGAGCATCGTTACCCAGAGCAGTTGCATAATCACCACCATTGGCTTTAGCACCACGGCCTAATGCAATCGCTTGCGTAGAAGCAGCGTTACTTTGTACACCCAATGCTACCGCGTATCGAGCACCTGCTTTAGCAGCAGGACCGAATGCAGCCGCAGAAGTACCATCAGCTACGGAACCACGACCGATAGCTACGTCAGAACCTTGTTTCGCTTGAGCGTCGCCACCCAATGCTAATGCGCCGTTTTGCAGGGCTTGGGCGCGCTCACCGACAGCAATTGCTACGATACCAGTTGCTTGAGCTTCTGTACCGACTGCGATTGCCGAACCGGCATTGTTTACTGAGCCTTCCGCATTAGTACCGGCAGAAGTACCATTGGCTTTCGCACCATGGCCTACTGCAACGTCGGAAGCTTGTTGGGCATTTGACTTAGAACCTACTGCAATAGAGTTATTACCAACTGCTTGAGCAGCTTCAGCTGCCTCCATTGAACCACCAACTGCAACAGAGTTTACACCAGCAGCATTAGCCGATGTACCACCAGCAAAAGAGGCCGTACCGCTTGCTTTAGATGCTGCACCAACCGCAGTCGCACGTTCAGCAGAGGCTGCTGCATATCCACCTAATGCAGTTGCCGAACGACCAGAAGCATTAGATTGGACACCAACCGCAACGGCATTATCAACACTTGCAGCAGCGTTCTTACCTGTCGCAACAGTATTGGCTGCAGATGCATTTGCATTAAGACCAACAGCTACTGCTGCGGTACCAGTACCTTTATCAGCACCAGCTGGTACTTCACCACCAGCTTTTGCATTTTGACCAAGAGCAACTGCGGAATCCGCACTAGCGCTAGAGTATGAACCGATGCCAACAGATTGAATACCAATGGCTTTTGCTGACGTAGCCATAGCAAGTGCATGGTCTTTGCTTGCTACAGTGTCTCTACCAATAGAAATAGCATCGGTCCACTTGGCAGTAGCATTTCTACCAATCGCAATTGTGTGTTGATGTGAGGCAGTTGCGTTAGCGCCTACAGCGACAGCTTCGCGTCCAGCAGCAGGGTTTTTCACACCATTCGGCCAAAGATTAACTGCATCATTAGTAGCAAGATCAGAACCAGCAATTGCACTACCGGACGCCATCAAAGCACCTGCCGCTGCAACTGCAGCAGCTACGGCTTTACGCTTGTCAGAAGCGGATTTTTTGCCGTGTGCATGGCTGATCTCGGAAACCGCGGTCCATGTCTGGGTCGCGTGGTTCCAAATGACTTTAAAGACTTTATTCATATCGATTTTCCTGTAAGGGGTTTGATTTCTTTTGGGACGTGTTGCTCGGCTATAAACTGCCTGTCCACACATTTGCCGCATTTCAGAGTTTCCCCTTTATGCGGTTTCATGCCGTAATCTCGTGTATGCAATTCCCGTGCCAAAAGTCTCCACTCGGCCGAATAGCAGCTAAAAGCCTGTTTTATGGGATTTTATGCTGATACATTTTGGGAAGCTTGTGAAGTTTGGGAAACGATGTGCCGTTTTTTGTCAGCTTGTTTCTTAACAAGTCACTTTTTGTCAACTTCCTTCAATGCATTCGGAATCCTTGTCCAAATTTTATATGCGTTTGGTTTCGCAAATCAACTCTTCCGATAAAGTGTTATTTTTTCGCTCTCAACGGTTATCTCCGTTAAATTTACTTGTTGCTTTATTTAAACGCTTTTTCTAGCTATTTGATTTTACGTATTTATTCTAAAATAGTAATGATTATTAAATAATATATGATTTAGATAGTTGCTATTGTAATAGATTTGAATATTGGATTTATTTAGGTAATTAATGAAATTTGTATTGAAAATTGGTTTGAAACGTGTAATGGCTTTGCATAGCCTGTTTTCAGACGGCCTTGACCTTTCCTAACATATAAATAGTGCGCAAATGACACGAATTTATGCGCTATTAAGCCGATAGATAACATTAAAAAAGGCAAGTGTAAAACTTGCCTTTACGTTTAGGATTTGTTTGTTCTCTATTGTAGAAAACTGTGTTGTTTTCAGACGGCCTTACCAACGGAATGTTTGGGTCACGCCTGCGGAAGCGCCGTTGTTGCCGGCATAGCCGTAGCCACCGGTATGACCGGAGGCGCAGGCGGTGAGTGCGGCGAGGGTGAGGATGAGGAAGATGTGTTTCATGTTTCTTGCTCCGAGTGGATTGGTTTGAGACTTGGGTGTTGTGTTGCCGTATTAATCGGGCTGGCTGGAGCTTGGTTGCTTTGTCCTGATTTGTAGTTAGGCCGCTAAATTGTTTGATGATTGAAGAAGGCCGTCTGAAAACGGGTTTCATGATATTGAAACTTTGGTTTCAGACGGCCTTTATTTTATATCAGCTTATCAGTGGCGGAAATGGCGGATGCCGGTTACAACCATGGCGATGCCGTGTTCGTCCGCTGCGTCAAAGACTTCTTGGTCGCGCATGGAGCCTGCCGGATGGATGATGGCTTTAATGCCCTGCTCGGCAATGACATCTACGCCGTCGCGGAATGGGAAGAAGGCATCGGAAGCGGCACATGCGCCATTGAGGTCGAGATTGGCATCTTGCGCTTTGCGGGCGGCGATGCGAGTGCTGTCCACGCGGCTCATTTGGCCTGCGCCGATGCCGTAGGTTTGACCGCCTTTGCCGAAGACGATGGCGTTGGATTTGACGTATTTTGCGACGTTCCATACAAACATCAGGTCGTTCCATTCTTGCTCGGTCGGTTGGCGTTTGGAGACGACTTTCAAATCGGCGCGGCTGATGCGGTGGATATCGGGGGTTTGTACCAACAGTCCGCCACCGACGCGTTTGAGTTCAAAGCGGTTGGCTCCTGCTTCAAGCGGCACTTCCAATACGCGCACGTTTTTCTTGGCGGCAGCGATTTCGAGGGCTTCGGCGGTGAACTTCGGCGCCATGAGGACTTCCATAAATTGGTTGTCGGTAATTTGTTTGACGGTTTCTCCGTCTACTTCACGGTTGAAGGCAATGATGCCGCCGAATGCGCTGGTGGTGTCGGTGGCGTAGGCGAGTTTGTAGGCATCCAAGGTATTGGAGGCGATGGCTACGCCGCACGGATTGGCGTGTTTCACGATCACGCAGGCCGGCGCGTCAAAGGATTTGACGGCTTCCCATGCGGCATCGGCATCGGCAATGTTGTTGTAAGACAATTCTTTGCCTTGCAGCTGTTTGTAGGCGGAAAGGCTGCCTGCGGCTGGGTAAATATCGCGGTAGAACGCGGCGCGTTGGTGCGGATTTTCGCCGTAGCGCATGTCTTGCACTTTAATCCAGCTTTGGTTGAACTGGCTTGGAAATTCGCCGATTTGGGGCTGGCCGCTCAAGACGTCGTCTGAAAGCGAAGTCAGGTAGTTGGAAATCATGCCGTCGTATTGGGCAGTATGGCTGAATGCTTTGCGTGAGAGATTGAAACGGGTTTTGTCGCTCAATGCGCCGTTGTTGGCTTCGAGTTCGGCGGCGATGGCAGGGAAATCGGCTGTGTCGGTAACGATGGCGACGTGTTTCCAGTTTTTCGCGGCAGAGCGCACCATGGTCGGGCCGCCGATGTCGATGTTTTCAATCGCGTCTTCCAGTGTGCAGTTTGGTTTGGCAATGGTGGCGGCGAAGGGGTAGAGGTTGACGCACACGAGGTCGATGTTGCCGATGCCGTGTTCTTCCATCTTGGCGACGTGTTCGTCCAAATCGCGACGGCCGAGGATGCCGCCGTGGATTTTCGGATGCAGGGTTTTCACGCGGCCGTCGAGCATTTCGGGAAAACCGGTATAGTCGGCAACTTCGATAACGGGAACGCCTGCATCAGCCAAGAGCTTTGCTGTACCGCCGGTAGAGAGGATTTCAACACCGAGCTTGGTCAGGGTTTGGGCAAATTCGACTGCGCCTGTCTTGTCGGATAGGCTGATCAGGGCGCGTTTGATGGAAGACATTTGGATTTCCTTTGTTGAAGGTTTAATCAGTATGGGATGAATTTTCAGGGCGGTATTATCCCCCAGTTTCGCATTTTTGGCAGTAGGTTTTTGCAAATATTGTTAACAATTTTATTGTAAAAGGCCGTCTGAAATTTGGTTTCAGACGGCCTTTTGCTTTTGCCTATTTAAATCCCATTTTCTTTGCCACCCATACTGCGCCTGCCATGCCTGTACATCATGGCATGAGTAAGGCAATGGGGGCGTAGGTAAGCTGGCATTTGTGCGCGGCAAGCGGTCGGTTGTAATACTTGGCAATGATTGCCTGTACAGTGGCTTTGTCGTTATCGGGGGCAGCCGACGCCAAGATAGGGCAGGCAAGTACAAGTAGGGAAATAATGCGTTTCATGGAAATTTTCCCAAAATGTTTTATTAAAAATGATACTGCTGACTTGAGGCCGTCTGAAACCGTTTTCAGACGGCCTTTTTATGTTTGTTGCTCACACGTGTCAGCATACCGGCGACAAAAGTGGACGCAATAACGACGGTAATGCCCATCGCAGACAGGGTACTTAAATGTTCGCCCAAAATTAACACCGCCATGATAACGCCGATGACAGGCTCAAGCGAAATCAGCAGGCCGGAGACGTTGGCAGGGACTGTGTTCATGCCTTTGTTCCACAACAGATAGGCAAGCCAGCTGCAGCCAATCCCCATATACAAAACCGACAGCGTACCGCCCCATGACCAATTGATTTGATAGCTGTCTGCCAACACCAGCGAAAACGGCAGGCACAACACCGCCGCCACCGCCATGGAAGCCGCGGTAAATGCAGGCGCACCAATACGGACAATCATCTGCTGGCTCGGACGTATCACGCCTGCAAAACCGAATCCTGCAAGTAAAATCAGCAAACAGCCGAACCAGTCAATCGTACCGCCCTCTTCTGCACCGCCCATGACCATCATGCCCACGCCGGCAAACGCCACTGCGCAGCAAATCCAGTGGTAAAGTTTGGCTTTGTCGTTGAAGAAGAAATGACCGACAAAGACCACCAGCAAAGGCTCCAACCCCACCATGGTAACCGCGCTGGCGGCAGATGTATATTTCAAACCGATAAACTGGAGCATCAAAACGACAACGTAGTTGACAAAGGAAATCCACAACAACGGCTTCCACTCGCTCCGCGGAATCCTGCCCAAATGACGGCGGCACGACGGCAGCACCATCAATGCGGCAATCAACAATCGCGCCTCAACCATCAGCGCCGGGTCGAGCATCTCGTAGGAATATTTGGCAGCGATAAACGAGCTGCCCCAGATTAACAGTGCGAGTATTTGGTAAAGCATGGTTCAACTCATGGTAAAAAAATTAATCGTTTCTTCTCTGGTCTTCAGACGGCCTGAAGCCTTTTCAAGCTGTTTTTATTTTGATTGTGTCAGCGAATCCAAAAATATCTAAGCAATGGATAAATGACATGGCCGGTTCTTTCATTATAGGCAGGCAGAAATATCCGCCCTATCTCCCTATTACAACAAACCATGCTGCTGCAGCTTTTTACGCAGGGTATTGCGGTTCAACCCCAAAATGGCCGCCGCTTTAGATTGGTTGCCGCCGCATTGTTCCATCACGCAAATCAGCATCGGCTTTTCAACTTGGTGCAACACCATATCGTACACGCCGCAAGGTTCTGTACCATCCAAGTCTTTGAAGTATTGTCGTAAGTTTTGTTCAATACATTGCGCAATGTCAGTCGTCGTTTGATTCATCGTGATGTCTTTCTTTGAGTTTGTTTTTAAATAGATTTATTTTTTAGATGATAAGGCCGTCTGAAACTCTTCAGCTTTCCCGATAGTGACACACCCAGCGGTCGGTTTTCTCCGAAAGCGTCTCAAGATAGGCGGCAAGGGTATCGTATTGTGCCGCAGCACTGTCCAAGCGGTTGATGTCCCGGCGTGTTTGTTCGCCGTCGGGCATTTCGTCGATATACCAGCCGATGTGTTTTCGGGCGATGCGTACTCCGGCAATTTCTCCATAAAATTCATGCATGGCGCGGATGTGGTTCAAAATGGTGGTATTGCATTCTGCCAAGCTTAAGGCCGGAGGCAAAACGCCGTATTCGGCGTAATGTTTTAAATCACGGAAAAGCCACGGCCTGCCTTGTGCGCCGCGCCCTATCATGATGCCGTCGGCGGCGGTTTGCTTGAGGACGGCGGCGGCTTTTTGCGGCGAGGTAATATCGCCGTTGACCCAAACGGGAATGTTCAGACGGCCTTTGGTTTCGGCAATCAGTTCGTAACGCGCTTCGCCTTTGTACATCTGCGTACGGGTGCGGCCATGGATGGCAAGGGCTGCGATGCCTGATTCTTCGGCGATTTTGGCAATGGTCGGCAAATTTTGATGTTCGTCATGCCAGCCCAAACGGGTTTTGAGGGTAACGGGTACGTCCACCGCGTTGACAACGGCTTCCAAGATTTCGGCAACCAAAGGCTCGTTTTGCATTAATGCGCTGCCTGCCTGCACATTGCAGACTTTTTTGGCCGGACAGCCCATGTTTATATCAATCACCTGCGCACCCAAGCCGACGTTGTAACGCGCAGCTTCCGCCATCTGCTGCGGATCGCTGCCGGCAATCTGGACGGCCACCACTCCGCCCTCGCCTTCAAAATCGCTGCGGCGCAGGGTCTTTTTGGTATTTCTAAGCGTTGGGTCGCTGGTCAGCATTTCGCACACTGCCCACCCTGCACCAAACTCGCGGCAAATCCGGCGGAACAGTTTGTCCGTAATGCCTGCCATGGGGGCAAGTGCAATGGGGTTGTCAATGAAATAGCCGCCGATGTGCATGATGTGTGCGCCAAATTGAAAGGGCTGAAATTGTACAATTTTTAAGCAACTTTTCCAATCGTATTTACATGTTGCACAATGAAAAAGGCCGTCTGAAACTGAGTTTCAGACGGCCTTTTCAGCCACAATATTTAAATAAACAGCATGACAACCATCTGCACTGCTGTCTGAATCATGGCAATAATCGGCCAAATCAGTTTGGCCAGCAGGCCGGTAAACAAAAGAATCAGGATAATCCATGTACCGTATGGCTCGATTTTACGGAACTGCATGGACTGCTTGGCGTTAAGGAAGGTATCGATAAAAATACCGCCGTCCCAAGGCAAAATCGGAATCAGGCTGAATGCGACCCAAATCGAGTTCACCATCACGCCGTAACCGGCCATCTGCACCAACGGCGCTTGATAAGACTCAGGCACATACGCGGCAAGTACGACGACAAAACCCCAAAAGAACGCCAAAATCAGATTGGCAATCGGACCTGAAATCGACACCCAACGCCACGCGCGGCGCGGATCGCGGAAATTGCGCGAATCGATGGGCATAGGACGCGCCCAGCCGAACAGAAAACTGCCAATCATCAGACACACCAGCGGCACGACAATTGTACCGACAGGATCGATGTGTGGCAGCGGATTGAGGGTCAAACGCCCGAACTGCTCGCCGGTATGGTCGCCCCAATAACGCGCCGTATAACCGCGTGCCACTTCGCGCACGGTAATGGCCAACAACACGGGCAATACTGCCAGCAAAAATACGCCTAAATCAAAATTTGCAAACATGGTTTTCCTTATCAAATATGCCGTCTGAAAACAAAAATATCCTTAAATATCCTTTCAGACGGCCTGAGGCTTTAATCTTCCTGTTTTTTGTCCGAACCGAAAAACTCTTTCAGCTCTCGCCAAGTAATGCCTTTACCTTGCGGATTAAATTTGAAGACTGGTTTGCCGTAATTGCTGTACACGTTGTCGCCGATAATATTGATGGCCTTATGCGTACCGTTAATTTGTATATACATGCGGGAAGCCAAAATACGGCCTTTTCGGTCAAGATAATAGTCGACAACAGGATTGTTACCGGATATACGCTGGAAGCTAAGTGGCTGGTTATCACTTATGCTGACAAACATACTGAAAAATTCCCGCGCATTTTTATAATCTTCTTCTGTTGACCCTGGTTGAGGCGTTTTCTGTAATTTCGACAATTCTTCATCAAAAGCCTTAGCCATTGCCTTCATTACGACAGAATCATACTCCGGTTTCATGACATGACGTACACGATAGCGTGCATGCTTTGCCTTACCAAAGGCATCCATTTCTTTAAATACATATGCATCGGCAGGCATAGCCTTATTGGCACTCAAAAAAGCACGTACTCCCGCCTCTGCAATATGATCAAAAGGCACGCCTTTCAAATCAGTACTTTCTTTCAAACTCACTTTTAAAGGTTCTTTAATCAAACGTTTGCCGATTTTCTCATCGGTGTACACACTAATAATGGCAGCAGCACTGGCAGGCGGATCCATATAAATTTCCCATTTTTCCGCATCTAACTTCATAGGAAGTTTGATACTAAGTTTTTCATTGTGGTTGTTGATGACCAATTCAGGAATCATCTCAAACTGACGCGTTGATAGGTCAACAGCTACCTCATAATTCAGATGAACCCCTTCCATGTAACTGGATATGGCAGGATATTTATCCAGATAATCAACGGCAACTTGTGCGATATTGCCGTCCGGCAAGGCATCAAGCATTGCATTGCGGAACTCAGCCTCTTCTCGTTCAGAAAACTCCTGCTTCAAAGCAGCGTCGTCTTCTTGAGCAACCTCCATAGAGGCTGCCGCCTCCCCCTCTTTGGCTTTGGCATCCTCTGCTTTCGCTTCGGTTTTCTTTTCCACCTTTTCATCTGCCAATACAGCTTCAGCCAATGGGCTGATATATACTTGAGAGCTGCCTGTGATGTTAAAGCTGTGGTCTTCTTTTAAAATACGGTCATTGGAAATCGACATGACCTCGTGCGCGGTTTTGTGATCCAAATTACTGCACGCGCTCAAACCAAATGCCGCAGCAATGGCCAAACCAATTATCTTCTTCATTCTGCCCAACCTTTTTGACGAAATGATTTTATTAGCACAATTTAACACAAGGAACTGATTCCATAAAGGCTTTCAAACAGCATGATTCATTGCTTCTCACTATCATACCTAATTCGATCGCCCTATCTATTTTAAGCCTAAAGGCCGTCTGAAACTTCAAATCCAGTTTCAGACGGCCTTTGATTCCTTATTTAAAATGCCTCAGCTGTTTTACAGACTGTAATACATTTCAAATTCCAGCGGATGCGGCGCCATGCGGATACGGCGGACATCTTCCTCTTTAAAGGCGATGTAGCTGTCGATCCAGTCTTTGCTGAACACACCGCCGCGCAGGAGGAATTCATGGTCGGCTTTGAGGGCGGCCAGTGCTTCTTCCAAAGAAGCGCAAACGGTAGGCACCAATGCATCTTCTTCCGGTGGCAGGTCGTACAGGTTTTTATCGGCAGGGTCGCCCGGATGGATTTTGTTTTGAATACCGTCCAAACCGGCCATCAACAAAGCGGCAAATGCCAAGTATGGGTTGGCGGTCGGATCAGGGAAACGCGCTTCGATACGGCGTGCTTTGCTGCTGTTCACAGACGGAATGCGGATGGAAGCGGAACGGTTTTTGGCGGAATATGCCAGTTTGGTCGGCGCTTCAAAGTGCGGCACGAGGCGTTTGTAGGAGTTGGTGGACGGATTGGTAATCGCGTTCAAGGCTTTGGCGTGTTTGATGATGCCGCCGATGTAATAAAGGGCGGTATCGGACAAACCGGCATAGCCGTCGCCTGAGAACAGGTTTTGACCGTCTTTCCAAATGGATTGGTGAACATGCATACCGCTGCCGTTGTCGCCCATGATGGGTTTAGGCATGAATGTAGCGGTTTTGCCGAAGTTGTGGGCAACGTTTTGAATCACATATTTCATGTCTTGGGTTTGGTCGGCGCGTTTGACCAAAGTGGCGAAACGGGTGCCGATTTCCATTTGGCTGCCGGTACCGACTTCACTGTGATGCACTTCCACTTCGATGCCGAGTTCTTCCAAAACATTGACCATGGCAGAACGCAGGTCTTGGCCGCAGTCAATCGGCGCAACAGGTGCGTAACCGCCTTTGACGGCCGGGCGGTGGCCGGTATTTTGACCGTCCATGTGCAGGCCGCTTGACCATGCGCCGCTTTCGGAAGTGATTTCGTAACGAGTTTTGTGCATGTCGGTTTCAAATTCTACGCCGTCAAAAACGAAGAATTCAGGCTCGGGGCCGAAATAGGCGGTGTCGCCGATACCGGAAGATTTCAAGTAGGCTTCGGCGCGGCGTGCGATAGAGCGCGGGTCGCGGTCATAGCCTTGGCCGTCGGCCGGATCGATAACATCGCAGGTAAAGACAACGGTGGTATCGTCGTAGAAAGGATCGACAAAGGCCGTAGATGCATCGGGACGCAACTGCATATCTGAAGCCTGAATGCCTTTCCAGCCGCCGATGGACGAACCGTCAAACGCCTGACCGTTTTCAAACCATTCTTCGGGATCGTCGAGGACGATGCGGGCAGGTACGGTAAAGTGGTGCTGCTTGCCTTTGGTATCGGTAAAGCGCAAATCTACGAAGCGGGCTTCGCTTTCTTCAATCAGTTTTACAGCGTCTTTGATGGACATCTTCAGCTCCTGAGGGATTGGGTTTAAGTTGTTATTCTATCACGGTAAGGCCGTCTGAAATACATCAGGGCACCCGTTTTTACGCACTGAAATATAGTTTCAGACGGCAAGATTGTCAACAATATGCTTCGGTCTGTCTGTTCAAAAGCGGAATGCCCGCCCTTTTGTCCGAATGCCGACAAAACAGATGCCGTCTGAAAGCAGTTCAGACGGCATCTGTTGTTTGATTTGAAAATGGTCAACGAGGATCGTGGTTGCAGACAAATTTGTACATACTCTCTCCAAGCGTACCTGGAATAACATAATCCCATTCGGCATAGGATGGTGTCTCAGAACCGATAGAGTTTCCCGATTTGGAATACCACGTTACCGTCAAAGACCTACGACGTTTACCACTGCAATCTATTTCTTCCAACCCTTTATCTGTATTATAAAATTTTCCATTGCTATGCTTTTTCGGCTTGGCATACCTCATTTCAACCCATGCACTATTGTCCGTACGGCTGTCTGCATCACCAAACACGGCAGTATTGTTACTGTCATTACCTAACCACACCCAATCCGCCGCCACCGCCGGCGTTGCCAACCCTAATGCAAATACTGCCAAGCACAACACCTTTTTCATGTCCGCCCCTTTCGTCCTTGTCAACAAAATCAAAGTTAAATTGTAAAAAAATAAAGTTAAATTGTAAAAAGAAAACGACTTTTTTTCAAGAAACAAATATTCCATCATGCTACCTGACAACCGTTTCAGACGACTATCGTTTCCATCTGTACGCCGCCGTTATAAAATAGCCGTCCCGTCTTTTGGAACACGACCATGACTACCCTCCCCCGTTACGCCGTTTTCGGCAATCCCGTTGCACACAGTAAATCGCCGCAAATCCATCAGCAATTCGCACTTCAAGAAGGCGCGGCCATCGAATATGGGCGCATTTGTGTCGAAATCGGCGGCTTTGCCGAGGCTGTTGCGGCGTTTCGTGCCGAGGGCGGGCAAGGTGCGAATGTAACCGTTCCGTTCAAGCAGGAAGCTTTTGCGCTGGCGGACGAACATTCCGACCGCGCCTTGGCTGCCGGCGCGGTCAATACGCTGGTGTGGTTGGAAGACGGCAGAATACGCGGCGATAATACCGACGGTATCGGTTTGGCCAACGACATCACGCAGGTCAAAAACATTGCCATCGAGGGCAAAACCATTTTGCTTTTGGGCGCAGGCGGCGCGGTACGTGGCGTGATTCCGGTTTTGAAAGAACACCGCCCTGCCCGTATCGTCATTGCCAACCGTACCCACGCCAAAGCCGAGGAATTGGCGCAGCTTTTCTGCATTGAAGCCGTCCCGATGGCGGATTTGAACGGCGATTTTGATATCATCATCAACGGCACGTCTGGCGGTTTGAGCGGTCAGCTTCCTACCGTCAGCCCTGAAATTTTCCGCAACTGCCGCCTTGCCTACGATATGGTTTACGGCGAAGCGGCACAGGCGTTTTTGAACTTTGCCCAAAGCAATGGTGCGGCCGAAGTTTCAGACGGCCTGGGTATGCTGGTCGGTCAGGCTGCCGCTTCTTACCATATTTGGCGCGGATTTACGCCCGATATCCGCCCCGTTATCGAATACATGAAAGCCCTGTAACCATGTTCCGCATCATCAAATGGCTGATTGCCCTGCCTATCGGCATCTTCATTTTCTTCAACGCTTATGTGTACGGCAACATCATTACCTACCGCGCCGTCGCGCCCAGTAAAACCGCCTTCATGTCCATGCGCATGAGCCAGTTTGCAAAAGAAGGCCGCGATGTCGAGCTGGATTACCGCTGGGTGCCTTACGACCAAATCTCCGTCAACCTCAAAAAAGCCCTGATTGCTTCCGAAGACGCCAACTTTGCCGAACACAGCGGCTTTGACTGGAACGGCATCAAATACGCCATGAAACGCAATAAGCAAAGCGGCGAAGTCAAAGCCGGCGGTTCGACCATCAGCCAACAACTGGCGAAAAACCTGTTTCTCAACGAAAGCCGCAGCTACATCCGCAAAGGCGAAGAAGCGGCGATTACGGCAATGATGGAAGCCGTTACCGACAAAGACCGCATTTTTGAGCTGTATCTGAACTCAATCGAATGGCACTACGGCGTATTCGGCGCGGAAGCGGCATCCCAGTATTTCTACAAGAAACCTGCCTCCGCCCTCACCCGCCAACAAGCCGCCAAACTCACGGCGCGCGTTCCGGCTCCGCTGTTTTACGCAGACCATCCTAAGAGCAAACGGATGCACAACAAAACCAATATCATCCTGCGCCGCATGGGTTCGGCAGAATTGCCCGAAAGCGATATGGATTAATTAAAAAGGCCGTCTGAACATTTCAGACGGCCTTTGTTTTTAGGTTTTCTCTTCCGGCTCCGGTACGTCAAACACTTGGCGCAGGTAAGCGAGGAAGGTGTTGTTGGTGGTCATGGTTTTGCCCGGGGAGTCGGAGAGCTTGGCGACAGATTGGCCGTTACACTCGACGAGCTTCAAGACAATGTTCAAAGGCGTGTGTCCCAAGTCGTTGGTCAGGTTGGTACCGATACCGAAACTGGTTTTGAAACGGTCTTTGAAGTATTGGTGCAACGCCCATGAACGCTCAATATCGAGGCCGTCTGAAAAAGTCAGCATTTTGGTGCGACTGTCGATTTTGAGTTTTTTGTAATGTTCGTAGGCTTTGTCGCCCCAGACATAAGGATCGCCGCTGTCGTGGCGCAGGCCGTCGAAGAGTTTGGCGAAATACAGGTCGAAATCGCGCAAGAAGGCATCCATACCGACCACGTCGGTCAGGGCGATGCCGAGGTCGCCGCGGTATTCGTGTACCCAGCTTTCCAGCGCGGCTTTTTGGAAATTGCGCAAACGTACGTCCAAGGCTTGGAAGGCTTGGAGGAACTCGTGCGCCATGGTGCCGATGGGTGTGATGCCGATTTTTTTGGCGAGATAAACGTTGCTGGTACCGCGCACGATGTCGGGAGCGGCTTCTAATAAGGTGCGGATAACGTGTTCCTGCCATGCGAGGGTGTAGCGGCGGCGCGTGCCGAAATCGGAAATAAGGAACGGCGGATCATTCGGATTTTGTGTAGCCGCGATTTCTTTCAGCTGTTGCGCTTTAGCCTGTAAACGGCGCTCGCCTTCTTCGATAACGGCAGGCGTTTCCAAGCGGCGGAAATAGAGTTCGTTGACGATGGCAAGAATGAAAATCTCGAAGAACATCGCCTGTATCATCGGACCTTCGATGCGGATGTTCAGACGGCCTTGATCGTCGGGACTGACTTTGACGAAGCGGCGTTGGAGTTGGAAAAGTTCGAGATAATCGACAAAATCGCTTTTGATAAAACGCAGACTGCGCAGGTAGTCAAGTTCGTCATGCGTAAAGCGCAGCTGGCACAGGGCATCGAGTTCGCGTTCCAATTCTTCTTGAATATCGGCCAGCGGATACACCATCTCTTTATTGCGGCAGCGGAATTCGTAGAGGCTGTGGGTTTGCGGGAATTGATGCAACACGACTTGCAGCATGGTGAATTTGTACAGGTCGGTATCAAGCAGGGATTGGATAATGGGCTGATAAGCAGACATAAGTTTTCTCTGAGTAAACGTGGGCGTTGAGGTATCAATTTTAATGGAAAAGGCCGTCTGAAAGAAACCTTATTCAGACGGCCTTTATCTTATTAATCCAGCTGCGCTACGGAAACCGGCAATGAGCGGATGGTAGACAACATCGTGCTGGCATCTTTTTGCTGTTTGCGGAACGCGGCCATATTGGTCGGGGTCAATTTCGGCGTCGGCAGGGCGACGGTAGTCGGGTTGACCGGCTGGCCGTTGACGCGTGCTTCGTAGTGCAGGTGCGGACCGGTAGAACGGCCGGTTGTACCCACAAAACCAATCACTTCGCCGGCGCGGACTCTGCCGTCGGCAGGGCTGAACGCGCTCATGTGGCCGTACAGGGTTTCCACACCGTTGGCATGGCGAATCATCACGGTATTGCCGTAGCCGCCTTTCCAACCTTTGAAAATTACTTCGCCGTCGGCGGCGGCCTTAATCGGCGTACCAGTTGGCGCGGCATAGTCGATACCGGTGTGCATACGGACGGTATGCAGAACCGGGTGGACACGGTAGCCGAACGGAGAAGAAATGCGTGTGTATGCAACAGGCTCGGTATTAAAGCCTTCTTTTTGTTGCAGGGACTTACCGTTTTGGTCGTAGTAGCTGCCGCTTTCTTCGTCGCCTTTGCCTTGGCTGTAATAATAGGCTTGGTAGGTTTTGCCGTCTTTAACCACTTCAGCCGCCAAAATATCGCCGACCGCCATTTGTTGGCCGCGGAAATACATGCTGTTGTACAAAAGACGTACGGTATCGCCTTCTTTCAAATCGCTCATATTGAACGAGTCGGCAAAGATTTCTTTGAGCTGGATATACACTTCGGAAGGGATTTCGGCACGGAGCATATCGCCGATGGCGGAAGTGCGGATTTGCACGGAGCGCAGGGTCGGCATGGTTTTCATGTCGATTTCGGCATTGGAGATGCGCCATTTGCCTTTGACTTTTTCCAAAGCCACCAAGTTGCGTTCCAATTCTTCATCGGTAAAGAATTGAACGTCGGTCACTTGGCCTGAAGAATCGATGCGGATATTGACGGATTGGTTGGTCCGCAGGTTTTTCATGTCGAGGTTGGCATTGTTTTTCGCCATGATTTGCTTGATGTCTTCTTGGTTGACACCCATGCGCGTCAAAACGTCTGCCAAAGAGTCGCCGGCTTGGACAACTTCTTGCACCCAATAGCTGGATTGATAGGTATTGGTTTCCACATAAACGGCAGGCAGCTCTTCGGAAATACGCTCGACTTTGAAATCGGTCTGTGCTGGTTGAGGATCGGTAATGGCGTATGCGGTCATGATGCCTGAAGCCGGCAACAGAAACGCTAAGAGGGTTGCTTTGAATCGAGTGGAATATTTGTTTTTAATCACGCGTTATCCTTAATGGGGCGGTCTGTTTTTGAAGTTTGCAGAATGCCGACACATCCGGCCTGCCGCGACCGCCTGCTGGTTTAAACAGTTTTGGGGATAAAGGACTTTGAGTCTTTTTTTCCGATCTGAAAATCAGGTTTTCATTCGGAATGAATGAGGTTGTGTTTGAGATTGACGTTATTATCAGGGCTATTGTGTTGATTTACACCCTGTTTTTCTGAAATTTACGCCACGCATTCTAGCATGACAGCCCGTTTTTTCCAAACCGGCCGTCTGAACAGCTTTTTTCAGGGCGTAAAGGCAAGGTTCCGAAACGCATCATTTGTCGCGTAAAATAACGGTTTTCCTATCTATTTGCGCTTATGAAGCTGACCCTCGCCCTCCCCTCGCTCAACCGTTTTGCCGACGAATCCGTGCCTGCGTTTGCCTTACCTGCTTTTAACCGTCTTTTGCGTTACGGCATATTACGCAAAGAAACACTCAGGCCGTCTGAATTTTACGGACGCCATTTGTGGAGCGGCAGCCTCATTACCCAAGTGCAACGTTTACGCCACACAAGCCAAAAACGCGCAGCCGCTTTTGCCTCTCCGGTTTGGCAACAAATGGGCATGCACCATGTCAACATTATCGGCGGCGAGTTTATCGGCATCCAAAAAGAGGAGGCGCAACGGTTATGTGCGGATTTGTCGGCGTTTTATCAAGATAAAACTTGGCAATTTGAGCCGCTTTGCGAAAGCATGTGGCTGCTCAGTATGCCGAAGATTGAAGATTGGGGCGCGGAATGTGTTTTGGATGTGTGCGGGCAGCCGGAAATGGACGGTCAGGCACACGGCAAAGATGCGGTGTCTTGGTTGGCCATGCAGACGGAAATCCAAATGTTTCTCCACACGCATCCGATTAACCAAGCGCGTGAACAACAAGGATTGCCGGAAATCAACGGTTTGTGGCTGTGGAATGATGCGGACGGTACACAGTCTGCGGATATCGTCGCCTCAGACAGCGCATGGGCGCGTTTTTCGGATACGCCCAAACTCGATGCGCCATACAATTTGAAGGCTTGGTTTGAGATGGTTCAAGAAACAGGCAACACGGTTTCAGACGGCCTTATCTTTTTGGACGATTTGGTTTCTACCTTACAGACAGGCGATGTTTGGGCATACAAAGATATTTTGGAAAGCTGGGAAACCCGCTGGTTTGCGCCTTTATGGGACGCACTCGCTTCAGGCCGTCTGAAAACCGTGTGCATTGCCACAGACGGCGAAAACGGCGGCACGCTGGAAATCGGCCGCCGTTCCAAATGGGCATTTTGGCGCAAAGCTAAAACGTTTAACGGATCATGGTAAGCGGTTTTAAGCCTCCAGCGCCTCCAATTTAGCCGAAATTTTATCCCACACATCCTGCAACGGAATCGCTTTCAACAACCGTGTCGGATCGTTGGTGTCGATACTGTCGGGGTGAGGCAGTTCGGCATAATCGCCAGCATAAATGACTTCGGCCTGCTCGGAATAGGGACGCCATTTATCCACCCATGACGCACCAAACAAAGCGATTTGCGGTTTATCCAAAGCTGCGGCGATGTGCATCGGTGCGGAATCGACACCGACAAACAGTTTGGCGCCCTCAATGGCCGCCGCCAATTCACGCAGGCTCAAGCATCCGGACAACACATATACTTTTCTGCCTTCCGGAATATTCAGACGGCCTATAATTTCTTGAAGCATGTATTGTTCTACAGTGTCTGGAGAAGCGGTCAATACGACATTCTGCCCACTGTTGAGCAGAAGCTGTACGATGGCGGCGTTTTTACCGTCTTCCCAACATTTGAAATGCCAACGAGCACCCGGATGCATCAACACATAATCTTCGCCGCTCCAACCCTGCTCACGCAATTTCTGCCGCATGCTTTCCCTTGCATCTTGCGCCACCCAAAGGCGTACTTTCGCATCGGCCACGTCTTCCGGCTGGATAAGCGGCGCAAGGATATTCAATTGGTTCTCAACGATATGATGGCTGGTATCAAGCTCATGGTTGATAAAATCATGACAGAAACGCCACCAGAATCCGTCACGCTTGATGCAGTCCAAACCCACGCTGCAACGGGCGCACAGTTTGGCGATTACCGCCGCGCGCCATTGATCGGACAGGTTGAAAGCCCAGTCATAATCACGCGCCTTCAGCTTTGAAAAAAGGTTTTTCTCACATGCCAACTGCTTGAATACGCCCAGCTTCTTCCAATTTCGATCAATGGTAAAAATCTGCGTAATCTGCGGATTATCGGCAATCAGCTGCTCCGTACCGGCGTATACCAGCATATCGATTTCGCAATCGGGGAAACGGGTTTTCAGCGCATCGACCACCGGCGTGCTCAAAAGCACATCGCCATGATGGCGCAATTTGATGATCAGAATACGTTTGGGTTGGGCTAAAGACATACAAAACTTTCAGACGGCCTGTTGATTGGCTGCTATTGTAAAGCGGAAAACAGGTTTCATAAAATACAAAACAGGCCGTCTGAAACCTATCCTGCTGATTCATCGCTATAAAATCCGCACAAGCCATGTAATTTATATTACAATCCGCACCCCGTGGTTCGAAAACCTCCCACATTAAAAAACTAAGGAAACCTCATGTCCCGCAACAACAAAGAGCTGCAAGGCATCTCCCTTTTGGGCAACCAGAAAACCCAATACCCGAGCGAATACGCGCCTGAAATTTTGGAAGCGTTCGACAACAAACACCCCGACAACGACTATTTCGTCAAATTCGTCTGCCCCGAGTTCACCAGCCTCTGCCCGATGACCGGCCAGCCCGACTTTGCCACCATCTACATCCGCTACATCCCCCATATCAAAATGGTGGAAAGCAAATCACTGAAACTCTATCTCTTCAGCTTCCGCAACCACGGCGACTTCCATGAAGACTGCGTCAACATCATCATGAAAGACCTCATCGCCCTGATGGATCCGAAATACATCGAAGTATTCGGCGAATTCACACCGCGCGGCGGCATCGCCATTCATCCGTTTGCCAACTACGGCAAAGCAGGCACAGAGTTTGAAGCTTTGGCACGCAAACGCCTGTTTGAGCACGATGCACAATAATCCCGTTCAGACGGCCTAACGCCCTTTTCATTGCAAGACTTTTTCTATTGCACAGTCTCGCAAGGCTTCATGCCGTCTGAAAAAACTTCCGAAAGATTCCCATGTACGAATTTACCGCCGCACAGCAGAAGAAAGCGCTCTTCTGGCTGGTGCTTTTCCATATTTTTATTATTGCCGCCAGCAACTATCTGGTGCAGTTCCCCTTTCAAATTTTCGGTATCTTTACCACTTGGGGCGCATTTTCCTTCCCCTTTATCTTCCTCGCTACCGACCTGACCGTGCGCATTTTCGGTGCGCCGTTGGCGAGACGGATTATTTTTTGGGTAATGTTCCCCGCCCTGCTGCTCTCTTACGTCTTCTCCGTCCTCTTTCATGACGGCAACTGGACAGGCTGGGCATCTTTGGCCGAATTTAACACCTTCGTCGGCCGTATCGCATTGGCCAGTTTTTCCGCCTATGCGCTCGGGCAAATCCTCGATATTTTCGTGTTCAACAGATTACGCCGTCTGAAATCATGGTGGGCCGCCCCTACTGCTTCCACCGTAGTCGGCAACGCTTTGGACACGCTGGTGTTTTTCGCCGTTGCCTTTTATGCGAGCAACGATGAATTTATGGCGGCAAATTGGCAGGGCATCGCATTTGTCGATTATCTGTTCAAACTCGCCATCTGCACCCTCTTCTTTCTGCCTGCATACGGCATCGTATTGAGCATCTTGACCAAAAAGCTGACTTCCTTAAACGTCCGTCAAGAAATGCCTGAATCGGTTTTAGCCAAATAAGCAGTAGATAAAAAACAAGGCCGTCTGAAACTTTAATCGTTCAGACGGCCTTTTATATTTTCAAATGATTAACCGGTCAATTGTTTGGTAATCAGTTTTTTCAGCGGCGGGAAGTTATTGCTTGCACGCAATACCAAACCGCGCAGCAGTTTCGCCGGAGCAGTTTCATTGGTAAAGAGTTTCAGCAGCATATTGGTGCCGTGGTAAATCGGATGGGCATGGAGCATATGCTTGGTGCTGTATTTTTCCAGCAGGCCCTTCGCACCAATATCCTGACCGCGTTGCTCGGCTTCGAGAACCAATTTAGCCAAAAGATTAGCACTTGCCAGACCCAAGTTGAAACCGTGCGCAGTAACCGGATGCATACCGACCGCGGCATCGCCGATCAACGCGCTGCGTTTGCCGTAGAAACGTTGGGCAATCATGCCGACCAAAGGATAATTGTGAATGGTGCTGACCAATTCCATATCGCCCAAACGGCCTTTGAGTTGCTCTTTCACGCTGGCCGCCAATTCTTCCGGCGACATATTTTTAATCGTTTCGGCTTTATCGCTGTCCACCGTAATCACTGTATTGGTCAAGTGTTCTTCCAAAGGCAGCAACGCAATGGTACGGCCGTAGTGGAAGCATTCATATGCGGTATGCAGGTTGGACAGAGTATGCTTCATGCGGCACACAAACATGGTGCGACTGTAATCGTGCATATCGGAAGAAATACCTAATTGACGGCGCGTTTGCGAGAAGCGACTATCGGCGGCCAACAACAGACGGCCGGTCAATACTTCTCCGCTTTCCAAAATAACTTGCGCCTCATCGTCAGAAGTTTTGACTTCTTTAACATTGGTGCCGGTCAGAATTTTGACGTTGTCCAATTTGGACACGACTTCATAAGCGGCTTTGCGGATATTGTGATTGGAAATCAAATAGCCCAAACAGTCCGCAGGCTCGCCGCGCGCCTGAGTCGGTTGCGGGAAGTGGAGCTGGTAATCGGAATGACCGTTCAATACTTTGGCATCGCGCAAAGGATAAATTTCGTCTTTTGGAATCAAATCCCACATACCCAATCGCTGCATGATTTCGCGCGACAGGTGTGTCAGTGCGATTTCACGACCGTCATACGGCGGATTTTGCAACACTTCTAAAGGACTTCTTTCAATCAGGGTTATGTTCAACCCGCTTCCGGCCAACTCTGCGGCAAAACTTAATCCGGCAGGGCCTGCGCCGACGACGAGAATATCACTGTGTAAGCTCATGGGAGGAATTCCTTGTATTCAACTGATACGGATTTTTTCAGACGGCCTTAAGTTTACTGTGTTTAGCTACATGAGGGTAAATCAAAGGCATTTGATAGATTATATAGAAAGCGTTGATAGAATAAAACAAATGTTATCAATTGTAAGCGCGTTTTTACTTTGGCCTTAATATAAATCAAGCTTCACGACATACGGATTTTATCAAACGGACAAACATTCAGATAAACAAAAACCGCATTCCGAAAAGGGAATGCGGCTTTCAATCGTAAAACGATTATTCTTCAGAACCGGTGTAAGGACGGATGCTGACAGTTTTACGGTTCAGCGCGCCTTTGGTTTTGAATTCAACGTAACCGTCGACTTTAGCAAACAAAGTGTGGTCTTTGCCCATGCCTACGTTGTCACCTGCGTGGAATTTAGTACCGCGTTGACGAACGATGATGGAGCCTGCCGGAATCAGCTCGTTGCCGTAGGCTTTAACGCCCAAGCGTTTGGCTTCTGAATCGCGACCGTTGCGGGTGCTACCGCCTGCTTTTTTACTTGCCATTTGTAATACTCCTGAACTTACTTGAAATTAGGCGATTGCCACGATTTCGATTTGGGTGAAATTTTGGCGATGGCCTTGGCGTTTTTGGTAGTGTTTACGACGACGCATTTTGAAAATGCGTACTTTCTCGCCACGACCATGAGCAACGACTTTAGCTGTTACTTTTGCGCCTTCGATAAAAGGTGCGCCTACTTTTACAGATTCGCCGTCAGCAATCATCAAAACTTCAGTCAGTTCGATTTGGCTGTCGAGTTCGGCTGGTATCTGTTCTACTTTCAATTTTTCGCCAACGGAAACTTTATATTGTTTACCGCCGGTTTTTACGACCGCGTACATACTCAACTCCATGAGAATTAGGTTAACTTTCCGCACACCATGTGCGAAACGAGCTATTCTATTTCTATTTGCCTGTTTTGTCAAAATTTATTTTATTTACAAGTGAAAAGGCCATCTGAAAGATATGTTGCATGCTTTTTAACTGATATAATCACGCGCTGGATTGCTGATATCTTTATGCAACATTATTACCCCGACCGAATGTACGGGTTTAAACAGATTCATTGGAGCCCCGCTCCGTTTTGTCAACAGAGAATGTTTTATGCTCGAAAACCTGCCTTACTTCCAACGCCACCTGCCCGATGACCTTGCCAAAGTTAATGCGGTCATCAACCAAGCTGTTCAATCCGATGTCGCGCTGATTTCGCAAATCGGCACATACATCATCAGCGCGGGCGGTAAGCGACTGCGTCCGATTATTACCATTTTGGCAGGCAAAGCAGTCGGGCATGACGATGAAAAGCTGTATTCGCTGGCGGCGATGGTGGAATTCATCCACACCTCCACCCTCCTGCACGACGATGTCGTCGATGAAAGCGAATTGCGCCGCGGCCGTAAAACCGCAAACAATCTCTTCGGCAACGCGGCGGCCGTTTTGGTCGGCGACTTCCTCTATACACGCGCCTTCCAACTGATGGTTGGTTCGGGCAGCATGCGTATTTTGGAAGTGATGGCCGATGCGACCAACATCATCGCCGAAGGCGAAGTCATGCAGCTGATGAACATCGGCAATACGGATATTACCGAAGAGCAATACGTCCAAGTTATCCAATACAAAACAGCAAAATTGTTTGAAGCGGCCGCGCAAGTCGGCGCAATTTTGGGCAAAGCTTCCCCCGAACACGAGCAAGCCTTGAAAGACTACGGTATGTACGTCGGTACGGCTTTCCAAATCATTGACGATGTATTGGACTATTCAGGCGAAACCGAAGAAATCGGCAAAAACGTCGGCGACGATTTGGCAGAAGGCAAACCTACCCTGCCATTGATTTACCTGATGCGAAACGGCTCCGAGCAGGCCGCCAACGATGTGCGCCACGCTTTGGAAAATGCCGACCGCAGCTATTTTGAAAAAATCCACGACTATGTCGTCAACTCCGATGCTTTGCCGTATTCGATTTCCGAAGCGAAAAAAGCCGTCGACAAAGCCATCGCTTCATTGAACGTGTTGACTGACAGCGAAGTCAAAGAAGCCATGATCCAACTGGCAAAAGAATCTTTGGCCCGAGTATCTTAAATTCGATGAATTTCAGCTTTGTCCCTTTGTTTCTGGTTACGCTGATTTTTTTGGGCGTCGTCAGCAACAACAACTCGATTACGATTTCGGCAGCGGTATTGCTGCTCATGCAGCAGACGGCCTTGTCACAATATCTTCCCTTGGTGGAAAAACACGGTTTGCATCTGGGCATCATCCTGCTGACCATCGGCGTATTGAGCCCGTTGGTTTCCGGTAAAATCCAGATTCCGCCGGTTTCCGAGTTTATCAATTTTAAAATGATTGCCGCCGTCCTTATCGGCATTTTGGTTGCATGGCTTGCCGGACGCGGCGTTCCATTGATGAGCGAACAGCCTGTTTTAGTAACCGGATTATTAATCGGCACAGTCATCGGCGTTGCCTTTGTCGGCGGCATTCCGGTCGGCCCTTTGATTGCCGCTGGCTTATTGTCTTTTTTTGCCGGAAAGGTTTAAAATCCCCTCCTTTACCGCCTCGCCATAGTTCAACGGATAGAACGTATGCCTCCTAAGCGTAAAATACAGGTTCGATTCCTGTTGGCGAGGCCACAGTTTCAATAAAAGCCTTTCATACTTTGAAAGGCTTTTTTATTATCAATAATAAAGGCCGTCTGAAACTTTTCAGACGGCCTTCTCATTTCGCCAAACCGTTAACCCGGACGACCATCCGAACGCGGACGGATCAACCAAGGAATATATTTCCATGCGTACAACAGCAAAGAAGCAGCAAACAAAGCGGCGGAGCAACGGATACTGTGCGTGTATGCCGTACCGTTCACAAAGGTTGCCAAAACACGGACAACCGTTGCGGCTATCATCAGCCAAAAGGCGACAGGAACCACTTTAGGCGGCGGATAAATAGAGTTGCCGGTATGGCCAAGCGCGGTTCGTGCCATCATGCCCAAAGTCAGCACGCCGATACCGCCAACGCCGATAAGGTGCACGCCCAAATTCAGGAAGTTTGAAATCCAATAAGAAAGACCGACTGCAATCAAGCCCAAGCCGGTAAACAGATAGCCGGCAAACAAAATCCAAAGCATAGGCTCTTTCAGTACAGCTTTATACCACCAGCGGTACACCTGCACGGTAAAAATCACACCGGCAGCCAGAGCAAACAACGCGGCCAGTCCCGGCAAAATGTTATGCGCCATCAGCATGGCGGTCAGCATAGGCAGCCAAAGCGATGCGTGCGCCACCCATTGAGGGCTGGGAATTTGCGGCACGTTCAGGCGTTTGGACGTAAAGAACGAGATAATCCGCATACCGATCAAACCGATAAACCCGGCCACCATAATCAAACCGGATTGCAAACCGGTCATCAGCGCAATGGCATCAAACGGCTGCACTTTCAGATGGAAGGCGAAATGGGTGCCGCCCAAAACAAAAATAGCGAACACGGCAACATAGTTGCGCTTGTTTTGAGAACGGATTACCGGCAAAGCCATGCATACCGCGCCATACCAGAAAAAGATCGTACCGAATATGCCGCTTGCCGTTACCCCCCAACCGGGGATAAACATACAAATGCGGGCCAACAGCCAAAATGCGGTCAAACCGGCCAACGCCTTACCGCGTGTCGGCGGCTGGCCTGTCCAAGTCGCCACGGCCGTCAATAAAAATGCAATGACAACCAATCCGGCATAGCCCCAAATCATTTCATGGGCATGCCAATAAAAACCCGGCAACTCAGGCGTACCCTGAAAGCCGAAGCCCCAAAGCAGTATAGACAATGCGCCATACAAAGCCGCCAACGAATAAAACGGGCGGAAGGCCATTGCCCAAACCGGGTGTTTGAACAAATCGGTCATGGTGGTTCCTTCAATTTTTATATCATCATAAAACAGCAACAGAGGCCGTCTGAAACTTTTCAGACGGCCATCGATTCCTTTCCCTGTTACACATTTTCAGGCAAAGGCAAAAAAGGTTCAATCGCAGGGAAAAGCTCGCGCTCCTCAAAGCGCGCATGATCGCGCAAAGTAACAGCAAACTCCTTATTCCATGATTCATTCATATATTCAGGATGCGCCATCATCGCGCGCAATTTGGCATGATCGCCTTCAAAACGCTGACGCAACGCAGGCTCAATTTTATCCCAATACGGCGCAAACATGGTTTCCTCTTCCAAGAAATGTGGCTCAAGCTCAATAAAATGAGGCTCCAGCTCCGCCTGATGGCTTTGATCGGGCGTACGCAGGAGACGGACACACAACGACAGCGAGCCATGATGTTCGCGGGAAAGTTCTATTAAGGCAGGATGGCGTTTCAAGGGCTTCATAAGTTCGTTATAATGGTAACAGTTTGTCAAACTGGATTAATTCAAATGTTTCAGATATTATGAAACCCAATCCCACATAAAGTCAAACAGCCCCTCTCCAAGCACTACGCTTTTGACATATAATAAAAATATCTAAAGAGCCAGCCATGTATCTGACCCAACATACCGATTACGGATTGCGCGTATTGGTTTATACCGCCATCAACGACGACACCCTCGTCAATATCGGCACCATTGCCGAGACTTACAATATTTCCAAAAGCCATTTGATGAAAGTGGTTACCTCATTAGTCAAAGGCGGTTTTCTGGTCAGCGTGCGCGGCAAAGGCGGCGGTTTGCGCTTGGCAGACAATCCTGAAAACATCAATATCGGTGCAGTGGTACGCCATCTTGAGCCGATGCAGGTTGTCGAATGCATGGGCGACAACAACGAATGCCTCATCACCCCTTCCTGCCGACTGACCGGCATCATTACCGGCGCCATCAAAGCCTTCTTCAATCATTTAGATCAATACTCACTGCAAGATCTGCTGGACAAGCCGACTTACGACATACTTTATACACCGCGTATCCCAATCAATGAAATACGCGGAACGGCCGACTAAATCCTCAGGCCGTCTGAAAACAATCCAGCCATACTGAAATGGTATTACTTAAATAATAAAAAATGCCGTCTGAAATGAAGATTTTCAGACGGCATTTTTTTATAAAACACTCTACAGCTTAAATAGCTGACTTTCATTCGATAGGTTAATTTTTATGCTAAATATATCGAATATAAGACAACAGAAAAACCTAAAATAAGAATAATCATAGCAACCGTAAAATTTATTCTTAATATTTTCAAATAAAATTTATTGGAGATTTTTCGTATTCCAAACAGTATCTTGAAAAATTTTAATTGCATACTTCCATGAGTAAATAGATATTCAAAAAAACCTATATCCATCCCTTCTGATTTTAATATTTTATATAGCATTACTAGATTAATGATAACTGCAATAAAATACAAAAATGCTAAAAAAAACAGAAAATAAGGTAATAACTCCACCAAACTACTCCTTCTTTTTTAAAAAGAATTTTCCCTAAAAAACATATTTGATGACATAACCGAATTGCTATTGTCGACATTATATTCCAATCTTTCGCAAACCAATGAATACAAAAATGCCCGAAGCCAAAAGCCTCGGGCATTTTTAATATTTGGTGGGTCCGGTGGGTTTCGAACCCACGACCAAGGGATTATGAGTCCCCTGCTCTAACCCCTGAGCTACAGACCCGTCAAGAGTAGAAGCGGATTATAGCATAACTTGTTGCTTGTTCAAGATGCCGGGCAAATGTTTCAGACGGCCAGTTGGTTTTCTATTCGGGCATTATGCCGATACACCCACTGCTTCCCAAACTTTCAAAGCATCAGCCGTTGCTTTGACATCGTGAACACGGATGATTTGCGCGCCTCGGGCGACAGTGGCCAAAGCGGCTGCGACGCTGCCGTGTACGCGTTTGGCGGCATCTTGTTCGCCTGTCAGCTCGCCAATCATACTCTTGCGCGATATGCCGATCAGGAGTGGGAATCCGGTTGCGTCCATCAACTCAGGCAAATGTTGTATCAGGGTAATGTTGTGTTGTAGGTTTTTGCCGAAACCGAAGCCGGGGTCGAGCGTAATGCGCTCGGGGGCAATGCCTGCTTGAACGCATTCTGCCGCGCGTGCTTTTAAATAACGCGCGACTTCTTCGACGACATCTTGATATTGCGGATTAAGCTGCATGGTTTTAGGCAAACCCTGCATGTGCATGAGACACACGCCTGTCTTCGACTGTTGCGCCAGCAAGGCGACTGCGCCTTCATCACTCAATGCGGCAACATCGTTGATAATATCGACGCCGCCTTGTGCCAAGGCTTTTTCCATGATCGCCGTGTGGCGTGTATCCAAGCTGACGGGAACACTCCACTTTGCCACTTCCGCCAAAACCGGCTGCACCCTGGCCCATTCTTCTTCGAGAGAAACATCATCCGCACCCGGACGGGTAGATTCGCCGCCGATATCGAGAATATCCGCACCGTCTTTCAGCAGCTGCTCGGCATGTGCCAATGCTGTTGAGACATTTTGCGAATAGGTGCCGCCATCGGATAATGAATCGGGGGTCAGATTGACGATGCCCATGATTTTCGGTTTGTCCAAGGCGATTTCAAATCGGCCTGCCTGCCAAATGCGTGTGTTCATAATGCGTCCATTGATGAAATAATAGGATAGAGGCCGTCTGAAATTTTTCAGACGGTCTTTAGGTTTTGACTTCAAACAGTCAATTACATTCCGCCGTAATTCGGCCCGCTTGCGCCTTCGGGACAAATCCAAGTGATGTTTTGCGTCGGGTCTTTGATGTCGCACGTTTTGCAGTGTACGCAGTTGGCGGCGTTGATTTGCAGGCGCGGACTGCCGTTTTCTTCGACGATTTCATACACGCCTGCCGGACAATAGCGGGTTTCGGGCGAGGCGTATTCTTTGTAGTTTACGTCTATCATGACCTGCGGATTTTTCAGCACCAAATGGTCGGGCTGGTTTTCTTCGTGCGCAAGGTTGGCAAGAAAAACGCTGCTCAAACGGTCGAAGGTCAAAACGCCGTCGGGTTTCGGATAATCAATCGGCTTGCATTCGGCTGCTTTTTTGAGCTGCTCGTTGTCTTTGCCGTGATGTTTCAAAGTCCACGGGGCTTTGCCTCTGAAAATCATTTGGTCGATACCGGTATAGATTGAGCCGAGGTAAACGCCCCATTTGAATGACGGACGGACATTGCGCGCGGCGTAAAGCTCTTGATACAGCCAGCTTTGTTCAAACCGTTGCTGATAATCCGCCGCCTCTTTGCCGCTGTCGAAACCCTCCACTTCTTCGAGGTTTTCCAACAAAGGGAACACGGCTTCTGCGGCAAGCATGGCGGATTTCATGGCCGTATGGATGCCTTTGATGCGCGGCATATTCAGGAAACCTGCGGCATCGCCGACCAAAACGCCGCCTCTGAACGAGAGTTTCGGCAGGCTTTGCAAACCGCCTTCAATCAGCGAACGCGCACCATAAGCGATACGGCGACCGCCTTCGAAGGTTTTGCGGATTTCAGGATGGGTTTTGAAACGTTGGAACTCTTCAAACGGCGACAGATAAGGGTTTTGATAATCCAAGCCGACCACAAAGCCGACAGCGACTTTGTTTTCGTCAAAATGATAAATAAACGATCCGCCATAGGTTTTGCTGTCCAACGGCCAGCCTGCGCTGTGCATAACCAAACCGGGCTGATGTTTTTCAGACGGCACTTCCCAAATTTCTTTAATGCCCAAGCCGTAAGTTTGCGGCTCGCTGTTTTGGTCGAGTTGGAAACGTTCGATGACTTGTTTGGAAAGCGAGCCGCGACAGCCTTCGGCAAACAGGGTTTGCTGCGCCCAAAGCTCCATGCCTGGCTGGAATGAATCGGTCGGTTCGCCGTCTTTGCCCACACCCATATTGCCGGTCGCAATACCTTTGACCGAACCGTCTTCGTGATACAGCACTTCGGCAGCGGCAAAGCCCGGATAGATTTCCACGCCCATATTTTCCGCCTGCTCTGCCAGCCAGCGCACGACTTCGCCCAAGCTGGCAATATAGTTCGCATGGTTGTCGAAATTCGGGGTAACCGGCAAGTTGAAGGCTTTTTTCTCGGTCAGGAACAAAACCCTGTCCTTCGTCACTGTACGCGTCAGCGGCGCGCCTTTTTCTTTCCAATCGGGAATCAGCTCATTCAAAGAAATCGGATCGATGATGGCACCGGCAAGCGAGTGCGCACCGGCCTCTGAACCCTTCTCCACCACACAAACGCTGATTTCGCGTCCATTCTTTTCGGCAAGCTGCTTGAGTTTGATGGCGGCGGACAAACCCGACGGGCCTGCGCCGACAATCACAACATCGTATTGCATACTGTCACGTTCGATGGTTTCTGTCATGGCGGTTCCTGTATTGTCGTTATTAAATTTAATCCGCTAATTATACAGCCTGGACATATAGTTACCAAATACAACAAAAGGCCGTCTGAAACTTTACTCAAATTTCAGACGGCCTTTACTGTATTCAAAAGATTATTGCGCTTTGGTTTCCGTTACAAAACCGATTTTACTGATGCCGGCTTCGCGCGCCGCTTGCAGGGCTTGGTTGACGTAATCGTATTCAACTGCTTTATCCGCCGCAATCGCCACAATCACATCTTCGTTTTTCGCTTTGGCTTCTTTCAGCTTGGCGGTTACCGTTGCCAAATCCACTTTGGTATCGGAATCGCCGCCAACGATATAAGCACCACTGGCATCAATGCTCAAACGCAAAGGATCTTTAGGCTGCTTATCCTCTTTCGCCGCTTTTTCCGAAGCAGTCGGCAACTCCAAAGGAATCGAGTGGGTCAGCACCGGCATGGTAATCATAAATACAATCAGCAACACCAGCATCACGTCCACCAAAGGCGTAACGTTGATATCCGACATCGGCGCATCATCGCCGGAATTCATTGATCCGAAAGCCATGGTTTAATCCTTTTGGTTCAGCAGGCGGACATGCAGGTCATGTGCAAATGCGTCCATATCTTGCGCGATGGTTTTCGTACCGCGATTGAGGAAGTTGTACGCCAATACGGCCGGAATCGCCACAAACAGGCCGACAGCAGTCGATACCAAAGCCTCGCCAATCGGACCGGCTACCGCAGCAATGCTCATTTGACCGCTTTCGCTGATGCCGATCAGGGCATGGTAAATACCCCAAACAGTACCCAACAGACCGATAAACGGAGCGGTTGCGCCGATAGAGGCTAAAGCAGTCATACCGTAGTCAAACTGGCGCATGGTTTGAGCCAAACTGTTACGGATATGAACGACCAAGTATTCGTTCAAAGGCAATTCGTCAATCAGCGATTTGCTTGTCGTTTGACGGTAGTTTTGGTATGCGCGCAGAGACTCATCGGCAACATTGCTCATCGGTGCTTCTACCGCTTTGGCTTTTTGTACGGCGTCAGCCAGCGTAAACGCATTCAGCATCAACTCTTTTACCTGAGCATTGCCTTTTTTCGCTTTGCGGTATTTTATGCAGCGGATCACGATGACGCTCCAAGTCACCACACTCATCAACAACATCAGGACAAATACACCAATCAGTACCACATCACCTGATTTGAAAACTAAACTTAAATCCATAATTTTTCCAAGTTAAAAATAAAATTAAAATTTCTATCGGGTCATTTAAAATTATTTCCCAACAGCATATATTTTCTAATCAATCAGCTTAGGCCTAGATACTTATTCAAGCGTGAATTTGACAGGTACTTTAAATTCAGTCCAAACACTTGCATGACAGCTACCATCTTTAACGGCTTTACGCGCTGCATTATCCAGACGACTATAACCACTTGATTTATTCACACTAATTGAATCCACTTTACCGCCGGGACCAACCAAGACTTTCAAAACAACCAAGCCCTCTTCACCATTTTCAGTGGATAGTGAAGGATACGGAGGTCTTGGAATATGGCAGGTTCCTTTTGCCGGATTGCCTTTACTGCTGCCGGCACCTGTACCGCTACCACCACCTCCGCCACCGGTACCGGAACCATGTTCGCCTTTCGCACCACCGCTGCCGGATCCGCTGCCTTCGCCACGGCCGCTGCCTGTACCTTTCGTACCGCCGCCGTTGCCTTTCCCTTCTCCGCCCAAGGCTTTGCCTTCGCCGTTGCCTTTACCGTTTTCAGCAGTATTCGGCCCGGTTTTGCTGCCTGAGGATTCAGATGCTTTAGGAGATGGTTTAGGTTCTGCCTTCGGCTCTGGTTTTGGTTCAGGTTTTGGCTCGGGCTTCGGCTCAGGTTTGGGTTCCGGCTTAGGCTCGGGCTTAGGTTTCTCGATAGGTTTTGGTTTTTCCTTTTGCTGTACGATATCCGCTTTTTCTTTTTTCGTTACCACAGGTTTGATAACAGGTTTGGGCGGCTCGACAGGCTTAGGTTTGGGTTTTGGCTTCGGTTGTTCGGGGGCAGGCTCGGGGGCAGCAGGTGCGCCTTCACCCTCAGGACTACCGTCGCCACCGCCGAAATCGCCTAAATCGACAAATTCAATATTCGCTATTTCGACAGGAGGCGGTTTGTGCGCGTGCCATAAAAGTGCAACCAAACCGACGTGAATCAACGCAACGGAAGTCACGACGGCTGGAGTTAAAATTCGTTTTTTATCCATAATTCCGTTATGTTAATAGCAACAATTCCCGTTTGCAAGTCGTTTTACAGTCAAAATAAGCATTAATGCTTATAGAGAAAGTTTATAGACCTGCTGTTTTAAAGGCTGTATATCATAATATGATATTAGCTCTCATTACTAATATTATCAAACAAGCGGCCATCTGAAAAGATAAACGGTATTAAAAAAGCCATCGACTCTTACAATCTTTATGCCATCCGCACATCAGGCCAATATTTAAACCTCATCAGACCGATAAAAATTCAAATGGTTTCAAACCATCTGTATTTTTTATCCATAAAACATCAGGCCGTCTGAAAACATTCTTTCAGACGGCCTAATTCAAACAAAATCATTTTTTCCGTTTCGCCCTTGGGTGCGCCTCATCATAAACGCGCGCCAAATGGTCAAAGTCCAGCTTTGTATAAACTTGCGTAGCGGAAAGGTTGCTGTGCCCCAACAATTCCTGTACGGCACGGATATCGCCCGATGCCTGCAAAAGATGGGTTGCATAGCTGTGGCGCATCATGTGCGGCGAGATATGGCTGGCACTGCCCACGCGCACTGCCCACGCCTGCAGGCGTTTTTGGATTTGACGTTGCCCCAGCCTGCCGCCGTTCTTATTGGTGAACAAGGCCTGCTCGCCCTCTTTGGCAATACGCACTGCCAGATAATCGCGCAATGCCGCAATGCTTTTAGCCACCAAAGGCACTTGCCGCTGCTTGCCGCCTTTACCCTTCACGCTGACCCAGCCTTCATCCAAGACGATACCGTCCAGATTCAAACCTTGTATCTCACTCAGGCGCAAACCGCTGCCATACATCAATTCAAACATGGCCTTATCGCGTACGTCCAACTCATCATCAACCGGCGCATGGTCAAGAATATGGTTTAAAGGTTCTTGCGGCAGCGCTTTGGGCAGGCGTTCGGGCAGGCGCGGCGCTTTCATATTAAATGTCGGGTCGCTTTCCATGACTTCTATCTGCACCAGCCAACTGCAATACTGCCGCCACACCGATAATTTCCGCGCCAAGCTACTTTCGCTTAAGCCCTTTTGCGACAGCTTTTTCAATACCGCCACAAAATCACGGCGCGTCGGCAGGCCGTTTCCCAGGTTATCGGGCAACAGGCGCATCAACTCACTCAAATCGCGCCGATAAGCGGAAACGGTATGCTCTGACTTGCCTTGTTGCAGCAAGGTTTTCAGATAGCGTTCAAGATGAAGCGCAAAATTGTTTGATTCCGCCATTTCAGACGGCCTCCAATGCTGCTTTCAAGGCCGAAGGCAAACGGCAGACACGTTGCTTGCCATAATCGAAACACACTATGCCTGTCTGCACTTTCGCCAGCACAAGGCCGTCTGAAATCCTGCGGATACGGTACAGCAAAGAAAAGCCCACTCCGGCCACGCCCGCCACCCCCATTTCTACCGACAGCTCATCGCCATGATGACCTTGCGCCAAATACTGCACCGCCGCATCCGCCATAATCAGGCCTGCCCCTCCGGCATCCATTTCGCTCCAACCCAGCGTTGCCAGCCAACGCATCCGCACTTCATGGCACAAACGCAACACCGCATCGTTCGCCAGATGGCCGCCATAGTTCACATCGCCCACCTGCACCGTCAAGGCCGTCTGAAACAAAGGCTTATCACATTCGGCCACCGAAATCCTATCCATTTTGCACACCCGTTTTCAATACTACGCCATTATAAACCGAGACCCTGTTCGTTAATATATAAAAACAATGTAATAGCTTGTAGTCTTTCATTTCAAAAAACATTATAATTTATTGGATAAATTTACCCTTTACTACCTCAGGAGCTCCTTATGGCACTCGTATCCATGCGCCAATTATTGGACCATGCTGCCGAAAACAGCTACGGTCTGCCCGCATTCAACGTTAACAACCTCGAACAGATGCGCGCCATCATGGAGGCGGCCGACCAAGTCAACGCCCCCGTTATCGTTCAAGCATCCGCAGGCGCACGCAAATACGCAGGTGCCCCATTCCTGCGCCATCTGATTTTGGCCGCAGTCGAAGAATTCCCACACATCCCTGTCGTAATGCACCAAGACCACGGCGCATCTCCTGATGTGTGCCAACGCTCCATCCAACTGGGCTTCTCCTCCGTGATGATGGACGGCTCGCTGATGGAAGACGGCAAAACCCCTTCTTCTTACGAATACAACGTCAACGCCACCCGTACCGTGGTCAACTTCTCCCACGCTTGCGGCGTGTCCGTTGAAGGCGAAATCGGCGTATTGGGCAACCTCGAAACCGGCGAAGCCGGCGAGGAAGACGGCGTCGGCGCAGTGGGCAAACTTTCCCACGACCAAATGCTGACCAGCGTCGAAGATGCCGTACGTTTCGTTAAAGATACCGGCGTTGACGCATTGGCTATTGCCGTCGGCACCAGCCACGGCGCGTACAAATTCACCCGTCCGCCCACAGGCGACGTATTGCGTATCGACCGCATCAAAGAAATCCACCAAGCCCTGCCCAACACCCACATCGTGATGCACGGCTCCAGCTCCGTTCCGCAAGAATGGCTGAAAGTCATCAACGAATACGGCGGCAAAATCGGTGAAACCTACGGCGTACCGGTTGAAGAAATCGTCGAAGGCATCAAACACGGCGTGCGCAAAGTCAACATCGATACCGACTTGCGCCTTGCCTCTACCGGTGCCATCCGCCGCTTCATGGCAGAAAACCCATCCGAATTCGACCCGCGCAAATACTTGAGCAAAACCGTCGAAGCCATGAAACAAATCTGTCTTGACCGCTACCTCGCATTCGGTTGCGAAGGCCAAGCCGACAAAATCAAACCGATTTCTTTGGAAAAAATGGCAACCAAATACGCCAAAGGCGAATTGAACCAAATCGTTAAATAATCCGTATCTCGGATTCACACTAAGGCCGTCTGGAAACTTGAAAATAAGGTTTCAGACGGCCTTAGCTTTTGGGAAATTTATAGTAAAATCTTCCACCGACCACACATCAAAACACATCGAAAGCAAACATGAAACTCGCCGTTATTTTGCCGGCCTATTGCGCCGAAGCTTATTTGCCCGAATGCTTGGATTCGGTATTGAATCAAACATTCCGCGACTTTTTCGTCATCGCTATCAATGACGCTTCAACAGACAAAACCGGAGAAATCCTCGAAGCTTACGCAGCTAAAGATTCACGTTTGCAGGTTTTCCACCTTCCGGAAAACAGGGGTGAGCCGTTTGCCTGCCAATTTGCCATGGATATGCTCAAAGACGTAGAAGTCGAATATGTGGCACGAATGGACGCGGACGATATTTGCGCCTTGGATCGTTTTGAAAAACAAATTCAATTCTTAGACAGCCATCCCGAAATCGATATTGTCGGCAGCCAAGCCACCATCTTTTTTGATGACCAAACCGGAAGAGAACCCGTTTTAAGCGACCTCCCCCTGCTCGACAAAGACATTAAAGCCTTTCTCTCCTTTGCCGCCCAAAACATGTTCAACCCCACCACCATGTGGCGGCACGATAGCATTAAAAACCTTGGGATAAACTACACCGCGACAGAAACCGCTCCCGATTTCCATATGTGGGTACAATGCGCCCTACATGGCAAAACCTTTGCCAACCTGCCCGAATCTTTGTTGTCTTACAGGATGCACACAGCTCAAGAAAGCAAAAAAAGAGACAAAATCAACAGATCCGTCCAATACACCATGGAACTGTGGTTCAGTCACCTTTTCCCTGATTTGAACCCAGTAGAAGTAACCCTCTTAAGCCGAATCTTGCATGAAAAGCAACTGCGTTTAACCACAGAAGAGCTGAAAACCATTTTTGCCGCTTATGACAGAATCAGCAAAGACCGCAGCATTTCATTGTTTGGCGAAGACCGTAATACGTTGTTCGGTATGATAGACAAGTTCTTCAATTTCTTAAAAAGCCGGTTGAAATTCACTTAAATTATAAAAGGCCGTCTGAAACCTCGGTTTCAGACGGCCTTTATCTATTTCAATATCAATCTAAATCAGAACAAGCCGTGAATCACGCCTTCTGCGTCCACATCGATTTTCTCGGCAGCCGGAACTTTCGGCAGACCCGGCATTTTCATCATATTGCCGCACAATGCAACGATGAAGCCCGCACCGGAAGAAACGGTAATGCCGCGCACGGTAATGCGGAAGCCTTCAGGGCAGCCCAAGAGTTTGGCGTTGTCGCTCAAAGAATATTGGGTTTTCGCCATGCAGACCGGCATTTTGTCCAAGCCCAGTTTTTCCAGTGAAGCGATTTCGGCAGACGCTTCCGCGCTGAAATCAACATCTTCCGCGCCGTACACTTTTTGAGCAATCGCACGGATTTTGTCTTTAATGCTCAACTCAACATCGTAGGCAAACTTGAAGTTATTCGGTTGGTTTTCGATGGCGTTGACGACTTTGTGCGCCAAGTCTGCACCACCCGCGCCGCCTTTGCCCCATACTTCAGTCAGGGAAACTTCAACGCCGTGTTCCGCACAGGCTTTTTCAATCATGGCCAACTCGGCATCTGAGTCGGATACGAAGCGGTTGATGGCAACCACCACAGGCAGGCCGAATACGTTTTTCAGGTTGGAAATGTGTTTCAGCAGATTAGGCAGACCTTTTGCCAACGCTTCGAGGTTTTCTTCGCCGAGGTTGGCACGCTCCACGCCGCCGTTGTATTTCAAAGCGCGGACAGTGGCCACGACAACAGCCGCATCAGGTTTCAAATCAGCAAGGCGGCATTTGATGTCGCAGAATTTTTCCGCGCCCAAATCCGCACCGAAGCCTGCTTCGGTTACCGCATAATCGGCAAGGTGTTTCGCCAAACGGGTGGCCGTTACAGAGTTACAGCCGTGGGCGATGTTGGCGAACGGGCCGCCATGTACAAAGGCCGGAGTGCCTTCGATGGTTTGCACTAAGTTAGGCTTAATCGCATCTTTGAGCAATGCCGCCATCGCGCCATTCGCTTTCAAATCTTTGGCGTAAACAGGACTACCGTCTTTGGCATAGGCGACAAGGATGTTGCCCAAACGCTCTTTCAAATCGCTGATGTCTTTGGCAAGGCAGAATACCGCCATCACTTCGGAAGCAACGGTAATGTCAAAACCGTCAGGACGCATCACGCCGTCAACAGGTTTACCCATGCCGTCGATGATGTTACGCAACTGGCGGTCGTTCATATCGACCACGCGACGCCACAGCACACGTTTCGGATCGATGTTCAACTCGTTGCCTTGGTAGATATGGTTATCAAGCATGGCAGCGAGCAAGTTATTCGCCGCACCAATGGCGTGGAAGTCGCCGGTGAAGTGCAGGTTGATGTCTTCCATCGGCAAAACTTGGGCATAGCCGCCACCTGCAGCACCGCCTTTAACACCAAACACCGGACCCAAAGAAGGCTCGCGCAGGGCGATCACCGAATCTTTGCCGATATGGCGCAATGCATCTGCCAAACCGATGGTTACAGTGGTTTTACCCTCACCCGCAGGAGTAGGATTAATGGCGGTAACCAAAATCAGACGGCCTTGTTTTTGCGGCAGCTTGAATGCCTCGGCAGGATTGATTTTGGCTTTGTAATGACCATAGGGCTCGATGTTGTCAACGTTCAAACCCAGCTTGGCGGCAATTTCACCAATCGGGCGCATGGTGGAAGACTGGGCAATTTCAGCATCGGTTTTGAAGCTCATGATTTTCCTTTATTGAGAGAGGGAAAGGCCATCTGAAACAATACAATAAAGACGGCTGGAAGAAAAAGAATATTCGTTCTATTATAGCGTTTTCCAAAGACAAACCGCAGTGAAAATTTCGATATTTCATTAACAAGCGGATTCATATTGTCAACAATTTAAAACAAAGGAATAAAACATGAGCAGCAACGCATGGCTGTTTTGGGCATTGGCATCGGCAGGCTTCGCCTCATTGACCGCTATCTTCGCCAAAATGGGTTTACAGGGTATAGATTCAGATTTCGCCACCTTCATCCGCACCTTAGTCATCCTTGCCGCTTTGTTATTGTTTTTAACCTACACCGGCAAATGGCAGGGTGTGAACGGCTTTACCGGCCGCAACTGGACATTCCTCATCCTATCCGGCCTTGCTACCGGCGCATCTTGGCTCGCCTATTTTAAAGCCCTGCAACTGGGTAACGCCTCGCAAGTCGCCCCCGTCGACAAATTCAGCCTGGTCTTGGTCGCCCTGATGGCCGTCGTTTTCTTAGACGAACGCCCAAGCACGCAGGAATGGATAGGCCTAGGCTTGGTAACCGCGGGTGTGTTGACGCTGGCATTGAAGCGGTAATATATTGGTATTTAATAAGAAAACGAAAACAACTACCCAAACGCATACAGATGATCCGATACAACGGCAACATTAGCCTAACAAAAACTAAGCAGGTTCCTAACTTTCCAGCATCTCGGAGAGAATTAATATGAAAAAAATTATACTATTAGTCTTGATGTGTATTCCTTATTTCACCCATGCTGCACTACCTGATAGAAGCAATGCCAAACATAACGGACTCAATATTCAAGAACTATTTGATAAACTTGATATTCAATTTAAAAAATCTACATATCTAAACAACATTAGAGTAGATACATATACTTACAAAATAAATGCGTTTTTTGACAGGGACAACAAGAGTTATCGACTTCTCCACTACCATTTACGAAATTGGTGTGAGCAAAACCACGGAGTTTGGTCATCTGACCTCCCAAATATAGAAACCTACCCAAACTCTGAAGCAGTGGTTTTCCCATCTTTAACTTTTACAGGATATAACTCTTTCGTAAATGTTTCTTGCTCAGGCATAGATAATACCTCTATAACTATTTCTTTTAACACTCAAGAAATCCATATGACCGAACAAGGAAATAATTTGCTAGAAGCCAGAAAGAATCTAAAGTTACAAGAAGAAAAAGAACAGCAGCGTATTTATCAAGCAAGGGAAGAGTGCATCAGAGAACCCCAGCTAAAAATTGAAAAACTTCAAGAGCGGTTAATATCCTCATGGAGGAAAAACCTTAAGATTGGTGATACTATCAACGGTATCAACTTAATCATCAATACAAAAGGTAAGGATTTAGTTGAGATACAAAATCGCTCTAGTGGTAAAAATTACTGGTTTAAACGAACTGAGATACATCCATCAAGACAAATACAAAATGAAATAGACAAACTAACCCTACCTTTCAAAAACGCAATTGCTGATTGCAAGAAAAATCTCTACTAACCCTATTCTTCTATAATTCTTTTAGAGGCACATAATGAGAACCATTAAATTTGTTTCCCTATCTATTTTTAGCATTATGCTTAGTGCTTGCTCGGCTACGGATCCTGGATTATTTAAAACAAACCAACCTTTAACGCTTGAACACAGTGAACTTCACGATAATCTGCATTTACCATTTGGCGAATTTAGCAATAAATGGCTGCCGATTGGTGCTGTAAACCAAACCGCACAGCAAATCTCGAAAGCTTTATCATACCTATCCACAAGCAGAGAAACCCTGGGAGTAAAAAATGGAGAGCGGCTAGAGAACTATGCCGCAACAGATAGTTATGGAAATGACCGACATATCATTCAAAAAGCAAAAGACACCTTTCAGGCATGGTGTACACATCATTCGGGTGAAATTGGCACACCTAACACCTACCAAGAAAATTATATAAACCAGGTAATGGTAAGTAAAAATACCCCATCATCAGGAATGTATTACGAACTTAGCGATGCCTATAGTTGCACCAAAAATGGAAAAGTTGTTGCCACACTAGCTTATTCTGAAGGTGAAGTACAAGGTCTTTCCAGTAATTATACTTTCCCTAGTGTCTTGATTTTTGTAAAAGACTGGAATAAATAACCCGCCAACAACAAAAAAGGCTGTCTGAAAAATTTCAGACGGCCTTTGCTTTGCTTCAAACAATCAGCTCACAATTAATTTGAACCGACTTTGATTTTTTGCCACAAGTTGACGGACAGTTTTTTCGCATCCGCGCTCATTTGAGGCATGACGAAACCGTCTTTCATGTCTTGCTCGTTCGGGAAAATAGAACGTGTGTTCACCAGCTCGGCAGGCATTTTTTCGCGTGCAGGTTTGCTGGCCGGTGCGAAGGTTACGGCGATACCGTTTTTCGCAGCCACTTCGGGATCCAGCGTGTAGTTGATGTATTTGTGGGCATTAACGATGTTTTTCGCATCGGCCGGAATCAGCCAAGATTCAATCCAGAAGCCCATGCCTTTCGGCGTCAACACTTCAATGCCGACGTTGTTTTTCACTTCTTCGGAACGCGCTTTGGCCAAGTTCAAGTCGCCGCCGTTACCTGCCGCCAAGCAGATGTCGCCGCGCGCCAATTCGTCAATGATGGAAGGGCTGAAACGTTTCACGTCAGGACGGATGGTTTTCAAAACTTCCGCCGCCGCTTTCAAATCTTCAGGATTCGAGCCTTTAGGATCTTTACCCAAGTAGTTCAACAAGATTGGGAACATTTCACTCGGGGTATCCCACAAAGCGATGCCGCAAGATTTCAGCTTGTTGGTGTATTCGGGTTTGAACAGCAAGTCCCAGCCGTTTTCAGGCAGTTGACCGCCCAAAAGTTCCTTGCCTTTCGCGGTAATCGCAATCGTATTCACACCTGAGAAGTATGGAACGGCGTATTGATTGCCAGGGTCGGCGGTTTCCAACATCTTCAGCAATTCAGGGTCGATGTTTTTATAGTTCGGAATCAGATCCTTATTGATTTTCTGGTATGCACCTGCCTCAATTTGGCGCGGCAGGAAGGCAATACCGGGCACAACCAAGTCATAGCCGGATTTGCCGGTCAGCATTTTGGCTTCCAGCGTTTCATTGTTTTCATACAAATCGTAAGTCAGCTTCAAATTGTTGGCTTTTTTGAAGTCTTCGACTGTACTTTCGTCAACGTAGTTTGACCAGTTGTAGATATTCAAAGTATCGGTAGCGGCTGCCTCGGCATTGGCAGCAGGCGCGCTGCCTGCTTGAGGTTGCTCGGCTTTTTTCTCGCCACCGCCGCACGCGGCCAAAGACAATGCGGCCAATACGGCTAATACAGATTTTTTCATACGGGCAGATTCCTGATGAAAGAGTGGTTAATGTCAATAAATAAGAAACCCTGCACCCCATAAACACCCCGGCGCAGAGTTAGGCTATTGTAATGGAAACGTAAGCAAACGCAAAGCAATATCCATCTGATTTTTATTGAAATAAGGCAAAGCAACACCATCTTTTTACCAAAAGCGTTGCACCGGCTGTCGTTTTTGGGCAAAATACGGCTGATTTGCGCGCGTTTATAGAGAAAAAGCTTGCATACAAGGAAATCTGTCTTTAAAATTGCGCGTTTACAGAATTTATTTTTCAGGAGATATTCAATATGGCAAACAGCGCACAAGCCCGCAAACGTGCCCGCCAGTCGGTTAAACAACGCGCCCACAACGCCAGCCTGCGTACTGCATTCCGTACCGCTGTAAAAAAAGTGTTGAAAGCAGTTGAAGCCGGCGACAAAGCTGCTGCTCAAGCAGTTTACCAAGAATCCGTTAAAGTCATCGACCGCATCGCTGACAAAGGCGTATTCCACAAAAACAAAGCAGCCCGTCATAAAAGCCGTCTGTCTGCTAAAGTAAAAGCTTTGGCTTAATACTGACGCAGATGCCGGAAATCCTGACAACCCAAGCAGGATAATCGAGCTGATACGATGCCCCTGAGGTCTTGCCTTTCAGGGGCATTGCCGTATTCACAGCCCAAACCGACCAAATAAAACCATTTACCCTTCATCAGGCCGTCTGAAAAACAACGGAAACTCTCATGAACAAGATGTTGAAACATTCCCTAAGTATCGGATTCATTGCCGCCGCCCCACTGGCTGCCGCTGAAACCGCCGCCCTACACTGCACCACCATTCAAGACAACGCCACCCGTTTGGCGTGTTACGACAACATCTACTCGGCGCAACTCCCCCCTCAATCCCCACTGCCGCAAGCGCAAACCGAAACTGCCAAAACACCGGTTGACCTCGAACAAAGCGTCCGCAAGAGCATTGAGAAAAAAGAAGCGGCCATCGTATTCGACAACCCTACCCATCCGAATATTTCAGACGACGTATTAAGCGAAACTGCCGACAGCTACACGCCTTTAAGCCTGATGTACGATTTGGATAAAAACGACACACGCGGCCTGTTGAGCGTACGCGAGCATAATCCTATGTACCTCATGCCCGTTTGGTACAACAGCAGCCCCAACTACCACCCGGAATCCCCCAGTCGCGGCGTAACCACGCAGGAAAAATTCAGCGAGCAGAAACGCCTCGAAACCAAAATGCAGGTTTCCTTCAAAAGCAAGATTGCCGAGGATTTATTCAAAACCCGTGCCGACGTATGGTTTGGTTATACTCAAAAATCCGACTGGCAAATCTTCAACCAAGGCCGCAAATCCGCTCCGTTCCGCAATACCGACTACGAGCCCGAAATCTTCATTACCCAACCCGTTAAAGCAGACCTGCCTTTCGGTGGCAAACTGCGTATGGTTGGCGCAGGTTTTGTTCACCAATCCAACGGTCAAAGCCGCCCGGAATCGCGCTCATGGAACCGCGTTTACGCCATGGCCGGCATGGAATGGGGCAAGCTGACCGTTATTCCTAGAGTTTGGATGCGCGCCTTTGACCAAAAAGGAGATGACGACGACAATCCGGACATCAACAAATACATGGGCTACGGCGACTTGAAAGTCCAATACCGCTTCAATGACAAACAAAATGTTTATTCCGTCCTGCGTTACAACCCCAAAAGCGGACGCGGTGCCGTTGAAGCTGCTTATACCTTCCCAATTAAAGGCAAACTCAAAGGCGTTGTCCGCGGTTTCCACGGCTACGGCGAAAGCCTGATTGATTACAACCACAAACAAAACGGCATCGGCTTCGGCCTGATGTTCAACGACTGGGACGGAATCTAATTCCCCCCATATTGTTCAGACGGCCTGTGCAATCAAGGTGGCCGTCTGAAACAATAAAACAAAACAAGCCATTCGTTTAAAATACTCGTTTCCTAGCGCCCAAACGCGTATAATGCAAAGTTTGGGCAAAACTTGCCGGAATGAAACAAAGATGACAGAAGCAGCAGCCGAAAGCGGAAAAATCGCCAAGGCTTTAAAGAAATACCTGATTACAGGCGTACTGGTTTGGTTGCCGATTGCCGTAACCATCTGGGCGATGACCTACATCATATCCGCCGCCGACAGACTGATCAGCCTATTGCCGGAAAGCTGGCAGCCCCAGCATTTCTGGGGATTCAACATACCCGGTTTGGGCATTGTTGCCGCCACCATCGTCTTGTTCGTTACCGGCGTATTTGCCGCCAACGTTTTAGGCAGACGGATTCTCGGCGCATGGGACAGCCTTTTAGGACGCATTCCCGTCGTCAAATCCATCTACTCCAGCGTTAAAAAAGTTTCCGAATCCCTGCTCTCCGACAGCAGCCGCTCGTTCAAAACCCCCGTACTGGTTCCCTTTCCACAACCGGGCATTTGGACGATAGCCTTTGTTTCCGGCCATATTCCCGCCAAACTCAAAGGCAGCCTGCCGCAAGATGACGACTATATTTCTGTTTACGTCCCAACCACGCCCAACCCAACCGGCGGCTATTACATCATGGTAAAAAAAAGCGACGTTCGCGAGCTGGACATGAGTGTGGATCAGGCATTGAAATATGTAATTTCGCTGGGCATGGTCATGCCGGACGACTTGCCGGTTAAAGCCCTACCTGCCCAAAAACCGTCTAAAGACGGTGATACCGAACACAACAATTAAGGTCTTCTTTTTTTCAGACGGCCTTTCCTTCTTTTTCAAATTGAACAATATAAAAAGGTGATTTTATGCGTACCAACTATTGCGGCCTTATCAGCGAGCAATACTTAGACCAAACCGTTACCGTCAAAGGCTGGGTACACCGCCGACGCGACCACGGCGGTGTGATTTTTATTGACCTGCGCGACCGTGAAGGCATCGTTCAAGTCGTTATCGACCCTGACACTCCGGAAGCATTTGCCGCTGCCGACTCTTCCCGCAACGAATACGTTTTGAGCATTACCGGCCGCGTACGCAATCGTCCTGAAGGTACAACCAACGACAAAATGATTTCCGGCAAAATCGAAATCCTTGCCAAAGAAATCGAAGTCTTGAACGCTGCCGCTACGCCTCCGTTCCAAATCGACGATGAAAACATCAGCGAAAACGTTCGCCTGACCAACCGCGTTATCGACTTACGCCGTCCTACCATGCAACGCAACCTGCGCCTGCGTTACCAAGTCGCTATGGGCGTTCGCCGCTACTTGGACGCACAAGGCTTCATCGACATTGAAACACCGATGCTGACCCGCTCCACTCCGGAAGGCGCGCGCGACTACCTTGTACCAAGCCGCGTTCATCCGGGCGAATTCTTCGCGCTGCCGCAATCTCCACAATTGTTCAAACAATTGCTGATGGTGGCCGGTTTCGACCGTTACTACCAAATCACCAAATGTTTCCGCGACGAAGATTTGCGTGCCGACCGTCAACCTGAATTTACTCAAATCGACTTGGAAACCTCGTTCTTGAACGAGGATGAAATCATGGACATCACCGAAGGCATGGCTAAACAAGTCTTCAAAGACGCATTGGGCGTGGATTTGGGCGATTTCCCACGCATGCCTTACTCTGAAGCCATGTTCTACTACGGCTCTGACAAACCGGATATGCGCATCAACTTGAAATTTACCGAGTTGACCGACCTGATGAAAACGGAAGAATTCAAAGTCTTCCGTGGCGCAGCCGACATGAAAGGCGGCCGCGTGGTTGCCCTGCGCGTGCCGAACGGCGCGAAATTCAGCCGCAAAGAAATCGACGAATACACCAAATTTGTCGGCATCTACGGCGCGAAAGGTCTGGCCTACATCAAAGTGAACGATGTGAGCAACCTCTCCAACGGCGAAGACAGCGGCCTGCAATCTCCAATCGTCAAATTCCTGTCTGAAAACGCCCTGAAAGAAATCATCGCGCGTACCGGCGCGCAAAACGGCGACATCATCTTCTTCGGCGCAGACAAAGCCAAAGTCGTGAACGAAGCCATCGGTGCGCTGCGTATCAAAGTCGGCTTGGAACACGGCAAAGACAACGGCTACTTCGTAGACGAATGGAAACCTTTGTGGGTTGTCGACTTCCCAATGTTCGAATACGACGAAGAAGCCGACCGCTACGTTGCCGTACACCATCCGTTTACCGCGCCCAAAGAAGGTCATGAAGACCTGATGGTTTCCGACCCTGCAAACTGCCTGGCCCGTGCCTACGACATGGTATTGAACGGCTGGGAAATCGGCGGCGGCTCTATCCGTATCCACCGCGCAGACGTACAAGAGAAAGTGTTTGCCGCGCTGAAAATCAGCCCTGAAGAGCAACAAGAGAAATTCGGCTTCCTCTTGGATAACTTGAAATTCGGTGCGCCTCCTCACGGCGGCCTTGCATTCGGCCTCGACCGTCTGGTAACGCTGATGACCGGTGCCGAGTCCATCCGCGACGTGATTGCCTTCCCGAAAACACAACGTGCACAATGTCTGCTGACCAATGCACCTAATGTGGTCGATGACAAACAGCTGCGTGAATTGAGCCTGCGTCTGCGTCAGAAAGCAGTTGAAACAAAAGAAGCATAATTTATCGGCTTAACCTTTAAAATATCAAGGCCGTCTGAAAAATTTGAAATTTCTTTCAAATTTTTCAGACGGCCTTTCTGTATTTTAGTCGTTTATATATAATCAACTTATAAACTGTTTTATTTTAAACGTTTTCTTTAATGACGTTAGAGTACAAAAAACAACCGTTTGTAAGAAAAACAAACAAATAGACTTCGCACGCAATATCATAGCTGTTATAACAATAAAGGAACCTGACAATGTTTCTGATACTAATTGGGCTGATACTGATTTTTTTTGTTACTTTGTTTATTATTACTTCTATTATTCATAAAAAACAGTTCGCCTACGACACACACCAAGATTATAACTATCCCTCCCTTCCCTCTACCGCGCATGCCACCCTCAAGGGTGGCAGCCTGACTTTGCCTGCTACTATCAGCGGACAAGATACCGTTATTGCCAAAATCCGTATCAAATCCACTTGGGCAGGATTACTGATATTGCCTTTTGTTGAAACCATTTCATCTAAAGGCAAATGGAAGCAATATTTCGAATACGGCGCAAAAGGCGTGCGCTATATCAATCTGAGCGACACCTTTTCCGACAACGACAAAACCATCCGCTTGGAAGGCAAATACCTGTCCTTGCCAGATCAAGAAATCGAACTCTCTGTTTATCCGCGTGAAAACCTCGACGGCAAAAAAATCCTTGTCCTCGCGCCTCATGCTGACGATGCTGAACTCGGCGCATACGGTTTGTACGAAAAACACGCCGCCAATTCAATGATCTGCACTTTAACCGCCAGCGAAGGCGGCAGCTTCCACTATGGCAATCTTTACAGCACATGCGACTTCGACACCCAGGCACAATATCTGCAAAAAGGCCGGATGCGCGTTTGGAACAGCCTAGCCGTTCCCCTTTTGGCCGGCGTGCCGTCTGAAAACATCCTGCAGCTGGGCTACTTCGACAGCACATTGACCGCCATGCGCCAAAATCCGGAAAAAGAGATTAAATCGACCAAAATCGATACGACCGATGTCGATATTTTCCGCAGTGCCAATACCTCCCCATTGGCGAAACATCTCAAACCCGGCTCTACTTGGAACAGCTTGGTAGACAACCTTGGCTATCTGATAGAAACGTTCCAGCCGGATATTATCGTGACGCCGTCCCCAAATATTGATACGCATCCCGACCACCAACATACTGCGCTGGCCGCCATCGAAGCCCTGCGTAAAATCGATTACCGCCGCGGCAATCTGTTTTTGCACACCATACATTATCTGAGCGACGACTTCCCTATCGGCAAAGTAGGGTCTTCCCTCAGCCTGCCGCCGCCCTCCGAGCAACCGTTTTACTTCCAAAGCATTTATTCCCATCCTTTGGATAAAGAAGAGCAAAACCGCAAACTCCTCGCCCTTGATGCCATGAACGACATCCGTCCCAATTCAGACGGCTATATGCGTTGGAACACCATGATATTCAAAGGCTTAAACAAACTGAGACACCACGTCCTCCACCTTGACAAAGACTTGGTCAACCGCTTTGTCCGCAGCAACGAATTCTTCTATACCGTCCCCATCAGCGACTTGTACCAAGAAGAGACACTGAAACAAATCACCTATCAGGGCAAAGCCCAATAAACCACAAAGGCCGTCTGAAAAGATGTTTCAGACGGCCTTTATCACACCAAATCAAAACAATAAAATCACTGCATTACAAACGAAAAACACCAAGCACAAATCCAAATGCGGCAACCCAAGTTATAATAAAACCCTTCCCATACGCCCCACATCATCATGCCGATTTACTTCATCGCCGATTTGCACCTGAGCGAATCCCATCCACAACTGACCGCTCTCTTCCAAAAATTTATCCAAGAAAAAGCCGTCCATGCCCAAGCCGTGTACATCCTCGGCGACCTTTTCGATTTTTGGATCGGCGATGACGAAAACAGCCCTTTGGTGCAAACCATCAAGCAAACCATCCGCGGCCTGACCGAGCGCGGCATTGCCTGCTATTTTATTCATGGCAACCGCGACTTCCTCATCGGCAAAACCTTCGCCCGCGCTACCGGCATGACCTTACTGCCCGAGTACGCCGTTATCGACCTGTTCGGCACTCCCACCCTGCTCTGTCACGGAGACACTCTCTGCACCGACGACCATTCTTATCAAAAATTCCGCCGTACCGTCCATCAAAAATGGCTGCAACGCCTGTTCCTGCTCCTGCCGCTCACACTCCGACTGAACATCGCCACCAAAATCCGCAAGCAGAGCAAACAGGACAAGCAACACAAAACCGCCGACATCATGGACGTCAATCCGGCCTTTACCCACGAAACCGTCCAACGCTTCCACACGCCCCTGCTCATCCACGGCCATACCCACCGCGAAAACATCCATCGCAACGCCGATTACACCCGCATCGTACTTGGCGACTGGCGCGACAATTACGCCTCCATTCTCGAAGTCGATGCCGAAGGCTACCGTTTTATCGCCTTATAAAACATCAGGCCGTCTGAAAACCGGTTTCCCGATTGTTCAGACGGCCTGACTGACAAATATCCTCAACCAGTTTACGCAAACCAACCGCGTATCCGCTCCAAACCACCAAAGCGCACACACGCATCCGCATTCGCTTCAGTTTTCAGTTTCGCCCGATAAGCAATGCCGAATCCCGCCTCCCTTATCATCGGAATATCGTTCGCACCATCACCCATCGCCACCACCTGCCACGGAGCCAAACCCAGACGCTCACGGTATTCACGCAACAAATCCGTCTTAGCCTGTGCATCGATAATCCGCCCTTTCAGACGGCCTGTCAGCTTGCCGTTTTCCACTTCCAACACATTCGCAAAATGGAAATCCAAGCCCAAACGCCGTTGCAGACGTTCCGTAAAGAACGTAAATCCGCCCGACACCAGCATAAACTTCACATCATTCCGTTTACACGCTTCCAACAAAAATTCCGCGCCCGGCGACAGCTGCAACACATTCTCGTACACCTCTTCCAACACGCGCTCGTCCAATCCGGCCAGCAAAGCCACACGCTTACGCAAAGACTGCTCAAAGTCCAGCTCGCCACGCATCGACTGCTCCGTAATCTTGGCCACCTCATCCTTTAGTCCGACACCGGCCGCAATCTCATCCACGCACTCAATCGTAATCAGCGTCGAATCCATATCGCTGACAATCAGTCCCAAATCAGCAAAAGCCACATCCGGCAACACCGCGCCATCTATCTGCTGCGCAATCAATGCTGCACGCATCCCGTCCGTCAATTCAAAATCATCCGAAACCGGCACACGCAACACCGATTTCCCTGATGGTGCAGACACAAAACCGCCAAACACAGACCAGTCGCACGCGCCCAAATCCCCATGCTGCAACACCAAAACTTTCTTCATCTCATTCTCCTCATACCCCAAAACCTTTGCAAACATATCGGGTACACATTCAGCCTAAAACCCCGAAACCGTATTTTTGCGAAGGCCTTAAAAATCCAAAACAGCATTATAGCCGAACAACCCCGAAAATTTTCAGACAGCCTCTCGCTTGATTCCCTTAACTAGTTTAATTTCAAAAACACCTTCAAAAACCATAAAAACAACATAAATCCGCTAAAAAACCCTCAAAATCTTGTTATTAAATTACAAAACAACAAAATTATCGTAAAATATAATTATTCTTATTTTATTTCAATTATAGAAAGACGTTCATGAACGCCCCAACCCTTAAAACATTAGCACTCATTATTGCCACTCTGCCCTATGCAGCCTTAGCAGGAAACACGGCAACACCCCGGCCCGAACAAACTGCCGAGCTGCAAACTGTCAACGTAACCGGCAAAAACCGTTCTACCCGCACCGAAAACCGCGACTCCTACACAACTTCAGCCATGCGTACCACCACCGGGCTTGCCTTGTCTCCGAAAGAAACGCCGCAGTCGGTGAGCGTGATTACCAAGACACAAATCAATGAGCAGGGGATTACCAACTTGGTTGATTCCCTGAAAACCACCACCGGCGTAAACGTCATCCGTGATGCCGGCATTCCGCGCTTCCAATCGCGCGGGTTCTATATCGACCAAATCGAAGAGGACGGAATCTCATCTACCGTCCCCGGCGCCATCAACAATCCGATGTATGACGCGCAAAGCATGAACGACATCGCCGTTTACGACCATATCGAAGTCGTGCGCGGTGCGACCGGGCTGACGCAGGCAAACGGCGAGCCGGGCGGTACGGTGAACGCCGTACGCAAACGCCCCACTGGCGAACGCATTATTCAGGGCGAAGTCCAAATCGACCGCTTCGGTAAAGTCCGCACCACGGGAGACTTTTCAGGTCGTCTGAACGATGAAGGCACTTTGCGCGGCCGCGCCGTCGTCGCATTGGAACACGACAAAAATTTCAAAGACCGCGTCAAAGGCGGCAATGCCACGCTTTACGGCGTGATGGACGCATCCGTCGGCGACAACACCAAAATCACTTGGGGCGGCCTCTATCAGCGCAAACACACCAAGCCCGACGACTGGGGTGTGGCATTGAACCTGCCGCGCGATACCTATCTGGGCTACAACTGGAACAAAGGCGTTTACGACAAGGCGAACGCATTCGCCGAAGTAGAACACTATTTCAACGACAACTGGCGTTATACCGGCAAGCTGGATTACAACTACAACGAAAATACCAAGAAAAACAGCGGCATTTACAATACGTCCACATCCTACGCAGGCTACACGCCCGGCGGCGCATTAGCCTCTGGCTGGTTGAGCCGTTACGACAATGACGAAAAACAACTGACTTTCAAAAACAATTTGAACGGCAAATTTGAAATTGCGGGTGTGCCGCAGGAAATCTTTACCGAATACACTTACACGCACACCAAAAACAACGGCAGCCGCCGTCAATACAACCCGGGCGTTTCCTTTGACCCGATGACCTTTACCGGCAACGAAATCTCCGAACCCGCCGACTGGTACGCCACTCCTTATCAGATGTATTGGGAAACCCATTCCAAACGCACCACCCACGCGCTGCTTTTGGGCTTCCGTTTCAATATGTTGAAAGAAAAACTGCACATCATGGCAGGGACGCGTTGGAACCACATCAAATCGAAATACATAACCGACTATTTCTACACAGGCGGCAGCATAGACAACGATCCCGATTCGGTTACCGACCGCAAAACCGTCCGTTTCAATCCTTATTTCGCCGTTACCTACGATTTGACGCCGAACCAAAGCCTGTATGCCAGCTACACATCCATCTTCAAACCGAACAGCAATCAGCGCAAAGACAAATCCTATCTTGACCCTGTTACCGGCGCGAACTACGAAATCGGCTGGAAGGGGGAATGGTTCGACCGCAAGCTGAATACCTCGCTTGCCCTGTTTGACATCGAACAGAAAAACCGCGCGGTGCAGGTTTGGGATACGGCAGACCAAAAATGGTATTGGGAACCCGTCGGCAAAGTCCGCAGCCGCGGCATCGAAGCCGAAATATCCGGCAACCTGAGCGAAGATTGGAAACTGTTTGCAGGTTATACGTTCAACCGGTCCAAATATCTTGAAGCGGAAAGCAAAGGCACCGTCCCCGCAGGCACTAATTTCAGCCTGCACACGCCAAAACACATGCTGCGCCTCCACACCAGCTACAACCTGCCGTTTGACGGCAAAAAATGGACCATCGGCGGCGGCGTAACCGCACAAAGCAAAACCGCCAGCCTCTACGGCGTGAAGCGCGGCGGTCATGCGGTATTCAATGCCAACATTGATTATCAGGCATCGAAAAACCTGAAACTTGCACTGATTTCGACCAACCTGTTCAACCGTTACTACTACGAGAACAACAAAGTCAGCAGCAAAGGCGCGAACAACTACTATGGCCAACCGCGCAACGTCATGTTCAAAGTCGATTACAAGTTCTAATCCCGCTTGATTCAAATGCCGTCTGAAACCGATTCTTTCCGTTTTCAGACGGCCTTTTCCAATCAAACCTTTTTTTCAATCTTGATATAAAGCAAACAGTCTAAAAAATTTTCTCAACCGAAAAAAATTCCTGTTGATTTTTCTCACCGTTTCGATATAGTTCTTTATGGCTAGTTTGGTACTACCCATTATATCTAGCTTTCATTGCATTACCACCTCCATTCGTTGCCAACGGCTCCCTTTCCGATGGCAACCTTTTTTTGACCCGATGGTTTGGCAAAATCGAAATTGAATCAAATAAAATGATTCGGAGATTTAGATTTAATTTTTAAAACAAAACGGATTATAAAAAATAACCGCTCAATTTAAACAGATATTGCCGCCAATATTTAAAAACAAACAGATCTTTCTTTATCAAGGACCTCATCAAATGCATCATTCTGAGAAACTATTCAAACTGAGCACACTTGCTCTCTGCCTTGCCGCATTGCCCCAAGCCGCACAAGCTGCCGAAGAGGTACGGCAGGCTGAAGTGGAACAAGTTACCGTTGTCGGTAAAAACAAAAGCCTGCGCACTGAAAGTCAAAACAGCTACACCGTATCCGCCCTGCGCTCAACCACAGGGCTGGTGCTCTCTCCGCGGGAAATCCCCCAATCCGTCAGCGTCATTACTAAAAAACAAATTGAAGACCAAGGCATCACCGACTTAGAAGGTGCGTTGCAAAACGCTACCGGCATCAATGTTTTCAAAAGCGGCGGACGCACGCATTTCATGTCGCGCGGCTATTTTATCGAACAGTTTGAAGAAGACGGCATTGCCACGCAACTTGGTTCGCCCGGCGGATTCGGCTTAGGCGGCCCGGCCGGCGACCCGACCAGTGCAACCGATATGGCAATGTACGACCACATTGAAGTGGTGCGCGGTGCGGCAGGTTTGACACAGGCAAACAACGAACCCGGTGGCACGGTAAACGCCGTCCGTAAAAAGCCGACTGCAAAACGCCAACTTTCCGCCGATTTGATGGCAAACTCATGGGGCAAAGTAAACAGCGTCTTTGATGCATCCGGTACCTTAAGCCAAGAGCACGGCCTGCGCGGACGCTTTGTCGGCTCGGTAGGCAGCAACAAAACCTTCAAAGATCAATCCGGCGGCCGCGACATCCTGCTTTACGGCGTGATGGACAAAGACATCGGCGACAACAGCAAACTTACCTGGGGTGCAAGCTATCTCAACCAAACCGAAACACCCGATCCTGACGGCCTGCCTATGCGTGCAGACGGCAAAGAGTGGAAACGCAGCCGCTATCTTGGTGCGGATTGGAACGAAGCCCGCCTGAAAAAATACAATCTCTTTGCCGAGTTTGAACATTATTTCAACGACAACTGGAAACTGAGCAGCAAGTTGGACTGGCGCAAGAACACCAGTTCAAAAGAATATTACACGCTGGGCGGCACAGGTAACGGCATCAGCACAGACGGCCTGGGAACCACATACAGCTTCGACCGTTACGATGCAGGCAACCGCCAGTTCACTTTCCAAAACAACCTGACCGGCCGCATCTTCGCTTTCGGCCAAAATCACGACCTCTTCTTCATGCATAGCTATTCCAAAGAGAACGTGAACTCAAGCAACCGCTGGCTCAACGACAGCAGCACCTATGACGCAGATGCCTTTAACGGCAGCGAGAAAGCCAAACCCGATTGGGATTCTGCCACAGCCAAAGCCCGTGGCGGCAACGGCCGTTATACTACCCATGCCTTCGGTTTGGGCGCGCGCATCAATCCTACCGACAAACTGCATATCATCGCAGGCGGACGCTATACCAGCTGGAAACGCGACTTCTATTGGGATCGCGACCTCAAAGACGGGGTGGCAGGTTCATCAGATTCGCTCAAACGCAACCGCTTCGTTCCTTATGCCGGCATCACTTACGATATCACGCCTAAACAAAGTATTTACGCCGCCTATACGTCCATCTTTAAACAAACGATGAACCGCGACTACAACGACAACCTGCTGCCGCCGATTATGGGACGCAACTACGAACTCGGCTGGAAAGGCGAATGGAACGAAGGCCGTCTGAACACCTCGGTCGCCCTCTACCGAACCGACAAAGACAACAACAATCAACGCGTCAATGCCAAACCGCACGCCTACTGGGAACCGCTCAACCAAAGCAGCCGCGGCTTGGACGCCGAAATCTCCGGCAGCCTGAGCGACCGTTGGCAAGTTTACGCAGGCTACACCTTCAACCGCAGCACCAACCGCAGCAGCGTTACCGGCAATGTTGAATCGCGCCGAAAAGGCTACAACTTCAGCAGCCATACGCCGAAGCATATGTTCCGCCTCTACACCAGCTATATCCTGCCGGTGGATGACGGCAAATGGACGGTCGGTCTTGGCTTGAAGAGCAGCAGCAAAACCGCCAATTCCTACGGCTCCATCAAGCAAGGCGGCTACACCATTTGGAATACAAACGTCCAATACCGTCCGAGCAAAAACCTGCAACTGGGACTGGCAATCAACAACCTGACCGACAAACGCTACTACGAAAACCAATACAGCCGTGCCGCCAACAGCGGCAACTTCTACGGCGAACCGCGCAATGCCGTGTTCAGCCTGAAGTGGAAAATGTAAATAGCAGCATAGCAAGCACGGGTTGACCGCTCATTTTTTAAAAGCATAAACCAACTATTGCTGATAAAAAGGCCGTCTGAAAGTACAATTTCACTTTCAGATGGCCATTCGCACGCATTCACAAGCATTCATCATGAATACGCTCAAAAAATTCTTTTACCTTGCCCGCCCTTTTTGGTCAGGGGCACACGGCCGCCTCCAATGGCTGATGCTCGCCGTTTTGATAGGGTTTACCCTATTCTCCATCACCATCAGCGTTTGGATTGCCGCATGGGACAAACGCTTCTACGACGCGCTGGCCGCGTTTGACGGCGCATCCATGCCTTCACTCATTGTCGAATACCTCGGCTATATGGCGATGGTTATCGGCTGTATCGTTTGCGCCGACTGGCTGCAAAAACGCCTCATCTTCCGTTGGCGCACCCATCTGACCGAGCAATTTCAAAAAAACTGGCTCGAAGGCCACAAACACTACCGCCTGCGCCTGACAGGCGAACCGGACAACCCCGACCAACGTATCGCCGAAGATATCTACCTGCTTACCGACAAAAGCATCAGCCTCTTTCGCTCCTTCATCAATAATATTGCCAAATTCAGCGCATTCGTCGCCGTACTGTGGACGCTGTCCGGCGTGCAGACCTTCAACATCGGCGGATACAGCATTACCGTTTACGGCTACCTCGTCTGGGTTGCACTGATTTATTCCATCTTCAGCACCATCATCGCCCATCTTGTCGGCCGCAAACTAAAAAACCTCAATATCGACCGCCAGCACCGCGAAGCCGACTACCGCGCAGCCCTTTTACGCGTACGCGACCATGCCGAACAAATCGCCTTCTACAACGGCGGCGAAGCCGAAACAGGCCGTCTGAAACAGCGTTACCTCCGCATCCGCAACAACTGGCGACGGCTGACCAACTGCGAATTCCGCCAAGAAACCTTCTGGGCGACCTATGTGCGCATCAGCATCTTCATCCCCATCCTCGCCACCCTGCCCATGTACCTCGCCAAAACCATGACCTTCGGCGACATGATGCAGACCCGCACATCATTTGCACGCGTTCAAGACAGTTTTGGCTGGTTTACTGACGCATACCGCCGCCTGATTGAATGGGCGGCAGTCATCGAACGGCTTTCCAGTTTTCAGACGGCCTTGGAACAAGCAGAACAAAAAAGCCCCTCCCTTCAGTCACACCAAACAGATTTGCCGTATCATCGCGGCAAGGCAGTCCTGCAAAACCTTACCATCCACACCCAAACCGGCAGTCCCCTGCTTACTGATATTCACCTCCAAGCCCGTTCTCCGGAATGGGTATTGCTTGAAGGACGAAGCGGCATCGGCAAATCCACGCTGCTTCGCGTGCTTGCCGGTTTATGGCCGTATTATCACGGCAGTTTTTCCCTTGAAGGCAGCCGCCTGTTTTTCCCGCAACGCCCTTACCTGCCTGCGGACACATTGCGTCAAACTGTCAGCTATCCCTATGCGGCCTGCCAAGACGACCATTTGATTCAAACCGTTTTGGAACAAGTCGGCTTAAGCAGCCCTACGGGTAGGCTGCACACGTTGATGAACGATTTAGACACTTCACACGAATGGCACGGCATCCTCTCCGGCGGCGAACAGCAACGCCTCAGCCTTGCGCGCGCGCTGCTGCACAAACCGCAGATCCTGTTCCTAGATGAAGCCACCAACCAGCTCGATGACGAATCCGCCCTGATGTTGATGCAGACCCTCAAGCAACATTTGCCCGATACTTTGGTCATCGGCATCAGCCACCAACCCAAAATTCAAGACCTGTTTGATAGCTCTCTGAATTTGAATGAAAAAATTATTTAAATGTTAAAATGTGCAAAACGCTTGCTTTCAATCCTAACAAGAGATATAGTACTAAGTAACTAGTTCTTATTAATGAGAGCTACTCCTTGGATACTTGCCTCCGGTTCTCCAACCCGGGGGCATTTTTTTGCGTTTTTATTTTGTGTTTGTATGGATAGGATAAAGACGAAACACCCACCACAAATCAACAGACAAATCGAACCGCAAACTGCGTTTTTCAAACGCTCAGGCCGTCTGAAACCCGCTCTCGAATATTATTCATGCTATATTTCAGACGGCCTGTTTAACCGTCCCTTGCAAAGCTTGGCACAAGCATCGCTGACCGACTGCAATTAATTACTATATAATCAAACGCATTGTCATCCCTACAAAGGAGCCACACCATGACCACAAAAATTAAAATTGGTATCGTCGGTGCAACCGGTTACACAGGCGTTGAATTGTTACGCCTGCTCAGCAGCCACCCCAACGCAGAGGTTACTACCGTCACCAGCCGAAGCGAAGCCGGTATTGCGGTTGCCGACTACTTCCCCAGCCTGCGCAGCATTTACGACCTTGCATTCCAAACGCCCGAGGATGCCGGACTTGACCATTGCGACCTCGTGTTCTTTGCCACGCCCAACGGCGTAGCCATGAAAGAAGCACCATCCCTTATCGAAAAAGGCGTACGCGTGATTGACCTGTCTGCCGACTTCCGCATCCGCGATATCCCCACATGGGAAAAATGGTACAAAATGGCCCATGCCGCGCCACAACTCGTTTCCCAAGCAGTGTACGGTTTGTGCGAACTTTACAAAGACGACATTGCCAAAGCCAAGCTGGTGGCCAATCCGGGCTGCTACCCTACCTGTGTTTCCCTACCCTTATTGCCGCTGCTTCAGGCTGGTCGTCTGAAAGCCAACGCGCCGCTGATTGCCGACTGTAAATCCGGTGTTTCCGGTGCAGGCCGAAAAGCCAGTACCCATGCCCTGTTGTGCGAAGCAGGCGATAACTTCAAAGCCTACGGCGTCAGCGGCCACCGCCATTTGCCTGAAATCCGACAAACCCTGTCCGGACTGCAAAACCATGTTTCAGACGGCCTGATTTTCGTGCCACACCTTGTTCCGATGATACGCGGTATGCACGCCACCCTGTATCTGCACCTGCAAGAACACACCGACCCTGAAGCCTTGCTGCGCGAATACTACCGCGACAGTCCTTTTGTCGATATCCTGCCTTCAGGCTCGACACCTGAAACCCGCAGCGTGCGCGGCGCCAACCTTTGCCGTATCAGCGTTCAAAAAGCACCCGATCAAGACGATGTATGGATTGTTCTTTCCGTCATCGACAACTTGGTCAAAGGCGCAGCCGGTCAAGCCGTGCAGAATATGAACATCATGTTCGGCCTGCCCGAAACCACCGGCCTGACTAATGCACCATTGATGCCTTAAGCCAGCCATCCTTATTAAAAACACAAGGCCGTCTGAAACTTTGATCGTTCAGACGGCCTTTATCGATTCATTCACAAACATCACTCATACACCACGCCGGCAAGCATTTCTTCTTCATTCAAGTTGCCGTACTGTTGCTCCCAATCGTGGGTAGCCTCTACCATATCGCATTCTTTCGCAAAAGCCAGCAGCCTGCCGTCCATCTGATCCAAACTCAAGCTGCCCAAGCGTTCGCATTCCGAAGCCGTCAGATTACCGTCTGCCTCATGCGCTTCCGAAGATCCGAAAGGCAGAGCAAAAAAACCCAGTACCAACGCCAGCAGCACCCAAAAAGTATTTTTACGCGAACGAGTCATTTCACACCTCTCATCATAATCATATAGCAGGTTTAAGTCAGAAAAACTAAATCAAATAGAACCAAACTAAGAAAAATCAAATATAAAACTAGAAATATCGATTTATCTAAGACAAAACGAATAATACTAAGAAAAAATAAAATATGCAATACTTTTTCTTAGATTGAGTAATTTTTTTCTTACAATTTTATAAAAACTAAGGTAAAATACACTCAAATTATCCAAACCATATAAAAAACATACCTCCATAAAGGCATAAACATGGATACCTTTAAAGATCGCCTGGCTTTCTTATGGAAAGATGAAGCCCGCCAAGCTAAAATTGCCGCCGACATCGATATGACCATCGCCGGATTCAGCCGTATCTGGAACGAAGGCGGCTTACCGAAATCGGAAACGCTAAAAAAAATCAAACAACTTAAAGGCTGTAGCATAGACTGGCTTTTGACAGGAGAAGGTTCCCCCTTCCCCGACTCCGAAGCCCCAAAAGCCACGGCAACCGACACATTGGGCAATCCTGTCGATATAGACGAATTTGTCTTTGTACCGCGTTACGACATCCAAGCCGCAGCCGGACACGGCCAGCTCGTCGGCGACGAACAGCCCATGTTCGCCATGGCGTTCCGACGCTATTGGATTGAAAATTATGTGACGCGCGACATCAAAAACCTTTCCGTTATTTCAGTCAAAGGCGACTCGATGGAAGGCGTGCTGAATGATGGCGACACCATCCTCATCAACCACGGCCAAACCACGCCGCGCGACGGCCTCTATGTTTTGCGCCTCAACGAAAACCTTTTGGTCAAACGCCTGCAACTGATACCCGGCGGCATCGTCAACGTCATTTCTGCCAACGAGGCCTACCCTACTTTTGAAATCGACTTGAAAAACCCGACCGACGACGTCTCCATCATCGGCCGTGTCGAATGGTTTGGCAGAAGCATCTAAATCTGACATACTGGTGCTTGAAATTTCTGCCATGCCCTCCATGTAAGCTGGCAGACCCTGTCTGCACAAACTTGCCTTGACTAACGGTTTGCGCGACAATAGTAAAAATATTCATATAAAAGGAATCACATCATGTCAGACGAAAGCCCTATTATCTTTACTGACAGCTGCTGCACCAAAGTTGCCGACCTAATCGCCGAAGAGAACAATCCCGATTTGAAATTGCGCGTATTCGTCAACGGCGGCGGTTGCTCCGGCTTCCAATATGGTTTTACCTTTGATGAAATCAAAAACGACGACGATTTTGAAATCCAGAAAAACGGCCTGACGTTCTTGGTTGACCCAATGAGCTACCAATATCTGGTTGGTGCGGAAATCGACTACACCGAAAGCCTGCAAGGTTCTCAATTCGTCATCCGCAATCCGAATGCAGAGACAACTTGCGGTTGCGGTTCGTCCTTCTCCGTATAAACAATCCGTTTCTTCATGAAAAACAGGCCGTCTGTATCTTCAGACGGCCTTTTGTGTGAATTTATTTTAAACAATTTTAGATTTACTTTATAATAATAATATCGGGCGTAAATATTTACTCTACAATAGACATAACATTGGACATGTATGTTTCCATATAAATAAAAAATTATTGTCCAGCCGATTAACGACACAAAGGCAAACCGTACCTGGTCTGCCTGAGACTGCAGCCTCTGTTTTGGCTCGTATCATAAGCCAAAACAGCTCAAACACAATAACAAAACCTTAGGCTAAACCCATTTGGTTGACGCAGTCGAAATACTCATGGGATATCAATGAGCAAACAAGAAAAATTTTTCGACGTATACGTTTCCTATCCGCCGAACACGGATAGGGAGCTCATCCACGCCTGCCTGTATGAGAACCTGCCCGAAAACGAAGTCGAGAGCCTGATTCAAGCCTTGGCTGAGCGTCCGCAAGCGATTGTGGCCGAAAAATGTACCCAAGATGAGCGCGAAAATGCGCAGCATTACTTCAGCTATTTGGGTTTGGACGTGATCGTCCGTCAGTCTATGGAATTGGAAGCAGTTGAAGAAGAAACTATGTCGGCAGCCAATACTCCCGACCCTATCCAATGCCCCGTCTGCATGACGATTATTGACGAACTAGATGCACAGGAATGTAAAACCTGCCACTTTGATTTGACAGAAAAAAATGAGCTGGCCATCCAGCGTAAGCGCATTGAATGGCAGGAAAAAATCTCTTTCGAGCATAAAAAACAAACCGAAATCGCCCACAAGCTCAAATACGAGCGCGAGCAGGAAGAGAAAAAGCTGCGCAAGAAAATCCGTGCCGAGTTGGAATCCCAACTACGCGAAGAGTTAGACCAAAATCCTGAGCTGGCAGCACTTGCAGCGAGGAAGAAAACACAGTTCCTGCTTACAATGGCTATCGTATTCGCCGTTTTGAGCCTGCTTGCACTCGGCTATATAGCTGCAAAATTCTTCTAAACCGATTCAAAAACTTAAGGCCGTCTGAAAACAGATTTTCAGACGGCCTTTTATTTCCTTATTGATTGAGCCATTTCAATCAAGCCTCTTGCACATCAACGTCCACCGACCATCTGATTTTGCCGTCGCGGTTTTGCTGCAACACCTGCACCCACAAACTTACGGCGCGGTGCAAATCCTGTCGGGATGTTGATTCAAGGAAGATTTGCGCGCGTTCGCGTTCAGCGAGGCGCACCATCAGCATCGGAGCGGCACCAAACTGGGAGACGCTTTCGGGCAAAAGCGGGGCAAGGGTTTCTTTGGCGGCGTTGAGAAATTCCATCGCATCGGCAACATGCGGCGCATCGGCACGGACGGCGGTCTGGAAACCGAAAGGCGGCATGGCGAACATTTGCCGCTCGTTCAATTCGTTTTCGGCAAACACGGCGTAGTCCTGCGCTTTGACGGCGGCGAAGACGGGATGTTCGGGCAGTTGGGTTTGTATCAACACCTTGCCGGGTTTGTCGGCGCGCCCCGCCCTTCCGGACACCTGCATCAGCTCTGCAAACAGCCTTTCCGGCGCACGAAAGTCCGCGCTATACAGGCTGCCGTCGGCGTTCAATACGATAACGAGGTTAAGCCGCGCGAAATCATGACCTTTGGCGAGCATCTGCGTACCGACCAGAATGTCGATTTCGTTGTCGGCGATGCGGCGGTACAAATCTGCCCAGTCGTTTTTGTGCGCAGTGCTGTCCCTGTCAACACGGACGACGGCAGCCTTGGGCAGGAAGGCGCGCAGGGTTTCTTCGACGCGCTGCGTGCCGTGGCCGACGGCGGTCAGGTCTTGGTTGCCGCAGTCGGGGCATTTGAATGGGATGGGTTCGCGGTGGTCGCAATGGTGGCAGCGCAGTTGGCGGGCGCGTTGGTGCAGCACCATTTTAGCGGAGCAGTTTGGACAGCCGAAGGTATGGCCGCAGTCGCCGCAAAACAGCGCGGGCGCGAAACCGCGCCGGTTGAGGTACACCAGCGACATGCCACCTGCTTCAAAATTCTGTTTTAAAAGCTGCAAGGCTTGCGGCGAGAAGCCGTTGTCAAGTTTCAGACGGCCTACGTTGAGAATTTCTACTTGCGGCAGTTGCGCGGCGGCATGGGCGCGCTCGGTCAGTTGCAGCAGGCGGTACGCGCCGCTTTGCGCCTTGTGCCAGCTCTCCAAGCTGGGCGTGGCACTGCCCAACACGACGGGACAGCCGCTCTGCTTCGCCCGCCACACCGCCAAATCGCGGGCGTGGTAGCGCAATTCGTTGTCTTGTTTGAACGAGCCGTCGTGTTCCTCATCGACCACAATTAGCCCGACATCAGGCAAAGGTGTGAACACCGCCAACCGTGTGCCAATCACCAGCTTCGCCTGCCCCAACATAGCGCGCAAATAATCCTGCGTGCGCTTGCCTGCAGCCATCTGGCTGTGCAACACGGCGGTCGGCACATCGGCAAAACGGTTTTCCACCCGCTTCAAAAGCTGCGGCGTGAGGTTGATTTCCGGCAACAAAAACAACACTTGCCGCCCCTGCGCCAACACTTTCGCCATCGCATCGAAATACACTTCGGTCTTGCCGCTGCCGGTGATGCCGTACAGCAAAAACGGTTGAAATTTACCAAAGGCCGTCTGAATTTCATCGGAAGCCTTCTGCTGGTCGGCATTTAATACAAATTCAGAGTGCGAAGCCTGGCCATTGCACGACCTTAAAACGGGCTTCGCCGCTTCCGTTGTTTCAATCCAACCCTGTTCCGCCCAATCTTCGATTAACTTCGCCGCCTGCGCATTCACCTGCTTCAACGCCGCCATCGTCATCCCGCCCGACAGCAGCGCGTCCCACAAAGCGGCTTTTTTGTTGAACCGTGCCGGCGGCGGCATTTGCGCCCTGCCCGCTTCGTTCAGCGCGTAAAACAACGGCGGCTGCGGCATTTCCACCGCGCGCGTTTCCTTCAAACCCTGCGGCAGTGCGGCAAACACCGCCTGCCCCATCGGATAGTGGTAATAACGCGACGTAAATGCCAACAAATCACGCCAGCTTTGAGGCAACGGCTTTTCTTCCATAAAGGCCGTCTGAACGCTCAAAATCCGCGCCGCATCCATATCGGGCGCGATATCCGTTTCCCACACAACCCCGACAACGGTTTTATTACGAAAAGGCACAAGCACCCGCGTTCCCGGAGGAAGCGGCTCGGAATGGGAATACGTCAAAAGGCCGTCTGAAAGCGGCACGTTTACGGCAATACGGTGGTAGAACATACAAACAATCAAATCATTTTTTCGTATTTTAACAGCCGAAAGCTATTTTCAGACGATAATTTGAGCCTGAGTACAATGCAGACATGACGGAGGTTTGATACAATGCCTTATTTCAACACACGCAAGTCTCTCGCATGAAAACCAAGTTAATCAAAATCTTAACGCCGTTTGCCGTTCTTCCTTTGTTGGCATGCGGTCAACCTGCCGTATCCAATGCCAACGCGGCGCCTGCACCGGCTGCCAAAGCGGAAGCGCCTGCCGACAAATCCGTTGCCACTTCTTTGAAAGCGCGTCTGGAAAAAGTCTATGCCGCCCAGGATTTGAAAGTTTTGAGCGTCAGTGAAACACCGATTAAAGGCATTTATGAAGTTGTCGTCAGCGGCAAACAAATCATCTATACCGATGCTAAAGGCGACTATATGCTCGTTGGCGACCTCATCAACGTCAATACGCGCCAAAGCATGACTGAAGAACGCGCCGCCGATTTGAACAAAATCGACTTCGCTTCCCTGCCTTTGGATAAAGCCATCAAAGAAGTACGCGGCAACGGCAAACTGAAAGTCGCTGTTTTCTCCGATCCGGACTGCCCGTACTGCAAACGCTTGGAGCATGAGTTTGAAAAAATGACCGACATCACGATTTATACCTTCATGATGCCGATTCCAAGCCTGCACCCTGATGCCGCGCGCAAAGCCGAGCTGTTGTGGTGTCAACCTAATCCGACCCAGGCATGGATCGACTGGATGCGCAAAGGCAAATTCCCAAGCGGCAAAGCAAACTGCGAAAACCCTGTTGCAGAAACCACTTCATTGGGCGAACAATTCGGCTTCAACGGCACGCCGACCGTAGTCTTCCCTAACGGCCGCAGCCAAAGCGGTTACAGCCCTATGCCTCACCTCAAAGAAATCATCGAGAAAAACCAGTAATACTTTTCAGGTTTTAATCTCCATAAAGGACGCTTTACGCGTCCTTTTTTCATGTCGCCCGCCATCAACTGCCTTCAGACGGCCTCAATACAGACAAATATAAAAAAGGACGTGTCCAACACGTCCTTTTTTCCCTTTACCTTACAGGTAGAATTTTTCAATTACTTTCAGGTTTTCATCCAATTTGTACACCAGCGGCTGACCGGTTGGGATTTCCAAACCCATGATGTCTTCGTCGGAAATGCCTTCGATGTGTTTGGCCAACGCGCGCAGGGAATTGCCGTGTGCCGCAACCAATACACGTTTGCCGCTCAAGATGGCCGGAGCGATTTGATCTTCCCAGAAAGGCAGAACGCGCTCGAGGGTCACTTTGAGGTTTTCGCCATCAGGTACGACATCGCTAGGCAGGTTAGCATAGCGGCGGTCGTTGTGGGCGGAGTGAGGGTCTTTAGGATCGAGCAGCGGAGGCAGGGTGTCGTAGCTGCGGCGCCAGATGTGGACTTGCTCGTCGCCGTATTTTTCTGCGGTTTGTTTTTTATCCATACCTTGCAGCTGGCCGTAGTGGCGCTCGTTCAAACGCCATGATTTGATTTGTGGAACAAACAGTTGGTCGGATTCTTCCAAAACGATGTTACAGGTTTTGATGGCACGGGTCAGAACGGAGGTAAAGGCGATGTCGAACTCGTAGCCCTTCTCTTTCAGCTTTTTACCTGCTGCTGCGGCTTCTGCCAAACCTTGCTCGCTCAGCTTAACGTCGCGCCAGCCGGTGAAAAGGTTTTTCGCGTTCCATTCGCTTTGTCCGTGACGGATGAATACTAATTCCATGATAGTTTGCTCCAATGAAGTTTGGGAAAAGGTATTTATAGCACACTTTGCCGCCGCGCTGATAACGTCGGCGGTTTCTTTTGATATGTTGCAAGTTTGCTTCTAGTCTTCAGACGGCCTTGTCGGAAGGTAAACATCAAACCGCGTGCTTTTGCCTGTGTATTGATAAGCAGGTTTGCGCCCGTCGAGAAATTCGCCCAAGCGCGGGCGTTTGACGACAATGCGTTTTTTGGCGGTATTCAATGCCGCATCCAATAACTCGGCTTCATCTTGTGCCGAGCCGACCAAGTCGTGAAAGTAAGCCATTTCTTTTTTCACAGCTGCGGTTTTGCGACGCTCCGGATACATCGGGTCGAGGTACACTACATCGGGCATACCGTTTTCCATTGCCAATTCCTGCATTAAATCAACGGAATTGCCGAAATGCAAAGTAATGCGTTGGGCAATCTCCCGTGTCTCTTCACTTTGCCCCACCCTATTGAGGCCGTCTGAAAGTAGACAGGCAACCGCAGGATTTTGTTCAAAAGTGTGTACATTCAAACCCAACGAGGCAAGCACAAAACTGTCGCGCCCCAGTCCGCCGGTAGCGTCCCAGACAGTCGGTTGTACAGTGTGGTTGACTGCTTTGGCAATCAACTCGCCTCCGCCTTTAGTGCGCCGATAATGGGCGGCACCGCCATCAAAATCAACGCGGACACGGCCTTTTTCACCGGCGCGGCACAAACTGATGCCGCTTTCGTCAGCGATAAGGAAACTGCCTTCTTCAGGCTGCCGGTCGATAACGGTCAACCCGAACGGCTCGGTAAGGCTGCGAAGTTCGGCAGATGCGGTTTCGTCAAAATAAATCTTGTACATAAGGCTTATGTTTCAGACGGCCTTGAAAACTCAGGCCGTCTGAACGTTTTAATTGATGTCCAAGCGTTCCATGCGGTAGCGCATAGAGCGGAAGCTGATGCCCAAAAGTTTGGCGGCTTGGGTACGGTTGTAACGGGTTTGCTGCAAAGCCTGCTCGATGATACTGCGTTCCACTTGGTCGAGGTAATCCTGTATCTGCATGGTACGCGGATCAAACGGCGGAATGGGGCTGTGATTGAGCGTGGTTTCGCGCGCGTCAGGTTCGGCAATATCGTCAAAGGAAAAGCCGCTGCGTTCAGCCTTAACCTGTGGGGCGTTTTGAATCTGCAAGTCGTCCACTTGTATCACTTGGCCTACCGTCAACGCAACGGCGCGTTCAAGGATATTTTCCAACTCGCGGAAGTTGCCGGGGTAGCTGTAATGCAACAGGGCTTCTTGGGCTTTCGGGCTGAGTTTGTAGGTTTGATTGCCGTGACGGTGTTTATACAACAGATACAGAATCAGTGCGCCCAAGTCTTCGCGCATTTCGCGCAAAGGCGGCATGTGCAGGGAGACTACGTTGAGGCGGTAATACAAGTCCTGACGGAATGCACCGCTTTCAATCAAAGCTTCGAGGTTTTTATGGGTTGCACAAATAATGCGCACATCCACAGAGGTTTCCCGCGCATCGCCGATACGGCGCACGGCTTTTTCTTGAATGGCGCGCAGGAGTTTGACCTGCATGGCAAGCGGCAAATCGGCAACTTCATCAAGGAACAAAGTGCCGCCGTCGGCGTGTTGGAAAAAACCTAAACGGTCTTGATCTGCGCCGGTAAAGCTGCCTTTTTTGTAACCGAAAAATTCGCTTTCCATCAGGTTTTCAGGAATAGCTCCGCAGTTGACAGCAATAAACGGTTTGTCGGCGCGGTCGGACAACTCATGAATGGTACGTGCCGCTTGCTCTTTACCCGTACCGGACTCGCCGGAGATATAAACGGGAACAAGGCTGCGGGCCAATCTGCGAATCAGGTGGCGTACTTCGACCATTTGCGGCGAAGTACCCAACAGGCGCGGCATATCGTCGTCGCCTTCCAATATAGGTGCGTCTTGTTGCAAAGCAGGATTGATGTTACCGGCCGAAAAACGCTCTTTTAAGGAATTGAGCCCTTCCGGAACAGTCAAAGGCCGGTTAAATTCGCTCTGTACGCTCTTAGGCGGCGTAACGACAGGCTTGGCCGGCTGAGGTTCGGGTTTATACAGGGCGGCAGAAACAGGCGCAGGCTGCGATTTGACTTTTTCAGACGGCGTGGGTTCGGCAGTATTGTCTGAAACCGACACTGCCGATTTAACCAATGAACGCAACTGCGACAGCGTAATCGGTTTTTGCAGATAATCAAACGCGCCTGCTTTCAAGGCTTCAACGGCTTGGTCGGCATTGCCGAAAGCCGTAATCACGGCGACGGGCGTGTCGAGCATCAACTCGTCAATGTATTGGACCACCTCAAGACCGGAGCCGTCGGGCATACGCATATCGGTCAACACCAGCGAATAATCGTTGTTGTCCAGCTTATCTTTAGCTTCTTCAACACCAGCCGCCGTATCGACGCGCAGACCCATTTTCATCAGGGTCATTTCCATCAGATCGCGGATGTCTGCCTCGTCATCGACAACCAAAACCGGCTCTTGCAATTTATTCATCCTGCGCTTGCTCCTTCGGTAAAATCAGTTCGAACCCGTTCATTTCAGGGTGATAATGCAGCTGTCCCATATTGGCGTGTGCCAACTCGCGTGCGACGTAAAGCCCCAAACCAGTGCCTTGTTTTTCGGTGGTGTAAAACGGCTCGAACAGATGGTTTCGCACATCCGGCGGCACGCCTTTGCCGTTGTCCGCCACTACGATGGAAATATGCATCCTGCCGCTAGAGCGGATAAGGACGGTAATGGCGTTGTCGTCCTGACGGCTGTGTCGCCACGCATTGTTGCACAAGTTCCACATCACTTGCTGCAAATGCATGGAGTCAACCAATACGGTCAGGTTGTTGCCGTCCATATTCATGCGCAGACAGCCGATGGCATCGGGATTGTTCAAGGTAAATTCCTGCTTGAACTCCAACCAGAATTTCATCAGATTAATCGGCTGGCGGCTGATGTTGTCTCGTTTGTTAAGCAGGGATACATCTTCCAACATCTTGTCGATGCGTTGGATATTGCTGTCGATGATGTTGTAGAGCTTGGCCTTGAGCGGATCTGCCTCATCACCCTCTTGCAACAAATCGCTGGCATGACGGATGGCGGACATCGGGTTGCGGATTTCGTGGGCAAGGTTGGCAGTCAACTGTCCAAGCGAAGTCAGCTTGGTGGACATGGCCTCCGCAGCCACTTCACGCAATGAACGGACGTACAACATCAGCAGCTCGGTCTGCTCCTGAATCAGCGGAACGGCACGGACGTGCATGGCGTGTTGGAAAATATGGATATCGGTTTCAAAAGGTTTGTCGGGTTGACGTTGCCAGCGTGCGACTAGCTCGCCAAACACGATTTCCTGCTGATCGATAATCAGGCTGGGGAAATAGATTTTTGCCTGTTTGTTAAACAGCCACACGCGTTGGGTCGCATCAATCACCACAACCGCTTCCTGTACGCGGTTCAAAACCAAATGGTTCAAGCCGCTGATACGGCGGTAGGCCAGTTGATGGCGGCTGGCGGACTCTGTGGCCTGCTCCAAATAACGGGCGGCAAACGATGTCAGCATCGCCACCAGATAGCCTGCGCCGATCAGCATCGAAGAATTCACCATTGATTTTGCGTCCCAATTAAATGAATCGAAACGCATACTGCCATCTAAAAACAGGTTCAAAATAAACAACATTGCCGTATAGCCTGCATACAGCATAGGATAGTGGCCATAACTGAGCAGACACGACGTGGCGACAAACGGCAAAACCAAAATCCCGAAACCAGAAGCCGTACCGCCGGAGATATACACCAAAACCATCATCATGGTGATGTCGACCACGGCACTGGCATTGGGCAAATCCAAAGACTGCCACTGCCAGCCCGGGCGGAACACGGAGAGCATAATCAGGAGGAAATACAGCGTTACCCAGATATAAAACTCAACGTCCGGCAACGAAATGCCAATCAGGTTGCCGCCTGTGTAGCTGCCGAAAGCGTGCAAAACTAAAAGCGGTAAGACGATGGCTATTCGGGCAATGTTGATTACACCGGGAATCCGCTCCCTCAGATTACCCAGTTCTTGAAGATTGGCTCTGTTCATAAGTGAACCTTTTTTATTATCATGCAATGTCGTATAAATTTAATTTATTTAGATATATTTGTTCTTGTTTCAGGACAAACTTTTCAGACGGCCTGATATTTCCAATACCTTGCCTTTTTTACCGCGCTTGCCGTCAATATCGGCAATCCGCAGTTTTTCCTGATGCTCGGCGCCGCGGCGGCCGACCGATACAACGGTAAACTCAGGAGAGGTCGTCACCATAATGTGCTCCAAAGATGCACCCTCGGTCAGCGACATCAACTGCAAACCGCGCCCTTTGGGCATGACTTTGAGTTCGCCGATGGAAAACACCAAGAGGCGGTGGTCGCTGCTGGCCAGTACAACTTTGCAGTCGGGATTAATCAGTGAAGAAGCATAGACGGCAACCGGCGGCAGGACGGTTTCGCCGCTGTCCACAGTCATCACCACTTTGCCCGCTTTCACACGTCCGACCATATCGCCCAGCTTGGCGATGAAGCCGTAGCCGCCGCTGCCTGAGAGCAGGTAGTGCTGTTCGGGCTGGCCGGTAAGCATGGCGACGGGTTTGGCGCCGTTTTGCAGCTCGATTAAGGATGAAACCGGCACGCCGTCGCCGCGCCCGCCGGGGATTTCGGCGGCATCGAGCGTGTAGGTTCTGCCCAATGAGTCGAGAATGACGACAGGTAAAACGGTGCGCCCTTCAAGGGTTTGCTTGAGGCGGTCGCCTTCTTTGAACGCAGTTTGGCTCAAATCAAGGTTGTGTCCGGCACGGCTGCGTATCCACCCTTTTTCCGACAAAATCAGCGTGATCGGCTCATCGGCGGTAGTCTGCGTCAACACGGCGCGTCCGGCTTCTTCCACCAGCGTGCGGCGCGCGTCGCCAAACTGCTTCATGTCCGCCTGCATCTCTTTGATAATCAGCTTGCGTTTCTCGTTTTCGTCGCCCAAAAGGATATTCAGACGACCTTGTTCCTCGCGCAATTCGTTCAATTCTTTTTCGAGTTTGAAACCTTCCAAACGCGCCAACTGACGCAGGCGGATTTCCAAAATGTCTTCGGCTTGGATTTCGGTCAGCCCGAACGCCGCCATCAAATCGGCTTTCGGGTCGTCTGATTCGCGAATGACTTTAATCACTTCGTCAATGTGCAGAAAGACTTTCAGACGGCCTTCAAGGATATGCAGCCGTTTTTCCACTTGGTTCAAACGGAATTTCAGACGGCGTGTTACGGTCACGACGCGGAAATCCAACCACTCCTGCAAAATCGTTTTCAGGTTTTTCTGCGCAGGGCGGTTGTCCAAACCCATCATCACCAAGTTCATGGACACATTGCCTTCCAGCGAAGTCTGCGCCATCAGCGTGTTGATGAAGGTATCCGTATCGATGCGGCTAGATTTCGGCTCGAACACTAGGCGTACGGGATGCTCGCCGTCCGACTCGTCGCGCACGCGGTCGATTAAATCCAGCATCAGCTTTTTGGTGTTGAGCTGGTCTTGGTTGAGCTGCTTTTTGCCCGCTTTCGGTTTCGGGTTGGTCTGCTCTTCGATTTCGGCAAGGATTTTGGCGGAGTTGGCGTTCGGCGGCAGTTCGGTCACAATCACGCGCCACTGTCCGCGTGCCAATTTCTCGATTTCGTAACGCGCACGTACGCGCACGCTGCCTTTGCCGGTTTCGTAAATCCGGCGCAATTCGTCCGCCGGCGTGATGATTTGACCGCCGCCGGCAAAATCGGGGGCGGGAATATATTGCATCAGGTCGGCGGTTTCCAGCGTTGGCTTTTTCAACAGCGCAATCGCCGCCTGTGTGACTTCGTTTAAATTGTGCGATGGAATTTCGGTCGCCATGCCCACCGCAATGCCCGACGCGCCGTTGAGCAAGACCATAGGCAAGCGGGCAGGCAGGTGTACAGGTTCGTCAAACGCGCCGTCGTAGTTCGGCACAAAATCCACCGTACCCTGATTGATTTCGGACAACAGCAATTCCGCAATCGGCGTCAGCCGCGCTTCGGTGTAACGCATCGCCGCCGCCCCGTCGCCGTCGCGCGAACCGAAGTTGCCGATGCCGTCAATTAAGGGATAGCGCAAGGTAAAATCCTGCGCCATGCGCACCATCGCCTCATAGGCAGAACTGTCGCCGTGCGGATGGTATTTACCCAAAATCTCGCCGACCACGCGCGCCGATTTCACCGGCTTCGCCCCCGCCGTCAAACCCATATCGCGCATGGCAAACAAAATACGTCGTTGTACAGGCTTTTGGCCGTCTGAAACTTCAGGCAGCGCGCGGCCTTTGACCACGCTCATGGCGTATTCGAGATAAGCGCGTTCGGCGTATTGACCTAACAGCAGGTAGTCTTCGCCGATAGGAGATGGGCTTGGAGCGGAAATGTGTTCTGTCATCAGGATGGTAAAACGAAATAAATTAAAGAGGATATTGTAAAGCAAAATCGGTAGTCATAGCCAATTTGAGTGATGAACGGTAGCGCAGCGACAATAAGGCTTCCCGAATCAGGTCTGCAAATGGAATCCGTTTCGACAAAAAAGGCCGTCTGAAACCATTTCATGTTTCAGACGGCCTTTTCATTTTGGTTTTAAATCAAAACTTCGTTATTCTGCAGTAGCCGGTTTGGCCGCAGTTTTAATGGTTAAGGTCAATACAGCGGCGATGGCGAGGAAAACACCGGCAAAAGTCATCGCGTTGGCAGGGTTTGACCCTAAGAAGGTTTTGTACACCCAGCCGAAAGATACGGTTTCAATCAGCATTGGAATCACAATCATCATGTTCACAATACCCATGTACACGCCGTAACGTTCTTTAGGGATAGAGCCGACCACAATCATAAACGGCACGCCCATCATACTTGCCCAGCCGACACCGAAACCGATCATCGGCGCAAACATCAGGTATTTGTTGCCGATGTGCGGAATGGTAAGCAAGGCCAGCGCGGCAAGGGTAACGGCAAAGGCGTGAACATATTTGGCAGCGTATTTGCGCGCCATCCACATCAGGCCGAAGGCGGAGATAAAGGTTACAACATTGTAGAAACCGTTTACCAAACCGGTCCATGCAACCGCTTGACTATACGCTTCGGTATTTTCAACAGTCGAATCCCAAACGGATTGAACGATACTGTGGGAAATATATTGCCAGTAGATAAAGAGTGCGTACCATTGAAAGAGGTATACCAAAGCCAGTTGCCACAGGGCTGTCGGCATTTCGCGTACAGCAACGATAATATCTTTAACAGCATGAGCCGGACCGCTTGGTTGCGCTTTTATGGCCGCCATTTCTTCAGGATTAGGCTCGCGTTCGGATGTCGATAAAACAGTAACCAAAACCGAACCGATAGAGCAAACCGCACCAATATAGAAGGAGCCGAATACCCAATACGGAATACCCGCTTCGGAAGTTTGTTGCAACCAGCCGATTTGTTGGAAGATGTAGAGGGAAACGTTGGCCAGTGTAATACCCAAACCGGTAAACACAGACTGCATCAAGAAACCGGTAGATTGCTGATGTTCAGGAACCGTATCGGCAATAAACGCACGGAAAGGTTCCATTGCAGTGTTGTTACTAATGTCCAAAAGCCACAGCAGCAATACGGCCACCCACAATGCGGTAACGTGCGGATAGATAAAGAGACAGAGGCTGCAACCGATGGCGCCGATCAAGAAATACGGACGGCGGCGACCCAATCCAGGCACCCAAGTGCGGTCACTCATCGCACCAATCATCGGCTGCACCAGCAAACCGGTAATCGGACCTGCCATATTCAAAATCGGCAACTGGCTCGGATCGGCATGAAGAAAGCTGAAAATCGGATTAATCGCAGTTTGCTGCAACCCGAAGCTGTATTGAATGCCGAAGAAACCGAAGTTCATCAGCATAATCTGGCGAAGTGTCATCGCCACTTGTGGGGAGATTTTCATAGGAAGGCTACTCCTGGATAATAAACTATGGAAACAACAAACTCCAACTTCAGCGGTATGACGCTTTTTATTGTATTTGGGCTGCCCTTTTTACTGAGGCAACTCCGTTTTCAGACGGCCTTTATTTTGACCGTTTGCATGATTCTTATTTTGATGTGTATTTGTGTTGTTAAAAGTTTATTTTCAGGCCGTCTGAAACTATTTATTCATCACAGACTGACGCCAAATGGTTTCCCCAACGACCTTGACTGGCTGAACCGCTCCGACCGGGTGTTCAATATGTCGAAACAGCAAATCCGCCGCCATCGCGCCCATGCGCAAATAGGGCAACTCTGTACTGGTCAACGGCGGAAACAGCGTCTCCGCAATCGCGCTGTGGTTATCATATCCGGCAACCGAAACTTGCTCGGGAACCCGCACGCCGCGCGTCCTCAAAATCCCGTACACGCGCACCGCCATTTCATCGTTACCGCAGCAAATTACCGTCGGCGGAAGCGGCAAAGACAGCAGCTTTAAAATGGCCGAAATCAAAGACCCGCTGTCGTTGCTGAAGTCAGGATAACCAGTTTGCACCAAATCAGGATCGAAGACAATATCCGCATCAGCCAAAGCACGGCGGTATCCGGCCAATCTCAATCTCGTCGCTTCCACGCCCGGCTGCAAAGTCACATAAGCAATCCGTTTGTGTCCGCTTTGAATAATTCGGCGCACCAAGCCATACTGCCCTGCTTCGTCGTCCGGCAAAACCGACGGCGTACCTGCCAAATCAAAACAGTTGACCAACACCATCGGGCAACGGTTGGGCACTTCCGGCAGCAATACTTCCTGATGGAAACCTGCCACATATAAAATCCCCTCGGCACGATGTTCCATAAAGGTACGGATCAGCGGCTCCATCTGACCGGGCTGACCCGGCTTATTGTCGATGTCGGCAATCATCAAAATCTTGCCTTGTGCGCGAATCTGCTGCTGAATGCCCTTAATCAAGAACATATCCGGTATGCCGTGTCCGCCCGTATTCTCGCCTGTCCGCGAAATGGCGCCGGTAATCAGACCGACCAATCCGGAACGGTGTGACCGCATAATCCGCGCCGCAGAAGACGGGATGTAACCCAAAGCAGCAATCGCTGTTTCTACTTTGGAACGGGTTTTATCACTGACCGACGCATCGCCGTTAATCACCCGGCTGACCGTCTTGGGAGATACCCCGGCATAAGCAGCGACATCATAAATTGTAGCCATCTTACGGACCCGCCCCGACAAGATTTCAATAATGTTACATAGGATAACACAGCAGACATCGGTGTCATACCCCCTTTTTTACAGAAACTTGATGATAATCAACCGTTTCTATTGCATTTCGCATACATTTCTTAAACAAAACCGCCCCTCCCACCTCCCAAAAGTTGTCCAAATTTGTTAAACTACAAACAACTACAAAAAGCAGAAAATAGATACCCTGCTTATTTACCGTTACATACTAAGGAAACGAAATGTCCGCATACTCAGACGCATGGCAGGCCTTGGAAACCCATCATGCCGGTACTCAACACGTTACCCTGCGCGAACGCTTCGCCGCAGATGCCGAACGTTTCAACAATATGCACGAAATTCTGCACGGTTTGTTATTTGATTACAGTAAAAACCGCCTAGATGAAAACACCCTTGACTTATTGTGCCAACTCGCCGAAGCAGCCGATTTGCCACAATATATGCAGGCCATGAACAGCGGTGAAAAAATCAACACCAGCGAACACCGCGCCGTCCTCCACACCGCCCTGCGCCTGCCTGCCAATGCCAAACCTGTTTACGTTGACGGCGAAAACATCGTGCCAAATGTTCATCACGAACTCAACCGCGCATTCGAGTTCGCACGCCAACTTTTAGACGGCACGCACGCAGGCATTACCGGTAAAGCGATTACCGACTTGGTTCACATCGGTATCGGCGGCTCCGATTTAGGGCCGCGCATGGCCACACAGGCGCTGCAGCCTTATTGGCAAAACATACGCGTCCACTTTGTCAGCAACTCCGATGATGCCGACCTGGCCCAAACCCTTCTCGGCCTCAACCCCGAAACCACCGTATTCAGCATTGCCAGCAAATCGTTCCGCACACCGGAAACCCTGCTCAATGCCTACGCTGCGCGTACTTGGTATCGAGATGCAGGTTTGCCTGATTCCGGCATCTACCGCCACTTCTGCGCCATTTCCGCCGATGTGGCCGCAGCCCAAAACTTCGGCATCTCCCCCGACAAAGTCTTCGCCATGTCCGACTGGGTTGGCGGCCGCTATTCCGTCTGGTCGCCCATCGGCCTGCCGCTGATGGTTGCCGTTGGCGAAAAAGCGTTCCGCAAAATGCTTGCCGGTGCACACGCGATGGATACCCACTTCTTCGAAACGCCATTCCGCCGCAACATTCCCGTCCTGATGGCGCTCATCAATGTTTGGTACAACAACTTCCAACATTCAGACGGACAAACCGTTGTCCCATACAGCCACAACATGCGCCTCTTTACCCCGTGGCTCAACCAGCTCGATATGGAAAGCCTCGGCAAACAGCGTACTTCAGACGGCCAACCCGTTTCCTGCACCACCGGCGGCATCGTCTTCGGCGATGAAGGCGTCAACTGCCAACATGCCTACTTCCAGCTTCTACACCAAGGCACGCGTCTGATTCCCGTCGACTTCATCGTCCCCATGACCACAGTCTACGGCAACCACCGCCAACACCGCTTTACCGTTGCCAATGCCTTCGCCCAAGCCGAAGCGCTGATGAAAGGTAAGACCTTAAACGAAGTACAAATCGAATTGGCCGCCCTGCCCCAAGACGAACGCAACCGCCTTGCACCGCAAAAAGAATTCCCCGGCAACCGTCCGAGCAACAGCCTGCTCATCGACAGCCTGACGCCTTTCAACCTCGGCATGCTGATGGCTGCTTACGAACATCGTACTTTCGTTCAAGGCGTGATTTGGCGTATCAACCCCTTCGACCAATGGGGCGTGGAATACGGTAAAGAGCTGGCCAAAACCATCGAACCCGAACTCGAACGCGGCACGCCTGCACACGACAGCTCCACCAACGGTCTGATCGCCTTCTACCGCAGTTGCAACGCAAGATCGAAGGCCGTCTGAAAATAAAATGCCCGTAAGACAAGCATATCTGCCTGTCTTACGGGCATTTCAAAACCTAATCGGCGGTAAGAATGAACCGTTAAAGCACCGCACTTTTAGACAAAAGTAGCTAGATTTTGATATAAAAAAAGGCTAAATCGATAATGACTTAGCCTTTTTCATCAGACTTGATTAGTTGTTTGTTGTTAATGCGCCTAAATCTTTATCAACTAAGAACAAACCTTTACCATCTTCACCAAGAAGATTTAATTTATCCAAAATTCCACTGAATAATTTTTCTTCTTCATGTTGTTCAGCCACATACCATTGTAAGAAGTTAAAGGCAGAGTAGTCTTTCTCTTCAAAAGTTCTACCAACTAATTCATTGATTTTAGAGGTAATTAACTTTTCATGTTCATAAGTTAATTCAAGTACTTGTTTCAATGATGAAAATTGATGAGGTGGTTCATCAATTTGTGTGATGATAGCCAATGCGCCGGTCTCATTTAAATAAGTGAAGAGTTTACGCATATGCTGCATTTCCTCAGCCGCATGCTCTGATAAAAATTTTGCAGCTCCTTCGAAACCTTGTTGTTCGCACCAGGCGCTCATTTGTAAATATAAGTTAGAAGAATAAAACTCTAAATTCATTTGATCATTTAATAGTTTAATCACGCTATTTGATAACATTTTATTTCTCCTATTCTTATAAAGTTTTTAATTCACGATCAATGTAGTAGAGCGCTGTACCACTTTCACCAAGAAGTTTGAATTTATCAACAATACTGTTAAATAATTTTTCTTCTTCATGCTGTTCAGCTACATACCATTGTAAGAAGTTAAAAGTAGAGTAATCCTTTTCTGCAAAAGTACTCTCAACTAACTCATTAATTTTAGATGTCACTAGTTTTTCGTGTTCAAGTGTTGTTTCAAAAACTTCTTTTAATGAAGCGTAATCGTGTTTAGGGGCGTCAATTTTACCTAACAAAGGCATTCCACTGGTTTCGCTCACATAAGTAAACAACTTTTGCATATGTTCCAATTCTTCATCGGCATGACGAAGTAAAAATGCTGCAGCGCCTTCATAACCATGTTTATGGCACCATGCACTCATTTGCAAATAGACATTTGATGAATACAACTCGAGATTAATTTGTTCGTTTAATTTTGCTGTAATTGACTTACTTAGCATAACTAACTCCTTTTCTCAATGCGGTTAATAGATGTATCACAATAAAAAATTTGTATTTGCGGATGAATTTTACTCATTTTATTGAGAATAGTCAATTTTATTTTATCAATTTTTATGTAACCCATTAATTTAAAAGGATTTTAAAAATAAATCATTCTCATTTGGTTCAATTTAATGAAATGAGTTATCAATATCTCCTTTGCCTAAATTCTCTAGAGAAATGATGAGGTGTTGGAAGGAGAATCGTAGATTTCCAAAGTTTTTTGCTCTCACTTATCAACTCCAAAATACTGGATAAATAGAAAACATGAAAATTCAATGTTTTTTATAGAATTACGCATCAAAGCGATATAGTTTCAAAGTAGGTTATCCTTAATATTTGAATGTGACAATTACCATTTATTATTTAACATAATATACATATTGTTGAAAAATCTACTGGTTAACTTCAATCAGGGAAAGCATGAAGAAGTTAGGAAGTTGGTTGGAAAGTTGATTAGGGTAGATTTTATTCAAATGAAAGACTAGGCTATGAAATCAAAATTTGTGTATAAGTTACTGGTAATTTCAAAGTACCTGTATATTTTAATTTGTATATCAATACCAATCGTTTTTATTTATGAAAGCTACCAAGGAGATAATGTTGATTTTATGATTTATATTCATGCTTTTATTATTTTTTCCATATTGGGTGTATTGACTCAATATTCTACATCTAATTTTTTTGAAAAGGAAAAATAACATGATTGAACTATCCATTGAGGATCTGGAACTAATTTATGGAGGAGGCTTAGGAGAGAGAATCCTTCAAGGAGGAGCAAATGGTGCATAAATAGGGGGATCAATTGGTGCAGGTATTGGTCTGGGTGTCGGTATAGCTTTTGGCAGTATTCCTGCCGGACCAGCTATTATGGTCGGTGGCACAATTGGTGCTGCTGTTGGTGCTGCAACTGGTATGGGTGTTGCAGCATATGAGTATTACCAAGAAACTCAGCCTAAAGGGACAGTAACGATCGGTCCGATTTCTGCTTTTGCTGTGGACAAATCAGGAAACGGCTACACTGACGGCACAAATTACCACTGATATTTCTCATCGTTCAAACGATCTCTAGGGGTCGTCTGAAACTTTCTTAACTTCAATTTTATGAATACACCCAAGCAACCCTTCTTCCGTCCTGAAGTCTCCGTTGCCCGCCAAACCAGTTGTTCCAACAAAAGGCCGTCTGAAACTTAATTTGTCAAAGTTTCAGACGGCCTTTTATTATTCAATAAAGATAGCAGAAGTTGATTCGCCATATCCCCCATCTTTGCTACAATATCCCTTTTCTTTTTTATTGATTCCACTATGACAACCGCACCCCAACCCAGCACTTGGCGCAAGATTTTTTCGCGCAAAATGCTGATCTGCATTTTCACAGGCTTCACTTCGGGGTTGCCGCTTTATTTTCTATACAGCCTGATTCCAGCATGGCTGCGTAGCGAACACATTGATTTGAAAACCATTGGCCTATTTGCATTGATTGGTTTCCCCTACACTTGGAAATTCATCTGGTCACCTCTTTTGGACACCGTACGCCTGCCATTTTTAGGTTTACGGCGCAGTTGGATGCTGATTACCCAAATAGCACTCCTATTGCTTTTGGCTTCCTATGCATTTGTCCGACCGCAAGAACATTTATCCATCATCTTAGGCTTAGCTTGTGCTACAGCATTCTTCTCCGCCAGCCAAGATATTGTGATTGATGCATTCCGACGCGAAGTACTGTCAGATGAAGAATTGGTATTAGGCAACTCGCTGTATGTGAATGCCTACCGTATTTCTTCATTAATTCCGGCCTCATTAAGTCTGATTTTGGCCGACAGATTGCCTTGGTCAACCGTCTTCATCATTACTTCCCTGTTTATGATCCCAGGTTTACTTGCGACCTTGTTCATAGCACGCGAGCCAGATCACTCAACTCTTGAAACCAAAGGCTTAAAAGAAACCGTTATCGAACCATTTCACGATTTCTTTACCCGCCAGAGTGTGAAGCAGGCTTTGACTATTTTGGCGTTCATCTTGCTGTATAAACTGGGCGACAGCATGGCAACTGCTTTGGCTCAACCGTTTTATCTCGATATGGGCTTCTCTAAAACCGATATTGGTCTGATTGGAAAAAACGCAGGTTTATGGCCGGCTGTAATTTTTGGCGTTATCGGCGGCATTTGGATCACCAAACTTGGGGTTAATCGTGCTCTGTGGTTATTCGGTTTGATACAGTGGGTCACCATTTTAGGCTTTGCATGGCTGGCAAGCTTCGGACATTTTGACCATGTCGGTGCATCGGAACGAATCTTTTTAGCGGTTGTAATTGCGGCTGAAGCAATCGGCGTCGGCTTAGGCACAACAGCGTTTGTCTCGTATATGGCGCAACAAGCCAATACGGCATTTACGGCAACGCAATTAGCCCTTTTTACAAGCCTATCTGCCGTACCGCGTACATTTATGAACGCAACGGCAGGCTATCTGATTGAAGCGATGGGTTACTTCAATTTCTACTGGCTGTGTTTTGCTTTGGGCATACCGGGCATGTTGCTGCTGTTTAAAGTGGCACCGTGGAATGGTCAAAAAGTGAGTAACTAGATTGCCAGTCTAAAACTTCTAGCAAAACAAAAGGCCGTCTGAATATTCAGACGGCCTTTATCATACAAAAACTTTATTCTGCTTCAGGTTTGACAGTGCTGCGGACATCGCCGCTTTTTTCTTTATGTTTCAAAACAGCGCGGTCGAGCTTGTCCATCAAAACATCAATCGCGGCGTACATATCCTGCTCAATCGCTTCAACGTGCAAATCTTTGCCTGCCAGATGCGCATCGGCTTCGGCTTTTTGATTGACTTTTTCCACCGAGAGCGTAATGGTCACAGAGATGATGTTGTCGGCGTGGCGATTGATTCGTGCCAACTTGTCGGAAACATAGTTTTTGATGGCTTCGGTAACATCAAAATTCAGACCGGTGATTTTCAGATTCATGATACAGCTCCTTCGGTTGATTAGTCCGTCAAAACGGATCGGAATATATCTACTCGGTAAATTTTCGTTTGTGTGCCGGTGGTATGTCTAATGATTCTCTATATTTAGCAACTGTACGTCTGGCGATTTCAATGCCGCGTTGTTTTAATAATTTGACGAGGGCCTCGTCCGAATAAGGTTTGCTGCTGTCTTCGCTTTCAATCAGCTGGCTCAAGACAGCTTTGATTGCGCCTTGACTGAACCCTTCGCCGTCATCATCGGCATTGACTGCCTGTGTGAAGAAATAGCGTAACGCAAACAGGCCGCGCGGGCAAGACAAATATTTCTGGTTGGCAGCGCGCGAAATGGTGCTTTCCGCCAAACCCAATTCGGCGGCGGCATCTTTCATCAGCATGGGCGACAGGCCGATTTCTCCGAAGATGAAAAAATCTTCCTGATTTTTGACAATATACTCGGCAAGGCGGAGGACTGTGCTTTTGCGCAGTTCCAAAGAATCAATGCGCTGTTTGGCTTCACTGATTTTTTCCTTCCACTTCGGCGCGCCCTCTTCCGCCGATTTCATCAGGTCGCAATATTCCTGATTGAGCTGCAGCTTCGGCCAAGCCGCCTCGTTGCTGATGACTTCCCAGCCGTCCTTGCCCTCTTTGACCCAAACGTCAGGCTGAATATAAGGTGTAGGCGTGGCAGAGGCGAAACCGTAGGCCGGATAGGGATTGAGCTCGGCAATCATATCGAGCGCGGCTTCTATGGTTTCGCTGTCGGTATCGGGATAGAGTTTGCGGAAACGCAGAACGTTTTGTTTGCGGTTTTTGCCTAACTCTTGAAGCGAACTTTGCACCAAATGCGCGGCCATTTGTCGGGCAGGAGAAGCCGGCAAACGCATTAATTGCAGCATGAGCGACTCGGTCAAATCGGCCGCCGCTACGCCGGGCGGCTCAAAGGTTTGCAATACATCCAGCGCATTTTGCAGGGCTTCTTCGTCCAGCATCCAATCCAACGGCGTGTGGTCGATGATTTCTTCGAGACTGTCGGTGAGGTAGCCTTGTTCATCCAAAAAATCAATCAAGACGTGAACATAGGCCGCTTCCACTTGCGAGAGCGGATGCTCGCACACTTGGGCATGCAGATAGTGTTTGAAATCCTCTTCTTCGGCGATGTTGCTCCAAATATCTTCGGCATCGTCGCCACTCAACTGCTGACCTGCGCGCGGCATGGTTACCGCACGGTTGAGCCCGCTATCGGCAAACTCATCAGTTTCCGGACGCTCAAGCAGAGGATTGTCCAACAACCAGTCTTCCACTTCGCGCTCAAGCTCAAGACCCGACATCTGCAAGATGCGCAAAGACTGCTGCAGCCGCTGGTTGAGCTGCTGGGTCTGTTTGAGTTTAAGGACGAGTGAAGACATAGCGTTTTTTTTCGAAGTGTATAGATAGTTTTTCAGACGGCCTTTGTACGGAGGGCCGTCTGAAAAACTAGGTTATAGGTATTATATTTGTATTCTTAGTAATTATTTCAATATTTACAGTTACCCTCAATTGAAATGAGAGCCTCGTGTGAAACCGGTTTTACGATTGCCGTCAAATATGCATTCAATATTTGAAATTTTCACCCAAGTAAACCGAACGGACTTGTTCATTGTTGACCAAGTCGTCCGGCTTGCCTGAAGCCAATACCGTACCGTCGCTGATGATGTAGGCACGGTCGCAGATGCTGAGGGTTTCGCGCACGTTGTGGTCGGTAATCAATACGCCAATACCGCGTGATTTGAGGAACTCGATGATTTTCTGAATATCGATGACGGCAATCGGGTCAACGCCGGCAAAAGGTTCGTCCAACAAAATGAAACGCGGCTGCATGGCCAACACGCGCGCGATTTCGACACGGCGGCGTTCGCCACCGGATAAAGACGGCGCGGGGTTGTTGCGCAGGCGTTCGATGTTCAAATCGGCCAACAGTTTTTCCAGTTCGGCATCGATGCGGCTTTTGTCCTTCATGCTGATTTCCAAAATGGCGCGGATATTTTGTTCCACGGTCATTTTGCGGAAAATCGAGGCTTCCTGCGGCAGATAGCCGACGCCGAGGCGGGCGCGTTCGTGAATGGGCAGGTGGCGCAACTCTTGTCCGTCCAGCATCACGCTGCCTGCATCGGCGGCAATCAGGCCGACTATCATGTAAAAGCTGGTGGTCTTACCCGCGCCGTTGGGGCCGAGCAGGCCGATGACTTCGCCGCTTTCGATTTCAAGGGAGAAACTTTTGACGACTTGGCGTTTTTTGAAACTTTTTTGCAGGTTTTGAACCACAAGACGGCTGTTGTTTGCGCTCATATTCTGTTGACTTTCGATATTGACCTCAGGCCGTCTGAACCTTTTTCAGACGGCCTTTTTGTGTGTTTTCTTATTTGTTTTTCTGCGTGCTGGACGGCTGGATGACCACGCTGACGCGGCCGGATTTCGCGGCGGATTTCACACCGGATTTAGCGCTGCCGTTGATAGTGTAAACCTCGGTTTTGGTGTTGTACGTGATGACCGCACCTTCGGCCACATCGCCGCCGCGCTGTACTTTGGCATTGCCGGACAGGGTAACCAGACTGGCTGCGGAAGAATACGTGACGGTATTGGCTTGGCCGTTGACCACGCCTTTGCCGCCGTCCAACTCTTGGCTGAATTTGACGGGCGAGCCGGTGGCTTTCATCAACTGCTCGCTTTTGTCGTTGCGCGAAACGGTTACGCTGCCGGCACGGATATTGAGGGTGCCTTGTTTGATGATGACGTTGCCGGAAAAGGTGGTGCTTTGGTTGTTTTGGTCAAGCGAGCCTTGGTCGGCTTCGATTTGAATCGGCTGCTTGCTGTCGCTTTGCAGGGCAAAGGCCGGGCTGGCGGCAAAAACGGCAACAAGGGCTAAGGTTTTACAAATTTTTTGTATCATAAATTGTGGCTTTCACTTTGGAAGGGAAATTCAGCAAACCGGTTTTGTGGTCATAAGTCATGCCGTTTGCCTGACCGCCGGACTGTCCGTATTGGAAAGTAACCGGGCTGTCGGTATGGGCGTATTGTGCTTCGGTATCGACATTCAAACGTTCGGTTTTGACGATGCCGGCCAAACGCTTGGCATCTGCTGCTTTGTTTAAGACAACATTTTGTTCAAAAACGACTTTTTTGTTTTGGATATTGTACACGGCCTTGTCGCTGCCGACTTCGTACAACAGGCTGCCGTCGCGGTAAAACGAAAGATGCGGTTTGTCCAAATGCACGTCCGCGCTATTGGGATATTGAACGGCATCGGCCGCGCTCAGGTCTTCTTTCAGACGGCCTTCTTGGTCAAAACGTTTGCCGTTGATACCTTTCATCGAATATTGCGGCTCATTCGGATTGAGGACGACTTCTTCGACCTGCACTTCGCTGATGCGGCCGAGCCACGCCGCCAGTGCGCCGAGTGAAACGGCCAACACCAGCGGAAAGGCGATTCCGTAACGCCATCTGATTTTCATCGTACATACTCTTTCAAAGCAGGTTCAAGCGTACCTTGCGCCTGCATAATCAAATCGCACACTTCACGCACCGCGCCTGCGCCGCCGGAACGTTCGGTTACATAATGGGCGTATTGCAAAGTAAACCAATGCGCTTCAGGGACGGCAACCGCCAATCCGCAACGCACCATCACGGGCAAATCGACAACATCGTCGCCGACAAAGGCGCACTCATGCTCCTCCACGCCGGCCTGTTCGCGCAATTGGGCGTAGACGGCACGTTTGTCGTGAATACCTTTGAAGTAATAGTTGATACCGAGCTGCTTCACGCGGATACCGACGGAAGGCGCATCGCGGCCGGTAATAATCGCCGTTTGCACGCCGTTGTTCTGAAGCATTTTCAAACCGTGTCCGTCCAAAGTGTGGAACGATTTGATTTCTTCGCCGTTGTCGCGGATAAAAATGCGGCCGTCGGTCAAAACGCCGTCTACATCCAGTATCAGCAGTTTGATGCCTGAAGCGCGTTGTTGCAGGTCGGAAGAGAGGTTTTGCATAAGGTTTCCTTATTTCAGACGGCCTATTCTAGCATAAGGCCGTCTGAAAACGTTTTTGCCGTCGATTCAGACAATTCGTGCCATCAATAAATCGTGCATGTTCAGCGCGCCAATCAGTACGCCGTTTTCTTCGACCACCAGCAAACCGTTCACATGGCCGCTTTGCATGGCTTTCAAGGCTTCGGTGGCCAGGCGGTCGGCGGAGATGGTTTTCGGCAAAGCGTGCATGATGTCGTCCACTTTCAAACCGGCAAAGCTGTCGCGTTCTTGAAACAGACGGCGTAAGTCGCCATCGGTAAATACGCCTTTCAGACGGCCTTCGGCATCGGTTACCGCCAACATGCCCAAGCCTTTTTCACTCATGCGGACAATGGCCTCTTTCAACGGCGTACCCAACAAAACGGCAGGCAGGGCTTCGTCTTTGTGCATAATATCCGCCACACGCAACAGCAGGCGTTTGCCCAAGCTGCCGGCCGGATGGCTTAAAGCAAAATCGTCGGGCGTGAACGCGCGTGCGCGCAACAATACAACCGCCAGCGCATCGCCCAACGCCATCACGGCGGTCGTACTGGAAGTCGGCGCAAGGCCGAGCGGGCAGGCTTCTTTGGAAACCGCCGCGGTAATATGGATATCGGCATGACGCGCCATGGTGGAAGTCGGATGGGCAGTGATGCAGATAAGCGTGATGTTTTTGCGTTTCAACGCCGGAATAATCGCCGCAATTTCATCGCTTTCGCCGGAATTGGAAATGGCAACCACAACATCGTGGTCCACAATCATGCCCAAATCGCCGTGCGCCGCTTCGGCAGGGTGGACGAAAAACGCAGGCGTACCGGTGGAAGCCATGGTCGCCGCCATTTTGCGGCCGATGTGTCCGGACTTGCCCATGCCGGTAATGACCACTCTGCCCTTGCAGTGCAACAACGCTTCCGCCGCACGGACAAAATCATGGTTCAAAGCCGCCGCAATTTCACGCAAACCTTCAGCTTCCGTATCCAATACATCGCGCGCCCAGTCGAGATAAAGTGTGTTTTCCGCCATCAAAGCCGCCTTTCATGCTTGAATTTAGGTTTGTTTTGCCCAAATTAATCGGCTGTAAACTGTTCAAATTCATCGAATCGGCGTAGCATTACCGCCACTTCACAAACAAACCTATTATGTAAAAGGAATCAGAGATGACTATTTTATCGGACGTTAAAGCATTAGGACAACAAATCTGGTTGGACAACCTCTCCCGTTCGCTGGTACAAAGCGGCGAATTGGCCGAAATGCTCAAACAGGGCGTGTGCGGCGTAACTTCCAATCCTGCCATTTTCCAAAAAGCCTTTGCAGGCGATGCCCTGTACGCCGACGAAGTAGCCGCGCTCAAACAGCAAGACCTGACCCCGAAACAACGCTACGAAACCATGGCGGTTGCCGACGTACAAGCCGCTTGCGACGTATGCCTTACCGAACACGAATCCACCGGCGGCAAAACCGGCTTCGTCAGCCTCGAAGTTTCGCCCGAATTATCCAAAGACGCACAAGGCACGGTTGAAGAAGCGCGCCGCCTGCACGCCGCTATCGGCCGTAAAAATGCCATGATTAAAGTACCGGCAACCGACGAAGGCATCGAAGCACTCGAAACCCTCGTTTCAGACGGCATCAGCGTCAACCTGACCCTGCTCTTCTCCCGCACCCAAACCCTCAAAGCCTATGCAGCCTACACACGCGGCATTGCCAAACGTTTGGAAGCAGGGCACGACGTTTCCCATATCCAAGTTGTCGCTAGCTTCTTTATTTCCCGTGTCGATGCCGCGTTGGACGCCACCCTGCCCGACCACCTCAAAGGCAAAGTCGCCATCGCGCTGGCCAAAGCCGCCTATCAAGATTGGGCGCAATACTTCGGCAGCAGCGAATTTGCCGCACTTGCCGAAAAAGGTGCCAACCGCGTACAACTTTTGTGGGCATCCACAGGCGTGAAAAACCCTGCCTATCCTGACACTTTGTACGTTGACAGCCTGATTGGCGCCCATACCGTCAACACCGTTCCCGATGCAACACTCAAAGCCTTTATCGACCACGGTACCGCCAAAGCCACGTTGACCGAAGGTACGGACGAAGCCCAAGCGCAGCTCGCCGAAACCACCAAACTCGGCATTGATGTCGAAACTTTGGCAACGCGTTTGCAGGAAGACGGTTTGAAACAATTTGAAGACGCTTTCGCCAAACTGCTGGCTCCCTTGGCTTAAGCGGATTAAACAGACGGCCGATTGAAACTTAAATCATTTTGAAAAGTCTCAGGCCGTCTGAAACCCAAATTCGGGCGTGTACGGCACGCCCTTTTCTATCACGATTTGAATACCGTGCAGGCATACTTACCCTGCCTTACATAAACACCCTGCCATGTATATAGGACGTTTCGCCCCCAGCCCTACCGGCCTGCTTCATATCGGCTCCCTGCTGACCGCCGTCGCCTCCTATGCCGACGCGCGCGCCCATCAGGGCAAATGGCTGGTCCGCATTGAAGACCTTGACCCCCCGCGCGAAATGCCCGGCGCCGCTGCCGACATTTTGTGCACGCTTGAGGCTTTCGGTTTTGAGTGGGACGGCGAAGTCGCCTATCAAAGCCGCCGTTACGACCTGTATCAAGACACACTCGACCGCCTCAAAGCAGCCGGGCTGGTGTATCCCTGCTATTGCAGCCGCAAAGACTGGCAGGCAGTGGCAACTCAGGGCGCAGACGGATTTGTGTATAACGGCCGTTGCCGCAATCCACAGCAAAGACCCGACACGCAAAACAAAACGCCGGCATGGCGTATTCAAGTTCCCGATCACGTAATCGGTTTTTCAGACGGCATTGTCGGGCATTACGCACAAAATCTGGCACACGACATCGGCGATTTTGTCCTGCTTCGCGCCGACGGCTATTGGGCCTATCAGCTTGCCGTGGTTGCCGACGATGCCGATCAAGGCATAACGCATATTGTCCGCGGTCAGGACTTGCTCGTTTCTACGCCGCGCCAAATCTATCTGCAACAATGCCTCGGCGTTCCCACACCATCCTACGCCCACCTGCCGCTATTAACCAACAGCCAAGGGCAAAAGTGGTCGAAACAAACCCTTGCCCCAGCTTTGGATTTGAATCAAAAAGAACAACTCCTCCGCCAAGTCCTGACCTATCTCAACCTACCCGATGCCCCCGCCGTAAACCGTCCGCAAGAATTACTCGATTGGGCGGTGGTGCACTGGCAAATGAACAAAATCCCAAAATCGTCCATTATCACGAAATGAATTAGCACGATTACAACAAAATTACTCTAGGTATTACAATATTTCATAAAATTATGTAAGTAATCTTCAGATTCATTCCAAATCTCGCCCAAGAAGCGAAAAATCATGTATATTTTAAAAATTTCCTAAAATTGTTGCGAAGTGATAATTTCAAGATTGCAACAACATACGGCTGGCGCGTTATTGAGGATGACAAAGCGCGGCAGATCTCCCACGATACAACAAAAAGAAATACCGCTATGCCAAGTGCCATTATTGTAGAAGACGAAGTATTAGCAGCAGAACGCTTGCGTGTATTATTGGAAGAATGCAATGTCGTACTGCTCAACGTCTTTCACCATGCCATGCCAGCATTGGAGTGGCTGAGCGTCCACGAAGTCGACATCGTCTTTGCCGACATCGGCATGCCGGAAATCGACGGTCTCGAGTTTGTCGAACGCATCAAGCGTACCGCCAAACGCCAGCCGGAAATTGTCTTCACCACAGCCTACGAAGAACACGCCCTGCGCGCGTTTGAGCTGGCTGCCGCAGACTATCTGCTCAAACCGATCAAAATGACCCGCCTGCAAACCGCACTTGACCGCATCATCGAGAAAAACCGCGAAAAAGCAGACAGTTTCACCCATTTTAAAGTGTACAACCGCGAGCGCATGGTTGAAATCCCCTGGCAACAGGCGCGTTATCTGATGGCGGAACACAAAACCGTCTATCTGTTTACCGGCGACGGTCAAAGCTACGAATTACCGAAAACATTGGTTTACTGGGAAGAATTACTGGGCGACAAAGTCATCCGCATCCACCGCAACGCCCTCGTCTTCCGCCACACCCTCGACAGCCTGATTCGATTGGACGATGACGAAAACGACGAATACGCATCCACATGGGGCGCAAAAATTCTCGATATTCCGACCCCGTTGCCCGTCAGCCGCCGACAACTGTCCACCCTGAGGAAAATCATTAAAAACAGCATCTAACAATGCGCTCTTTAACTAGCTCTTTTTAAATCAAAGGCCGTCTGAAAATATCTTTTCAGACGGCCTTTTAACTTCTCATTTCAATAACAGAAAGCAGAAACGACTAAAACCTACCGTTTAGACTTATCCAGGCTTTTAATTTAATCAAACCGTTTTACCCACAAACAAGGTTTTCTATTTTTTTAATCCAACATCTCTCAATTACTACCACTCAACAGAAAAGGCCGTCCGAACAATTCAGACGGCCTCGATACTCAAGCCTTACCGATTAAAAGAACAATTCACGCCAGCTGATGCGTTTGAGTCCGCATTTCCGGCCTTCTACTTTCAGACTGTGCATCTTATCAGAGTTAGTCAACAGACTGCGCTCGGCTTGGTTTGCAAAACATTTATTGTTTGGCACGCTCGGCGTAGCGTTCAACTCTTTATCCGTACCCGTGCCGCCGCTATCGCCATCGGCGGTTACCGGAGAATCATCGGCCTTAGAGCCGTTCAGATAAGTAAAGTTGACCACGCCGTCAAACACCATACCGCTGGCGTAATAGACTTGACCGTTGTTTTCACGTTTGATGAATTGGCGGTTTTTATCGGAAATACGCGCATCACGCAAACCCAAACGGCCGCCGTTTTCAGCATTGACGCCCAGAATAATCGTTTTTGCAGTCGTTTGTGTGGACGTACTGTCCGGCAAACAAACATCGGCACTGGAAGAATTTGTATGTATGACTTCCTGCTTGTATTTGCGAATAGTTACCACCGCTGTACGCAAAATCATCGTCGGTTTGACAGTTACCCGCTCACCCGAACCCAACGCCAGCTTCCAACCTTTTTGATCTTCGCTGACCTTATTGTTGGTAACAGAAATATATTCGCCGTCCGCTTGAACAGTTTGGCCGGTCAGCTCATCGCTTTTAGCCAAAACAGCTTCTTTGGAAGTATCATCATAGATGCCGTACACCGCATTGTCCTGTGTCGCTACATCCAGCTCGCTATGGTAAATCTCGCTACCCGTACCAAAAATAACGACATACTTATCTTTACTGCGGCGCGATACCGCAGGCGCAGACGTAATCGGTTGATTACCCGAACCTTGGAAAATCATCTGCGCAGACCATTCAGACGGTGTTTCACCTCTCAAGTCAAAGCGGAACATATTGCCGTAACGGTCGCCGGCATAGGCAATATCGACAATGCCGTCAAAATCGGTATCTACCAAAGTAGGGGTAGAGAGGCCGCCTTTGCCATCCGGTACAGGAATTTTAGCCAAGAGCTTACCGGCGTCAGAAACATTACTTCCTGTACCTTTCGTCCCAGCCTCTTTACCTGTCATATCATAGACATATAAAGCCGTTTCATTATCTGCACTGTTCACATCTTCAGTACGATAACCGCTGGCCAAGAAGCCTGCATAACGCACGTCAGATTCCAGATTAACTGGAGTAGTATCGCGCTTGATGGAAACACGGCCGATTTGTGTCGAACCAATGGTATAACCCAGCTTATTGCCAGAGCCTTTTTCTGTTTCAAACAAAGGTACAGTCTTATTCCAACCACTACGGTCACTGTTCGCCACTGCACCAATATCCAACGCATACGCACCACGTCCACCCTGACCCATCGCACCAAACATAAAGGTTTGCTTATCATGTGTTTGGCGGAGAACAAAGCCACCATTAACCATATAGCGGTGCGGCGTGATGGAGCCGTAACCATCGCGAGCGACATCCTTCAGAACCTTGCCCAAAGTTGTCGCTTGACCTTGATCGTCCTCACGCTCCATGCCTGCCGGAATATAGCTGAGTTTCAAGTCATAAGGATTGCTAGGTGTACCATTACGGAAAATATGTACCATGCCGTCATTGGCAGCAGCGACCAAAAACTCTTGACGGTTATCGCGCTTATCGCCAATCGAAGCAACTGAACCGTCCAAAATATCACCCAAATTGCGCTCATCTTTACTTGCGTCAGCTGGATCAGTTGGACGGATGCGATAAGACTGGTTATAACCTTTTGCCTCTGCATCAGCTTTGATGGTTTCATCACTACCTACTCGGCCAGTCCATTTCAGCAATGCATTTTTCCATTCCAACTTCAACTCATCTTTCGCACTGCCGTCTGAAATGCCAAAATCGGCGTTTGAAGCCTCATTATCTGCAACTCTATCGATGAAATAGGTCTTACTGCCATCATTAACCAAAGTAAGACGGTTATTAAATGATGGCTGAACAAACTCAGTCGTATTAATAGGCGTACCATTGCGGTTTAATTTATAAAACCGCAACTGACTGCTCCAAGAGCCGGTATTTAAATGAACCGTTGCCGCCATATTGGGAATACCTGTACTGGTCGTCACCGGCGCAGTTGAAGCTGCCCCTTCAAATTTCATTATTTTGCTGTCAGTTTCAATATTGTCGATAATGGTTTTAAAGGCCTCAAGCAACTTTTCAGGTTTTGAGGCATTGAAATACCATTCCGGGCGACTGGCACCCTTTTCCAGATAATCTCTCCCGACTTTAGAGATTCCCTCACCAAAGCCCACGGTAAAAGTCTGAACCAATTGCTTGCTATAATCTACGCCCTTAGGATCGCTTGGATCACCATCCCAGCTCTTGCCTGCAGCATCTCGACGATCCTCTGGCTTAATCGCAGCATCTAGACGATTTTCTGACTTAATCGCAGGTTTAATATCTTTTTCTGCCAAAGTCTGGCTAAAGAAACGCATACCGCGTTTTTCATCCTCATAGTTCCTATCCCAATAAGGAACAATAATTTCGCCAATGCCTTTGACTTCTCGTTTACCATCTTTTTCACCTAAAAGCACCCAATCCCCTGAATCATCATCTTTTGCATAATCAGTATATTGGCATTGAAACTTTTTCTTCCCTTCAGGAGTATCCAATCTCGGATCATAATTTGGCAGATCAAAATATACTTCACCTTTAAGGCCGATTCCTGAAAATTCCTTACCTTGCCCATGTTTATTTTCATAAGCTTTTACTTCAGACGGCCCAAAATATTCATAGACCTCATCCGAGCTACGATCAATAGCACGGTAATAGTTTGAATAATAATATTTTCGGTCATAATTGAAGTTAGTATTGGGAGATTTACGTGGGTCTTCTCCAGAGGCCTGATTGCTACAACTCATATTGGCATCGCCATCAGAAACCACGACAACATAGGATTTTTGACAACGGTATTTAATATTTGGAATAACGAAATTTTTGACAACTTCATAATAACGGCGCGTTGTCGGCGTAGCTTGGTAAGCCAACATCTCGTCTACCTTTTTCCTGACATATTCCCAGTTTCGACCGGCAGAACCATCCGTAAAGCCATCAGAATCCTTCATATCGCCTTTGTCATCGTCGGGGCTAGACAATTCTGCATATGCGTAAAGAGCATTATCCTTTTTCCTTTTTTCCTCATCCCATTTCCAATACCGAGGATTATTATGTAAAGTCTGCAAGCCCCAGTTAAACTGATCTTTATACCGCTCCAAAATCTTCTTTAATGCCGATTTTGCAATATTGATTTTTCTATTCTTATCATCTACATGATATTCACCCTTAGCATCAGCCAACATACTGCCCGAGTCATCAATCAAAAACATAATATTGTGTTTGACTCTGGGCTGGCCAATAGGCTCGTTTACGTTTTTCAGGTAAAACGGAATTTCGGCAAAACCATTCTTTTCTTTAGATTGCTGGGGATTTGCCTGAACGGAAAAGCTAATGAGGGCTAAAGCGGAAGCGATGCTTGCATGAATGAGGCGATGGCGGCCTGATGGAGCGTTTTGCATAATGTGTTCTTTTTTCATCGGATAATCTCAGTTAAAAATGACGTTGTTTTTATTTTTTATGGGGCTACGATTTTAGCATAAACAGCCTGTTTCATGTTTGATTCGGCTGAATTTCCCTAAGCGCGCATTTCAAGCACAACAAAAATGAAACAATCTGCCTGCTCAGTTTTCAGACGGCCTGACTGAATATTTAGTTCAACCTTATTCATCAGGCATTCCAAAAGCAAGGGACTGTACCGTAAAGATAAAACGTTTTTAAATTATCGATTATTGGCTCTACGCTTGAAATTCCTATTACTTTGACTTAAAATACACTGCTTCTACGGCATAGACCGCTATGTCTGAAAAAGCACGTTACACAGCAAAATCAAAGCTGCGGAGCGTGTTTTTTTTTAGCCGAGATTTCCGAAGGCTGTCTTTTTTGTAAACAATTTTTATTTTTCAGACGGCCTGACCCATTTTTTTTCGAACCGACCATCATCAGGCAAACAGGATTCCATCATGACCACTCCGGCTCTTCTCGTTCTCGCTGACGGCAGCGTATTTCACGGCACATCAATCGGTTACGAAGGTTCGACTTCCGGCGAAGTCGTGTTCAACACTTCCATGACCGGCTATCAAGAAATCCTGACCGACCCTTCCTACTGCAAACAAATCGTTACCCTTACCTATCCACACATCGGCAACACCGGCACCAACGCCGAAGATGAAGAAAGCCGCAGCGTTTACGCCGCCGGTTTGATTATCCGCGACCTGCCGCTCTTGCACAGCAACTTCCGCGCATCCGAAAGCCTGCACGACTATTTGGTACGCAACAAAACCGTCGCCATCGCCGATATCGATACCCGCCGCCTGACTACCCTGTTGCGTGAAAAAGGCTCGCAAGGCGGTGCAATCTTGACCGGTGCAGATGCCACGGTTGAAAAAGCACAAGAACTGATTGCTGCATTCGGCAGCATGGTCGGCAAAGACTTGGCAAAAGAAGTTTCCTGCACAGAAACTTACGAATGGACCGAAGGCGAATGGGAATTGGGCAAAGGTTTCGTTACCCCTTCCGAACAGTCTTACCACGTTGTCGCCTACGATTTCGGCGTTAAAACCAACATCCTGCGCATGCTCGCCTCACGCGGCTGCCGCCTGACCGTCGTTCCGGCGCAAACCAGCGCGGAAGACGTCTTGGCACTCAATCCTGACGGCGTATTTCTGTCCAACGGCCCCGGCGACCCCGAGCCTTGCGACTACGCCATCAAAGCCGTACAAAAACTGATGGAAAGCGGCAAACCGATTTTCGGCATTTGCTTAGGACACCAGCTGATCAGCCTCGCCATCGGCGCAAAAACCCTGAAAATGCGCTTCAGCCATCACGGTGCCAACCACCCAGTACAAGATTTGGACAGCGGCAAAGTCGTTATTACCAGCCAAAACCACGGTTTCGCCGTCGATGCAGACACCCTGCCTGCCAACGCACGCATTACCCACAAATCCTTGTTCGACAACACTTTGCAAGGCATCGAACTGACAGACAAACCTGTATTCTGCTTCCAAGGCCACCCGGAAGCCAGCCCGGGTCCGCAAGATGTCGGTTATCTGTTTGACAAATTCATTGACAATATCAAAGCGGCGAAGCAATAAAGCGAATTTTTCAGACGGCCGTCAAATCCGGCAGGGCAGGCAGGCCGTCTGAAAATCAAGCGATTCAAAATCCTGTAACTCAAGTCAGAAAGGAAACCCCATGACTGAAAAACAAATGCGCGTCCTCTCCGTCGCAGCCACCCTGGCCGCCGTCGGTATGTACGTTGCTTATATCCCGCAAATCCAAAACAACCTTGCCGGCAACCCCGGCTCGCCGTTGCAACCCCTCGTCGCCGCCATCAACTGCACATTATGGTTTGCCTACGGCTTTTTGAAAGAAAAACGCGACTACCCCATCATACTGGCAAACGCCCCCGGTATCATTTTGGGTTTAATTACATTTATCACTAGTTTTTAAGGAAGTTTTCAGACGGCCTGTGCAAAATAAAAACGCAAAAGGTCGTCTGAAAAAAAAGATTGTTATCAAGGTGTTTCCCACACCTAATAATAAAAAAATGAACCCACCCGAAAAACTATTGACCGCCGACAACCCCGCCCTGCGCCAACGCGCAAAAGCCATGCGTCAAGAAATGAGCGAGGCGGAAGCAAAATTGTGGCAGCACCTGAGGGCAGGCCGTCTGAACGGCTATAAATTCCGCCGCCAGCAGCCGATTGGAAACTATATTGTTGATTTTATGTGCGCAACGCCCAAGCTGATTGTCGAAGCAGACGGAGGACAGCACACAGAACAAGCCGCATACGACCACGCGCGGACGGCATATCTCAACAGCCTGGGCTTTACCGTGCTGCGTTTTTGGAACCACGAAATTTTGCAGCAAACAAGCGATGTACTGGCGGAAATCCTGCGCATGTTGCAAGAATTGGAAAAGCAGCCTGCACGGTAGCAGATGGCTGATTTTGATTGGATTTTTGAAAATTATAGGATACAGGTGGGGTACAGGCTGCCTGAATTGAGCGTTTTGAAGGCCGTCTGAAAAGCAAAAAGCAGCCTGCACAACCTGTTTTCCTTGCAAAACCCTTAATTCCAACCGCCACCCCGTCCTCTCTCCCCGTGGGAGAGAGCTAGAGAGAGGGCAACAAGCCGCAAGGCTTGTATTTTGGGCGGTTAGGGTGTTGGGAAAGATTGCTGCAATTGGGAGAATACCCTCTCCCCAGCCCTCCCCTACGAGGGGAGGGAGAAGGTTGCAGCAGATTTTGCGGTTTCAGGCAGTTTAAAAAGCAGATTGGGTTTCCAGCCGTTGATTGCAGGCCGTCTGAAAAGCAAAAAGCAGCCTGCACAACCTGTTTCCTTGCAGAACCCCTAACCCGAACAGTCGCCTAGTCCTCTCTCCCGTGGGAGAGAGTTAGAGAGAGGGCAACAAGCCGCAAGGCTTGTATTTGGGGTTGTGAGGGCGTTGGAAAAGATTGCCGCAATTTTGGGAGATGCCCTCTCCCCAGCCCTCCCCCACGGGGGAGGGAGCAGGTTGCAGCAGATTCAGGCGTTGCAGGTCGTCTGAAAAAGAATGCCGGAAATATCAACGGCAGGAATTTTTCAGGCAGCCTTTATCGCAAGACAGATGGAACAAACGCCGCGAGCGTTTTTTCAGACGACCTTTGAATCCATCGGTAGGGTGTGTACCGCAAGGCACGCACGCGGTGGGTTGGGGTTGCAGGGAAAATGGAGAACGCGTGCGTGCGTACCGCACACACCCTACATACGAGCTACGGCTTACTAAAGTAGGTTGGGTTGCCAAACCCAACGTTTTTAGATGATTAAGCGGTTTCTGTTGGTTTTTCAACCCAGCCTACGCTTGCTACACTCGCTTATCATGAAGCAATATATAAATCAAATGGAAGATATTGATAAATGATAAATATAATTGCCACATGGGCTATAGCTCTAACATATATATTTCTTTTGCTCTTTATAATTGTTTTTATTCCAATTCAGCTATATTTAGAGAATATAAAGAAAAAGAAATTTAAATCTAGAATAATTGATATATTAAAAAATAATCACAACAACCTAGATCTTAATGATATAAAACAAATGACAGAAGCAGTAAACCTTAATAATTTTGCTGCCAGAAAAATTATTAAGCAACTATATTACACTGATGAATTAAATTTAAATTTAGTTAGACAATTACAAAAGGAAATCCAACAAGAAGAACCTTTTGATGGCTGCTCAGACGAACTAAAACCGACACTAATAGGAATAAATGAACTTTTGGAAATACATGGATCTGAAAGTCAAAAACATTTATTAACTCCAATTATTTCTGAATTAAAAGAATTAAATCAGATCAAACATGATCACAAAAAAATGAAAACACAAAGTTATATAGCCTATATCATAGCCATTATCAGTTTCTTCATAGGCAGTATTAGCTTTTATTACACAATTACAGCCCCATCAGGAAAAGAGATTGCCAATACTGTTGTAGAGCAATTAAAAGCCAATCAAAATCAGTAATAAGTTTTTAGCTAAACATTTGATTTCATAGAAAGACCCACCATGCCCAAACGTACCGACCTAAAATCCATCCTTATCATCGGCGCCGGCCCTATCGTTATCGGTCAAGCCTGCGAATTTGACTATTCGGGCGCACAGGCCTGCAAAGCCTTGCGTGAAGAAGGCTATAAAGTCATTTTGGTAAACTCCAACCCCGCCACCATCATGACCGACCCTGAAATGGCGGATGTTACCTACATCGAGCCGATTATGTGGCAAACGGTGGAAAAAATTATCGCCAAAGAGCGTCCTGACGCGATTCTGCCCACGATGGGCGGCCAGACCGCGCTGAACTGCGCGCTAGATTTGGCGCGTAACGGCGTATTGGCGAAATACAACGTCGAGCTGATTGGCGCGACCGAAGACGCGATTGACAAGGCGGAAGACCGTGGCCGCTTTAAAGAAGCGATGGAAAAAATCGGTTTGTCTTGCCCGAAATCTTTTGTCTGCCACACCATGAACGAGGCTTTGGCAGCGCAGGAACAGGTCGGCTTCCCTACCCTGATTCGTCCTTCTTTTACCATGGGCGGTTCGGGCGGCGGCATTGCCTACAACAAAGATGAGTTTTTGGCGATTTGCGAACGCGGTTTCGATGCGTCGCCTACGCATGAGTTGCTGATTGAGCAGTCTGTTCTCGGTTGGAAAGAGTACGAGATGGAAGTTGTACGCGATAAAAACGACAACTGCATCATTATCTGCTCGATTGAAAACTTCGACCCGATGGGCGTGCATACCGGCGACTCCATCACTGTTGCGCCTGCACAAACATTGACCGACAAAGAATACCAAATCATGCGTAATGCTTCGTTGGCGGTATTGCGCGAAATCGGCGTGGACACGGGCGGCTCGAACGTGCAGTTTGCGGTAAACCCTGAAAACGGCGAGATGATTGTCATTGAGATGAACCCGCGCGTGAGCCGTTCTTCCGCGTTGGCCTCTAAAGCAACGGGCTTCCCGATTGCGAAGGTGGCGGCGAAACTGGCGGTCGGCTTTACGCTGGACGAGTTGCGCAACGATATTACAGGCGGCCGTACGCCCGCGTCGTTCGAGCCTTCCATCGACTATGTCGTGACCAAAATCCCGCGTTTTGCGTTTGAAAAATTCCCTGCTGCAGACGACCGTCTGACCACGCAGATGAAATCCGTGGGCGAAGTGATGGCGATGGGCCGTACCATTCAAGAAAGCTTCCAAAAAGCCTTGCGCGGTTTGGAAACCGGCTTGTGCGGCTTCAACCCTCGCAGCGAAGACAAAGCGGAAATCCGCCGCGAACTGGCCAACCCTGGCCCTGAGCGTATGCTGTTTGTAGCCGATGCGTTCCGCGCAGGCTTCACACTGGAAGAAATCCACGAAATCTGCGCCATCGACCCTTGGTTCTTGGCGCAAATCGAAGACTTGGTGAAAGAAGAAAAATCGGTTTCAGACGGCCAGTTGCAAGACTTGGATTATGCCGCTTTGCGCCGTCTGAAACGCAAAGGCTTCTCTGACAAACGTTTGGCACAATTGTTGAACGTAAGCGAAAAAGAAGTCCGCGAACACCGCTACGCGCTGAACCTGCATCCGGTTTACAAACGCGTCGACACCTGCGCCGCCGAGTTTGCCACCGAAACCGCCTACCTCTACTCCACTTACGAAGAAGAATGCGAATCCCGTCCTTCCGACCGTAAAAAAGTGATGATTCTCGGCGGCGGTCCAAACCGCATCGGCCAAGGTATCGAATTTGACTACTGCTGCGTTCATGCTGCACTCGCCCTGCGCGAATCCGGTTTTGAAACCATCATGGTCAACTGCAACCCTGAAACCGTATCTACCGACTTCGACACCAGCGACCGCCTGTACTTCGAGCCGCTGACGCTGGAAGACGTGTTGGAAATCGTCCGCACCGAAAACCCATGGGGCGTGATTGTGCATTACGGTGGCCAAACCCCGCTCAAACTCGCCAACGCGCTGGTTGAAAACGGCGTGAACATCATCGGTACATCTGCCGACAGCATCGACGCCGCCGAAGACCGCGAACGCTTCCAAAAAGTGTTGAACGACTTAGGCCTGCGCCAGCCGCCCAACCGCATCGCCCACAACGAAGAAGAAGCGCTCGTCAAAGCTGAAGAAATCGGTTATCCGCTGGTCGTTCGCCCGTCTTACGTACTCGGCGGCCGCGCCATGCAGATTGTTCACTCTGCCGAAGAGTTGCAAAAATACATGCGCGAAGCCGTACAAGTTTCCGAAGACAGCCCTGTATTGCTCGACTTCTTCTTGAACAACGCCATCGAAGTGGACGTAGACTGCGTTTCAGACGGCCAAGATGTCGTGATCGGCGGCATCATGCAACACGTCGAACAAGCAGGTATCCACTCCGGCGACTCCGGCTGTTCATTGCCTCCATACTCTTTGGACGAAGAAATCCAAGACGAAATCCGCCGTCAAACCAAAGCCATGGCATACGCGCTGGGCGTGGTCGGCTTGATGAACGTACAGTTTGCCGTACAAGACGGCGTGGTCTTCGTACTGGAAGTGAACCCACGCGCCAGCCGTACCGTACCGTTCGTATCCAAAGCCACCGGCGTACCGCTCGCCAAAGTCGGCGCACGCGTGATGGCAGGCATTTCGCTGAAAGAGCAAGGCGTGGAAAAAGAAGTCATCCCAGACTTCTATGCCGTTAAAGAAGCCGTGTTCCCATTCATCAAATTCCCGGGTGTGGACACCATTCTCGGCCCTGAAATGCGCTCTACCGGCGAAGTCATGGGCGTAGGCGCAAGCTTCGGCGAAGCCTACTTCAAAGCCCAACTCGGCGCAGGCGAACGCTTGAGTACAACAGGCAAAGTGTTCCTCGCCGTACGCGATGAAGACAAACCGCTCATCGTCAAAACCGCACAAAACTTCCAAGCACTCGGCTACGGTGTCTGCGCCACACGCGGTACCGCCGAATACTTGAAAGAACACGGCATCATCGTGCAAGCGGTCAACAAAGTGCAGGAAGGCCGCCCACACATCGTGGACGCAATTAAAAACGGCGAAATCGCACTGGTGGTCAACACCGTCGGCAGCACAGTACAATCTGTTACCGACAGCCACAGCATCCGCCGCACCTCCCTCACCCAACGCGTACCGCAATACACCACCATCGCCGGCGGCGAAGCCATGAGCGAAGGCGCAAAAAGCCGCGAGCACTTGGGCGTGTACAGCGTACAGGAATTGCATGGTCGTCTGAAAAACAAAGCCTAATCAATCCTATCGGATTTAAATAGCTAAAAAGGCCGTCTGAAACCTGATTGCTCAGTTTCAGACGGCCTTTCTGTAAAAATAAGGAAAACGTAATGAAACAAACTATTCAAGAAAAACTGACTCAAATTTCACTTGCCGAACCACTGCATTTTCTGTTGGCGGCGGAGAGCGGAAGCCGCGCATGGGGCTTTGCTTCGCCCGACAGCGATTATGATGTCCGCACCATTTATATCCGTCCGCAGGAACATTATCTGCAAATCGACGAAGCAAAAGATACGTTTGAATTTATCGAAAACCAATGGTTTGACGTAGGCGGCTGGGACATCCGCAAGGCTTTGCACCTGTTGAGAAAAAGCAATGCCGTATTGCTGGAATGGTTGCGTTCGCCGATTGTTTATACACAAGATGAGGCATTCATAGGCCGTCTGAACGAACTTGCGCCCCAATACGTCCAAGCCGCTGCGTTGTTGCACCATTATCGCGGTATCGCCGGCAATGCTTTAAAAGCTATGGATTTGGCGCAGCCGATTAAATTGAAGAAATGGTTTTACGTCTTACGCCCTTTATTGGCGGCACGCTGGGCGGTGAAACAAGGCGGTATTCCGCCAATGACTTTGGTTGAGTTGATGAATGAGTGGCAGACAGATTGTGCTACCCAAATTACTGATCTGGTTGCATTAAAAGCAGGACAGGACGAAAGTTATCTGCACACATTATCGCCAGAGCTGCAAAAGCTGACTGTTGACCTATATAACGAAGTTTACGCCTTGTCTGCCCCTACTGCCGAACCTGCCGATAGCGGGCCTTTGAACGAATTATTCCGTTCCACCTTGGCAACCATTTATCCGTAAAAGGCTGTCTGAATATGCTGACCCTCGAAGACTTGCACACGCAAAACCTGATTCTGCTTGAAGCCGTGTCCGGCAGCCGTGCCTACGGTTTGGCAACGCCCGAGTCCGATACCGACATCAAAGGCGTGTTTTACCTGCCCAAATCCATGTTTTACGGCATGGAATACATCCCGCAAATCAGCAATGAAACCAACGACATTGTGTATTACGAACTGGGACGATTTATCGAATTGCTGCTGCAAAGCAATCCGAACACGCTGGAGCTGCTGGCTTCCCCTTCCGACTGTGTGCGATACCGTTCGCCATTGATGGATGCGTTCAAAACCGAATGGTTTATCTCCAAAACCTGCCAGCAAAGTTTTGCAGGCTATGCCTACGGACAAATCAAAAAAGCACGGGGATTGAATAAAAAAATCAGCAATCCGATGCCGTCTGAAAAGAAAAGCATCCTTGATTTCTGCCACATCATAGAAGGCAGGCAAACCGTACCGTTACAGTACTGGCTTGCACAACGCGGAATGGAACAAAGGCGTGTAGGCTTAATCAAAATAGCCCACGCCCGAGAACTTTATGCCCTGTTTTACGATGCCGACGGCACACTTGGCTACCACGGTATTGCACCCAAATCCGAAGCCACAACGCTTTCACTCAGCACCATTCCAGAAGGTGAAACACCGCTTGCCCATCTATCCTTCAACCAAGACGGATACAGCAGCTACTGCCGCGAATATGCCTCTTATCAACAATGGCTGACAGAACGCAACGAAACACGCTATCAAGGCACGCAGGCGCACGGCCAAGGTTACGATGCAAAAAATATGATGCACACCTTCCGCCTGCTTGAAACCGCACGCGATATTGCCCTTCATGGCGAAATCCGTCCACGCCGTCCCAATCGTGACGAATTGCTGGCCATCAAGCGCGGTTCTTTTCCTTACGATGAACTGTTGGCGCGTGCAGAAACATTGATTAACGAAGTAGAAAATTTGTTCGCCCAGTCCGATCTGTCAGAAGCTGTAAACAGCACTTTGGCAATCAATGCCCTCGTCGAAATCCGAACCAAGATTTACGGATAAGAAAATCAAAAACAGAGGCCGTCTGAAATTATGTGTTTCCGCTTTTCAGACGGCCTTTTCATATTTCAAATTCTAACCGTCTGTCCATCAAAACAACCTTTTCTGCCATCTCCAAACAAGCAATAGCAACATGAAATATAATTTCGTTATTGATTGGATTCATACGACAAAATTGTTGTTTTTTCATCATAATCCCAAAATATCGAGTTTAACGCCTATTCTCCTTGCTTTATAATGGCCGTCCAAAATAAAAATACAATTAAAGCAGAAGCATGTCTTTGCAACTTAAGCAGATTTGCATAATTAAATATATGCTTTAATCATAATAATGATAAAATAATACGGCTTTCCTCTAAATTAAAGGGAAAACTGCACAAGAAACGGAAAATAAAATGAGTGTCGGATTATTGCGTGTTTTGGTTCAAAGCCAAACCATCTCAAATCAACAAGCGGAACATTACAACAGCCTTTTACAATCGGGCAAAGAAATCCTGCCCAACCTGTTTTCAGACGGCATCATCTCCCCTAAAGCTTTGGGAGAGTTGGTCGCGCGCGTATTCAGCTATCCCCTTTTGGATTTGCGCTACTACCCACGCAATAATGTAGTCAGCGACATTCTGACGGAAGAGCAAATGGTGCAAAACCGTTGCATTCCGATTTTCAAACGCGGACGCAAGGTTTATTTCGCCGTATCCGATCCTACCCAAATCCAAAACTTTCAAAAAATCGCTTTTGCTTCAGGTTTAAGTGTCGACTTGGTCGTGGTTCCAGACGACCAGCTCAGCTCATTGCTGGAATGGCTGGGTCAACGTTCGACCACCATTCTGAAAGAAATCAACGACGAACATGAAGCAACACAGCAATCGCAATCGCTTTATATCGACAATGAAGAAGCTGAAGACGGCCCTATCCCCCGCTTCATCCACAAAACTTTATCAGATGCCCTGAACGCTGGCGCATCAGACATCCACTTTGAATTCTACGAACAAATGGCGCGCGTTCGTTTCCGTGTGGACGGACAATTGCGTGAAGTCGTACAACCTCCTGTCGCCGTGCGCGGCCAGTTGGCATCGCGCATCAAAGTGATGGCGCGTTTGGATATTTCCGAAAAACGTATTCCGCAAGACGGCAGAATTCAAATTGCCTTCCATAAACACGGCCGTCCGATTGACTTCCGTGTCAGCACTTTGCCGACATTGTTTGGCGAAAAAGTGGTGATGCGTATCCTAAATTCCGATGGTACATCGCTCAATATCGACCAACTCGGCTTAGAGCCTTTCCAAAAAGAAATGCTGCTTGAGGCCATCAACCGCCCTTACGGCATGGTATTGGTTACCGGTCCGACAGGTTCGGGCAAAACCGTTTCGCTCTATACTTGCCTGAGTATTTTGAACACGGAAGATGTGAACATTTCGACGGCAGAAGATCCGGCCGAGATTAACCTGCCGGGCGTCAACCAAGTCAACGTCAATGAAAAACAAGGCCTGACGTTTGCTGCCGCACTCCGATCCTTCTTACGTCAAGATCCTGATATTATTATGGTCGGTGAGATTCGTGACTTGGAAACCGCCGACATCGCCATTAAAGCCGCCCAAACCGGCCACATGGTTTTCTCTACCTTGCATACCAATAATGCACCGGCCACGCTGTCCCGCCTTTTGAACATGGGTGTTGCGCCTTTCAACATCGCCAGCTCGGTCAGCCTGATTATGGCGCAAAGGCTGTTGCGCAGACTGTGTCCAAACTGCAAACGCGAAGTTGAACGCCCTCCGGTTCCGGCATTGAAAAAAGCCGGCTTTACCGATGCGGACTTGGCTCAAGATTGGAAACTCTACCGCCCGGTTGGTTGTGACAGCTGCCGCGGTAAAGGATTTAAAGGCCGCGTCGGTATTTATGAAGTCATGCCGGTCAGTGATGAAATGCAAAAAGTCATTATGAACAACGGTACAGAAGTTGATATCATGAACATGGCCTATCAGGAAGGCATGGTAGACTTGCGTCGAGCCGGTCTCATGAAAGTCATGCAGGGCCTGACTTCGTTGGAAGAAGTGACTGCCCATACCAATGACTAAACTGCCATATTTTCGAAAATTAAAATAAAGCGGCACGGGGAAACAGTCCGCTTTATTTCTTACTAACAAGGGATAACTCATGGCTCAAGCAGAGCAAAAAAGAAGTCTGTTCGGCTCAAGAAGCAAAGGCAAGCGTTTTACATTTGAAGGAAAAAACATCGAGACCGAACGTCTTGTTCGTGGTGAAGTAGTTGCCAAAGACGAAGAAGAAGCACGCAAAAAACTCCAACGCAGAGGCATTCGCCCTTTGCGTATCAGCAAAGTCAAAACCGCACGCAAACGCCGTATTACCCAAGAAGACATTACTGTGTTCACCCGCCAACTGGCAACAATGATGAAGGCAGGCTTACCGCTGATGCAGGCATTTGAAATCGTTGCACGCGGCCACTCCAATCCGAGCATGACCGAAATGCTGATGCAGGTTCGCTCCGATGTCGAACAAGGTAGCGCATTGGGTAAATCGTTCTCTAAATATCCAAAATATTTCGACCGTTTCTATTGCAATCTGGTCAGCGCAGGCGAGTCCGGCGGCGTACTGGAAAGCCTATTGGACAAACTGGCTGTCTATAAAGAAAAAACCCAAGCCATTAAGAAAAAGGTTAAAACCGCGCTGACCTACCCGATTGCCATTATCGTGGTGGCCATCGCGCTTATCTTCATCATGATGATGTTTGTACTGCCAGCCTTTAAAGAAGTTTATGCCAATATGGGTGCAGAGCTGCCAGGCCTTACCCAACTCGTCATGAGCTTGTCTGATTTATTCGTCGATTACGGCTGGATTATGATCATCCTTTTGATTGTTTCCGCCTTCGGCCTGTACAAACTCCATGAAAAATCGCCTACCTTCCAAAAACGAATCGATGCTCTGATTTTGAGACTGCCTGTTTTTGGTACCATTGTCCGAAAAGCGACCATTGCCCGTTGGGCGCGTACGACTTCCACCCTCTTCGCAGCCGGCGTTCCTTTGGTGGAAGTATTAGATTCAGTTGCAGGCGCATCCGGCAATATTCTCTATGAAGAAGCTACTCAAGACATCCGTGCCAAGGTAACACAAGGTCTGTCGCTGACATCCAGTATGCAAAGCACGGATATGTTCCCCAATATGGTAATCCAAATGGCGGCCATCGGCGAAGAGTCAGGCTCTTTGGATGATATGCTGAACAAAGCAGCCGAATTCTACGAAGATGAAGTAGACAACTCCGTCTCCCGATTGTCTCACTTGATGGAGCCTATTATCATGGTGGTATTGGGTTCGCTCATCGGTATTTTGCTGATTGCCATGTATCTGCCGTTGTTTAACTTGGGTAATGTCGTAGGTTGATATGCTTGATAGTATTTACTCTGCCATCGACGCCCTCTCCGTTCTTGCGCCATTCGCTATTCCTTTAGCCGTTATTTTAGGATTACTGATTGGTAGCTTTCTGAACGTCGTCATTTATCGCACGCCGATAATGATGGAGCGTGAATGGACACAATTTTCCAAAGAGCATTTGGGCATCGAGCTGACAGACGAAGAAAAACAGCCATTTAATCTGCGTAAACCGGATTCACACTGCCCAAAATGCGGAAGTCCGATCAGAGTTTGGCAAAATATACCCATCCTCAGCTATGTTTTCCTAGGTGGGAAATGCCACGCCTGCAAAACCCATATCAGCATACGCTATCCGTTGATTGAGCTGCTGACAGGTGTCTTATTCGGTATTGTCGCGTGGCAATACGGCTGGTCATGGGCAACTATTGGTGGATTGATTCTGACTGCCATATTGATAGCGCTGACCTTTATCGATACCGATACGCAATATTTGCCCGACAGCCTGACTCAGCCCCTAATTTGGATCGGCCTGCTGTTTAATCTGAATGATACATTCGTTCCCCTGCATTCAGCCGTTTGGGGTGCGATTGCAGGCTATATGAGCCTTTATACTTTATGCGCCGTCTATAAACTTCTGACCGGTAAAATCGGCATGGGCAATGGCGACTTCAAACTTTTGGCCGCACTCGGTGCATGGCTGGGCGTAGGAATTTTGCCTGTTCTGATCTTTATGGCTGCCTTAGTCGGGCTGTTAGGCGCACTCATCGCCCGCGTCGGCAAAGGCCAATATTTTGCTTTTGGTCCCAGCCTCGCTGTAGCAGGATGGATTATTTTGGTTGCCAATGCACCTATTACCCAACTGGTACAATGGTGGCTCGTACAATCAGGATTCCGATAATGACATTATGGATAGGCTTGACCGGCGGTATCGGTAGCGGCAAATCATCTATTGCCCAAATGTTTGCCGAACTTGGCGTACCCATTATCGATGCCGATGCCATCAGCCGCTCACTGACCGCTGAAAACGGCGAAGCCCTTCCTGCCATCCGCCAACTTTTCGGGGATGAGGTTTTTGATCATGAAGGCCGTCTGAATCGTATGGCTTTACGGGAAGAAGTTTTCAGACGGCCTCAATCCAAAAAACAACTGGAAAACCTGCTTCTGCCATTAATATTAAACAAAATCCAACAGCAGAAACAACAACTTGCCTCCTCCACCTACGGGATTGTCGATGTACCGCTTTTGATTGAGAATCCGGCATTTAAAGCAGAGACCGACCGCATTTTGGTCGTAGATGTTCCAGAGTCCGTCCAAATCGAACGCGTACATCAACGCAATGGTTTTTCAGAAGAGCAGACGCGTCAAATCATGGCCACCCAAGCTTCTCGATCTGACAGACTGCTGCATGCCGACGATGTATTGGACAATACTCATAGCATGGAAGAAGCAAAAATCAAGGTTGCCCGTTTGCATCAATACTATCAATCTATTGCACAAACTCTGAAAGAAACTGCATGACCGCTCCTGTTGTAAAATGTCCGACCTGCCACAAAGAAGTCGTTTGGAACACCGACAGCCCCTACCGCCCTTTCTGCAGCAAACGGTGCAAACTCATTGATTTAGGCGAATGGGCACAAGAAAAATACACCGTTTCTTCGGAAGACGACCCCTTTTCAGACCTGTTGGACGGCAAATAAACTGCGTCGCCTCCTTCAGCCTATCCAAAACAGGCTCAAAACAGTAAAATACCCTCTTTATTCCAACCTATTCCATCCACCATGCTCACCTTCCAACAAATTATTTTCAAATTACAAAACTACTGGGCAGACAAAGGCTGCACCGTTATCCAACCTTTCGATATGGAAGTCGGTGCCGGTACTTCGCATCCAGCCACCTGCCTGCGCGCATTAGGCCCAGAGCCTTGGTTTGCCGCTTACGTTCAACCCAGCCGCCGTCCCAAAGACGGCCGCTATGGCGACAACCCCAACCGCCTGCAACACTACTATCAATTCCAAGTTGCGCTCAAACCTGCACCAGCCAACATTCAAGACCTATACCTCGACTCCCTGCGTGAATTGGGTATCGACCCTAAAGTACACGACATCCGCTTTGTCGAAGATGACTGGGAAAACCCTACTCTCGGCGCTTGGGGCTTGGGTTGGGAAGTTTGGCTCAACGGCATGGAAGTAACCCAATTCACCTACTTCCAACAAGTCGGCGGTATCGACTGCTCTCCTGTGCTCGGTGAAATCACCTACGGTATCGAGCGTCTCGCCATGTATCTGCAAGGCGTGGAAAACGTGTACGACCTCGTTTGGGCAAAAACCCTTGATGGCAACATCGTGACTTACGGCGACGTTTATCATCAAAACGAAGTCGAGCAATCCACCTACAACTTCGAATACAGCGATGCCGATTGGCTCTTGCGCCAATTCAACGACTATGAAGAACAAGCCAAACGCCTGCTTGCAGTTGAAGACACCAGTCTTGCCCTGCCTGCTTACGAGCTTGTACTCAAAGCCGGCCACACGTTCAACCTCTTGGATGCACGCGGTGCCATTTCCGTTACCGAACGCGCAACCTACATCGGCCGTATTCGTGCGCTGAGCCGTATCGTTGCTCAAAAATTTGTTGAAAGCCGCGAGAAACTGGGCTTCCCATTGCTTAAAAACCAATAAGCCCACATATGCTTACCACGCCGCCGCCCTTTGATATATTCAAGTGGCGGCGTTTCTATTTTCAGACGGCCTTAACGCCGATGCCATCGCAAACACTTCCAGCCTGCTTTCAGGTAAAATAAGCCCTTTATTACATAAACCGTCTGAAAACATGAGTTCATCCTCTTCTAAAAAAATTCCCTTTTTCTTACTTTCCCTCGTCGCCATCATTCTTGACCAACTGAGCAAATGGGAAATCTTGAGACACTTTACCGAAGGCGAACGCCTCAACATCATTCCAGACTTTTTTGACCTGACCCTTGCCTATAATCCAGGCGCGGCATTCAGCTTTTTGGCCGACCAAGGCGGCTGGCAAAAATTCTTCTTTTTAGGTCTGGCCGTCGTTATCAGCCTGTATTTGGCCCGTGCCATCTGGCGTGATGAATTTGGCCGCTGGGGCAAACTGGGGGCTGCCATGATTATCGGTGGCGCGATTGGCAATGTGGTTGACCGCCTGATTCACGGCCACGTTGTCGATTTTCTGCTTTTCTATTGGCAAAACTGGTTTTACCCTGCATTTAACATTGCCGACAGTTTTATCTGCGTTGGCGCAGTTTGCTTGGTAATAGATGGTTTGCTGCACAAAAAAACACCTTCAAACGACACAAAGGCCGTCTGAAAACGGAACACACATGACTCAAAAAACCATTATCCTTGCCAATCCCCGCGGCTTCTGTGCCGGTGTTGACCGTGCCATCAGCATTGTTGAACGTGCACTCGAAGAATTCGGCGCGCCCATTTACGTCCGCCATGAGGTCGTTCACAACAAATTCGTCGTGGATAATCTTCGGGCAAAAGGTGCTATATTTGTCGATAACTTGGCGGATGTCCCAAAGGGTGCCACACTGATTTACTCGGCTCACGGCGTATCCAAAGCCGTACAGGAAGAAGCGGCACAACGCGGTTTCCGCGTTTTTGATGCCACCTGCCCTTTGGTCACCAAAGTTCATAAAGAAGTAGCCCGCCTTGATGCCCAAGATTACGAAATCATTATGATCGGTCACAAAGGTCATGTCGAAGTGGAAGGCACAATGGGACAATTGCCTCCGGGCAAAATGTTTTTGGTTGAGACAGTGGAAGATGTAGCCGGACTGAACGTCAAAAATCCTGATAAGCTTGCCTATGTGAGCCAAACCACTTTATCGGTGGATGAAACCAAAGATATTATTGCGGCCTTAAACCAACGCTTCCCCAATATCCGCAATCCGCACAAAGAAGACATCTGCTACGCCACAACCAACCGCCAAACTGCTGTTAAAGAATTGGCCGAAGAATGCGATCTCGTAATTGTTGTCGGCTCGCCCAACTCTTCCAACAGCAACCGCTTGCGTGAAGTAGCTGCATTGCGCGGAGTTGATGCCTATATGGTCGATAATGCTTCCTATCTGAAAAAAGAATGGTTTGAAAACAAAACCAAGGTTGGTGTCACTGCCGGCGCATCTGCGCCCGAAGTCTTGGTTCGAGAAGTCTTACAAACCATTCAAGATTGGGGACATGAAACCATACGTGAAGGTGAAGGTGCAGAAGAAAGCATTGTATTTGTCTTGCCCAAAGAATTGCGTCGTGAGGGCGAAAACAAGCAAATTCTCAATAAAGGGTAAGTTTATTATTTACTTTATTTGAACTTAAGGCCGTCTGAAAATTTTCAGACGGCCTTAAGTATATTTTACTAATAAAAAAGACCCGCCTTAAAGGCAGGTCTTTTCATACATGATCCTGATTATTTATCAGAAGTATGTTGCTGACGGCGCAAGATAGCAGGAATTTCAAAGTCATCCAGCACAGACTGGTTGCTGAAATCAGCCGCAGTCAGGTTCATAGAACGGATATTGCGGTTAGTACGAACCAGGCTTTCAGCATTGCTTTGGCTTTGAGCTTGGGGCGCTTCTTCCGCACCGCGTACCAATTGTTGGGTACGGGCAGCAGCACGCAGTTGGTTGTCAGTACCGTTTTCTTTCAAGCCGGTAGCAATGATGGTAATACGGATAGCGTCTTCGCTCATACTCTCGTCTTCGGCAGCACCAAATTTGCATTCCACTTCAGGGTGTGCATTTTGGTTGACGATACGCATAATCTCGTTGAACTCAGACATTTTCAGGCAGCCAGGAGCAGTGGTAATGTTTACCAATACGCCGCGTGCACCATCTAAAGTAACGTTATCCAAGAGCGGGCTGGAGATAGCTTGATCGGTAGCCAAACGGGCACGGTCGATACCTTGCGCGAAACCTGAACCCATCATGGCGATACCGCGATTGCTCATCACGGTTTTCACGTCGGCGAAGTCCAAGTTGATCATGTCGCTAGGGCAAGTCACCACTTCGGAAATACCGGCAACCGCATCACGCAGTACATTGTCGGCCGCACGGAAAGCTTCACGCATAGTCACGTCTTCGCCCAAGGCAGTCATCAATTTGTCGTTCGGGATAATGATCAGGGAATCAACGCGCTCTTTAAGTTGATCCAAACCTGCTTGAGCGATATGTACGCGCTTGCCTTCGTAAGCAAACGGACGGGTTACAACCGCAACGGTCAGGATACCCATTTCTTTAGCGATTTCAGCCACAACAGGAGCGGAGCCGGTACCTGTACCACCACCCATACCGGTAGTGATGAACAGCATGTTTGCACCGCGGATGGCATCTTCGATGGCTTCGCGATCTTCTTGAGCAGCGGCGCGGCCGATTTCAGGATTTGCACCGGCACCCAAACCGCGAGTCAGGTTTGTACCTAATTGAATGCGTTTAGCCGCATTGTTTTTAGCCAATGATTGCGCATCGGTATTGGCACTGATGAACTCAACACCATGAATAGTGTTGGCAACCATATTGTTGATGGCATTACAGCCGCCACCACCCAAACCGATAACTTTAATAACAGCAGGGCTCGTTGCTGATTCTGCTACGTCGTAAACAAATTCCATTCAATAATCCTCCGCGCCCCGCTTTATAAGGACGGTTCAAAAATAACTCATTATCCGTATTATATAAGAAGTATCCAGATACTGGCAAAAATCTTCTTACCATTCGGCTGTCGGCGTTATATTTTTACTACATTTTTTAACAGAAAATATACAAGTTTTAAATTATCCACTTGGCAATTATTTAAAACCGTTTAATTTCACTTAAATATTCAGGACAAACGGTTGGTACACCGCCTGCCCTGAAAACTTTTATCAGAAATTGTCTTTAACGAATTTCATCAGTCTTGCCCACAGACTGATTTTTTCAGCCTGATCATGGACCACAATGGCACCTGTCACCGGCGCGCCGTCTTCCTCTCCCCTTGCCGCCTGCAAAAGACCGATGGCGGTTGAATAGCGTGGATTACGGATACGCTCAGATACACCACCCATTTCCTGTGGAACACCGATACGTGCCGGCAGGTTGAAGATTTCTTCCGCCAACTCAACAATACCGGTCAACATAGAAGCACCACCGGTCAAAACGATACCGGAAGTCAGCACTTCTTCAGGGAAACCGGAGCGGCGCAATTCATTCAGCGTCAATTCCAAAATCTCTTCTACGCGCGGGCCGATGATTTCAGCCAATACACGGCGTGAAATTTGACGCGATTGACGGTCGCCAACGCTAGGGACTTCAATCATTTCATCCAAGCCGTCCATAGTCGGAATCGCAGCGCCGTAATGGATTTTGATGTACTCGGCTGCGCTGTGCGGCGTACGCAAGGCTTGCGCCAAGTCTTTGGTAATCAAATCGCCGGCAACGGGAATAACCGCAGTATGGCGGATGGCGCCATTAGTATAAACCGCGATGTCGGTTGTACCGCCACCGATATCGATGACGCACACACCCAAATCTTTTTCGTCTTCAGTCAAAACGGCGTGACCGCTTGCCAAAGGCTGAAGCATGATTTGATCCATTTGCAGGCCGCAGCGTTGGATACATTTTTGGATATTTTGCAAAGCAGTGTTCGCACCGGTAATGATGTGTACACGGGTATCCAAACGCACGCCGCTCATACCGATAGGTTCTTTCACACCGGGTTGGTTGTCGATGATGTACTCTTGAACCACGGTATGCAAGATATTGTGATCAGGCGGAATATTGATGGCTTTTGCCGTTTCGATGGCACGATCGATGTCGGCTTGCGATACTTCGCCATCTTTAATTTTGACCACGCCTTGTGAATTCAGGCTGCGGATATGGTTACCGGCAATACCGGTGACGACGTGGGAAATTTTGGTATCTGCCATCAGCTCGGCATCTTCTACCGCCTGACGAATGGCTTGCGCAGTGGCGTCAATGTTGGTCACCATACCTGCACGCAGACCACGTGAAGGGCTTTGACCCAAGCCAACAATGTGGATTTCGTTATCTTCCCGAATCTCACCGATTAAGGCGATGACCTTGGACGTACCAATGTCTAAGGCACTGATATATTTATTTTGTTGTTGTTCCATAATTGCTCGTTCGCTATGTTGTCTGACTGACGGTTTGATTATTTTTGAAACAAGATTGCTTCACGTCTAATCGGCTATTCACTGTCGGAAGGGTTTTCAGACGGCCGGTAACGGACTGAAAAACCATCCTTATAACGCATATCGACATACTCGATACTACTTTGTTTTTTACGCAGCAGCGATGGCCAAATCTGGGCAAATTGCTGCAAACGTTTGATTTCGTTTTCACGCCCCAAGCGCACGGTAATGCCGTTGTTCAATACAAGCAGCCATGCCGACCGCGGCGTGTAGATCAATTCTTTGATGGTCAGTTTCAACGGACTCAAAATACCGGAAAAGTCCGCATAATGTTTGACCATATCTTTGCCTGTCCCCTGCTGCCCTTCAAATATAGGCAGGTCCTGTTTCAGGCTTGCGGCAAACACATTGCCCTTACTGTCCACCAAGCCGCCAGCGCGCCAGTGTGCAACCGGCACACGCTCTGTCAGGATAATCTCCACTGTTTCCGGAAAACGGCGGCGTACCATTGCCGAGTCAATCCAAGGCAATTCCTGAAAAGCGGCCTGCGCCGAATCAATATCGGCGCGGAACATATTACCCCTGATATGCTCTCGTGCAACGGTTTGCAATTCTTTGCTGGAAGCATATTTCAGCTTACCCTGAATGGCAATCTGTTTCACAGGGAAATATTTGGAATTGTAAAGCCAAGCTATGCCCGAACCTATCAGCAGAAAGGTCATCAACAACAATAGCCGGCGGGTCAGTCGACCCAGTGCGCCTGCATCATCCCACATGAGCGGTCTTCAAAATCTCAATACATAAATCAGCAAAATCCACGCCGATATGGCTTGCAGATTTTGGCACCAAACTGTGGCTGGTCATACCGGGCAAGGTATTGATTTCCAAAAGATACAGCTTACCGTCCGTATCTTTCAGAAAGTCCACGCGCGAACAACCTTCCGCACCAATCGCCTGCGCGCCACGCACGGCCAGTTCGCGCATCAGGTTTTCCTCCGCCTCGCTCAAATCTTCCGACGGGCATTGATAAACCGTATCGTCGCGGTTGTATTTAGCCTCGTAGTCGTAAAACTCGGTAGCCGGAATAATATGAATACTCGGCAGGCCTTTGCCGTTCAATACCGGGCAAGAATACTCGCCGCCGCCTATAAAGCGTTCGGCAATGATTTCGCCCTGCAAATGTTTCAATTCTTCGTAAACGCTTTTCAGACGGCCTTTTTCTTTGACTTTTACCACACCGACGCTACTGCCTTCCGCGGCGGGTTTCACAAACATCGGCAGGCCCAATTTTTCTTCAACGGCATCAAAGTTGCTGTCGTCATGCAATACGGCAAACTCAGGAACAGGCAAGCCCACAGCCTGCCAAATCAGTTTGCAGCGGTATTTGTCCATACCCAGTGCAGAAGCGGCCACGCCGCTACCGGTGTAAGGAATACCCATCAGCTCCAATGCACCTTGAATCGCGCCATCTTCGCCGAAAGTGCCGTGCAGAATATTGAAGGCCGTCTGAAAACCTTGTGTTTTCAATTCAGACAACGGGGTTTCTTTGGGGTCGAACGCATGGGCATCGACGCCTTTGCTTTTCAAGGCAGCCAAAATAGCGGCGCCACTGTCCAGCGAAACTTCGCGCTCGCTGGAGAAACCACCCATCAACACGGCCACTTTGCCAAAATTCTGCATAATTTCCACTTTCTTAAATACTGATACAGGCCGTCTGAATATTATTCAGACGACCTATCTGTCCTCAAAGGCCAATATGCCTGTTTATTATGATTGTTTCGACAATTCCACCAATGCAGACGGAACGCGGTTGATGCTGCCGGCACCCATATTCAGAACAACATCGCCGTCTTGCAAAACATTCAGCAGCATTTGCGGCAGGTCGGCAACGTTTTCGCAGTAAATAGGCTCAAGTTTGCCCAATACGCGGATGGCGCGCGCCAAGGCGCGGGAATCGGCTGCGGCAATCGGCTCTTCACCTGCGGCATAAACTTCGGTCAACACCAGCGCATCAACGGTATTGAGGACTTTAGTAAAGTCTTCAAACAAATCGCGTGTACGGGTATAGCGGTGCGGTTGGAAAGCCAAGACCAAGCGTTTTTCAGGGTATGCGCCGCGTGCAGCAGAAAGGGTTGCCGCCATTTCGACAGGATGGTGGCCATAATCGTCCACCAGCAAAACGGTTCCGCCGTTTGGCAATTTGATGTCGCCATATTTTTGGAAGCGGCGGCCGACGCCTTCAAAGCCGAGCAAGCCTTTTTGGATGGCTTCAACCGATGCGCCAACTTCCAGCGCAACACCAATAGCCGCCAACGCATTGAGGACGTTGTGGCGACCGGGCATATTCAAAACAACTTCAAACGGCTCTTGCTCATGTCCTTTCATTTGAACATGAACGGTAAATTTCATTTGCGCTCCGATGTTTTCAATATCGGTTGCGTAGATATCGGCAGTATCATCCAGGCCGTAAGTAGCGTAAGGTTTGCTTACTTTTGGCAAAATCGCGCGGACGTGTTCGCTGTCGATACACAAGAACGCTTTGCCGTAAAACGGCATACGGTGGATGAAATCCACAAACGCCTGATGCAGCTTCTCAACGCTGTGGCCGTAAGTATCCATATGGTCTTCGTCGATATTGGTCACGACGGACATAATCGGGGTCAGATGCAAGAAAGAAGCATCGGATTCGTCGGCTTCGGCAACGATGTATTCACCTTTACCCAAACGGGCATTGGTACCTGCGGCATTAAGTTTGCCACCGATAACGAAAGTAGGATCAAGTCCTGCCGCGCCGAGAATAGAAGCAGTCAAGCTGGTTGTCGTGGTTTTGCCGTGTGTACCTGCAATGGCGATACCATCGCGGAAGCGCATCAGTTCCGCCAACATCAACGCGCGCGGAATCACGGGAATCTGCTGTTCCAACGCGGCAACAACCTCAGGATTGTCTTTTTTGACGGCAGTAGAGGTAACAACCACGTCGGCACCGTTGACGTGTTCGGCAGTATGGCCAGGGTAAACTTGGATACCGAGAGCGCTCAAATGCTCAGTAACGGCATTACGCGCCTGATCCGAACCGGAAACTTTAAAGCCCAAATTGTGTAAAACTTCGGCAATACCACTCATGCCGACGCCGCCGATTCCGACAAAATGGATGTTGGTAACTCGATTTTTCATCATAACGTTGCGTTCCGGTTGGTTTTTAGTGCGTAAAGGCGTTATTTTAAAGGGCTATCCGCTTCTGCGCTATGCTTTTATTGTAAAGGAATTTTAACAAAAGCAATGAAGGCCGTCTGAAACGCCTTTAATCAACTTTTCAGACGGCCTTTAATCGAAGTTTGCCTGCTTATTCAGTACAGGATATGGCAATTTCCGCCACATCGTCCGCACTGTGCGGCAACGCCAGCGTACGGGCATTTTTCGCCCATTTCAGGCATTTTTCACGGTTTAATCCACCGAGGATTTCGGCCAGTTTTTCTGCCGTCAGTTGAGTTTGCGGCAACAGCAAACCAGCTTCGGCCTGCACCATAAAGCGCGCATTGGCTGTTTGGTGATCGTCTACCGCGTGCGGATACGGCACCAGCAATGCACCCAAACCGGCAGCCGTCAACTCGGCAATCGTCAGCGCGCCGGCACGACAAATCACTAAATCGGCATCGCGGTAGGCGGATACCATATCGGTAATAAATTCGACGCACTCGGCTTGCACACCCAATGCATCGTAATCCGCCTGCAGGTTGCCCAATTTATTGCGGCCGGACTGATGATACATTTGCGGACGGGCAGCCTCAGGCAACAATGCCAAAGCTTGCGGAACGGTTTTGTTCAACACATCCGCACCCAAACTACCACCCATCACCAAAACTTTCAGACGGCCCTGGCGGTTTTCAAAGCGTTCTTCAGGAACAGGCAATGCCGCAATATCGGCACGGACAGGGTTACCCACCAATCCGCCTTCATGTTGAAAGGCTTTCGGGAAAGCATACAGAACACGTTTTGCCCAACGCGACAGTTGGCGGTTGGACAAACCGGCTACGGCGTTTTGCTCATGAATCACAATCGGCACACCGGAAATTTTTGCCGCCAAGCCACCGGGGAAAGTAACAAAACCACCAAAACCGATCACACACTCGACACGGTGTTTCTTAATAATCTGCTGCGCCGCACGGACAGTTTTATACAGCGTAAACGGCAACATCAGCTTGCGCTTGATGCCGTTGCCACGGATTCCTTTAATGGCCAGCGTTTCCAAGCGTATGCCGTATTGCGGCACGATACGCTCTTCCATCGAATCCTGACTGCCCAGCCAAATCACATGATGGCCGCGCTTTTGCAGCGACTCGGCAACCGCCAATGCAGGGAAAATATGACCGCCCGTACCGCCGGCCATCAGCATAAAAGTTTTACCGCTCATGGTTTTACTCCACCGAATAACCGCGCATTTTTTGGCGGTTTTCATAATCAATGCGCAATAACAAAGTAATGCACACCAGCATGATAAAGACAGCCGAACCGCCGTAAGACATAAACGGCAAAGTCAGGCCTTTAGTGGGCAGGATACCGATGTTTACACCGATATTGAAGAAACTTTGAATACCAATCCAAATACCGATACCGTTGGCAATATACGCGCTGAACATCAAGCCCGAATCACGCGCCTGCTTGCCGATGGAAAACGCACGCCACACCAGCCAGCCGTAGCAGAACACCAAAACCAGCATCCCTAAAAAGCCGAATTCCTCGCCGATGACGGCAAAAATAAAATCCGTATGCGCCTCAGGCAGATAGAAACGTTTTTCCAAACTTGCACCCAAGCCCTCGCCAAACCAGCCGCCGCGCGCAATCGCCATCAAGGAATGCGTCAGCTGATAGCCTTTACCCAAAGGATCGCTCCAAGGGTCCAAAAACGCCGCTACACGCGCCATACGGTAAGGCGCGGCCAAAATCAACAAGCCCATACCGCTCACAACAGTCGCCACCAATACGGCAAAATACTTCCACGGGAAACCTGCCAAAAACAGCATACCCATGGTAATCACGACAATCACGACAAACGAGCCAAAGTCCGGCTGACCCATAATCAAAACCAAACCGACTGCCACCAACATAATCGGCAGAATCAAGGTCTTAAACTTGCGGAAGCGTTCCTTTACCCTTACCCACGCGTCACTTTTAAAAGGGCTGCACACCAAATCGCCAATACCGGTAAACAAAGACGACCAACCCAAAGAATCCAAATCGCGCAACATTTCTTCACGGCGCGTAAACAGGCTGGACAAATACAAGACCGTCGCCAATTTGAAAAATTCAGTCGGTTGCAGGTTGAGCGGTCCGATATGAATCCAGCGCGTCGCGCCGTTAATCTCGCGGCCGACAAACAAAACCAGCAGCAATAGCAAACCTGAAACAGCAAAATAAAACGGAATAATCCGCCGCCAGAAGCTCATCTTGAGCAGGAAAAGCGGCAAGCATATGGCCACCGTAAACAGGATAAACATTGCCTGCTTAGACACAAAAGAAAACTGGCTGCCCCCTTCCGATGCCGCATACGCAATAGAAGCCGAATAAATCATAATCAGGCTGAAGACCGTCATTAAGACGACCATCCACAAGAGAGAAACATCAAACTTCCGACCATCGCGCGCAATCGGCCGGTCAAGCATTTTGGAAAGACTAATCATGAAAACATCCGTAACGGCTTGAATAAAATATTCAGACGGCCTGCTAATGGGCAAGAGGCCGTCTGAAAAAATGAATTAACGTTATTTTAAAGGTTTATTTCCAAACCAACAATTCAGATTCTTTAAAGATGCCGGATTCCGACGTTCTTTGCGCCCTCCCCTACCCTTTGATACCGGCAAAAGGCCGTCTGAAAACGCTTTTATGTTTTCAGATAGCCTTGTATAAATCTTTTCTTCAGGAAATAGGCTACTTTTTATCCCATGCAAACCCTACGCCAACTGCGGCATTTCCGCCCACGGCTGTATCTGTTCCAACTGCGCTGCAAGGCGGAGCAGCGTGTCTTCGCGTCCGTGTGCGGCGGCAAACTGAGTACCGACGGGCAGCTCGTTATGCCGGTAAAGCGGCACGCTCATGGCGGGGTTGCCGCTCATGTTCAGCGGCGACGTATAACCGACGTATTGCAGCGCGGCGGCGGCTTCTTTTTCTAAAAACGGGTTGTTTTTCAACAGAAAACCCAAGCGCAGCGTGCCAAACAGTAGGCGCATGGCTTTTTGTGCGGCGGGCGGCGGCATCATCTCGCCGATTTTCGGCGTGGTGCGCGGGCAGACGGGCGTCATTAACACGTCGTAGCGTGTGAAAAATGCTTTGGCGGCACGTTCCTGCGCCAGCATCACATCGCGCGCCCATGCCATTTCGCCCGCACTGATTTGCCGCCCCTGCACAATCATTGCCCACGTTGTCGGTTCAAGCAGGCAGTGCGGCAGTTTTTGTCCGGTTTCGTATTGATATTGGTAGAACAGTTTTGCCGTTTCGCCCATGACGATGATGCGGGCGGCGCGGTTGAGCTGTTCGGGCGGCGCGAAATCGGGCGTGGCTTCTTCCAATTCGTGTCCCGCGTCTTGCATCAGTTTCAAACTATGGGCGAACGCGGCTTCCGTGCCTTCGTCGTTACCGCCGCCAAACCATGTCTGTTTCCAAAAAGCGATTTTCAGACGACCTGTTTCTAGTTTCAGGCTGTCTGCAAAACCGTTTTCGGGCGGCGGCGGGCAGGCATACAGGGCGCGGGCTTGGGTTTGGGCGGCGATGTCCAGCAAAACCGCGCTGTCGCGCACGCTGCGGGTCAACACATGGTCGCATACCAAACCTTGCCATGCCTCCGATGCGTTCGGCGCGTAACTGCTGCGGCCGCGCGTGGGTTTCAGCCCGAACACGCCGCAGTTGTGCGCGGGTAAGCGAATGGAGCCGCCACCGTCGCTGCCGTGCGCTGCGGGTACGACGCCCGAAGCCACTGCCGCCGCGCCTCCGCTACTGCCGCCCGCGGTGTAATCCAAATGCCACGGATTGCGCGTGATGCCGTAAATTTCGGTTTCGGTAACGGGATACGCGCCCCATTCGGGCGTAGTGGTTTTGCCGAACACGCGCAGCCCCGCATCAAGATAGGCTTGGGTCAAATCGCTGTTTTGTTTGGCAATGTAATACTGCATCATACGTGAACCCGACCATGTCGGCGCGCCTTCCCAATCCGCCAGCAAGTCTTTGAGCAAAAACGGTACGCCCGCCAGCGGCGTATCGGTATTTTCAGACGACCCCTGCCACGCCGCCGCGCGTTCGCGCAAATCATGCGCCAACAGATTGAGCTTGGGATTGACTTCGTCCAAGCGGTTTAAAGCAGCCTGCAACACTTCATCGGCACACACTTCTTTTTTGCGGATCAGCTCTGCCAAACCGACGGCATCGTAACGGATGTAGTCTTGAAAATTCATGGGTTTTCCTTTCGGATTGATAACACGCGTTTTTTCGGTCAGGCATAGTTGCCCGCCGCCTCGCCGTTTGCCCGCATAGGCAAATTTTAAGAAACAGTAACACCGTATAAAGGAAAAGAACAAGTTTGCCGTTGCAGCAAAAAGGTCGTCTGAAACCGCCTTGACGTTTTCAGACGACCTTTGAGGCAATGGCGCACAAGGTTTACGGCAGAATCTCAATTTCCGCGTTGTGTTTCACGCTGCGGTAGAGTTCGTCGATTTCCTCGTCCGTTACCGCGATGCAGCCGTCGGTCCAGTCCCTTTGCAGATGCTTTTTGCCGATAGAACCCCAGCCGTTTTTGATGCCGTGGATTTTAATCAGCCCGCCCGGGCTTTTGCCTTGTGCCGCTGCGTAGGCTTTGTCGGCTTCGTTGGGGTAGGAAACACCGAGGTTTTTATGATAGCCGCTGTTGGGATTACGCTCATTGATGCGGTATTTTCCTTCGGGCGTTTTGCCGTCGCCTTCAAACTGTTTATGCCCGACCGGTTGCTTGCCCAACGAAATAGGATAGGTTTTCAGCAACCTGCCTTGCGAGTACGCCGACATGGTGCGCTTGCTTTTATGTACGACCAATCTGTCGATAACGGCATCTTCAGGCAACGGCGCTTCGCTTGGCGTGGTAACAGTAGTCTTGGAACGAATCGGCGCAGCAAACCAGAACACCGAAGCAGCAACAGCCAAAAGTACAACTGTCGCCAAGCCGATTTTCAACCCGACTTTCATCTTTCAGACGGCCTTACAAAGCCTTAAACGCTTCGATAAACACTTCCGAACGGTGTGCATAGCCTTTGAACATATCGAAGCTCGCACAAGCTGGGCTGAGCAACACGATATCGCCTGCTTCGGCTTGGGCGTATGCCCTCTGAACGGCTTCTTCCAAAGTGGTGCAGTCGATCATATTCAGACCGCAGCCGTCCAAATCGCGGCGGATTTGCGGCGCATCGACACCAATCAGAAACACGCCTTTTGCCTTACCGGCAAGCGCGTCGCGCAGGGGCGTGAAGTCCTGCCCTTTGCCCATGCCGCCCAAAATGACGAAGAGCGGATTTTGCAAACCGGCAATCGCGGCGGCGGTCGCGCCGACGTTCGTGCCTTTGCTGTCGTCAATGAACACCACGCCGTTTTTCTCGCCGATTTTTTCCACGCGGTGCGGCAGGCCTTGGAAGGTCTTAACGTGTTCGAGCAATTCATTTCGCGGCAAACCGATGGCCTCACACAAAGCCACGGCAGCCATCACGTTGGCGGCGTTGTGCAGACCTTGTAACGGAATGTCTTGCGTGGCAATCAAATCTTCATCGCCTTGTTTCAGGCGACTCGTCCCGCGTTCCAACCAAAAATCGGCTTTATGTTCCAACGAAAACCATTTCACCTCGCGCCCTGCCCGTTTCATCGCGCGGCAGAACACGTCGTCTGCATTTAAAACCTGCACGCCATCGCCACGGAAAATCTTGTCCTTGGTATGCGCGTAGTCGAGCAGGTCGTCGTAGCGGTCGAGATGGTCTTCGGAAATGTTCAGCACCGTCGCTGCAGTCGGGCGCAGACTTTCAGTGTTTTCCAGTTGGAAGCTGGAAAGCTCCAACACCCACACGTCCGCTTTTTTGCCTTCACGCTGCAATTCCGCCTCCAAAACCGGCGTGCCGATATTGCCCGCGATAACGGTATCCAGCCCGCACTTGATGCAGAGATAACCGACCAGGCTCGTTACCGTGGTTTTGCCGTTGCTGCCGGTAATCGCAATCACCTTGTCGCCGCGGCGGTTCACAATGTCCGCCAGCAATTCGATGTCGCCCAACACGCGTCCGCCGTTTTGCTTGAAGGCCTCGATATCCGGCTGACGCTCACTGATGCCGGGACTGAGCGCCAGAATATCGAAACCATTATCTAACGCATCTTTCAGACGGCCCGTGTAAAACACCAGCCCATCAAACATCTTACCGATTTGCGACACACGTTCGGCTTTCAGCTCCGCATCATATGCAGCAACCTCCGCACCGTTTTTGCGCAGATAGGCAATCATGGAAATACCCGTGCCGCCAAGTCCGGCGACGAGGATTTTTTTATTTTGAAAAGTCATTTTGGTTTTGTCCTAAAACAGATCATATGAAGCAGGAGGATGTCCGCCCCCTGCTCAAGCCGCTTAGAGCATCGAGGCTTCTTTTGCCCTTCTGTGATTTTGGTTTTGCTGGTTAATCCGCTTGTATTTTTCCAGCAAACTGTTTTGGGCATAAGTCAGCGTAGTATTGAAACTCATATGCGGACCTTCCAGTGTAATCCGCGTACCGCCGTCGTGGAATACCGCTATTTTGTCACCAACAAACGGAATCTGTCTGCTGACCGGCTTGTATTTGCTCCCGAGCATCTTCATCAGCTCTTCGAATTTGTATTTTGGGAAAACAGCCTGCACATAAACCAACACCTTTTTCTCGTCGAAAATCAGCGTTACCTGCTCCAAGCCGCTAAAATCGATGGCTTTCGGGTTAACCGAATATTGGTAGCCACCCGAATACGGATTGAGCTGTTCTTTACTAAGACGGTACATCCTACCCGCTTCCGCTTCGGTCGTTTTGCCGATTTCCATACCAAACACGCTCGGCGCAGCAAAGGCAAACGGACTGACCAGCAGCAGTGCAAATAAAATCAATTTTTGTTTCATAGTTTTTTCCTTTTCCGAAGATTTATTTTTCAGACGGCATTTTACAGCCGATCAATAACCCAGCTTCAAACGGCGGTAATTGTCGCAGCCTTTTTGGTCTCCGTTGTCGCAAGCCTTACCGTACCATTCTTGGGCAAGGGCGCTGTCTTGGCGCACGCCGTGCCCTTTGTAATACATATTGCCCAAATTGAATTGGGCATCGGCATACCCTTGTTCTGCAGCCCTACGATACCACTGCACTGCCTGTGTATAGTCTTGACGGACTCCTCGCCCATCGGCATACGCCGAACCCAAATTATTTTGGGCATCGGCATCCCCTTGTTCTGCCGCATTGCGATACCACTGCACTGCCTGTGCATCGTCTTGACGGACGCCTTGCCCATTGGCATACGCCACACCCAAATTATATTGGGCTTTGGCATCCCCTTGTTCTGCAGCCTTGCGATACCACTGCACTGCCTGTGTATAGTCTTGACGGACTCCTCGCCCATCGGCATACGCCGAACCCAAATTATTTTGGGCATTGGCATATCCTTGTTCTGCAGCCCTACGATACCACTGCACTGCCTGTGTATAGTCTTGACGGACTCCTCTCCCATTGACATACATCAGACCCAAATTATATTGGGCTGCAGCATACCCTTGTTCTGCAGCACTACGATACCACTGCACCGCCTGTACATAGTCTTGACGGACGCCTTGCCCTTTGGCATACATCACACCCAAATTAAATTGAGCTTCTGCAACCCCGTGTTCCGCAGCCTTGCGATACCACTGCGCTGCCTGTGCATCGTCTTGACGGACTCCTTGCCCATTGTCATACGCCACACCCAAATTATATTGGGCTTTGGCATCCCCTTGTTCTGCAGCCCTACGATACCACTGCACTGCCTGTGCATAGTCTTGACGGACTCCTTCACCTTTGTAATACATCTTACCCAAACTAAATTGGGCTTTAGCATTTCCTTGCTCCGCAGCTTGAAGGGTTTTCTTGTAATCTTGGAGACTGTCAGCCCAAACTGCCTGCGCCAAGCCCAAAGACAACAGGGCTACCATCATTTTTTTTAATAATTTATTCATTCTAAAATCCATTTCTTTCAAATTATTGTTTCTATTTTATCCTAGTTTTTTCAGACGGCCTTAACTAGCAAATTCCTCAAAAAATCCATTGACATCATAGCTGGCTAAAATCTGCTGCAATTCCGGTGCGCGCACCCATGGGTCAACCGCCATCGGCGGCATAGGTGGTTCGATACCGTCTTCGTTTTGGTTACGGCACCAATCTGCCATGGCAAAGACTTGGATTAAAACAGGCTCGGCAAGTGCTTTGTCGATGTCCAGTTCGCTCATGGCTTGGGCAAAGCAGGCGATCCATTCGTTGCGGACTTGTACGTTGACGGCAAACGGCATATGGCGGGCGCGTAGTTGGGGATGGCCGTATTTTTCGACAAAGAGTTGTGGACCGCCGAGCCAGCCGCTGAAAAATTCGTAGAGCTTTTCGCGTATCAGGGTCATGTCTTCGCCGTGCATTTGGCGTAAGGCTTGGTATTTCGGCTCAAGTTCCATTAAGTCGTAGAAACGGTCGGTCAGGGTGCGGATACCGGTTGCGCCGCCGAAAGATTGGTACATGTTTGGGGACTTTCTGTGTGGATTATTGCGGGATTTATTTTTGAAATAGAGGATTCAGACAAGCATGCTTATCCTACATAATGGCCGTCTGAAACTTTCAGACGGCCTTTGGAAATTTAGCGGATTTTGAGGGTACTCAAACCAATCAGCACTAAGACGATGGTGATAATCCAAAAACGGACGACGACTTGGGTTTCTTTCCAGCCTTTTTGTTCGTAATGGTGATGAATCGGCGCCATCAGGAAAATGCGTTTTTTGGTGCGTTTGTACCAACCGACTTGCAACATAACGGAAATGGCTTCAACAACAAACAGGCCGCCCATGATGACGAGGACAAATTCTTGGCGGATGATGACGGCAACGGTACCGAGTGCCGCACCAAGCGCGAGCGCGCCGACGTCGCCCATAAAGACTTGTGCCGGATAGGCGTTAAACCACAAAAAGCCGAGACACGCGCCGCACATGGCGGTACAGAAAATCACCACTTCGTTTGCGCCGGCAACATAAGGTAATTGCAGGTATTGGGCAAATTGGGAGTGGCCGCTGGCATAAGCAAAGATGGCAAGGCCTGCGGCGACAAGTACAACAGGGAATGCGGCCAAGCCGTCCAAACCGTCGGTCAAGTTAACGGCATTGGATGTGCCGACGATGGTCAGGTAGGACAATACCAAGAAGCCGACTACGCCAAGCGGCAAGGCAACTTGTTTGAAGAAGGGAACAATCAGGATATTGTTGGCGGAATTTGTCGCAAGGTAGAACAATGCCAAACCTGCGATGATGGCAACGCTGGACTGCCACACCATTTTAAATTTGGCAGACACGCCATTAGGGTCTTTATAAACCACTTTGCGCCAGTCGTCGTAAAAACCGAGTGCGCCGGTAGCAAGCAAGACTCCTAAGAGAATCCAAATATAAGGATTTGCCCAGTTGCCCCACAAGATTGTGGACACGGTAATGGCGGTCAAAATCAGCGAGCCGCCCATGGTTGGCGTACCATTTTTGATCAGGTGGGTTTGAGGGCCATCGGTACGGACGGCTTGACCGACTTTAAGCGCAGTCAGCTTGCGGATGGTCCATGGACCCAACAATAATGAAAATACCAACGCAGTCAGCGCGGCCATTACGGCACGAAATGTGGTGTATTGAAAAATATTCAGACCGGTTAACCAGTTACTGAAATGTGCGAGCCATAAAAACATGGGGCTTCCTTTTTTGTTTTTGTTGTTACAGCGGGCTTATTGCCCAATTAAAAATCAATCGGTATGCCGTCTGAAATTGCAGACGGCCTTATTGAGTAAGATTATTTCTCTACCACACAAATCGGATAGTTTCCAGGATTCTTTCCGCCGCCCAAGTCCAAGCAGGTATCTTCATAGATAAATGCCTGTACTTTCATTCCGGCATAAAACGCGGCAATCAGCAAACCAGTCAATAGTAAAATCTTTTTCATATTTCAGACGGCCTTTTACGCAGTTGTTGTTGCCAACGCCTCAACCACTTCTTCCATCTTCATAAAGCGCGAGCCTTTGACCAGCACAGTAGCGCGTTCAGGCAAATCATGGCTCAACACTTGAATCAGCGGATCTTTATCAGCAAACCACAAACCTTCCGCGCCAAATGTTTCTGCCGCTTCAACGCTGTTGTCGCCGACAAAATATGCGGCCTCGATGCCTTTATCCCGTGCATACGCACCAACTTCGGCGTGCATGGCGGTGGCTTCGTCCTCGCTCAATTCGCCCATGTCGCCCATCACAAAAATACGCGGCGCAGGCATAGCGGCGAGCACATCAATGGCGGCTTTCATGCTGTCAGGGTTGGCATTATAAGTATCATCAATTAAAGTTGCGCCTTTAATGCCTTGCTTGATATTCAGACGGCCTTTGATATTACTGAAATTTTTCAGGCCGCCTGAAACTTCAGCAAGGCTCAAACCTGCCGCCACAGCCAAAGCCGCCGCCGCTACGGCATTATGCACATTGTGACGGCCGGGGACCGGCAGTACCACGGCAACACGTTCATTGCCACGCACCAAATCAAATTCGCAGGACAACGGTTTCAACTCAATATTTTCTGCATGGACATCGCCACTGGCAACGCCGAAAGTCTGAGCGTTCAATTGCGCAGTAGCAGCTTCAAATGTAGCGATATTGGCATCTTCACACGGAATCAGCGCAATGCCGTCTGAAAGCAAACCTTCGTAGATTTCACTTTTAGCTTTAGCAATATCGCCGACACCATCAAAACCACAACCGACATGCGCGCGCAAAGCGTTATTGACCAAAGCAACATTCGGACCGGCGATTCGTGTCAACAAAGACAACTCGCCAAAATGGTTCATGCCCATTTCAATGACGGCATAACGATGTTTTTCGTTCAGTTTCAACAAAGTCAGCGGCAAGCCGATATGGTTGTTGAAATTGCCGGCAGTCGCCAACACAGCTTCATCACCGAATCGATGACGCAATACGCCGGCCAACATCTCTTTAACCGTTGTTTTGCCGGAAGAGCCGGTAATGCCGAAGACAAACGGATTCACATTTTCACGCCACGCCTTCGCCAGTTTTTGCAAAGCCACAAGCGTATCGTCAACCTTCAACGCGCCTTTCAAAGCCGCACAATCTTCGCGCGAAACCACAACTGCCGTTGCCCCCGCTGCCAACACATCTTCAACAAAGTCATGCGCGTCAAAGCGTTCACCGGCAAGCGCGAAAAATACGTCGCCGTCCTGAATATCGCGGCTGTCTGTAACAATACGCGAAACGGGTTGATTTTCAGACGGCATCGGAAGGCCGAGAGTTTGGCAGATGAAATTTAGGTCTAGTGATTTCATGGTTGTGTTTCTTGTCCTTGTTCTAACGGCTCCACATTTTTATCCGTATTTTGGGAAACCATTTTTAAATGACGATAATTGCGTCTTGCCAGCACAATAAAAAGAATAGCGGCAAAATTTACACCGACAGTAAGCTTATGTACCGTAAGGCTAAATGATAATTGCAGTACACTTTCTATATAATACGTAAAAGAAAATGCCTCTCCTACAAAGACTATTTGCAACAAGCATGGCGTGTACACATATATCATTCTATTAAAACCTACTGCACGGAATTTAAACGCATTCCATGCTGCAGACAGCGCCAACACACCCAAAATGAAAAGTAAAATCCCAAAAAACACAGCCCATGCCATGTTGTTAATCAATCCTTGCACACTCTGAATTGATGCCAGAATCAACCAAACCACGCCCTGCACAAAAGTCAACCATGCCATAAATTTGCCGCTTTTAGGCAATTTTTTATAATCAGGAAAGGTATTAAAAAACCAACTTTTCATACTATAAATCACTTTCTCTTATCAACTGCCGATTTTCCCGTACTGCTGGTAATCGGAAAAACACAATACAATGGTTTTACCGTTTTGGCGGTAGGGGTGGCAAAGGCTGTAATTGCCGTCTTTTGCCTCATAACGTATTTCATTTGTTTGTCCGGCAAATACCCTCTGCAAGTATTCACGCTCGCTCAGATTTGGAACATAAAGATATTGCGTTTTGCTGATTGTTTCTTTATTGCCATTCCGAGTAACGACAAAATCATTATCGTTGCCTGTTCCCTGAGTATCGGGTGCCTGCTCATCAATCCCACTTAACTGGGAATCGGCTGAGAAAGCCAAATAAACCTGTTTATTACCGATCGTATCCGGCACAATCACCGTAGCGGCTTTAAAGGCAGAATCTTCCTTCGACATCAGCTCAAGGATTAACGCTGCTTTTTTAATATACGCAAAATCAAAACGATAATCTGCCAATGCGTTGATTTGCGACGGATTGTCCTTGACGATGCGCTCTAGCGATTGAGTCAAAATCTGACGTTTTTTCTGAACCGTCAGATAATTTCCGCCAAATAGCAAAGCGGCCAAAACGGGAAATACGGCCAACAACAAATATAAGGTTTTCCGGCCACCTTTGCTTTCTTCCTCTTGTCCTCGCTCGGCAATACGGGTCAGATTCAACATGATGTTCAGTATCAAGGCACCCGCCATCACAGCAAAAATCCCCAAAATACTCATCAGGAAAATTTCCGTAATGTATTCGCGGAATACCTTAAGCCCGAAAACATTGGATAGAATCAGAACAAATACCCAGTACACCAGCAGCACAACTGCCACCATACCGACGATATTCGTTGCCTTAACCAATTTCTTTGCGTTCATACTCTCAAATCTTGTTCAGACGGCCTATCTGTTCTGATTAATCAGCGGATACGGATTCACTGCTCCACTGGGCAGATACACGCCGTAATGCAGGTGGGCCGGTGTGGTTCTAGCATTGCCGGTTTTACCGACATAGCCGATAACCTGCCCTTCTTTGACACGCTCATACAGACGGATACGGGCAAATTTATTCAGGTGGGCATAGTAATGCCAAGCACCCGGCCCTTGAATACCGATAACTTTACCGCCCAATTGGTTGCGCCCGATTTTGGTTACGATGCCGGGCGTGGTACTGCGTATCGGCGTATTTTTCTTAGCAAAAATATCCACACCTTCATGCCTGCGCCCCTGACTGCGCGCTGCACCCCAAGTGTCGTCAAAACGCTTGCCTTTAACAGGATTGGGCAGGCTTTGCTCGGCCGGAGGCTGTTGCGCTCTCAACTGATCGATTTCGGCAGTAGGACGCGGAAGTTGTTTGGTGGTACAGCCTGCGAATAAAACCACGGCTGCACTGATTAATAAGGTTTTTATCGGCATTTTCAGCATCAAATCGGTCTCCTTGTTGTTCAGACGGCCTTGTTAAAAAGCCTTCTGAAACAAACAACTGTGATGGGTTTAATGGCTGACGTGCCGTAATGCGTGTGTCGTTTTGCTTTTATTGTATATGTTTAAATCTTTTTCAGACGGCCTTAAGGTTTCGGGCCGTCTGAATATTTGCGTTATGACTTAACTGCGCTCTGCCAATGCTTTTTCTGCGATTTCAAAATCGGAGAAATGGTGCTTCACGCCTTGTACATCCTGATAGTTTTCATGCCCTTTACCGGCAATCAGAATGATGTCGTTTGCGGCGGCGCGTTCGACTGCGTAACGGATAGCAGCGGCGCGGTCGGCTTCGACGCATTCGGGCGCAGGAACGGCAGGCAGGATGTCGTTGATGATGTCTTGCGGATTTTCCAAGCGCGGGTTGTCGCTGGTTACGACAACTTTATCCGCACCCTGTACGGCTGCCGCGCCCATCAGCGGGCGTTTACCACGATCGCGGTTGCCGCCGCAGCCGAAGACGCACCATAAGGCCGCGCCCTGCGGTTTGATTTCCTGCAAAGTGGAGAGTGCTTTTTCCAGTGCATCGGGCGTGTGGGCATAATCGACAACAACCAAAGGTTTGCCGCTGTTCATAATGCAATCCATGCGGCCTGAAGCAGGACGGATTTTTGCTAGTACTTCCAAAATGTTATTGAGTGGATAACCGTTGGCACACAGCAAGGCAACGCAGGCGGCGAGGTTTTGTGCGTTGAATCGTCCGAGCAGACGAGTGCGGCATTTTCCTTCGCCCCATGGTGTTTGGAATACGGCTTCCATGCCGTCTGATGAAGCGGTGAAATCGGTAATGCGGATATCAGCGTGTTCGCTGAAACCATAGCCGTAAACGGCTAAATCGGGACAGTCTTTTTTCAGACGGCCTGCGAGTTCTGCGCCGTATTCATCATCGACATTGATGATGGCGTGTTGCAGACCATGCCAGTAGAACAGGCGCGATTTGATGGCACCATAGGCTTCCATGGTGCCGTGATAGTCGAGGTGGTCACGGGTAAGATTAGTGAAGATTGCGCTGCGGAATGGCACGCCGTTGACGCGCGATTGGTCAAGGCCGTGACTGGAAACTTCCATCGCAGCGGCTGTTGCGCCTTGCTGACGGAAGCGGTAGAGCAGAGTTTGGACATCGACAGGGGCAGGCGTGGTATGCGTGGTCTCTTCCAATGCGCCCCAAAAGCCGTTGCCGACTGTGCCGATAATAGTGGTTTTTTCGCCCAACAGATCAGCAGCTTGCGCCAGCCATTGTGTGATAGAGGTTTTGCCGTTGGTACCGGTTACGCCCCAAACTTTAAGGCCGTCTGAAACATTGCCGTAAACCTGTGCCGCCAACATACCGGCGCGATGTTTCAGATCTTTAATGCCTTGATTGGGAACGTTCCATTCGGGATTCCATGTGAATTTGCCGTCATCATCCCAAAAAACAAAGGTGGCACCGTTGACAATGGCGGCAGGAATATAGCTGCGGCCGTCTGTATATTCACCCTGACAGGCAACGAAAATGTCACCCTGTTTAATTTGTCGGCTGTCTGAATGCAACAAACGCCCTGCTGCGTTTTCACACAGCAGAGGCGGAAAGTTGGTTTCAGCCAAGGGGGTTAACTTGCTGAACATAAACAATATCTCTTTGATTGTTTGGATTATGACGGTACTTTGACAGTAGCGGTATTACTTAAAGGCTTGGTCGGGGAAACGCCCAAGATGTTCAAGCTTCCGCTCATGACTTCTTTGAATACGGGACCGGCAACCACGCCGCCGTAATAGCCGTTGGCAGTCGGTTCGTCGATGGTAACGGCCACAATCACGCGTGGATTTTTAGCCGGAGCAAAACCGATAAACGTACCGACGTGTTTGTTGTCCACATAGCGACCATTGACCAGTTTACGCGCTGTACCGGTTTTCGCACCTACGTCGAAACCATCCACAGCACCGGCAGTACCGGTACCGCCGGCTTCAGTAACGGAAACCATCAACTCGCGCACTTTTTTCGCAGTAGAGGCTTTGATGACGCGCTTGCCTTTAGGGGCAACCGCTTGTTTTTCAAAGCTGACCGGCAACAATTCGCCATCATGGGTCAAGACAGTATAGGCTCGCGCCAATTGCAACAGGCTTAATTGCAGGCCATAACCGAAAGACATGGTTGCCTGTTCGATTTTTTGCCATCTGCGCCAGCTTCTCAACAAACCTGCAGTCTCACCAGGAAAGCCTGAATGCATGCGCACGCCTACACCTAAATCGTGATAGAAATCGTACATTTCTTTAGGCGTAAACATGGCAGAAAGTTTACTGGTACCGACGTTGGAAGATTTTTGCATAATGCCGCGCACATCCAAAGTAGGATAAACGTGGGTATCTTGTACGGTAGCCGGACCGATTTTGTAAGGCAGGGTATTAAATGTGTCGGTCGCATCCACTTTGCCTGAATCCAATGCTTTAGCAATGGTAAACGGCTTCATGGCAGAACCTGGTTCAATCATGTCGGTTACAGCGCGGTTGCGGCGCTGTTCGCTATTGGCTTGACCCGGTTGATTCGGATCGTAAGCCGGGCTGTTGACCAAAGCCAAAATTTCGCCGGTTTGCGCATCCAATACCACAACAGTACCTGCTTTGGCTTTGTGATAAGCCACCGCTTTGTTTAACTCGTCATAAGCCAGCGTTTGAATACGCTGATCCAAAGACAAAATCATGTCTTGGCCGTTTTTAGGCACGCTGTTGCGCGGAGAGTCGAGGCTGTCTACGATGTTGCCTTTGTTGTCGCGCAATACGACTTTCGCGCCATCTTCACCGCGCAGGCTGTCTTCACGAGAAAGCTCCAAGCCCTCCTGACCTTTGCCGTCGA